>NZ_SSWO01000008.1:0-369670 GCF_004803625.1 Burkholderia sp. LS-044
TCTCAAGGCGATTTGAACAAGATCGCCTTGCAATTGAATCAACGCCCGAGAAAGATATTGGGTTACATGACGCCTGCAGATAAACTAAACGCCAGCATCGGTGTTGCATTCACCGGTTGAACCCGTCCGCCCCCAGTTTGCACGCTTCATCGCGGGCAGAAACAGGCGAGCGAGGCGTACACCGCTCAACACATTGACGTCGAAGAAACGCGACCAGTCGGCGTCGGGGATCTCCTCAAACGGCTTGGGCTCGAAGATGCCCAGGTTGTTGACCAGGATTTCCACGTCCGGAAAACGCGTTGCCAGTTCATCAGCCGCCGCGGCTGTGGCGAGATCGCCCGCAAAACCCGTGACGTCGCTGCCCGTCTCGGCTTTCAGTTGCGCGACCACGTCATCCACTGATGACTGGGAGCGGCCATTCACGATCACGCGCGCGCCTTCCTGCGCCAAAGTCCTGGCGATAGCGAAGCCAATGCCGGCGGTGCTGCCGCTGACCAATGCGAGTTTGCCTTGCAGATTCAGGTCCATGAGTCATTTCCTTTGCATGAGTGAGGTAGAACTGGCGGCATCGGCAGGTAGAAGCCGGATGCCGACAAAGAGGGATCAGGTCCGGGTAATGGACGCGCCACCGTCAACGAGTGATGCCGTACCGGTCACGAATGACGAATCGTCGGAAGCGAGATACAGCACCGACCGGGCAAGCTCTTCCGGCTTTGCAACGCGCTTGAGCGCATGCAGGCCCGTGACGAACGCCTGCGATTCATGGGTGTCGTTCATGCCGCGATACATGTCCGTGTCGACAGCGCCCGGCAACACCGCGTTCACGCGCACGCCTTGCGCGCCATACTCGGCAGCAAGTGCTTGCGTCAAACCGATCAGGCCCGCCTTGCTCGCCGCATAGGCCGCAGTGCCGGGAAACGCGAACGAGTAACCGACGAACGTCGACGTGAAGATGATCGATCCACCGCCTTGCTTCACCATTTCCGGAATCTGGTGTTTCGCGCCAAGGAAGGCGCTCGTCAGATTGGTCGACAGCGCGGCATTCCAGCCTGCTTCGGAAATACCGGTGCTCGGCCCCATCTCGCCGAGCGTACCGGCATTGTTGTAGGCAATGTCCAGGCGGCCGAACCGGCTCACCGCGAGCGCGACCAGCGCCTTCGAAAAGTCTTCCGATTGCACGTCACCCGCCAGGTATGCGGCTTCGCCGCCTTCGTTGACGATCTCCGCGGCGAGTGTTTCGAGTTCCGCCGCGCGCCGCGCCGCGATGACCACCTTGGCGCCTTCCTTCGCGAACAGCTTTGCCGTAGCACGCCCAATCCCTGCGCTGGCGCCCGTGACGATGGCGACTTTTCCTTTTAAGCGTTGCATTTTCAATCTCCTGATGCACTTCGTCGGCCAGTGCCCCATGCATTGGCGCGTTGAAAGCAATATAGGCTTCAGTTATGAATGTAGAAAGATCTAAAATGTGCTCCTATCATTCAGCTTTTGTGAATGAATCGAGGAGCTGATGGATCGTCTGCGCGCTTTCGAGGTTTTCGTGACGGTGGTGAGCCGTGGGGGCTTCGCGCGCGCCGCGGATGCGCTCGGCACGTCGCCCGCCAATGTCACACGCTATGTGAATGAACTGGAGGCGCATCTGGGCACGCGCTTGCTGAATCGCTCGTCGCGTACGCTTTCTCTTACCGAGGGCGGCGAGACGCTTTACGCCCGTTGCAAGTCGATCCTCGACGATGTCGCCGAGACGGAGGGGCTGGTCTCGTCGGCGTCGGTCGAGCCGCGCGGGCGGCTGCGCATCAATGCACCCGTGAGCTTCGGTATTTTGTATCTGGCACCGTTGTGGCCCGAGTTCATGCGGAAATACCCGGGAGTCGAACTCGACGTCGGACTGATTGACCGCGTCGTCGATATCGTGGATGAAGGTTACGATCTCGCCATTCGCATCTCACGCGCCGGTTCGACCAGTCATGCGGCCCGCAAGTTGGCGACGTCGCAAAACATTCTTTGCGCATCGCCGGCCTATCTGGCTCGCTTCGGCGTTCCGGCAGCCCCGGCGGAGCTGGGCGGGCACCGCTGTATCGGCTACACGTATGCGTCCACCGGCGACGACTGGCAACTGATCGACGAGCGCGGCAAGCTTCACTCGGTGAAGGTGGACTGTCACATGCATACCAACAACGGCGATACGGCGCGTGCAGCGGCCCTTGCCGGACACGGCGTGATCCAGCAGCCCACTTTCCTGATCGGCAAGGATCTCGCCGAGGGCCGGCTCGTGCATGTGTTGCCCCGGTACCGCTTGCCGGATATCGACATTCTCGCGCTGTATCCGAGCCGTCGGCACCTGAGCGCCAGAGTGCGCGTCATGATCGATTTCCTGGTCGACGCGTTCAGTGGCGTGCCTCCCTGGGACCGGAACGACGGAAATTGGGCAGGCGCCGCACCGGCGACGGATTGAAAGCGCATCCGCGTCCAGTACATGCGCCAGCCATGTTCGGACGTTCGGGTTCAGGGAGTGCGCGATCGTTCTGCACCTTGGCGCACAGACATTCGGACGGCGGCCCCGGGCAGCCTTTGACTACTGCCGGCGACTATCTGGAAGTGCCGTCGCCCGATGGATACGGAATTCGCGCGAAAGCTGTCTCTTCGCGCCTGGACATTCGAATGTCCAGGCGATGCGGCCAGCCGATGTCTGCGGCTGGCCGGCCTCGGTCGAGTGGTATTGGGGTAGTGTCGGACTGGTTGATGCCGACCCTCAACGGTCAGTCGAATTTCTCCCAATCAGCCATCGCGGCTTCGCCATATCGTCGCGCGCCTGCACCTGGACCGGCAGGTCGAACGCGGTCCCAGACGCTGACGTACCGTTTGCTGTGGCTTGCTTACCAACCGGCGGAAAGGCAGATTTCAACGCTCATCATCAACACCTCCATCCGATTCGACGGTTCGCCAGTGCGCAATCCGCTCTGGTCTGTAAGTAATCTTGGCCAGCGCTCGCTCAGTCTCGGGTAGCGCGTTCCGAACAGCAGACATACATTTTTCGGGCTGCGCGGTCTCCCACTCAAATGAAGCCGAAAGCTGGCTGACGTTCCCCGTCGCCGGCCTCGCAAGTTCAGAGGGCAAATGGATGGCATTAAAATCCGGGATAGCACTACGTCCGATCAGCCCGACCTGGCGCGCGACTGCCGTAGGGAGCTCAAGGCTCACCCGATAGCGGCCGCCGGGAGGTTCGAGCGGGACCAGCGCATCAATGTGCTCGAGTGCCTCTGCCGTAGCCACCGCCCACTCCAAGCCAATCCCATCACGAAGTATCGTCGTGCCGTCCCCATGGGGCGGCACGTTATAGAACGGATTGCCTGGGATTTTTAGTTGGGGGAAAGCACTCAGGACACGAGCCACCTCATCGTCCGCAGCGTCCTCGATTACGCCTCCGACGACCGATGACGCCAAGTCACCTAGTGGTCCACGACCATTGCCACCCCAAGCGCCCACTAACGTGTCGCTAAGCGTCATCCCGTGCAATGCTTGGCTCAAAGGAGTAGCTGGAAAGCAGAAATCGGAACTATCGATCTGGCACATCGGATCGATTCCGGCGCCCACGAGCAGCGTCCATACAGCTTGGTTCTCCGTCCAGACGCTTACTAGGCCATCCTGAACGCGCACCGTAAGGGGCGTCGCGGGGGCATCCTGAACGGATTCTAAGCGGTGGCCGACGAGTTCGAACCACTCCGCAAGCGTGGCTGGCAGTACGAAATTCAGGCGAGCCGAGATATCGGCGAGCTCGTCGGGCGAGCAGCCATCGGCTGAATCTAAGGCGCGCACATACCAGATACGCAGAAGTTCATCGAGCCATTGCCAGCGCGGAGCGCCTAGAAGGTCGAGCTGACGGCGGGAAGCACGATCGGTCATTAGCTATGTATTCAGTCTGATCAAATCGTCGTGCGGTGATGACGTGAGATTGTATGTGGCATTCCCAACGACGGTCATCAACAAGTGTTCGTGACCTGGATTGGTGACGGTTTAGACACCGAAGTCGAAGGTCCGAAAGTGGCCGAAGCCCGTCTCACACCCCATGCGCGAGAGCGGAATCGATTTCATTGTTTGTCAAGCCGAATCTCGCCATACGAGCGCGATGCTCTTCTGAGCCAAGATATGAACGAAGTTGCCCGTTTACCGCATTGAGCAGAGCGCTGTTTCGTCTGCTAAACGAGAATGCGCCGAGCGGGAGCTTCTGCTGCGTGCCATTCGTTTGGGGCTCGTGCTCCACTGCCTCAAGCATTGAGCCTCCGATCCGATACGCAACTATGCGATTTCCCAAGGCTGTGCTTGCATACGCGTCGATCGCGCCCGAGAGAACCGCTTCGATCGCGTCGGCCTGTTGCTCGAAGATGACTATCTGGTCCTCGCTTACGCCTGACGTTCTCGCCGACTCGTGTTGCACCTGTCCGGCAATGACGCCAAGGCGCGCCTCAGGACGTTTGGCGAGTGACACGTAGCTGTTGAGCGCTTTCGGATTTCCAGTCCGAACCAGAAAGCCGTCTCCGATCCCCCATACGGGTACGCTGAACGCGACGATATTGGCGCGTTCAGGGGTAACGAAGAGCGGAACGTTCATATCCCAGTGACCTGCTTCAACGCCGGGTAGCAGTTCACTAAATGTCGTCAGGCGATGCTCGATCCGGGTAACACCGATCGCCCGAAGAACCGCATCGGCCAGATCAACGTCAGCACCCGTAGCAGTACCATCCGCTTCCGTCCAACCGAACGGTGGTTCTTCGATGTATGCAATCGTTACCTTCATCGCTGCGCCTCGCGAAATGGGAATGGCCATCAAACCTAGAGCTGATTGTTGACGATTCTACCTACGTGCGCAGATGTCGCTTTTTGGCCGGGAGCAAGCGGACGGAGTTGGCCCCGAATGTCCCGCAACACCGCTTTTCCAGCATAGGTGACCGAGCTTGAGACAGAGAGCGTCCTGTCTGAACTCAGCGCTTCGACCGACCGCGCGGTGGGCCGGGAATCGGTCCAGAAATCAGGACGTTACCGCCGGAACCCTTGCTCCACTACGCGAATCGACAAATTTAATGCGGACGTAGGCGAATTGACGACATTATTTTAATGGGACCGTCAATAAAGTCGTCAATTCGCGGGACGGAGGCCTTGATCCATGAGAATTCTGGAGTGACGGAATTATTTTGCTCTACGAAAATCTCAGAAAACTGTCCGAACGAGTGAGGCCACCTCTGTTTGCGACGCCTGGGGGACGCATCACACCCTGTCCGATGCCAACGGCACATTCCTCGCCGTGATCCTGACCTGCGCGAACGCCAACGCTACTCGACGTCCGAGGATACACGGCGGCTGTCCAGGTCCTTCAATGCCGGAAACGCGTCGCGGTCCCACGAGTGCAAGCCATACGACTTCCAAATGATATTGCGCCTGACGAATATTTCGAAGGTGGGTATTCCTGGCGACAAGTTGCCCAGTCGCTTGACTATGTCCGTCTTGCGCGTCGTCGACGATAAATTCACTGACGCAGGGCGAAGACCAGACTTTGCGCCTGTTTGATCGGCGAGGACATCATGTGCGCTGCTCAGCCTCATCCGGTATCAATCGACTGCGAATAATGGAGTGGATCATGGGACAGGGAAATCTGGCGACACCGATTGTCGTCGCAACAGGAATCGCAGTTGCGCTACTCGGTGGATGTGGCGGCGGCAGCGACAGTGGCGCATCATCCGGCAGTCAAAACGCAGCGGTCTCGGGAACGGTTGCCGGGGGTAATCCGGTGGCCAATGCGACGATCTCCGCCACCGACGTTAACGGGAAGACCGCAACGACCCAGGCCGGGTCGAATGGAGCGTATACGTCGAATGTTGCCGGACTGTCGCAGCCAATCGCGCTCGTCGCGACTGATCCGTCCGGCCAGGTCAGCCCGCTCGTCACGGCGCTCGCCCAACTACCCGCGAGTGGACAGACCGCGGTTGCGAGCGTCACCACGCTGACCACGGCACTGGTCGCGTTGTTGACGCCCGATGGCAATCCGATGAATTTCGTCACGTCCGGGGCGCCGGTCACGCTTGCCAATACGGTGACCGCAGCAAGCGTGTCGAATGCGACCAGCACGCTCGATACCTACCTCGCCAATCTGCTTGGTGCGGTCGGCTTGTCCGCAACCTACGATCCGGTGGCCACGGCATTCACGGCCGACCACACCGGAGCCGACGCACTGATCGATTTGCTGCACGACGCCTCCCTGGCGTAATTCGAATGCAGCGCGACGGCAGCCGATGGCGCTGAGCGCCGGGGCGACGGGATACTTCATTTCGAGAGTTGCGCCGTAACGAAATCGATGAATACGCGCGCGCGCGTCGGCATGTTTTTTCCGAAAGCGTGAATAGCGTGGACGGGGACGCACGCGAGCGCCTGATCGGGTAGTACAGCCTGCAGCTTCCCGGTGGCGAGATCGTCCCGTACGGCAATTTCCAGTATTTGGGCGATACCCAGTCCGTTCAATGCCGCTACGCGCATTGCCTCACCGTTATCAGCGTCGAACCTGCCTTCGATGGAGCTGGACGTTCCATCGGCGAAGTTCAAGGGGTACGGTCGGCCATTGAGCCGGTAGCGCACATGCCGATGCGCAGCGAGATCCGCAGCAACACGCGGTGATCCCCGCTCACGCAGATATGCAGGCGCCGCAACTAACACCAGCCGAAGACTGGTGATCGGCAGCGCATACAGGCCGCTGTCTTCCAGCCATCCCGCCCTGATCGCGATATCGATGCGATCGCGGATCAGGTCGGCATGATGGTCGCTGACGCTCACGTCGAGTGCGAGTTCCGGGTGGTTTGGCAGGAGTTCCCGCGTGACGGGATCGAGCAAAAAGCGACCCAGTTCGCCAGGCAGGCTTACACGCAGTCTTCCTGCGGCGGCGGCCGGCGATCGCAATACTTCTTCGGCGCCCTCCAGCCCGCGCATCAGCGGGGCAATGCGCTCATAAAACGCCTGACCTTCAATCGTCAGAACGGAGGCCCTGGTCGAGCGCTGGAATAACGTGACGCCCAGGCGCTTTTCGAGCCTTGCCACGCTCTTTGACACGGCCGACGTCGTCGTACCCAAAGATTGCGCCGCAGCCGTGAACGAGCCCGTCTCGACGGAGCGAACGAACGCGGGAAAGCCGCTAAATTTATCCACGGACATGATGACAAAGTGGAAAGGGTGAAATGACCTACGAGTGACTTCAACCCACCAGAAGCCGTTGCTAAATTCTGGCTCTACGCCGGACAGGTGGAATATGACGGAGAAAACATGAATCGACTCGCAAACAAGGTTGCTGTTGTTACTGGCGCAAATAGTGGAATCGGATTGGCCACGGCCAGACTGCTGATTGAAGAGGGCGCGAATGTCATTATGGTGGGCCGACGTCCGGATGCCGTCGATGCGGCCGTGGCCGAACTTGGCGACCGGGCGATCGGACTGACGGGAGATCTCGCGAACCCGAAAACGCACGGCGAAGTGGCCGCGCTAGTGTCGAGGCGCTTTGGAGGAATTGACATATATTTCGCGAACGCGGGAGTGAATACTATCGAAGCATCGAACGAAGTGAGCGAAGACTCCTATGATCGTCACTTCGCGACAAACACCAAAGCAATTTTCTTCGGGGTACAGAAGATCACGCCACTCATGAGGGAGCGTGGTGCCATTCTATTGACGAGTTCGATCGCGAGTTCGAAAGTGTTCGAAGGACATGCAGTCTACGCGGGTACGAAGGCCGCAATCGAGGCCTTCGCGCGGAGTTGGGCTTTGGAGCTTCAGGCGCGTGGCATCCGTGTGAATGTACTGAGTCCCGGGCCGGTCGACACGCCAATTCTGACGAAGCTGGGTATCGCGTATGACGAGCGGCCGGCGTTCGAGGCTGCCGTCGCAGGGCGTATTCCGCTAGGCCGCCTCGGACTTCCTGAAGAACTCGCACGCGCGGCGCTCTTTCTCGTGAGTGACGAGGGCAGCTTCGTCAACGGCGTCAACTTGCGTGTCGACGGTGGCATGTCGCTCAGTTGATAGTACCCGTGGCGCGGCTCAGTTCGCCGCGCTTTGGTAGGTCGCGACATAGCGAGCCCGAGCGACGATCTTCCCGTGCATTTGAAACGCAACGAGTGCAGGGCTAGATGCCGGGCTCACGTCGATATGCGGGATATCGAGTGCGTACGCGGTGACGATATAACGATGTGGCTTGCCTTGTGGTGGACACGGTCCGCCATACTTCGATTGGCCGAAGTCGGTCAGCGTTTCGGTGACCCCGGGCGGCAGCAGATTCACGTTGCCGGAGGCGCCCTTTTGCAGAGAGGTCTGCGAGGGCGGTATGTTGACAACAGCCCAATGGGTCCAGCCGAGACTGCCCGTCGGCGCGTCGGGGTCATGAATCGTCACGACGATGCTGCGAGTACCGGCTGGCGCGTTTGACCATGTCACATGCGGTGACACATTCTCGCCGTGGCAGCCGAATCCGCTGAACACTTGTTCATTCCTGAAACGGCCGTGATCCAGATCGGCAACTTTCAGCGCAAACGTTTCGGCGGTCGCGACGCCGGGCAGCGTTGCGAATAGCGCGCAAGCGCAAACAGCTTTTCGTGGCATGGGAAGGGATCGCATGGCAGGCTCCTGTGGATTGAAGGGCTCCACGCGCCGCGTGCGCACATGGAGATAGCAGTCATGCTCGAAGAAATTCAGGTGCAGGTAACGCTTAACGACAGTGTCATGCACGGGATGCGCACCAGTCGCTTCCGGATACGGAAAGTGAGTCCAGATCGCGGTGGGTGATTATCAATTATCCGATATCGATTAGTAATCCCACGTAACAGGAACAAAGCGAAAGCTGTCGCCGTTCCTTGCAATGTGTCCGATGGATGGGAACGAGACGTGCGCTGCGGCAAGCAAAGCGCCCGTTTCCGCGGCTTCGTTGAACAGCGCGAGACGCACGTCCACTGCACCCTCAGGATCATGCTCGAAGCCATTCTGCCAATCCGGATTGTCGAAGTTGACTTCGAAAATCGCATCTCCTACGAACGTTAGCTTCTCGCCGTTTGATGTGACGTCCACGACGCAGTGTCCCGGTGTGTGCCCGCCCGTCACGCGCGCCGACACGCCCGGTGCGACTTCGACTGCCTGATCGAACTGCACGATATTCTCGCGGTAGAGTTCCACGAACTTCGCAGCAGCCTTGCATAGCGCAGGCGGAACCGTCTCCGGCATCACCGTCTTGCTGAAGTCCGGGTTTTTCCAGAACTCTACTTCCGAGGCCGACACGTGGATGCGCACGTCCGGGCGTAGCCTGGCCTTGATGCCATCGACGTTCAAGCCGCCAACGTGATCCATATGCATGTGCGTAATGACGATGTCAGTGATTGCAGTAAGGTCGATACCTGCCGACTCCAGTCGCATTACTGACTGTCCGGCTCGCGTGAAGTATTCGAAACCATCACCCACGCCCGAGTCGATCAGAATGAGCTGCCCGCCGCTGCGCACGAGCGCAATATTCAGCGCCCAGTCGAACATGTCTCGTTGCAGGAAACGACCATCGAACCATTCGTTGCGATCCGCTTCGCTCACATTGGTGGACATGGTGGAGGTGGGCAGCGGTAGAACGCCATCGCTGATCAATACGACATCGATGTCACCCACGCGCACCGCGTAACGGGAAGGTACGAGTTCAGCTGAACCCTGTTTGCCCAGGTTGGAAGTAACGGGCTGCACATTGCGAGTTGTCTTGCTCATGATCCATTGTCCTATTGCTTCGGTTGGGGGGATCCGGTACACGCGGCGCGGTTCACCTGAGCGACCACGGGTTTTGCGCGTATCGCTTTGCTCGCAATTCAAGCGAGCGTGTGACGCATTGTAGTGAGGGACGGGCGAGCGCCGGTAGGATCGCGAGTGCGTATGCCATGTTGTCTGGACGGCAACAATCCAGGTCGTATAGCCGGCGAAATGCAATGCCAGCGACAGAACATCTGACTTAATTCGGGTTTCTATCTGCCAGATGCGTCGCGAGAAGCAAGTGATCGAACGGGCCCAAAATGGTGCTTGACGGCAAACTCGATGACGCGTAGCGGGCTGCTCGATCTTGCCATCCGATACGTGGACGAATCACGCACGCTGGCGCGGGGTCCGGGAAAGGTGGCCATGGTTCACATCATGCGTGATGTGTGCGGACCGCATAATTCAGTGTCAAAAAGCCTTCTCGGACGGACGCGGACGGTTCTGCGCTCAAACCCTGAAATGCACGCGTCGATTGCTGTAAGGTCGAATGGCAGCTTCCGAAGGCGAATTGGTCGAACAAATTTCCTAATGCTGGTTGTACTGAGTGTCTCCTCCTGGCCGACTACTGCCTTCCGGGGTTGCTTGCACTTGGCCTAGCGCAGTTGCCCGGAATCGACCCGTAGCGGACCTTCAGTGTTCTCGAGAACAGTCGTTCAGAGGCACATCAAACTGACATTGCACGGTATGTCGCAGGCCGCATTGACCGAGTGCTCCCCGGACTACGTCACCGGGGGCGGTAGCGGACTTCCGTCCTCGAATGTTCCAAGAAGCGTGCGCGCTTTTTTTAATAGGCGCTCGATTTCGACGAAAGGTAAATCCCTCTCAAAAAGGGAGATCTCCAGCGAATTATTGACATCGCTGCGAAATACTTCGGCAACAACCTCTTCGTGGTCGTTGACGAGCTCGAGTCCAAGTCCATCACGCAGGACGTCTGAGGCCATTTGAAGTCGAAATACTCTACCTATATCTTCGGTCACGATGACTGATCCTTAGAAAGGCGACTCTGTCTTATATGGGATGAGCAATTGTGGACAATGTTAGCCGTGCCGTCGACCGTCCCCTCATGGCCGATTCCGGAAATCCGAAGCTCACCGATGATCGCGCGTCGCCGAGTTAGCCCTCAATTTTTGGAGCCGACCCAACGCGGACTCCAGCGCGTGGGCTCGGCGAGTGCCTTTCAGTCAATCTGTCTGAGATGATCCTCTCGCAGCGAGCAGTGAGCACGGGAAACTTCGTGCCCGCCCTTTTGAGGTTTGCAATGCAAATGTCCGGGTCGATAAATGGGTACGCGTCCAGACTTAGGGCCACTTCAACCTTGTTTTCATCCGCGCACTCAACAATCCAACGCTCTACCGCGCGCATAATCAGAGCGCCGTTATCGTCTGTGCGCCAGCACCAAAGGCTCAACAAATCCGCCACATCCTCGGCGCGATAGTTAGCCGGTAGATCTTGCCACAAACAGTCTGCCACGGAATCAGCGTCTGCATATGCGTTGAGTAATCGTAAGACTGCGCCATCATCGCCGGCGAAGTCGCTGGCTCTCAGTTTCACAACCTCTTGGAGCGCCGCTTCTACGAGCTTTTGTTGGACCATCATCCTGAGCCTCACCCATAAGCGATTGTTGAAAGTAGGTATCGTATTTTCACCGATCTACGCCAGCACGACGACCGTCTCTTCCTGGTCGAACGTGGCCGGCCGCCGCTCTGTGACGCGCGACCGACGCAGATCGACCCGGAACGGTCCATCGACTTTCTCGGTAGCGGTCATTCGTTGTTGGGTTTGGGCGTTGGTATGATTTTGATTTGATCGAGAAGAAAAGAGATTGAACAACAAATGAGACTCGACATCGAGGGCAAAGCGGCCATCATCGCGCCTACGTACACACAGATCGCTCGTGAGCTCAAGTCACTGCGAAGCTACGGCAAGTCGTCTTATGCGTCATTGACTGACGATGCAGGAAACTACGTGCAGGTGGCCGGCGGCGGAGTGAGCTGCATGATCGAGCGCTTCGAATTCGGCGGAGAACGATGGAGAGGGTTCCACGATAATCCTTCGCCTGTACGCCCGGATGGCACGATCCTCGTCTTTCGAGCGGGCAACATCCCGATGCGCTCCGATGAATGGTTCGTGGCCGATCAGGTCGCGGAAGTATTTCTGGCGTTCCTTGGTGGCGCACCGTATCCGCCCTTTGTTCACTGGCGGTTAGCGCCAAGCTTGCGAGCCTGAGACGCAATCGAGCCGCCGCCGGAATCCTGCGCCGCGCATCATCGACAAACTTGACCCTGCCGTCGACTGACCGAAAGTGGCCGGCCGCCGCCCTGTGACGCGCGACCGGCGCAGATCGACCCGAAGCGGTTGCTCAACATTCTCGAAAGCGGCCATTCGATGCAACCGTGGACCATTTCAACCCTGTCGAGTCGATATATCAGCGGTAAAGATCAAATGTCTCGATAGCTGCGGACGCAGCGTAGGCAAGCGTTATCGGGAAAATATTGGCGTCGCCGAGCGCATTCGCGAGAGCGGTTGCTTGATCTTTCGAGAGATCGGCCAGATTGCGATTGAACGAGAAGCATCTGCCTCCTGCCAGCAAACAGAGCGCGGAGCCAGTGCGATAGCCCAGAAGCGAGTGGCCGCCTTTAGTAACCGCCGATATGGTTTGATACAGGTATTTGAACGAGGCGTGTCTTGCAAAGATCGGAAGCGGAAAGACATATAAGTCTGAGTAACCAACCGCCTCGAGCGTTTGGCTACATTCAGTGCGGTCATATCCCAACGCAACCAACGTCTCGATGTCATCTGGCTCGTAGTATGCGGCCCACACTGGATGCAATCGCAAGTCTGCTTCGCTAACGTCTGTGATCTTTTTCAGGCTGAACACGGGGAGCTTATTCATTTGGATTCAAGGGTGTAGGTTTGCGCATCCTCGATTGTTGACGATCCACTTCCCAGTGTCGACCGACCGCTCCTGGTCGGTAGCTGTCCCTCCCCATCAGCGACAACTGACCGGCAGTTGCCGGTCGTGATCTCCAGCAACTGGCCGAACGGCGAACTGCGAGCAGTCCCGTGCGGGCCACTGGTAAACTCGGGCAGCCAAAGCAACTTTTCCCGGTCACATGAGCACGCAACCCACCGCAGCACCTGCACCCGTCACTCCAATGATGCAGCAGTACCTGCACCTTATCTGATAAGGCTCAAAATCAAAAGCTACGCTGTAAGTTACGCCAATTCATTCAACGAGCGCCTGCTGCCTAAACCGAACATGCACGATACAAAACTATCGGTAGCGCCCCTGCCGCATCAGTTCCTTGAATCGGCGTTGGTTTTGCTGGAGGCAGCGTTCGAACAAGACCCCATCCTTGCCTGGTGCCTGTTCGCTGAAAACTGGGGATTCGACGAGCGCCGCACAAACTATCTGAGAAGCTATTTGAGATATCACCACGATGCGCTCATGCCTGCTTTGGGCGCGTGGCGTAGCGGTGACCTCGTTGCCGTGAGCTACTTTGCGCCGGCGTCCCGCGCAGAATCACCCGGCAACTTTGCCGAGCTTGGACATCAGATCGCAAGCACCTGTGGCGAACTATCCTTGCGAAGGATCGATCTGCTTCGCGAGAGTTCTGGCTCGAACTCCTCTGTTGCAAACTCAAGCTGGATTGAGTTCATCGGTGTGTCCCCGATGCTACAAGGCGAAGGGATCGGGTCGACGCTCCTAAATGCGACCTTGGCGCATCTTCGCGAGATCGAACCATCCGGGACGATTTCCTTGGAAACCGCAGAGTCGCGCAATATTCCGTTCTACGAGCGCCATGGCTTTGCGATCAAGGAACGCATTGATCGTCCTGGACTGACGCAATATCGCCTATCAATCAGCTAGTCGCCCCTTCGGGCTTAGAACGGGCTCCGCGATGCCGATCGCCTCGATGCAGAAGCAATTTCCGCCGCAAGGCAGCGGCGAGCCATCGCCGTTCGCGCTGCAAACCTTTGATGCCGCCCTGCAGGAACTTGAAAACGCACAGGCCGCGTTCGATGCGCTGCTGAACGATCTGATCGACGGTAACCGCTAAAGGCTACGCCCTTATCCGCACCGATTGTCGACGATCTAAAAAGCTGTGTCGAACAGCCGTTTGTGGCCGACTGCATCCGAAAGGAATCGCCTCTGATCCACCCTGTAGCTATCTCGTTAGCGGACATCCAGCACGAACGTTCAGGCAGCAATGTGTTTCTGCATGAACACACTCAATGGATCGTCCGTGTAATCTCCAAACGGCCCCCGGCGCTCATAGCCCGCTGAAGCATACAAAGCCAACGCCTCCTGTTGGTATGGACCCGTTTCAAGTTTGAGCAACCTGCAGCCAAGATCTATGGCCCGTGTCTCGAGGAAAGCGATGAGTTGCTTGGCGATGCCTTGTCCTCGTCCGCGAGGGCTGACATACATTCGTTTGAGTTCGCCAAAATCCGGTCCGACAACGATTGCTCCACAGCCGATCGCCTGGCCCTCAATGTCCCGCGCGACAGCAAACAGGACATTCGATTGCTTCAACGATGCGAGATCCAGGGCGTGCCTGCTCTCAGGCGGATACAACGTATCTTGGTAAGCATCCAGATCGGCGATGAGAGCGATCACGTCCGGTTGATCGGGGGATTCCAAAGCGATGGTCATAGCTGAATAAGCACAGGAAATTAAAGCGCCGGCTAGCGGAAGTGCAATCGACGGCGGCTGCTGGTCGGAGCACATTCGCAGATTGTCAACGATCCATCTGGAACTGTCGAACGTCTCAAATTGGCCGAGTCTGTGTGAAAACGCACGCTGAACATGGTTTCCTCAAAAATCGCCCCTTCAGATCGCGCTGTATTGGCTTGGCAGCAACTCGGGAAGGGTAAAGCGACACCCGAAAACCGGGTTCTTTCGCGTTTTAACACAGCCTCGGCCGTCCAGTGACTGCGGCCATTGATACCGTAGAGCATCGCGCGATAAGGCGGCACTCAGGGCGTTTTCATTTCTACGCGCTGCTTAACCGCGGCATTCATCGCCTCAAAGCTCCGTTGAGTTTCCTCGATTACGTCTTTCGTCAACCGCCCCACGAGCAGCCCGGAAAAGGACTCCGTTTGCTCCAGACGGGTACCGCCAGTTACGGCCGTGAGGTGGATGCAATGTGTACCGTCGAAGAGGCCGCGAATCCATACACTGCCACGCCAGCACAGGTCTTGTTCCGGACGAACGATCAGAACAGTCGGATTGAATATCATCGCATCCGGTCCAGCGCCTAGCACAATACGGATTGTCTCTCCCTCCCCGAACTCGCCGTCGACACGAGTAATGAAGGGATTCCAATCGGAATATGCGGCGCTGTTCGATACAACCTTCCAGACATCGGCAGGCGCCCGATCAATGAAAGTGTCAGCATGCGCGCTAATATCTTCGTGCAGGAAAAACAGGGTTCCAATAATGCCGACGAAAATGACAGCGATGCCTTTCAGTAGCAATCCCCGCAGGCTCATACTCTCCCCGTAATCGGTCGCAATTGCACCGCTGCAGATGGTTGACGATCTAGCCAGCGGCGTCGAGTGTCTGAAGCTGGCCGGCTGCTGCCTTCCGCAGTTGCTTGCACTTGGCCTAGCGCAGTTACCCGAAATCGACCCATAAGAGACAGATGCAATTCCTGAAAGCGGCCGCGCGCAGCGACGTCGGCCGACGGGAAGTGGGCGCGTTGCGCCTCATGACCAACCCCTTTCACTCGGACGCCTCGTCGATAGCCTTCAGAATCATTTGTTGGTCGTCAATTACACTCTCATCTCCGGAAAAGCGGGACATCTCCATATGTCCGTCGTCGAACACGTCGATCTCGATACGCTCACCTGGCACAGTTATCGAGATCAGAATGGTGTCTGGGCGATGCCGGCCCAATGTATAAAAGAGGTGGCGATCGTCGAGGTCACTAAGCAATTCGTACAAGGCGTGCGTCATATATCCCCCGCCAAGATCAGCAGCTAGCCGTGAGAACCGAGTTGAAACAAAGCTGCAAAAATAATGGCAGTGAAGAACGCCAGCTCCGTCCCCCCTTGGATTCTGGTTCGCCGTACCATTTTGGCCGACACAATATCTTCTGCAGACATGTTGAACCAGAATTTGTACTACCATCTCCAAGCCCTTGATCTGCAATAGAAGGCCAATATTCGCTCTGGGCGAAATGCCATGATTGCGGATATCGCGGCGCCGTAAGCGATCACGACAAAGCCGAAAATGGCGCGGTAGGTCGATTCGTTCACGTAGCTGTCTCAGGTCGGCATAGCGAGGAAATAGGCAGAACGTCCGAAATTCGATCAACGAACCTATACAGTCACAATCTAGACTATCGACCGCAACTGGCTTGTCGGGGTTTGCACTACGTTGCGGGTTGTGCCAGCACCGCTAGGCCCACGCGCTAGGATATCGCTCGCATCCGGCTAACCACCAAAGTTTTTCTTCGAGATTGCCGATGATCCAGGAACGGATGGCGAAAGGCCGTCGTTGGCGCCGACTCCCGTCATTGCCCACCCATCCCGGCATCGCCAAACCCTGAAGATCTGTTTTTACGGAACCCGATCCACTCGATGATGATAAAAGCCGTGTTCTTCGACGTCGGCGAAACGCTGATCGATGAAAGTCGTGACTGGAACGAGTGGGCCGACCATCTCGAGGTGCCGCGACGGGTGTTTCATGCGTTGCTCGGCGCGGTCATCGCGCGTGGTCGGCATCATCGTCGCGTGTTCGATCTCGTGCGGCCGGGTGTCGACTTCGCCGCATTGTGCCGGGAGCGCGAGGCGACCGGGAGCACTTATACGGTGACCGCGGAAGATCTCTACCCCGACGTCGTGCCGTGCCTGAAACGACTGCGCGAAGCCGGCGTGCTGGTCGGCATCGCGGGAAATCAACCCGTCGCGACCGAACGTGCACTCCGTGCGCTCGGCGTGCCGGCGGACATCGTTGCGTCGTCGGCGTCGTGGGGCGTCGACAAGCCGGATGCCCGCTTTTTCGAACGCATCGTCGCCGAGACGAACGGAATCGAGCCGTCCAGGATTGCCTACGTCGGCGACCGGCTCGACAACGATGTCGAACCGGCGCGGCGGGCCGGCATGGTTCCGGTGTTCTTGCGGCGCGGCCCGTGGGCAATCATTCAGTCCGGTTCCGAGCGGTTCGCGTCTCCCGTGCACGCGATCGATAGCCTTTCCGCGCTTCCGGCGTTACTGTCCGGAAGTTTGGGGACATAACCTTGATCAAGGACGCGAGGGCTGAATGACATCGACGCGTCGCAACCGGTCAGCGTGGGTTCGTGCCAGATGTGCTCGATGTATTTCGGCATCTTTCTGCCCTAGATGCCGTGCTGGCGTGCTCAGCTTCGATACTCCCGCTGCCCGAATCCGGCCCCCCGATCACCCCGTCCAACCAGCCGCCAGCTCGTCATTCCCGCCCAAACCCGACCCCGCCCAAACCCGCACCCAGCCTGCCGCTTCCGCCCCCACCTCCACATCCCGTGGCCGATTTTGTCACCAGGTGGGCCGAATATGACAATGGAAACCGGCTCGCACGGCATTAGGATGGGTCACCTCGCCGCCCGGAGCTGGCCGGTTTTGCCGTATCGGCCCCGTGGCGCGCCTCATTCACCGCCTGATTTGGAACATCGACCATGAGCTATAACGCCCCCGTCAAGGACATGCTGTTCGTGCTGAAGGAACTCGCGGGCATCGACACCGTTGCGCAACTGCCGGGTTTCGAGGACGCCGGTTACGACACGGCGCAGGCCGTGCTCGACGAGTCCGCGAAGTTCTGCGGTGAGGTGCTGGCGCCGCTGAACGTCGAAGGCGACCGCAATCCGAGCAGCTGGAAGGACGGTGTCGTGACCGCGACGCCGGGCTTCGGCGAAGCGTTCCGCCAGTTCGTCGAAGGCGGCTGGCAGGGGCTGCAGCACCCGTCCGAATACGACGGCCAGGGGCTGCCGAAGCTGATCGCGACACCGTGCATCGAGATGCTGAACGCGTCGAACCTGTCGTTCGCGCTGTGCCCGCTGCTGACCGACGGCGCGATCGAGGCGCTGCTGACGGCCGGCACCGACGAGCAGAAGCAGCGCTACGTGCCGAAGCTGATCTCGGGCGAATGGACCGGCACGATGAACCTGACCGAGCCGCAGGCGGGCTCGGATCTTGCGCTGGTACGCTCGCGCGCCGAGCCGCAGGGCGACGGCACGTACAAGGTGTTCGGCACGAAGATCTTCATCACGTGGGGCGAGCACGACATGGCGGACAACATCGTCCACCTGGTGCTGGCACGCACGCCGAACGCGCCGGAAGGCGTGAAGGGCATTTCGCTGTTCATCGTGCCGAAGTTCCTGGTGAACGAGGACGGCTCGCTGGGCGCGCGCAACGACGTGCACTGCGTGTCGATCGAGCACAAGCTCGGGATCAAGGCGAGCCCGACGGCGGTGCTGCAATATGGCGATAACGGTGGCGCGATCGGCTATCTGATCGGCGAAGAGAACCGCGGCCTCGAATACATGTTCATCATGATGAACGCGGCACGCTTCGGCGTCGGGATGCAGGGGATCGGCGTGGCCGACCGCGCGTACCAGAAGGCCGCGGAATTCGCGAAGGAACGCGTGCAGAGCCGCCCGGTGGACGGGTCGGCCAAGCAGTCGGTGACGATCATCCATCACCCGGACGTGCGCCGGATGCTCGGCACGATGCGCGCGCTGACCGAAGGCGCGCGCTCGCTGGCATACGTGGCCGCGGCGCACAGCGACATTGCCCACCGCCATTCGGACGAGGCGACGCGGGCGCGTCATCAGGCAATCTACGAATATCTGGTGCCGGTCGTGAAGGGCTGGAGCACGGAGATGGTGAACGACGTGGCGAGCCTGGGCGTGCAGGTGCACGGCGGGATGGGTTTCATCGAGGAAACCGGCGCGGCGCAGTATTACCGCGATGCGCGGATCCTGGCGATCTACGAAGGCACGACGGCGATCCAGGCGAACGACCTGGTGGGCCGCAAGACGCTGCGCGACGGCGGCGCGGTGGCGAAGGCGCTGATCGCCGAAATCGGCGAGACTGTCGCGGCGCTGGGCAAGCTGGACGGTGCGGCGGCCGCGTCGATGAAGGTGCAGCTGGAGAAGGGCGCGAAGGCGCTGTCGTCGGTGGTGGATTACGTGCTGGCGAACGCGAAGCAGGACCCGAACGCGGTGTTCGCGGGCAGCGTGCCGTACCTGAAGCTGGCGGGCGTGGTGCTGTGCGGATGGCAGATGGCGCGTGCGCTGGTGGCCGCGCAGGCGAACCGCGCGAGCGACCCGGCGTTCTTCAGCGCGAAGATCGCGATCGCGCAGCTCTATGCGGAGCAGGTGCTGGTGCAGGCAGGCGCGCTCGAAGCCTCGATCGTCGGCACGAAGGGCAACGAGGGCGTGCTCGCGTTGACGGAAGACCAGTTCTGACCGGCTGACGGTCGGGACGCAGGAGGAGACAGGATTTTGACCACACAGGACTTGCTCGCGCAGTACGGCCCGCGCGAATCGATGGAATACGACGTCGTGATCGTCGGCGGCGGCCCCGCCGGGCTGTCGGCGGCGATCCGGCTCAAGCAGCTGGCCGCCGAGAAAGGCACCGAGATCGGCGTGTGCGTGCTCGAGAAGGGTTCCGAGATCGGCGCGCACATCCTGTCGGGTGCGGTGATGGACCCGCGCGCGATCACCGAACTGTTCCCCGACTGGAAGGAACGCGGCGCGCCGCTCGACGTCGAGGTGACGGAAGACCGCTTCCTGTTCCTGTCCGAGAAAAGCGCGGTCACCACGCCGAACTGGGCGCTGCCCGCCAACTTCCAGAACCACGGCAACTACGTGATTTCGCTGGGTAACGTCACGCGCTGGCTGGGCCAGCAGGCCGAGGCGCTGGGCGTCGAGATATTCCCTGGCTTCCCGGCTGCGGAGATCCTGTACAACGACGACGGCTCGGTGAAAGGCGTCGCGACCGGCAACATGGGCGTGGGCAAGGACGGCGAGCCGACCGAGAACTTCCAGCTCGGCATGGAACTGCACGCGAAGTACACGCTGTTCGCCGAAGGCTGCCGCGGCCACCTCGGCCGCCAGCTGATCTCGAAGTTCAAGCTCGACGCGAACGCCGATCCGCAGGCTTACGGGATCGGCATCAAGGAGCTGTGGGAAATCGATCCCGCGAAGCACAAGCCGGGCCTCGTAATCCACACGGCCGGCTGGCCGCTGAAGTCGGACACCTACGGCGGCTCGTTCCTGTACCACATGGACAACAACCAGGTCGTGGTCGGCTTCGTGGTGGGCCTGGGCTACACGAACCCGTACCTGTCGCCGTTCGAGGAATTCCAGCGCTACAAGACGCACCCGTCGATCCGGGCGTTCCTGGAAGGCGGCAAGCGCGTGTCGTACGGCGCGCGCGCGATCACGGCGGGCGGGCTGCTGTCGCTGCCGAAGACGGTGTTCCCGGGCGGCGCGCTGATCGGCGACGACGCGGGTTTCCTGAACGCGTCGCGGATCAAGGGCAGCCACGCGGCGATCAAGACCGGCATGCTGGCGGCCGACGCCGCGTTCGACGCGGTGCAGGCGGGCCGCCAGTCGGACGAGCTCAACGCGTACCCGGATGCGTTCAAGCAATCGTGGCTGTACACGGAGCTGTACCGCGCGCGCAACTTCAAGCAGTGGATGGCGAAGGGGCTGTACCTCGGTACGCTGATGGTCGGGCTCGAGCAGAAGGTGATGGGCGGCAACGTGCCGTGGACGCTGCACCACAAGCATGCGGACCACGAGATGCTGAAGCCGGCGTCGCAGTGCGAGCCGATCGAGTACCCGAAGCCGGACGGCAAGCTGACGTTCGACCGGCTGTCGTCGGTGTTCATCTCGAACACGAACCATGAAGAGAACCAGCCGGCGCACCTGACCTTGAAGGATGCGAACGTGCCGGTGAACGTGAACCTGCGCACGTATGCGGGGCCGGAAGGACGTTTCTGCCCGGCGGCGGTGTACGAGTTCGTGAAGAACGACGACGGCAGCGATCGCCTCGTGATCAACGCGCAGAACTGCGTGCACTGCAAGACCTGCGACATCAAGGACCCGACGCAGAACATCGTGTGGGTCACGCCGGAAGGCGGTGGCGGGCCGAATTACCCGAACATGTAACGCAACGTATCCCCGCGCCTGCGGGCGCGAACGAACCGGAGTGAGACGATGAGCAATGCAGCGAAAGAAGTCGTGGTGGTGAGCGGTGTCCGTACCGCGATCGGTGATTTCGGCGGCAGCCTGAAGGATTTCTCGCCGACCGACCTCGGGGCGAAAGTCGTGCGCGAAGTGCTGTCGCGCGCGAACGTGTCGGGCGATGCGGTCGGGCACGTCGTGTTTGGCCACGTCGTGAACACCGAACCGAGGGACATGTATATCGCGCGCGTCGCGGCGATCGACGGCGGCGTCGCGCAGCACACGCCCGCGCTGACCGTGAACCGCCTGTGCGGTTCGGGCCTGCAGGCGATCGTGTCGGCCGCGCAGACGATCATGCTCGGCGATGCCGACGTCGCGATCGGCGGCGGCTCGGAAAACATGAGCCGCGCGCCGTACACGGTGCCGGCCGCGCGTTTCGGCCAGCGCATGGGTGACGGCAAGCTCGTCGACATGATGCTCGGCGCACTGCACGACCCGTTCCAGACGATCCACATGGGCGTGACCGCCGAAAACGTCGCGGCGAAGTACGGCATCTCGCGCGACGCGCAGGACGCGCTGGCGCTCGAATCGCATCGTCGCGCGGCGCGCGCGATCGCGGAAGGGCGCTTCAAGGACCAGATCCTGCCGATCTCGATCCGCACGAAGAAGGGCGAGGTTGCGTTCGATACCGACGAACACGTGCGTCACGACGCGAGCGCGGACGATTTCACGAAGCTGCGCCCGGTGTTCAAGAAGGAGGACGGCACGGTGACGGCCGGCAACGCGTCGGGCATCAACGATGCGGCCGCGGCCGTGCTGATGATGAGCGCGGACGCCGCGCGCGCGCAGGGCGTGAAGCCGCTCGCCCGGCTCGTCGCGTACGCGCACGCGGGGGTCGATCCGGCATACATGGGCATCGGCCCCGTGCCGGCCACGCAGAAGGCGCTCGAACGCGCGGGCCTGAAGATCACCGATCTCGACGTGATCGAGGCAAACGAGGCGTTCGCCGCCCAGGCATGCGCGGTCACGCAGGAGCTCGGCCTCGATCCGGCGAAGGTCAACCCGAACGGGTCGGGCATCTCGCTCGGTCACCCGATCGGCGCGACCGGTGCGCTGATCACGGTCAAGGCGCTGTACGAACTGAAGCGCATCGGCGGGCGTTACGCGCTCGTGACGATGTGTATCGGCGGCGGCCAGGGGATTGCGGCGATCTTCGAGAACATCTGATAATCGACCGCTCAGCACCCGAACACACAGGAAATTTCATGGCCATCGAAATTGTCGGCGTCGTGGGCGCCGGAACCATGGGCAACGGCATTGCGCAGACCGCCGCCGTTGCGGGACTCAACGTTGTGATGATCGACGTCAGCGACGCCGCGCTCGAGAAGGGCGTCGCGACGCTGAAGGGCAGCCTCGAGCGGCTCGTGTCGAAGGGCAAGCTCGATGCGGCCGCACGCGATGCGGCGCTGGCGCGCATCACGACGTCGACCGACTACGCGCAGCTCGCGTCGGTCGATATCGTGATCGAAGCCGCGACCGAGAACGTCGAGCTGAAGGGTCGCATCCTGAAGCAGATCGAGGCCGTCGCACGGCCCGACGCAATCATCGCGACCAACACGTCGTCGATCTCGATCACCGCGCTCGCTGCGCCGCTCGCCGATCCGGCGCGCTTCGTCGGCATGCACTTCTTCAACCCGGTGCCGCTGATGCCGCTCGTCGAGATCATCCGCGGGCTGCAGACGAGCGAAGCGACCGCGTCGGCGGTGCGCGAGCTGACCGAGCGTTTCGACAAGTCGCCGATCGGCGTGCGTAACTCGCCGGGCTTCGTCGTGAACCGGATTCTCGTGCCGATGATCAACGAGGCGTTTTTCGTGCTGGCTGAAGGCATCGCGTCGGCCGAGGAGATCGACGCGGGGATGAAGCTCGGCGCGAACCACCCGATCGGGCCGCTCGCGCTGGCCGACCTCGTCGGCCTCGACGTGTGCCTCGCGGTGATGGACGTGTTCGTGAAGGACTTCGGCGACCCGAAGTATCGCGCGTGCCCGCTGCTGCGCGAGATGGTGACGGCCGGGCGCCTCGGCCGCAAGACGGGGCGCGGGGTGTACGACTACAGCGCCTGATGCGCGAGCCGGGCGCCGGTTGCGTGGAGGCCCCTGTGTGAATCCGGGGCACTCACGAAACCGGCGAGCAGTACGGCGCGCACCCGCACCCCGGAGACTGGGCACCGATCCAGCCTCCGGGGTGTTTTCTTGATGCGATTTGCGGCCGTCGCTGCTTACCGCGTGGCACCGAACGGACCGTCAATCGGCAACGGCGGTATCGTCGACGTAGTTCGCGATACTGAAGAACCGGTAGTCGCTCAGCAGATCGGGCGCCGGGAACCCCTCCGGATGAATCCGCCCGTAAATCGGGCTGTCGGGGCGCAGGCCGGCCAGGGTCAGCGCGAGCGTGAATTCGTTGAACGGCGCCATGAACTGGCGCGACACGAAGTGCATGCCCCAGTTGAACACCGACGGAAGCTGCTCGGTGCGCAACCACGTGTCCGGGCCGCCCGGCGCCCGCGCGCACAGGTTCTCCGCCCACGGGCTATGTCCTTCCACGATGAGAAAGCCATGCTTCGCGTGGCGTTTCCAGCGGGTCAGGAAATCGATCAGATCCGCAGCCGCCACGTAACCGGGAACGAGCCCTTCCGCGTCGCTGTACGCGACCTTGAACGCGCGCTTGATCTGTTCAAGCCCGATCGGCAACGCTTCCTGATCCGATACCGTCAGGGCCCCCGCATAGTGCTGGTCGATCACCGCGCGCAGGCGTGCCCGATCGACGGTGCGGAGATGGCGCTCGAGGATCGCTTCGGCGGCGTCCTTGCGCCGGATGCCCAGCCGGCGGTTGTGGACCAGGAACATGAAGGTGTGCAGCAGGTCGCTCAACCGCGCCGGGCGCACGCTGCCGTCCGGTTGCGTGACGGTCAGGCCGCTGTCGGCCACGGCTTCGTCGTAGCGGTCGGGCTGGGAGATGTCGGCGGCGATCACGCGTACCTGCACGCCGGGGATGTCCTTCAGCGCGGATAGCGTGGCGGCGGCGCGGCCGCGCGCGGATGCGTTGTAGTCGGCGCCGATCACGAGCAGCGGATAGTCGGCGAGGTGCCGGCCGCGCCGCGTCGACGTGATGACGTATTCCGCCAGGCGCTTCACCGCGCTGCCGTCGCCGCAGCCCATGTCGGCGATGCCGGCGGGCTGGCGATCCAGCGGCGTGTCGTCGAACAGCTCGCGCAGGATCTTCGTCGTGATTTCCTGCGATGCCGGCCCCGACCCGGCGCCGCTCGACGCATACACGTTCATCACGCGATCGATGTGGCCGTCGCTGTCGATATCGAGCGGATCGGGGTTGCCGAACAGGAGCTCGTCGAGCAGCGCATACGAACGCAGATACGACGCGGGCAGCCCCGCATAAGGCGCGGCGATCGGACGGTGAATCCGGCCCGACTCGGTGAGGCGCACCTTTCCCTGGTCGATTTCCACCATGCCGAACTTGCCCATCAGCGCCCATGCTGCGTCCAGGACGACAGGGTCCGCCTGTGTCCAGGCGCCCACCGCGACCCCGGCGGGCTGCTCGTCGAGCTTGCCGAGGATGCCGGGCGCCGACTGCACGTACTGGCCATCCGGCTGCCTGTCGAACACCGGCATGTCGAGCGCGACCCAGGTCGGGCCCAGCAGCAGGCCGTCCATCGCCGTGCGCAGCTGTCCGTTCACCTGGCGCTCCAGGTCGGTGGCCGGGGGCGCAAGCTCCGGCCAGCCCGCCACGCAGGCCCGTGCGAGCCGCGCATACAGCAGGCTGTCTTCGGCCGCCACGCGCGTTCGATGACACAGTGCGTGCAGATGCTGGAGCACCGACGTTGCATTCGCCAGTTGCTCGAACAGCGGCCGGGCGTGCTCGACGCACGCGACGACATATTCGCCGGCGGGATTGAGCGCATATTCGGCGTCTTCGTCGCCGCGATCGAGGGTCAGCCAGCCGGCCAGGCTCAGCAGGTTGAAGGCGCCCCACAGAATCCCGAGGTTACGGGTCGGGTCGGGCTGGCGGGAGGCCGCGAACGCGCGCATCGCGCGGGGCGCTCCGGCCCGCAGGCCGTCGAACGCGCCGGCAAACACCAGGCGTGCCAGCGTCGGTACCAGCACGATGCCGTTGGCCCAGTTGCAACTGCGCGTGTAGGCCATCACGCGTTGCGCGTCGTGCCGGCCGATGCGCAGCGTGGCCGCATGCGTGTGTTGTTCGAGCCTGACGGGCAGTTCCTCGTCGAGCACCTCGACGCCAATCGCGGCGCCGGCCGGCAGGCCGAGCAACGTGCGCGTTTCGTCGGGATAGGCGTCGAGATAGTGTTCGAGCTGCCGGGCCAGCGCGGTGGTGGAATCACCAAGGTCGAATCGGGCGTGCATGTTGGACGGTCTCACAGGATCGAAGGTTGGGCTGCAAAGGTTGAAGGAGCATCCGGATCGGCGTGCGCCACGACCGCCGCCGGCGCGGCGCCGCGAGTGCGGGGCGCGAGATGGGCGGCCAGCGCGCGAATGGACGGGTAGTCCCAGACCGCCGATGGATCGACGCTCACGCTGAACGCCTCGCTGAATACGATCGTCATCTCGACGGCGAGGATCGAGTCGAAGCCGATCTCGGCGAACGTCGACTCGCGCGTCAATCGAAGCTTGCGGTGCTTGAGGCGCTCGCCCAGCCACGCGATGAGCCATTGTTCGACGGCATGAACCTGCTGGCGATCGAGCAGGCTCGCCGGCTCGCTCGCGATCGGGGCCGGTGCCGAACCGGCGTCTTCGTCGGCCGGCGTGTCGGGCGCGTCGGGGGTGTCGGGCATGCTGGCGGCCGGGTGCTCGCCGGGATTGGCGTCCAGCAACGGATCGACGAGCTGGCTTGCGCCCGGGACCGTTTGCTCGATCGCGCCGATCTCGAGCCCGATCCGCGCGGCCCAGTCGTGCAATTGCGCCGACGTGGTCAGTGCGGATCGCAGGCCGACCTGCCGCTGCGCCGCCTCGATCGCGAGTTCGTACCGGCGCTGCACCCAGCGCAGCGCGCCGTCACCGACGCGCTGCTCCGCAGCCGCACGTTCGGTCACCGCGAGCAGCAATCCCCATTGCGCGACCGTGCCGAGCCAGTAATTGACCCAGACGGCGGCATGCGCGGCGCCGCCGAGTTTCGCCGCATTGGCGAGCCCGTCCTGCGAAAGTTGGGCGCCAAGCTCGCGCAGCTCCGTGGCCAGCACGCCGGCGCCCAGCGCGCTTTCCAGATAGCGCGGAAGCTCGTCGCTTCCGTTCAGCAGACGGCTGCCGAGGTGAACCAGCAGCGTCTCGGTCGGCCCCTCGAAGATGCGGGTCAGGCGCGCGTCGCGGAAGATCTGCGGCGCGAAGTTGGTCTCGATGTAACCGCGGCCGCCCAGGAACTGCATCAGCTCGTCGGCGGATTGCGACAGCAGCTCGGAGCCGAGAATCTTCGCGATCAGCAGGCAGTCTTCAGGCAACGTGACGCCGAGGTCCAGTTCGGTGGCCAGGTGCTCGACCAGCGCGTCGAGCCCGTCGATGCGGTCGCGCAGCTCGCCCAGGCGCAGGCGGCTCAGCGGATTGTCCAGCAGGAGCCCGGTGGCGACCTCGCGCCGCGCCCCGTAGCGATGCATCAGCTGCGCACAGCGCTTCATGCCGCCCACGCTGACGGCGGCGATGCCGAGGCGCGCGATGTTCATCGCGTGCTGCGCCACGGACATGCCCTGGCCGATGTCGCCGAGCCGGCACGCGTCGCTGATCCGCGCCCGATCCAGATGCAGCGAATTCTGGATCATGCCGCGCACGCCCATCGTCAGCTCCTCGGCGCCGATCCGCACGCCCGGCGTGCCGGGGCGTACCGCCAGGCCGACCATTCCCGTGCCGTCGGCCTGCTTCGCGAACACGTTGATGATTCCCGCCCACGCGGACGAGCCGCTCCAGCGCTTGGTGCCGGTGACCAGCCAGTCGCCGGACGCGGTGCGCTGCGCGCGGGAGGCGATCGCGCGGACATGCGAGCCCGCGGCCGGCTCCGTGATCGCGAATGCGGCGAGCATCCGGCCGCTCGCGAGGTTCGGCAGCAGTTCGTCGCGCAACGCGGGCTGCGCGTGCTGCATGATCGGCACGATGCCGAGCGTATTGTTCAGGGCGACGAAAAAAGCCAGCGTCGAATCGATCGCGGCCAGTTGCGCAAACACGCGCGCCATGTCGCGGTGGCCGAGCCCGAGCCCGCCATGCGAACGGTCGATCGGCATGCCGAGCAGGCCCCGGTTGCCGAAATCGAGCACGACGTGCGGCGGAATGGTGCGTCGCTCGTCGATGGTGCGCGAATCGATCCGCGTGCGGGCGTAGTGCCTGAGCCAGTCGTTCAGTTCGTCGACGGTGGCGGCGTCGTCGCGCCCGCGATCGTTGGCCGCCGGCTTGTCGACACCGGCGGCCGGGCGCGCGGGCTGCTCGCGATCGGGTGCCGGCGTTTGCGTGCCGGCGTCGACGTCCCACTGCGCGAGGATCGTCAGCGCGCCGTCGTGCAGCTGCGTGCGGCACGTGCTGCGGCGCACCTTGCCGCTCGACGTCTTCGGCACGCTGCCGGGCGACACCAGCACGATCCTGCTCGGCCCGATGTCGAGGCGGTTCCAGATCGCCTGGCGAATCGCGTCGATGAAGCTGTCGAGATTGCCCTTGCGCTGCGTGCGCTCGACTTCTGCCACGACGATCAGGCGTTCCGCGTCGGCCTGGTCGTCCATGAAGGCCGCGCAGCCGTTCGGCACCAGTTCCGGCACGCCGACGATCAGCGCGTACTCGATGTCTTCCGAGTAGTAGTTGCGGCCGGCGAGGATCACCATGTCCTTGAGCCGGCCGGTGACATACAGTTCGTCATCCAGAATGAAGCCGAGATCGCCGGTGCGCATGAATGCCTGGTCGCGGTCGCCGGCCAGCGTGTGACGGAAGGTCGAATGCGTCTGCTCGTCCAGCCGCCAGTAGCCGGCGGCGACGCTCGGGCCGGCCACGCAGATTTCGCCGATGGTCCGGTCGTCGCATCGCGCGTTGGTCTCCAGGTCGCGCACGATCACCTGCTGCTCGCCGTCGGTGCGGCCCACGCCGACCAGAACCCGCTCGCCCGGGCGGTCCAGCGGCTGCGGCGACACGCCGAGGGTCTCGTTGCGCAACACCACCGATTGCCGCTGGAGCGCAGCCTGGTCGACGCACAGCGTGCGGACCGGGTGCCGTTCCGTGCGGCCGGCGACGTACAGCGTACCCTCCGCGAGCCCGTAGCACGGCAGGAACCCGTCGGCGGCGAAGCCGGCTGCCGCGAAGCGCTGCGAGAAATCCGTCAGGGTGCTGGCGCGCACCGACTCGGCGCCGTTGTACGCGGCCCGCAGGCACGACAGGTCGAGCGTCGCCAGTTGTTCGTCGGAAACTCGCCGGCAGCACATCCGGTACGCGAAATCGGGCGCGCCCGTCAGGTCCGCGCGGTACTGGCTGATCGCGCGCAGCCACAGGTACGGATGCTGGATGAACCGTTCCGGGGCCATCAGCACGCTGCGGAAGCCGCCGTAGAGCGACGTCAGGATCACGCCGATCAGGCCCATGTCGTGATACGGCGGCAGCCAGCTGACGATCGTGCTCGACTCGTCATACGCAAGCCATTCGCGTATCAGCCCCAGGTTGTGGATCAGGTTCGCGTGACTCACCATCACGCCTTTCGGTGCGCCCGTCGTCCCCGACGTGTATTGCAGAAACGCGATGTGGGACGGCTGCACACCGGCGGGCGAATCCACGGGAGCCAGCGCCTGCGCGCCGCCGACGTCGAGCAGCGTGCTGCCAGACGCGTCGGTATCGGCGAGCCAGGTCGAGCAGCGCGCGTGGTCCTCGGCCGAGCAGAGGATCGTGTCGGCGCCCGCGTTTTCGACGATGCCGGCGATCCGCACCATATGCTGCCTGTTGCGCGGCGGGTAGGCCGGCACCGCGATCGCACCCGCATACAGGCACCCCATGAAGGCGCCGACGTAATCGAGCCCCGGCCGGCACAGCAGCAGCACCCGGTCGCCGACGTCGACCGCGTTCTGCCGCAGCAGCGCGGCGACCCGGCGGGCGCGCACGTCGAGCTCGGAGAAGGTCATCGATTCGGCCCGTTCCTGCTCGGGCGGCCCGCTCAGGAACACGTAGGCGGTGTGGTCGCCGCGTGTGGCGGCGCGGTTCTGAAGCAATTCGCCAAGCGTAGTCGGCAAGGTCGCAGTGGTCATGATGTCGTCGGAAGAGGAATGAAAACAGCGAGCAGGGGCCTCGCACCGGCCGGCGCCCGTGCGTTGCCGCGGCGGACATCCGGATACGGCTATTCGGCGCGATGGAACAGGTCGATCATGTGCGTCATGCTTTTGAGATGCAGGAAACGCGGCACGACCTTTTCGCTTCTTGCCGCGTAACGGGCCGTCCACTGGTGGGCCAGTGCCTGCGTGGCGGCGGCGTTGCCGCGAACCGCGCGTGCGTCGGCCTCGCGTGCATCGAGGCACGCGCGCGCATGCCGTGCGGCCGACCGGGCGAGCTCGCCGGTGAGGATGCCGTGGTGCCCCAGGGCAAGCCGCGGTGCATGCAGCTGTTCGATGACGTCCAGCGAGTGCCGGTACGCAAACAGGTCCTGAAAGACCAGCGGCAGCCAGTGGGAGGCGTCCTGAAACTCGCCGAGTGCATCCGACACGAAACCGATGTCCAGCTGCGGGCAGTAGTAGCCGAACTGGCAGCGGCTGTGGCCCGGCAGCGCGATCGTGCGGATCTGCATCCCGTCGCCGATATCGAGCTGCGCGCCCGGATTGACCGGGTAGAACGGCAGGTCGGACAACTCGGTGAAATCGGCGCCGGCGGCGGGTTCCCACGACCGTGACGCGTGCTCGTCGAGCTGGCGGATGGTGCGGCACGCCGACGGGCTCTGGAACGCGTCGAACGCGTCGGGCGAACCGGATACATGGAGCCACGGCATGCGCGACTTGAGCGTCATCAGCAGGCTGCAATGGTCATAGTGCGAGTGGGTGATCAGCCAGTAGCGCAAATGCCGGATGCCGCCGAAGTCCCGCAGCAGGTCGTGAAGCTGCTGCCATACGAGCGCCGTCATGCCGCTCAGGCCGCCTTCGATCAGCGTCGCGGCCTCGTCGTTGACGATCACGTACAGCGGCACGTCGGCGGTGCCGATCAGCGCCAGCCGCGGCTCGATCCACCCGGGGGATGCGTTCAGCATGTCGTTCAGCTCCGATAGAGCGCACAGGCCCACGTCGCGCCCGCGCCGTAGGTCACGAGGAGGTTGAGCTGGCCGGCCGGCATGCGGCCTTGCTCGCGGGCGAGGGAGAGCGCGACCGGAAACGCCGCGCTCGCCATGTTGCCCAGTTGATCGACGGAGATCATGCAGCGCTCGCGGGGCAGCCCGAGCCGCTCGATGACCGCGTCGAGGATGCGCAGGTTCGGCTGGTGCGGCACGACCAGGCCGATATCGCCGATCGTCAGCCGGTGCTTGTCGAGCATCTGCCGGCATGCGTCGACGATGCGGCGCGTCGCGTCCTCGAACATCGGCGCGCCTTTCATCCGGAAGTGGTGGCGGCCGGCCGCGATGTCGTCCGCGTCGATGAAGCGCGGGCGCCGCGCGCCGGGCGCTTCGGTGGCGAGCAGGTCGAACTGGGTGCCGTCGGCACCGAGCGTCAGGTCGATCAGCCCGCGCGCGGGCTCGTCCGTCGCCTGCAGCAGCAGCGCGGCGGCGCCGTCGCTCAGCAGGATCGACAGGTTGCGCCCGGCGTTGCTCGTGTCGATGCGCCGCGACAGCGCCTCGGCGCAGACCAGCAGCACGTTGCGATACAGGCCGCTCGCGAGGAAGTGACGCGCGATCTCGATCCCGTAGAGCCCGCCGCTGCATTGCGCGCGGATGTCGAAGCACGGCACCTCCCGCAAGCCGAGCCGGGGCTGGATGTAGCACGCCTGCGACGGATCGTGATGATCGGGCGACAGCGTATTGACGATCAGCAGGTCGACGTCGTGCGCCGTGACGCCCGCATCGGCCATGGCGCGTTCCGCGGCCGGGCAGGCGAGATCCGCCAGATGCTGATCGGGGCCGAGATAACGTCGCGCGACGACACCGGTGCGTTCGCGAATGAACGCGTCGCTGGTGTCGATCATGCCGGCGACTTCGTCGTTGCCGACGATCCGCTCGGGCAGGGCATGGCCGAACCCGGCGATGACGAGACGGGCGCTCATGCCTGACCCTCCTGTTCCGTCACGGCGGCGACCGTGCCGCCCGCATCGGACACGACGGTTTCGCCCCAGCGCCACAATTGCGCACCGAAGCCCCAGCCGGCGCCCGCGCCGGCAATCACGACCTTCGATCCCGGCCGGATCACGCCCTGCCGGATCGACTCGGCCAGCGCGAACGGCACGGCGGCCGACACGAGGCACGCGCAATCGGCCACGCGAATCACGTACTGATCGGATCTGAGCCCGAGCCGCTGCGCCCATGAGCGCACGAGCAGCGCGGACGGCTGGTGGAACACCATCGCATCGACGTCGGCGATGCCGGTGCCGCTCCGGTGCAGCAGCCGCTCGACGATATCGGGAATGGCCACCGGCATGAAACGCGAGATCGCCTCCTGCGCTTCGGGCTTGAGCGTGAAATACACGCCGAACGGGTTGTCGGCGCCGGTTTCCGCGTCGTCGTCGGCCGCGGCCTGCGCATTGCGCCACTGCATCGTCACGAGGTCGTAGCGGGTGGCGTCGCTGTGATATGCGGCATCCAGCCAGTCGGCGCCGTCGGGGTCGGCCGGCTCCGCGACGAGCACGGCCGCGGCCGCGCCGTCGCCGAAGTTCGTCGACGACTTGCTCGTGTAGTCGACCACCGCCGACATGCGCTCGGACGAGCACACCAGCGCCCGTTTCACGCGCCCCTGCTTGATGAGGTTGGCGGCGAGCTGCAGTTGCAGCACGAAGCTCGCGCATTCCATCTCGATATCGGCATCGAGCGCGCGCGTGGCGCCGAGCCGGTCGCGCAGCGCGCGCGCGAGCCGCGGCGCGAACCGGCGCCGGCCGTCGGCGAGCGACACGAACGGCGACGTCATGTTGAACAGCACCAGGTCGAGTTCGGCGGGTTCCACGCCGGCACGCGCGAGGGCGTCGCGGGCCGTGCGCTCGGCCAGCGCCAGCTCGGATTCGCCGGCATCGGGGTCGATCATGTGGCGCGATTCGATGCCCCAGAATTGCCACCATTCCGCCGGAATGGGCTCGACGCCCGCGAAGACGGGATCGTCGTTGGGGACCTGGCGGGCCGGCAGGCGGCAGGCGAGACTTGCGATTCGGACGTTGTGCACCGTCAGACCTCCATCGTGCTGCAGGCGATGCGCGGCCGGAACGGGTCCAGTGTCATGGCGATCACCGTCCGTTCATCGTCGCGCAACGAAATCGAATCTGCGACGCGCGACGCGAGCCACGCGGGCAGCTGGAACGGGTTCGGAATCTCCGCCGGACCGGTGACGACGTCGACGCGGAAAGCATCCCGCGCGCCGGTGGCGATCGACGGCCATCCGCCCAGCCACGATTCGCAGAACAGTGTGGCGGCACGCCGGTCGATACGGCTTTGCGCCGCGTCGAGCATTGCGTTGACCGCGGCGCCCGCATTGGCCGGTTCGGCGTCGAACCGGCCGGTGGTGCGATCGAACCGGCTTTCGAAGCGGGCCAGCGACAGGCTGCCGTTCACGCGCCGGGGCGCGAGCGCGTCGAGCGTCGCGAACGGCGGGGAATCGAGATCCGCGTAGCGGCTCGCATAAGCGCGGTCATGGCCGGACGGCGTCAGCACGATCGCGCCCGCACCGTCGGCGAAGCCGCTCTCGGCCACCTGCTCGACGTCCGCGAGCGCTTCCGCGCGAACGACGAGCGCGCGCCGATAGCCGAGCTGCCGGCAATGGCTTTGCGCGAGATCGAGTGCGAGCGTCCAGTCCGCATCGAGCAGGTCGAACACGGCCGCATGTCGCGCACGCAGGTCGCGCTGCACGGGGTGCGCGAGCCGCGGGCCCGCGATCGACGGGGCGTCCGCCATCCGGCTGGGGGAGATCGACAGGCTGACGATCAGATCCAGTTCCGACGGCAGGCAACCGGCTTGTTGCAGCGCCTGCCTGGCCGCCTTGATCGCGTAGTCGTTCGCGCAGGATTGCGCGGTGGTCGCGGGGGCCGGAACGGCCGCCGCGGCGCCGAGAATTTTCATAGGATTTCTTCGCTTTGGACTGCTTGATTCATGGAACGCGCCGCGCCATGACCCGCCTGCCGGAGCACGGCGCGCCGCAATTTGCCCGATTCGTTGCGCGGTAAACCGGCGTGATAGGCCACGCGATGCGGGCACTTGTATGGCGCAATCACGCTTTTCACGTGCTGCTGAAGCTGCGTCGTCAACGCGTCCGAGCCGTCGACGCCCGGGCGCAGCACCACGTGCGCGCAGATGAGCGTGCCGCCCCGTTCGTCGACTTGCCCGACGACGCCGCATTCGGCGATATCCGGATGGCGCAGCAGCGCCTGCTCCACTTCGCCGGGCGACACCGTGTAGCCGGAGGTGATGATCATGTCGTCCGCGCGTGCCTGGTAGAACAGATAGCCGTCCTCGTCCAGGTAGGCGCTGTCGCCCGTCAGGTTCCAGCCGTGCTTGACGTAGTCGCGTTGCCGCGTGTCGTTCAGGTAGCGGCATCCGGTCGGCCCCTGCACGGCCAGGTAGCCGATCTCGTAGGGCGGCAGGCACTGGCCGTGCTCGTCCACGACGGCAACGCGGTAACCGGGCACCGCCTTGCCGATCGCGCCGTCCTTCGTGCCGGTGTCGCCCGTCGACGCGAAGATGTGCAGCATCTCGGTCGACCCGATGCCGTCGATCAGGTGCAGGCCGGTGCGGATCTGCCACGCATCGCGCGTCCATGGCGGCAGCGCTTCGCCCGCCGACACGCATTTGCGCAGGGACGAGATGTCGCACGGGTCACGCTGGTCGAGATGGTCGAGCATGGCCCGATAGGCCGCCGGCGCTGTAAACAGGATGCTGACCCGATGCCGCTCGACGGCGGCCAGCAGCTGTTCCGGGCCCGCTTTCGGCAACAGCACGACGCTCGCGCCGACGCTGACCGGAAACAGCAGCAGCGCGCCGAGGCCGAACGTGAACGCGAGCGGCGGCGATCCGCAGAAGACGTCGTCGGCCGTGGGCCGGAGCACGTGCTGCGGAAAGCAGTGGCAGGCCGCCATCACGTCGCGATGAAAATGGACGGTTGCCTTCGGTTCGCCGGTCGTTCCCGACGTGAACGCGATCAGGCAGGGATCGTCCGCGCGTGTTTCGGCGGCCGCGAATGCCGCCGAATGGCCGTCGAGCCAGCGCGCGTGCGGATGCGTGTCGTCCGTGTCGTAGCGTCGAACGTCGCCGCGCCACTGCAGGCTCGCCATCGCCGCGTCGAGTTCTGCGGACAGCCCGGCTTCGCAGATGACGTGCGTGACCCGGGCCCGCCCGATGATGGTCGACAGTTCTCCCGCGCGCAGCTTCGGCATCGTTGCGACGGCGACGCCGCCGGCCTTGACCACGCCGAACCACGCGGCGGCCAGCATCGGGTGATTCGCGCCGTGCAGCAGCACCCGATTGCCGGCCACGAGGCCCCCGTCATGGACGAGCAGGTTGGCGATCCGGTTGGCGGCATCGCGCAAATCGCGATACGACCACGTGATGCCCGACCCGGTCGTGATCGCCACGCGATCGCCCCAGCCGCGCTCGTCGACGGCGGTATCCAGCAGCGCGGCGGCGCAATTGAGAAACGGCGGAAACTGCAGCCCCGGCAATTCGAAGACGAACGTCGGCCAATCCTCGGCAGGGGGCAAATTCGCGCGGCAAAAGTCGTCCATCGTCAGCGCTCGCAAGAGTGTGAGTTCGAAGTTCGCGATAGCGGTGCGGTGCCGCGCGGGCCGTGCGCCATGACCGGACGCAGCCCGCGCAGCCTGAGTCGCGATGCCAAAGAGATGTGGTCGGGGCGGCAGGCACCTGTCGCCGAGCGACGCACGGCGTGCCCGGTCAACCGGATGAAGGCTGGCCGGTTTCGGTGGAGTGATATCGTCTCATTTGATTTTCAAAATAAACAATAATCGATCGATTTAATTCAAATTCGCCTGAATCTGAAATTCGTCGATCAATCTGGTCGGCGTCAAAAAAATCCTGGCGCAAGCTTAGCGGAAGCAATATTGAAAAGTAAATGGAAGAATCGATGGATGATTGTGATTATTGATTGAAATCGATTCCATTGATCATCGTCATCTTTTAATTAATCTATTCCGGTAAATCATCTCGCGATTTGTTGACTCCGGCGGAGTCTGGCTGCCGCAACGCTGAATAAAGCGTCGCGGAGTTCACCGGCGCGAAACGCGCGTCGCTTCACGAAGCGGATTGCATTGCGCAAAAAAAGAAAGCTCCGCGCTTTCGAGCGTAGCGGAGCTTTGAATCGGATTGAACGGAGACTCAGGGATGCAGGCGCCGGGGTCTCGCGTTGCGCCCTTGGTTTTTTTGTAATTATATTGGCGAATATTCAATAATGAACGGGGAATGAGAATTTCCCGATTATGAAATTCGTGCGCGGCCTAGCTGTCAAGCACGGAAAGATTTTCCGGCAAGGTTTGCTTGAACATCGCGAGAATCCTGCGCGCCGCCTTCGGCGGCAACTCGATCGCATGTCGCACCGCCGCGGCGATCAACACCATCGTCAATTCCGAGAACGCCGCCAACTGCGCGTCGGGCACCGCCGGTGCGAGTTCCCGCAGCGCATCCGCCAACAGCCCCGCCAGAAACTCGCCGTCCGCCCGGTCGAGCGCCTGCAGTGCGCGGTCGGCCTGCGTGGCCCGCCAGATGTCGCGCATCAGCGGCTCGTCGACGAACATCCGGTAATAGCTGTCCGTGATGCGGGCGAGCGTGGCGTGCAGGTCGTCGAGCGATTTCATCGCGGCGAGATCGCGCCGTACGCAGTCGTGTCCGGCTTCGTTGTAGCGCTCCGCGAGCGTGCCGATCACGGCCGCCTTGTCCGGGAAGTACTGGTACAGCGAACCGAACGAGATGCCCGTGCGCTCGACGATGTCGCTCATCCGGAACGCGTCGCAGCCTTTCTCGATCATCACCTCCGACGCGCTCGCGAGAATGCGCTCGAACCGCTCGCGGCTGCGCTGCTGCGTCGGTACCAGTCGCGCGCGCGCCGGCATATCCGATGCCGCTGCCGCCGCGTCGGGCTCGTCGTTTTGCCCCGATTTTTGTCGGCCCATGCCGCCTCCAGAAAAACTTGACGTTGCTAATGCGAGAGTCTATCGTGTTTTCAAAACGCGAGACGTTCTCGCATTTTTGTCAAAGGAGACGGTCATGTCGGCACTTCCCACCCTCATCGTCGGCGGTTCGGGCAAGACGGGCGCCCGCGTCGATGCACGGCTGCGCGCGCGCGGCATCGCGACCCGGCCCGTGTCGCGCACGTCGGCCGTCCGCTTCGACTGGACGGCGCCCGAGACGTGGCCCGCCGCGCTCGCGGGCGTGTCGGCCGCGTACGTGACCTACCAGCCCGATCTGGCGATCGTGGGCGCGGTGGAGGCGATCGCCGCGTTCGCGCGGCTGGCGCGGGAAAGCGGTGTCGAGCGCGTCGTGCTGCTGTCCGGGCGCGGCGAGCCGCGCGCGCAGGCGGCGGAGGCCGCGCTGCAGGCGTCGGGTGTGGGCTGGGGCGTGGTGCGCGCGAGCTGGTTCAACCAGAACTTCTCCGAGGGCTACCTGATCGACGGCGTGCTGGCCGGCGAAGTCGCGCTGCCGGCCGGCGCGGTGCGCGAGCCGTTCGTCGATGCGGACGACATCGCGGACGTCGCGGTGGCCGCGCTCACCGATGCGCGCTTCGCGAACCGCGTGATCGAGGTTACGGGCCCGCGCGCGCTGACGTTCGCCGAAGCGGTCGGCGAGATCGCGCGGGCCGCCGGCCGGCCGGTCGTCTATCGCGAGATTCCGGCCGATGCGTTCGTGGCCGGACTGCGCGAGGCCGGCGTACCGGAGCCGGTCGTCGCGCTGCTCGACGATCTGTTCGGCGTGGTGCTCGACGGGCGCAACAGCGCGGTGACGCACGGCATCGAAGCGACGCTCGGGCGGCCGGCACGCGACTTCGCCGACTATGCGCGCGCGACGGCCGCGACCGGCGTGTGGAGCGCACGATCATGATCGCGTTCGTGACACCCGTCCTGCTGTGGGGCTCGGCCGTCGGCTGCGGGCTGATGGCCGGCGTGTACTTCGCGTTTTCGACGTTCGTGATGACGTCGCTCGGACGGATCGCGCCGCATGCCGGCGTGGCCGCGATGAACGCGATCAACGTCGACATCGTGCGTTCGCCGTTCATGCCGCTGTTCCTCGTCACGACGCTGATGGCGCTGGCACTGGTCGTGATCGCGCTGCTCGATCGCGGCCAGCCGGGGGCGATGGCCGCGCTCGCGGGCGGCGTGTTGTACGTGTTCGGCATGTTCGCGGTGACGATGGCCGTCAACGTGCCGCTCAACGATGCGCTCGCCGCGGCCGATCCGTCGACCGCGCACGGCGCCGCGCTGTGGACGCGCTACGTGCACGACTGGACGAGGTGGAATCACGTGCGCACGGTCGCGTCGGCCGCCGCGTGCGTGTTCTTCATCGCGGGGATCGCGGCGCGGTAGCGCCCCCGTCGCGCACGGCCACGCGCTACGCGCTACGCGTAAAACGCCGACGGCGACACGCCGAAATGCCGCTTGAACATCGCCGAGAACGCGCTCTGGCTGCTGTAGCCGTGATCCATCGCGACGGTCAGCACCTTCTCGCCGTGCGCGAGGCGCTTGAGCGCGAGCAGCAGCCGCGCCTGCTCCCGCCAGCGGCGGAAGCTGAGCCCCGTCTCGCGCCGGAACGCGCGATGCAGCGTACGGACCGACAGGCCGAGCCGGTCGGCCCATTCGGCGATCGTGCGCGGATCGTCGGGCGCGGCGACGAGCGAGTCGCAGATCGTCCGCAGCCGTGCGTCGTGCGGCCACGGCAGGTACAGCGGTAGCAGCGGCGCGACCGTCACCTCGGCGAGGAGCAGGTGCATCAGGTGATCGTGGCGCGAGCCCGGCGCGTAGTCGAGCGGCACGTCGACCGCGGCGAGGATCAGCTCGCGCAGCAGCGGATGCACTTCCACCACGCAACTGCGCGCGGGCAGGTGCTCGACCGTGCCCGGTTCGACGAACACGGTGCGCATCTGCACGTCGCCGCTCATCTGCACCGTGTGGTCGAGGCCGGCTTCGAGCCACACGCCGCGCGTGGGCGGCACGACCCACGACGCGCCCTCGGACTGCACGTGCATCACGCCCTCGATCGCATAGAGCAGTTGCGCGCGGCGATGGCAGTGCGTCGGTATCGACGTGCCGTGCGGGTATGCCGCCGCCATCGCCGACACGGGCATCGGCGTCGATTCGTAGCGCAGGTGCGCAAGCGGCGGGGTGGGCTCGAGTGTCCGATTGGCGACAAGTCCTGACATTTTGGCGTGAGACAGGCAGTTGGGCGGGCGGGCACGATGGCGTTCCGATTCACGCCCGCACCCTGCCACGATATTAATCCGTCAAACGCGATGAACAAGCCTCCTTTTCTGTTTCCCTTCTGCGCGATCGCGCTGTGGGCCGGCAACGTGGTCGTGTCGAAGCTGTCGGCATCGACGATCGACCCGTCGGCGATCACGTTCTACCGGCTGCTGCTCGCCGTCGCGCTGATGAGCGTGTTCACGCTGCGCCCCGCGTGGCGCAACCGCGCGGCGCTCGTCGCGCACCTGCCGAAGCTCGCGGTGCTCGGTTTTCTCGCGATGGCGCTGTTCCAGAGCCTGTCCTACGAGGCCGCGAAAACGACGAGCGCGACCAACATGGCGATCATCACGGCGCTCGTGCCGCTGATGACGATGGCGCTCAGCTCGCTGCTGCTCGGCGATCCGCCGGGGGCCGGCATGATCGGCGGCGGGGTGCTGTCGCTCGCGGGCGTCGTCTACCTGATCGCCGAGGGGCACCCGACGACGATCGCCGCGCGCGGCGTGCATGCGGGCGACCTGCTGATGCTGGCCGCGTCGGCCGCGTATGCGCTGTACGGCGTGCTGCTCAAGCGCTGGCGCATCGGCGCGCTGCCGGCGTGGCAGTCGACCTACGTGCAGGCGCTCGCCGCGCTCATGTTCATGGTGCCGATGCTGCTGCGCTTGCCCGCGCAGGCGGCGTGGCCGACCCGCGCGAGCGTGCCGCTGATCCTGTATGCCGGCGTGCTGGCGTCGGTCGTGCTGCCGTACCTGTGGATGCAGGGCGTGCGGCTGCTCGGCCCGAGCCGCTGCGCGATGTTCATGAACCTGCTGCCGGTGATGACGGCCGGCGGCGCGATCGTGCTGCTCGGCGAATCGCTGCGGCTGTATCACCTGATCGGCGGTGGCGTCGCGCTCGTCGGCGTGGCGATCGCGCAGCGGTTCCCGTTCCACGCGAGTGCGTCGCAGGGAGTACGGCAATGAGCGGCGACCGCGACATGCAGAACCTGATGGCCGCGCTGCCGGACGCGCACGCATCCGTCGACGGTCCGGCGCTCGCGCATCAGCTCGAACGGATCGCGACCGCGCTCGAGGCACTCGCGGGCACCGGCCGGCCGGCGGCCGTCGATTTCGACGCGGCCGTCGCGTTCCGCTGGCGCGGTTTCGACGGCGGGCCGCGCACGGCGCCGCTCGAACCGGTCGCGGCGCCCGCGCTGATAACGTTCGATGCGCTGCGCAACGTCGAGCGTCAGGTGGCGATCGTCGAACGGAACACGCGGCAGTTCGTACGCGGGTTCGCGGCCAATCACGTGCTGTTGACCGGCGCGCGCGGCACCGGGAAGTCGTCGATCGTGAAAGCGTGCCTGCACGCGTTCGCGCCGCACGGGCTGCGGCTGATCGAGGTCGGCAAGGAGCGGCTGAGCGATCTGCCGGCGATCGTCGAGCTGGTGCGTGCGCGGCCTGAGCGGTACATCGTGTTCTGCGACGACCTGTCGTTCGAGGCCGGCGAGACCGGTTACAAGGAGCTCAAGACAGTGCTCGACGGCTCCGTCGCGAGCGACCTGTCGAACGTGCTCGTGTACGCGACGTCGAATCGCCGCCACCTGATGCCCGAGCAGGCGAGCGACAACGCGAACGTGTCGCGCGCGGAGAACGGCGAACTGCATCCGGGCGACGCGGTCGAGGAGCGGATTTCGTTGTCCGAGCGCTTCGGGATCTGGGTGACGTTCTACGGGTTCACGCAGGATGCGTACCTGGCCGTCGTCGAAAGCCGGCTCGGCGAAGCCGGGTTCGATGCGGAGCAGATCCGCGCGGCGCGCGAACCGGCGCTGCAGTGGGCGCTGGAACGCGGTGCGCGGTCGGGGCGGATTGCCGGGCAGTTCGTGCGGGATTACCTCGGGCGGCTGGCGGACGAACGCGACGCGGACGAACCCGCGCACGCGCGGCGCACGGGTTGAGCGGGGCGTTACAGCACCCGCTCCGACAACACGCGGAACGCAACATCCGGCACGACGAAGCACAGCGGTTCGCCGGTCGCGCCGATCCGCGAGAGGAAGGCGCCGCCGCCGACCGGTTCGACCGGTTTCAGCGGCCGGACCGCATCGATGTCGATCGGCAGGTCGATCGACGCATGGGCGAGGCCGTCGCAGTCCGCGACATGCGCGACGGCCGCGTGCTGCAGCGACAGGTAGGCGACGGCGTCGCGCCAGCTTCCGAAGAACGGCGCGAACGCGGCGGGTAGCGTGTCGTCGTTCGACACGGCCGCCGAGCAGTGGAAATCGGGCGCGCTTCCGGTTCCGCCTGACAGCAGCGTTCGATAACGCCCGTCCTGCGCGGCATGGGTGAAGCGCGCGGCGAGATGCGACGGCAGCGCGTCGCTGAAGAGCCGGCTGCCGAGCGCATAGAGCGGATGATCGAACACGTTCTTCACGAACAGCACCGTGCGATCGGCCGGCACGCCACCCGGCAGCGCATCGACGTAAAGCCGCCAGTTGCTTTGCAGCGGCGACGGGAACACGCGTCGCAGCGGGCCCGCGATACGCGGGCCGAAATGGCGGTGCGCATAGGTGAGGATCGTGAACGGCGTGCGGCCGTCGCGGCTCGCGACCGTGACGCCGCGCGGCACCAGGTGCGCGACGGCGGCGACATCGACGAGCCAGGTGCAGTACACGACGTTCTCGACTTCGCTCGCGAGTTGCAGGAACGGCAGCCGCGACAGCAGCGCGCGGCGTGCGCGCAGCAGCGGGCGGCTCGCGACGAGCCGGTTGGCGAGGCGGCCGACGGGGCCGGCGGACGGGTAAACGAAGGCGTTGTCTTGGCGCATGACCGGCATTGTGCCGATGTCGCGGAGCGGGCGGAAGAGGCGCCTTCGTCGAAACGGTCGGTGCCCGCCTTTGCCGTTCGGAGATCATGCCCTCGACGGCCGGTTCAAGGTCGAGCGGTCACGGCCTCGAGCGCAACGTCACATCGGCATTCGGTGTCGCGCCAACCTTTTCCAGTGCGGCAACCGCGGCGTCGTTGCCTTGCAGGATCGCGTTCTGCAGTGCGGTGCGGCCGAGCGCATCGACGTGATCGGGGTTCGCGCCATGTGCGACGAGTACCGGCAGCATGTCGAGGCGGCCGAACAGCGCGGCGAACGACAGCGCCGTTTCGCCGGCGTGATTGGTCTGGTCGATCGGGCAGTGCGTGTCGGCCAGCCGTTTCGCGATCGCGGTCTCGCCCTTGAACAGCGCGCCCATCAGGGCCGTGTTGCCGTGACGATCGCCGAGACACGGGTCCGCGCCGTTGCGCAGCAGATAGTCGAGCGTTGCAGGCTGGTCGCGGTAGGCGGCCAGGATGACCGCCGTATAACCTTCGCGTGTCGTCGCGTCGATCGGATAGCGCGCGTCGACGAGTGCCTGCAGGATGTCGATGCGACCGAGGCGCGCGGCGGCAAACCATGCGTCGTCATAGCGGCGCAGGTCGGCGTGCGCATCGGGGTGCGGCACGGCCGCGGGCGGCGCGGTTTGTGCGCAGGCCGCGAGCACGGCGGCTCCGGCGATCGCGAGCGCGCGGGAGAGGGCGGTTCGGAGTCGATTCTTCATCAGCAATGCGCGCCGCGCGTGGCCGCGCGGCGCAATCGGATCGATGGGGCGGGACGCGAAGGCCGCACCGGCAGCCTTCGCGGGGTTGCCCGATCAGTTCTCGACGAGTTTGTCGGCGAGCGATTTCACGCGGGTCAGGTCGGCGTGCGTGGCACGCGCCAGGCGTGTCCCGTAGTCCGCATCGGCCTTGTAGAAGTACGACAGCATCGCGTACTTGTTCGCGTCGTTCGTCACGTGGTTCAGGTCACCCGACAACGCGGTCACCAGATCCTGCCGCTCCTGCGCGGGCAGCGTGCGGTAGTACTCGCCCGCCTGCCGGAAGTTCAGCGTCTTGCGGATCGCGGCTTGTTGCGTCGTGCCGGCAAGCGGCGTCTGGACCGACTTGTAACGCGGGTTCTGCGCGAGTTCGTTCAGCGCCGACGGCTCGTAGTTCACTTCGCCCTTGCGGTCGCCGAAGTTCATCGCGCCGTCCTGGTTGTTGTTCGTGACGGGCACGCGCGGACGGTTGATCGGCAACTGGTTGAAGTTCGCGCCGAGGCGGTACATCTGCGTATCGGCGTACGAGAACATCCGGCCCTGCAGCATCCGGTCTTCCGACGGCTCGATGCCGGGCACCATCCGCGACGGGGCAAAGGCGGATTCCTCGGTCGACTCGAAGTAGTTGTCCGGTACACGGTTCAGCGTCAGCGTCCCGATCTTGCGCTCCGGCACGCCGGTCCATACCTTGGTGTCGTCGAGCGGGTTGAAGTCGAACGTGTCGAGCTCGGACGGCTTCAGCACCTGGATGTAGAGATCCCACTTCGGTGCGTTGCCCGCCTTCAGTGCGCCATACAGGTCGTTCGTCATCAGGTTCCAGTCGGCACCGATCGAACCGGGGATGTCCTTCGGGCGCAGCCCGTGCATCCCTTGCGCGCTTTTCCAGTGGAACTTCACGTACGTGTACTTGCCGTCGGCGTTGACGAACTTGAATGCGTGCACGCCGTAGCCGTCCATGTTCCGGTACGAATCGGGCATGCCCTCGATCGAGTACAGCCGGGTCAGCATGCTGGTTGCTTCGGGCGCGTGCGCGAAGAAATCGAACGCGAGGTTCGCATCCTGCACGCCGGTGACCGCGCTCGGCTTGTTCGCGTGGACGAAGTCCGGGAACTTGATCGCGTCGCGGATGAAGAAGATCGGCAGGTTGATCCCGACCAGATCCCAGTTGCCCTGTTCCGTATAGAACTTCACGGCGAAACCGCGCGGATCGCGCGCCTGCTCGGGCGAGCCGCGATAACCCATCACGGTCGAGAAGCGGACGAATACGGGCGTTTTCGTGCCGGGCGTGAAGACCTTGGCCGTCGTCAGGTCGCTGATGTCGGCGCTCGGCACGAATTCGCCGAACGCGCCGGTGCCGCGGGCATGCACGACACGCTCGGGGATGCGTTCGCGATCGAAGCGCTGGAGTTTTTCGATGAGATGCGAGTCTTGCAGGAGCACCGGCCCGTTCGGCCCGGCTGTCTGCGAATTCTGGTTGTCGCCGACGGGCGAGCCGTTGTCGCGCGTCAGTTCGGCAGCGTGTGAGGAAGAGGCCAATGCGACGCAGGCCGCGGCAATCATGCTCTGCAAGAAGCGATTCGCGGTGTTTGACATATCGATGAGGTTCCTTGGATGAAATTCGGGGGAAGACCCCGCCGAACTGTAGTCTCGTCGACATGCGCGATGCCAATTGAATCTCTCTAATTGAGTGATAGGTGATCGTTTTTTATCGCATATGATTCGGCTAACTAAGTTATTTTATGGCCGGCCGCCGGGCAGCAGGACAACGCGATACGGGCCACGGATGCTCTATCGATCTGAAGTCGTGCGGTACGTGTATGGAAGCGGATCGATGACGCGATGATCGTGCCGACTGCAAAGCCGCTGAAGAGGATCGACAACGCGCGCGGTAGCAGCGGCGGCGCGAGGTGCACCACCGCAGCCGTCGGTTGTCCGCGTCGTCAATACGCCGATTCGGCGCCGCCCTGATCGGTGACGATCGCCACCCCCGAACTCGTGCCGAGCCGCGTCGCGCCGGCCTCGATCATCGCCAGCGCGGCCGCGCGGTCGCGCACGCCGCCCGATGCCTTCACGCCGAGCACGGGGCCGACCGTGCGGCGCATCAGCGCGACATCCGCGAGCGTCGCGCCGCCGTGGCCGAACCCGGTCGACGTCTTCACGAACGCGACGCCGAGATCGCGGCACATCTCGCACACGCGCACCTTCTCGTCGTCGGTCAGCAGCCCCGTTTCGAGGATCACCTTGAGCGGCACCGCACCGCAGGCATGGTGCACGGCTTCGATGTCGGCCTTCACGTCGTCGGCGCGGCCGCTCTTCAGCGCGCCGATGTTGATCACCATGTCGATCTCGCCGGCGCCCGCCGCGATCGCGGCGGTGGCTTCGAATGCCTTGGCGGCCGACAGCCCCGCGCCGAGCGGAAAACCCACCACGGCGCAGACGAGCACGCCGGTATCGGCCAGCTCGCGCGCGGCGAGCGGCACGTTCGCCGAATTCACGCAGACCGAGTAAAAGCGATGCTCGGCCGCCTGGCGGCAGAGGTCGCGGATCTGCGCGTCGCTCGCGTCGGGCGCGAGCAGCGTGTGATCGATGGTTTGAGCGAGTTGGGCGTTGGAAAGCGGCATGTTTCAGGACTCCACGGATCGTGTGCCGGAAGGGCACACGGAAAGTTGATGTTTTCACATCGGTTTGTTACAAATACGACATTCCGGCCGGGCCCGCGCGCCCGGCACGACAAGCGACGGACGCGGCGCGCACGCAGGATACTGGCATGGAAACGAAGAAGGGCGAACGAATCAAGACGCTGATGAACGTGCTGCAAGGGCAGAACGCGATTCATCTGAAGGAAGTCGCCGAGCTGTTCGGCGTATCGGAAATGACGATCCGCCGCGATCTCGCGGACAATCCGCACGGCCTCAGCCTGATCGGCGGCTACGTGACCCGCCACTTCGCCGCGCAGCGCAGCGACATCGGCGAGTACGTGGTCAGCGCCGAGAACGACCGGCAGACCGAGGAGAAGCGCCGCATCGGCAAGCTGGCCGCGCAGTTCGTGACGACCGGCGACACGATCTTCGTCGACTGCGGCTCGACCACGCCGTTCGTCGTCGACTTCATTCCGGACGACCTCGAATTCACCGCCGTCTGCAATTCGCTGAACGTGTTCGCGAAGCTGCAGCAGAAGCCGCATTGCAGCGTGATCCTGTGCGGCGGTGCGTACCATCGCAAGAACATGGTGTTCGAGTCGGTGGCCGAGACGGGCATCCTCGATACGGTGCGCGTGTCGAAGGCGTTCATCTCGGCGGCCGGCGTGAGCGACCGCTGCGGCGTGACCTGCTTCAACTTCCACGAAGTCGACGCGAAAAAGAAGGTGATGGAACGCGCGCAGAACCGCTTCCTGCTCGTCGACCACACGAAGTTCGACGAAGTGCGCGCGGCCTATTTCGCCGAGCTGACCGACTTCAACTACGTGATCTCGGACGGGCAACTGAGCGGCCGCTACGAAACGACGATCCGCGAACACGGGATCGCGCTCGTGACCTGACGCCGCGCGGGCGGGCATCGCGCTTTGCATCGCCTCAGGCATGGCGGGCTTCCGCCGCGCTCAGGTAGCCGGTGACGACCTCGAAGCGGCGCGTCGCGCCCGGCGCGAGGGTCGCGACATGGCCCTTGCGGCGTTCGGCCTGATAACCCTCCGGCTCGCAGGTCGACGGCAGCGCGAATGCGGCGACCTGCTGGTCCGCGTTGTGCTGGATCCAGCGCGTCGCATGCGGGAATTGCTCGGGGCGGTACGCAGTGTGGAATGCGCCGCCGTCCGGATGCGCGAGCCGGAAATGCGCGACGCCGCCGGCATCCGTTTCCGCCTCGTTCATGAAGAACACGATCTCCGGGTCGTATAGCGCGGGCGTATCGAGCGTGTGAAGCCGTTGCGGTTCGCGCGCGAGCGTGGCCGTGTAGTCGCGCCATGCGGCGGTCGGCTTCACGTGCGCGGGCACGCTGTCGCGCAGCCGCAGCCCGTTGTGCGGCAGCGACTGCACGAAACGGCCGCCGGGCACGTACGCGTAGTTCAGGTGCGCCATGTACATCAGGTCCATCGGCGCGCCGCCGAGATTCGTCACGTCCATCGAGATCGTCATCTGCGCGTCGTGCTCCGTGAGCCGCACCGACGGACGCGCCATGTAGTGGCTGCCGAAACCCTGCACGTATTCGTACTCGCCGGTCACTTCGACGAACGCACCGTGCGCGTCCGCACCGATGACCAGGCTCGCGCGGTCCATCGGCGCGCACGGCATCTCGCCGTGCAGCGCGTGCGTGTCGTCCGGCCCCGGGCAGCCGTTGCGCAGCAGCCCGCTGTGGAACATGAAGCAGCCGTAGGTATCGAGGATCGAAGCCGCGCGTTTCGGTTGCCGGAACATGTGCTTCATCGTCAGGTCGCGGCCGTCGAACGCGGCGGCCCAGATCATCTGGCCGAGATACGGCAGCACGACGAGATGGCCGCGCCGGTTCTCGAGCTTCAGCGCCTCGACGCCGGACGGATACGCGAACGCGGTGACGGTCAGGCCGTCGGTGCGGTACAGCGTGCGCGGCGTGTCGCGGAAGTCGTCGCGCCGCAGTTCGATTTCGCCTCGCATGCTCATGCTCCCGACGTGTTGCGCGTCGCGGCGTAGCGCGCGGCTGCGTGGCCGTCGGCGGTTGCGTCGGGCGTTGCGGCCGGCAGGTGGCGCAGGCAGTAGAAGCCGTAGTAGACGATCACGACGAAGCAGGCGAGCGGCACGACGAACGCGAGCTGCATGTTGCCGCCCGTGTGGTCGGAGATCAGCCCCTGGATCAGCGGCACGACCGCGCCGCCGACGATGCTCATCACGAGGATCGAGCCGCCGTATTCGGTGTCCTTGCCGAGCCCGTCGATCGTGAGGCCGTAGATGGTCGGCCAGCACGGGCCGAGGAACACGCTCACGCCCACGGCCGCATAGACGGCCGTGATGTTGTGCACGCTGATCGTATACGCGAGCAGCGCGATGCACAGGATGCCGTAGACGATCAGCACCTTGGCCGGGCCGACGCGCTTCATCACGAGCGTGGCGACCAGCTTGCCGACGAAGAACGCGAAGAATGTCGCGAGCAGGTAGTGCGACGCGCCGCGCTCGGTGAGGCCGCCGATCTGCATCGCGAGCCGGATCGTGAAGCTCCACACGCCCACCTGCGCGCCGACGTACAGGAACTGCGCGACGACGCCCGCGACGAAGCGCCGGTTGCCGAACAGGCGTGCGAGCGTGCCGCGCGCGTCGATCCGGTGCGTGGCCGCGCCGGGGCCGTTGCCCTTGCAGGCCGGGTAGGGCGTGAGCGCGAACACGATGAACACGGCGACGAGCACGACGATCAGCCACTTGTACGGCTCGAGCGTGGCCTGGATCATCGCGAGCTGGTGCACGTGGGCTTCGGCCGCCGACATCGCGGCAAGCTGCGCGTGCGACGCATCGCCTTCCTTGAAGATCAGGAAGCTGCCCATGTAGACGCCGGCCATCGCGCCGAACGGATAGAACGTCTGCGAGATGTTCAGCCGCCGCGTGCTGGTTTCGCGCGGGCCCATCAGCGTCGAATACGAGTTCGACGCGGTTTCGAGGAACGACAGGCCCGCCGCGATCACGAACAGCGCGACGAGGAACATCCCGTACTTCGCCATCGACGCGGCCGGGAAGAACAGCAGGCAGCCGGTCGTGTAGAGCAGCAGGCCGACCAGGATCGTCGTCTTGTAGCTGAACTTCTTCACGACGGTCGCGGCCGGAATGGCGAGGAAGAAGTAGCCGAGATAAAACGCGGACTGCACGAACGCCGATTCGAAATCGGACAGGAAGAACGACTTCTTGAACTGCGCGATCAGCACGTCGTTCAGGTTCGCGGCGGTGCCCCACAGCGCGAACAGGCAGCACAGCAGCGTGAAGGCGAAGGGCGGCGTGCGGTTCAGGTAATAGCCGTCGGGTGTGTGTTCGATTCTGGCTCGGCCCATGGGTGTCTCCTTCCTGGTTGTCTTGTCGATGAAGGCGCCGTTCAGATGCCGGCGTCGCGGAGGAAGCGTTCGAACGTCGCGGTGTCGGCGTACGACTTCTGCGTGCCGAGGCCCGTGACCGAATGCGCGGCGTACGCGGACGCGTAACGCATCGCGTCGAGCGCGTTGCGCGATGCGGCGTAGCAGCGCGCGAAGCAGCCGATGTATGCGTCGCCGGCGCCCGTCGTGTCGCGCGCGTCGACCGGCACGCCGGGCACGTGCCGCACGCCGTCGCGCGAGACCAGCAGCGAACCGTCGCTGCCGAGCGTGACGAGCACGTGCTTCAGCCCGCGCGCGACCAGCGCTTCGGCGGCGCGTGCCGCGGTGTCGCGCGAATCGACCGGCATGCCCGACACGATCGCGAGCTCGGTTTCGTTCGGCACGAAGAATTCGACGGTGCGGATCCGCTCGAAATCGAGATCGGCGACCGCGGGCGCGGGGTTCAGCAGCACCGGAATGCCGTGGCGTGCGCCGAATTCGATCGCGTGATAGACGGTGTCGAGCTCGATCTCGAGTTGCAGCACGATCAGTGCGCATTCGGCGAGCTGCGGCGCGGCCGCGTCGATGTCGGCCGGCGTCAGGTGGCGGTTGGCGCCCTTGACGATCAGGATGCTGTTGCTCGAATCGGGCTCGACGAAGATCGGCGCGACGCCGCTCGGCACGCCGGCGACCTTGCGCACGTGCGTGGTGTCGATGCCTTCGCGCGTGAAGTTGCGGATCGTGTTGTCGGCGAACACGTCGTCGCCGACCTTCGTGACCATCACGACGCGCGCGCCGAGGCGGGCGGCCGCGACCGCCTGGTTCGCGCCCTTGCCGCCGCAGCCCAGTTCGAAATTCGGCGCCTCGAGCGTTTCGCCCCGGGCGGGCATGCGTGCGACGTAGGTCACGAGGTCGACCATGTTGCTGCCGATAACGGCGATTGTCTCCATCTGCGTCTCTTCCTTGGTATGGGGTGCGCCGCGCGGGTGGTGGGCGGCGGCATGCACGATGTGATAATAAAATCACATTGATTGTGAAAATGCAATCACATGATGTTCGAAGGGTTACGCATCGACGCGCGATGTGGATGGGGTGGCTTCCCGGGGAAATCGACGTGTTGGCCGGTTTTGCCGTCGGATGTCGGATGAATTCGACGCGGCAGGGCCCCGCGCCGCGGAGCACCGCAACAGGAATGCCGTTCGAGTGTGGGGAGGGTCGCCGGGCGTGACGGGCCGGCTCGACCGATCCGGCGGCGGCGATGCGGGCGCTTACGCGTGTTCTTGCCCGGCGCTTACGCGTACTCGGCGATCAGCGTATCGAGATTGCGCTGCGCGAGCGGTGTGAGCGGCGCGAATTCCGCCGATTGAAACAGCGGGGTCTGCGCGCGCAGATGTTCGAGCGCCTGCTTGCGGCCCTCGCGGAATGCAGCCGACGGCGCATCGGGATCCTGCGCCCACTCGCATGCGATTGCGCGATCGTATTCGCGCAGTCGATCGGGCGCGGCCGCGAGGATCGCGAGATCCGCGTCGAGAAAAATCCGCCCGGCGCGCTGCACGTCCGGGGCGGACGCGAACGCATCGGGCAGCCGGTGCGACTTCGTCGCGAGTACGAGATCGTGCGCAACGGACACATGCGATGCGTGCGCACGCAACCAGGATGCGCTGCAGTGTGCGTTCGTGACCTGCATGAGCCATTGCGCGCTGCGTGCTTCGTTGTCCGCATGATCCGGCAGGGTCGTCGCATACACGAAGTCGTGCGCCCATACCGCAAGCTCGATCACCGGCCACAGCGGTTCCGCGCGATACGGTGCGAGATGCGCGAACAGCTCGGCCAGGTGCGCGAGCGTGTGGTAGTGGCGTTGCGGCTCGCCATACGCGTGCTCGACGAGCGGCCAGACGGCGGCCGTGCCGAAGCAGTCATCGCAGGAGGCGTGCAGCGTGCGGACGAGGTCGGGGGCGAGGGCGTTCATGAGCGGCAATCGGCTCGGGCTGGCGATGCGCGCAGCATAACAAACGCGGCGGCGTGTGCAGTGCTTGCTGCGTATCGATCCGGCGATAGCCGCGGATCTTGTCGACGGCATATCGCGGCGTGGCGGGCGGGGCGGCCGCACCGCATTTCCGATCCGGCGGTGGCCGGACGGTAGCGGCCGGTTCGTCATCGCAACGGGTTGCCCGCGCGCAGCGCGATGCTGACGATCGCGACGATATTTCCGCCCGGCGCGTCTACACGTTGACGACGCCGCGCCCGAGTTCGATCACGCGCCCGCCGACACCGATCTTGCCGTTTGCACTGACCGACAATCGCAGCAGGCAAGGCCGACCGACGGCTTCGCCTTGCTCGACCTGAAACACGGCGGGCAGGTCGCGGTTCATCGCAAGCAGCCACCCGCCCAGGTTCGCGCAGGCCGATCCCGTCCCCGGGTCTTCCGACACGCTGCCTTGTTTCACGAAGAAGTAACGCGACACCACCGTGCCCGGCCGCTCGGCATCGAACGCGAATACATACGCGGTCTTGCGGCCGAGGCTGCTGGTCGGCCAGATGCCGATGCCCGCGCTGTCGGGCTGCGCGCGGCGCACGGCGGCGGGGTTCTTCAGCGCGACGAGCAACTGGTCGGCGCCGGTATCGACCCAGATTGGCGGGGCGAGCAGGTCGTCATCCGTCAGCCCCAGCAGGGCCGCCGTCCGGGCATCGGACAACTCGCAAGCCGCCGTCTTCGGCATGCCGGCATGCGGCGCGGTAAACGTCCACACATCGTCGTGCGCGCCGACGTCGACCACGCCGGCCTTGAATTCGAGCGCGAGTTCGTTGCCCGCGCCCAGAAGGTCGTGCACGACATGCGCGGTGCCGAGCGTCGGATGGCCGGCAAAGGCCATCTCGTAGCCCGGCGTGAAGATGCGAACCCGCGCATGCGCGCGCTCCGACGGCAGCACGAAGGTCGTTTCGGACAGGTTGAACTGCACGGCGAGCGCCTGCATGGTCGCGTCGTCCATGCCGCGCGCATCCTCGAATACGCAAAGCGGGTTGCCGCCGAACGTCGATTCGGCGAATACGTTCAGCAGGCGGAAGGCATAGGCGGTCATTGGACGCTCGCGTCAGTGTGGTGGTTCACGTACCTGGGTGGAGTGCGCGCCGCGCGATGCGCTTCGCGCGGGCAGCCGTGCAGGGTCGCCTGGGTCAGCTCGCCTTGTCGAGCGGTGCAAGCATCGCCTGCATGTCGGGATGCTTCAGGACTTTCCGGTACTCCGCCGGGCTCATTGCGTCGATCAACACGCGCCCGCTCACATCCGCCTTGATGTACTCGACCGCGAGCAGCGCAATGACCGGGTTGGTCGTCAAGGTGGCGTGATCGGGCGAATGATCGCCGAATTCCGCCACCACGGCCTCGGTGTTGTCCGCCACGGCGACGGCGAGCCGGCGGCCGGACAGCCTGAGCCGCGCGCTGGCGCCGCATTTGGCCATGTCGTAGTGGCGCGGCCCGTTGAGCGTGCGATTGCCGTAAATCGCCACGTGCGTGTCGACGCCGCGTGCCGCGGCGGCCTCGAGCAGCGGCCCGAGGTCGTCGATCTCTTCGTCCCAGACGCCCGCGAAGATCTGCGTTTTAGCGTTGACGATGACGCGCGCGAAGGCGCTGGCGATCGCTTCCCGCCCGCTCAGCGACCAGACGAGCCCGGGCTCCTGTTGAACCGGCAGCCGGTCGAGCGCGCCCGCGGCCGTTTCGAGATCCGCATTGAAGCGCTTGCGCAAATCCTCGAGCAACGACCGGTGGGGCACGGCCGCATAGCGGACGGGCTCGGAACGGTTGACGAGCACCGCACCGCGCGCCTCCAGACGCCCCAGCGTTTCATAGATCTTCGAAGGCGGCATGCCGGCGCGCCGGCCGACTTCCGCCCCCGTCAGCGCGGCCTGCCCGACGAGGGCTGCGTAGGCCTGCGCTTCGTACTGGGTGAATCCAAGCCGGATCAACGACGTGATCAGCTCCGTGTTTTCGCTCATGTGTATCGGCTCCGGCTCTTGCGCCCACGGCGACTTGCATGGGCCTGCTTGATTAACTACTGAAGTAGTATACAATCGCTCGAACTTACTACCCAAGTAGTAGGCGATGCTTCTCAACCTGACTGGAGAGATCTTCAACATGCGAAAACGGATCAGCACCGGCTCCCCGTGGGAGCCCAAGGTCGGCTACTCGCGCGCGGTGGTCGTCGACAACACCATCTACATTTCGGGGACGGCCGGCAAAGGCGCGGACGTGTATGCGCAGACACGCGATGCGCTGGCGACGATCGACCGGGTGCTGGCGGACAGCGGGTTCTCGTTGTCCGACGTCGTCCAGAGCCGCCTGGTGGTCGCGGACTTTGACAACTGGGAAGCCGCCGCACGCGCGCACGGGGAGATCTACGGCGATATCCGGCCGGCGTTTTCGCTGGTGCATGCGCTTCCGTTCGTCGATCCGGAGATCCTGGTCGAAGTCGAGGCGATCGCGGTCAGGCCCGCGGCATGACCGACGCCGGCAACCGCGGGCCGCTGTCCCGCACCGCGACGGCCGTGCTTGCGCTGGCGGCCGGCGTGGCGATCGCCAACGGTTATGCGTTGCAGCCGTCGCTGTCGGCGATCGCGAGCGAGTTCGGGGTGGCGGCGTCGCGCATGGCGGCGCTCGCGTCCGTGACGATGCTCGGTTATCTGGTCGGCCTCGCCGTGCTGGTGCCGCTGGTCGACCGCTTCAGCCCGCGCGTGCTCGTCTCGATGCAGATGGGCGCGCTCGCGGTGTTGCTCGCGTGCGCGTCGTTGTCGCCCGGGCCGCTCGTGCTCGATGCCGCGTTTTTCCTGGTGGGCGCGGCAACGACGGTGGCGGCGCAATGCAGCGCCATCGCCGGAAAACACGCGGATCCGCAACGGCGCGGCGTGGCGATGGGGGCCGTGTCGGCGGGCATTTCCGCGGGAATCCTGCTGAGCCGTTTCGCGGGCGGCGTGTTGTCGCAATGGTGCGGATGGCGCGGCGCATTGCTCGTGCTGGCCGGATGCGTTGCGCTGGCCGCCGTCGGCGCTGCGGTGCTGTTGCCGGGCGGCCGGCCGGAAGGGCTGCCCGGCCGTGCGAACGCGATCGGTGCGATTCCGCGGTTGCTGCGCGACAGTGCGCCGTTGAGGCGTCGTACCTGCGCCGGCATGCTCTGGTTCTTCGCGTTCAACCTGGTCTGGGTGGGGCTCGCGCTTCGTCTGGCCGAGCCGCCGTATAACCTGGGTGCCGCCGCGATCGGTGCATACAGTCTCGCGGGCGTGCTGGGCCTCGGCGTGACGCGCGTTGCCGGAAAACTCGCCGATCGATTCGGCGATCGCGCGGTCATCCGGGGCGGGCTTGTCGTGGCGGCCGTGTCGACCTTGCTCCTTGCCGTTGCGCTCGGTCGTCCCGGATGGCTGGCTGTCGGGCTGGCGTTGTTCGATGCCGGTTGCTTTGCCGCGCAGGTCGCGAACCAGACGCGCGTCGTCGCGATTCAGCCGGCCCGCGCCGGGGCCTTGAGCGCAGCGTACCTGACGCTGTACTACGCGGCCGGTGCCGGCGGTGCCGTCGCGGCCGGGCTGCTCAACGCGCGGGTCGGGTGGGGCGCGATGATGATAGTGACGGCAGCGGCCATCGCGGCGGCCGGGTGGATCGGTACCGCATCGGCGCGCATCGATGCGCGGAGCGAGCCGACATCCGTCGCTTGAGCGAGGACGCGACGTGCGCGCGCGGTCGAACGGAATCCCGCTTTTTCGTGCATGATCGGTTTCTCCGTTGATCGACGGCGATCGGGTTTCGGCATTCAATCATCCGCAACGCTGGCGGATATTTTTACGCCGGAGCACGCAGTCGCGCACCCGCGCGTGTCATTTGCGATCGCATGCGAACACCGGTTCATCGGATTGACCACAACGACGCCGCGCCCATGCAACACGTGTCGGGTTCAGTGTCGTGCAGCGTGTGCAGGTGCCGCACGCAGGAGGCAGACATGGAACCAGACAGAGGCGTCGTGAATACCGGCGCCGGATTGGCAGGCGCGCACGCGGAAGCCGGCTCGCCGCAGGCCGCGCTGGAAGCGATCGTCCGTGGCGTCGAAGGTCACGGCATTCCTGCCGGCACCGACTGGCCGACGGCGAAGCAATTCCTCGCGGACAACGACGGACAGTGGAAATTCTCGGCGGTGCTGGTCGCGATCGTCGCGCGGCGTGAACCGACGATCCTGTTGACCCGGCGCGCGTCGAATCTCAGCGAATACTCGTCGCACGTGAGCTTTCCGGGCGGCCGCCCGGCGGAAGCCGACCGCGATATCGGCGCGACCGCGTTGCGCGAGGCGTTCGAAGAGATCCGCCTCGCGCCCGGCGCGGTCCGCGTGGTCGGCAGCTTGCCGATCCATAAAACCAGAAAGCGCCACCACGCGATCTTTCCCGTGATCGGCATCGTGCCGGAAACGGCGACATGGGAGGCGGCGCCCGCGGAAGTCGCGGAAATCTTCGAGTTTCCGTTCGCCGCGCTGCTGAATCCGGATCTGCCGCGTCAATACACGGACGGCGAACGCATGGGTGCGTGGTATTGGGCGGAGCAGACGCAGGACATCTGGGGCGTGACGGCCTTCATCCTGAATTCGCTCGCGGGCCTGGCACGCGATGCCGCGCACGGCGCGCCGGCGCGCCGCGACTAGCTCATGCACCGGGCCTGCGTCCGGCAAGGGTGATTCATGGAGATCGCGGAAACGTTCGGCGACGAAGGATTCGACATCCCTCGCCGCTATTTTGCGGCCGTCGCGATTCTGATCGGCGTATTCATGTCCGCGCTCGACAGCGCGATCGTCAATATCGCGCTGCCGACGATCTCGACCGACCTGCGCGTGAGCGCGGCGTCGGTCATCTGGGTCGCGAACGGGTATCAGGTGGCGAGTGCGGCGACGATGCTGACGTGCGCGTCGCTCGGCTCGAGAATCGGCGAGCGACGCTTTTACACGATCGGGCTGGTGTTGTTTACGATCGCGTCGCTCGGCTGCGGGCTGGCGTCCACCTTCGGCGCGCTGGTGGCGATGCGGGTCCTGCAGGGCATCAGCTACGCGATCCTGATCAGCGTCGGCTACGGTCTCTACCGGGTGATTTTCCCGCCCGCCTCGCTCGGGACGATCTTCGGTGTCAATGCGCTGGTATTTGCGGTGGGGACGGCCGTCGGCCCTGCATTGGGCGGCCTGATTGTCTCGTGGGCATCGTGGCCCTGGCTGTTCTTCATCAACCTCCCGTTCGGGATCGCCGCGATCGCGTTCTCGTTCGTCGCGCTGGGAAAAGACACGCATCGGGAGCGCGGCTTCGACGTGCCGGGCGCGGTGACTTCCGCCGCGGCATTCGGCCTCCTTGCGCTCGCCGTCGACCAGATCGGGCGGTGGAGCAACCGTACCGTGCTCGTGCTTGCCGTCGCTGCGGCCGTGCTGATGCTGGCATTCTGCGTCGGGCAGGCCAGGGCGCGGCATCCGCTGTTGCCGCTGGACATTTTCCGGTCGCGCCGATACACGTTCGCGGTGCTGACGTCCGTGACGATGTTCGTGTCGCAGGGCATGGCGCTGGTCGCGTTGCCGTTCGTGCTGCAGCACACGTATGCGTACGGCGTGCTGAAATCGGCGCTGGTCTTCACGCCCTGGCCGATCGCGGTCGCGCTGTGCGCGCCGTTTGCCGGGCGACTGGCGAATCGTTTCAATGCGACGCAGCTGTCGAGTGTCGGCGTGCTGATGTTTTGTCTCGGGATCGGTTCGCTGATCCTGTTGCCCGCGCAACCATCCGTCGGGGATTTCCTGTGGCGCGTCGCACTGTGCGGCGTGGGGTACGGCTTCTTCCTGCCGCCGAACAACAAGGAGATGTTCGCCAACGCGGCGAAGAACCGCACGGCCACCGCTTCCGGCGTGCTGTCGACCGCGAGAACGACAGGTCAGTCCATCGGCGCCGCGCTGGTTGCCGTGGTGATCGCGCTCGTCAGCGGCGCGGGCGGAGGCGAGGGCGAGCGGCAATTTCCCGTCTACGTGTTCGCATTGGCCTGCGCGATCGCCACGCTGTCGTTCTTCGCGAGCGTCGCGCGCATCTATCGTCAGCGGGGCTAGACGCGGTCGACGGAAATTGGCGCGCGGGCCTGGCGCGGTACCCGATTCAATGTGAAGACACGAACACCGCATCGTCGAATGCCGCCGGAATGGCGAAGCTCTCGCGCATGCGCTGCGTTTCCTTCGCCGGCGTCAGGCCGAACAGGCGCTTGAATTCGCGGCTGAACTGCGACGGGCTCGTGTAACCGACCGCGTAGCCGGCCGCCTCCGCCGTCAGGTCTTCGCGCACCATCAGCAACCGCGCCTGATGCAGCCGTGTCGACTTCAGGTACTGCATCGGCGACACCTGCGTGATTGCCTTGAAGTGGCTGTGAAAGCTCGGCACGCTCATGCCGGCTGCGTCGGCCAGTTGCGGCACGTCGAGCGGCTGCGCGTAATCGGCGTGAATCACGCGCAATGACCGGCCGATCCGGCCGAACTGCCCGCGCATCGCCAGCGCGCTGCGCATCGCGCTGCCCTGCGCACCGGTGAGCACGCGGAAATACAACTCGCGCAGCAGCGCCGGGCCCAGCACCGCGGCATCGAGCGGCCGGCCCATCGCCTCGACGAAACGCAGCACCGACGCGTGCATCGTTGCATCCATCGGCGTCGACATCATGCTCCTGGGCGCCTGCACGGGCTCCGCGATGCCTTCGCGGTCGATCTGTGCCGCGAGTTCGGCGGCCATCGTGAAATCGAGGTGCAGATACAGCGCGAGCAGCGGGCGCTCGGGCGTGGCGTCGGTTTCCATGCTGAACGGCACGGGCACGGACACCGCCAGGTAGTGATGCTCGTCGTACAGATAGCGCTCGCCGCCGAAGTAGCCGCGCTTGCAGCCCTGGCACACGATCACGATGCCCGGGTCGTACAGCACCGGCGTGCGCGACAGCGCGCGGTTCGACCGCAGGATGCGCACGCTCGGCAATGCCGTCAGGTTGTAGCCTTCGTCGGGCGCCAGCGCGCGCAGCAGCGTCACCAGACGCTTCCGGTCGCGCGGCGGCAGCGATGGGGATCGGGCGGAGGCGGGCTCGAGGCTCATAGTTTTGTGCAAGAAAATCAGCGGAATCGGGCTTATTCGACGGGGGTCGTCAGACTAGTATGCACGCTCCAATCGACATACGGGAGAAGCTCACATGGCATCCGCAAACCTCATGCTCATTACCGGCGTCAGCAGCGGCTTCGGCCGCGCGCTCGCGCAGGAGGCGCTTGCCGCAGGTCACACGGTGGTCGGCACCGTGAGAAGCGCGCAGGCGGCGCAGGCTTTCGAAGCGCTGTCCGCGCGGGCATTCGCGCGCGTGCTCGACGTGACCGACTTCGATCGCATCGACAGTGTCGTGGCCGAAATCGAGGCGAACGTCGGGCCCGTCGACGTGCTCGTGAACAACGCCGGCTACGGGCACGAAGGGATCATGGAAGAAGCGCCGCTCGCGGAGATGCGCCGGCAGTTCGACGTGAACGTATTCGGCGCGGTGGCGATGATGAAGGCGGTCGTCCCGTTCATGCGCGAGCGGCGGCGCGGGCGCATCCTCAACATCACGTCGATGGGCGGCCACATCACGATGCCGGGCATCGCTTACTACTGCGGCAGCAAGTTCGCGCTGGAAGGCATTTCCGAAGCCGCCGGCAAGGAACTCGAGCCGTTCGGCATCGCGGTGACGGCCGTGGCGCCGGGTTCGTTCCGCACCGACTGGGCCGGCCGGTCGATGATGCGCACGCCGCGCTCGATCGCCGATTACGACGCGATCTTCGACCCGATTCGCCAGGCGCGCGAGGAGAGGAGCGGCAAGCAACCGGGTGATCCGGTGAAAGCGGCGCGGGCGATACTCGCCGTCGTTGCGGCGCAACATCCGCCGGCCCATCTGCTGCTCGGCAGCGATGCGCTGCGGCTCGTGCGCGGCAAACTCGCGGCACTGGACGAGGAAATCCGGGCGTGGGAGGCGGTGACGGTATCGACGGATGGTTGAGGGGCGTAAGTCGAGATGTGAGCTGTCAGTTAGTCAGCGTTAGTTCAGGTCTGGGATTGCTTCGTCAGGGCCGTGATCGACCCCGAGCTGCCATTCGACTCGGTGGGTCCTCAGCGGCCGCTGTCCAACTGGAACGGCCACCGTGGCAGGCGTACGCGAAGCCGTGTGCCACGACCGCGTCCTTCCACTCCGCATTGCTACGCGAGCACCGCGCGCAGTACGCCTCTACGATTGACCGATCTGCTGCGCAACGTTTGGCGTCGTGCGGCCATCCGGTATCGATCGAGTAGACGAGTCGTCGAAGTTGCGCAGGCAGGTCGTTCCCGATTTGCAACCAAGGATTGGTCGACCGTCGATGACGGTCGGGCACGACTGCTGTTTCAGGCGAATGCCGGCTGGTTCTTGACGCTGGGACGTTCCCGCATTCTCGTGTACCAATCCAGCAGCGCCCCGCACTCCGCAGGCACGGTTAACTTCACGATTGACGCAAAGACGAGACCGCCGATGACGGTGATGTCGGCCATAGAGAAGGCATCCCCAGCGACAAACGGCTGCTTTTTCAGGACGTCATTGAAGTAGTGCATGCCCCTCAGGGCTTTGTCGCGCTGACGAAGCCCCCATTCGGCGTTCTGATAGAGCTCGACGTTGGGTCCCAACCCTGGCGTGGCATGGTGGAAATAGACACTGATTGCGTCGAGCAACTCCAGCTCGGCGCGCTTGCTCATCATGTGGATCACGCCTTTTTCGAGTGGTGTCCTGCCGGTCAGCGTGGGTGCGCCATCGAGCGTATCGAGGTATTCGGTAATGGCTGTGCATTCGGCGATGCACGTTCCGTCGTTTAGTTCGAGGACCGGCAGCGTTCCCGAGTAGTTTTTCTCGGAGATGAACTCGGGCCTTTTGTGCTCCCCCTTGTAAAGGTCGACCATCACGAACTCGACGCGCGATCGCAGACCTTTCTCGGCCAGGGCGATACGGACGCGCGTCGGATAGGGGCCTTTGGGGAAATCGTAAATCGTCATGATCGGGAGTTGGGTTACGTCGAAATCGGTGGTGCTGAAAGCCATGCGTGCCTCTCTATGCGGTTTGTCACACGGGGTCGGACGATATGGGGAGTGGATATCCACATCTACCTAACGTTCGTTAGGTTTACAGTAGAAGGTATAATTGCCGGTGTCAACGGTCGTGGAGGCGGTAGCAGAGTGAAGAACGAGTCAGGCTTGAGTTCCAGGGAGCGAATCCTGGTGGCCGCCACAAAGATTGCCCAGGCGCACGGCTACAGCGGGCTGAACTTTCGTGATCTCGCTGAAGCTGTCGGCATCAAGGCCGCGAGCATTTACCACCACTTCGCAAGCAAGGCCGATCTTGGCGCAGCGGTGGCGAGGCGGTATTGGGAGGAATCGGCAGCTGCGCTGGATGCGATTTTGGCCGAATCCGCAAATCCGATCGATTGCCTGCGCCGCTATCCCGATACGTTTCGCAAAGCGCTTGAGCATGGCAATCGCATATGCCTGTGCAGCTTCATGGCTGCCGAATCTGATGACTTGCCGGAAACGGTGACGAAAGAGGTCCAGACTTTTGCCGATGTGAATGTTGCGTGGCTGAGCAAGGTGCTGTCCGACGCGGCCGTGGTCAGCGCCGAGGATAGCGAACGGCGTGCTCGCGCCATCTACGCCGCCGTCGCTGGCGCTCAGCTCATTGCCAGGAGTCGCTCCGATATTTCTGTCTATGACGGGTTAATTGAAAGTTATCGCATTGCGGGTCTTCTGCCGGCATAGCCGCATCGAGCAAGTCGGCTTTGCGGACTTTCGTCTCAGCGAGGTACGGACGGCCGCTTTTCGCAGTGAACGGATCTACGAACGTAGGATCAGGCGTCACCCATGATGTCGCTTCCTGATCGAATGGGGCCGGCCCCGCTCCGTGACGGATGACCGGCGCAGATCGACCCACTCCAGCCGGTCGCCGTGCCAACAGTGTAAGGGCAGGTAACGGAGCACTCCGGCCGGAAACGCCGTTCGACGGGGGAAAGGAGTCGAGGTACGGATCGGAGGGGGGCGGAAGCGATGGTGGGGGCACGAAAAGCGTCTACGGCCTCACAAAAGTCGCCGCGCGTCCATGTGCGCGCCGCGCGCCGGTCAAAGCAGCCGTGGCGTGCCGACCCAGACCAGCACGGCTTCGTCGTCGCGCGTGTTGGTCCAGATAGGCGGAATTGTCGATTCATAGTGCGCGCTGTCACCCACGCCGAGCACGAACGTTTTGCCTTCCAGCGTGATCGTCACTTCACCGCTGAGCACATGCACGAATTCCTCGCACGCGTGCGTGGTTCCTTTGCCTGGTCGCTCGCCGGGCGACATGCGCACGAGAATCGCTTCGAGTTGGCGGTCGCCCGGCCGAATCGACAGGCGCGCGAGCAGATCGGCGGAATCGGCGAAGGCGAAGTACCGCAGATCCTTACGGCGTCGCACGCAACTTTCCTCGGTCGGCGTATCGATGAAATAGCTGGCGGACACGCCCAGCGCTTTCGCGATGCTCGCGAGCGAAGTGATCGACGGGCTGGCGTGATCTCGCTCGACCTGCGAAAGAAAGGGCTTGGAAAGCTGCGAGACGGTCGCGACGTCGTCCAACGTGCGACCCTGGCGCTGGCGCAGCAAGCGAATCTTGCTGCCGACGGAGACGGAGCGCCGGGTTTCGACCGTTTTCGATGCCATTGACCTGCCTCATTTCTTCAGTGCTCGTACCGCCTCTTAACGCGCCGGCCTCCAGATTCCGACCGACCTCATTAGTCGGGCCTAGTGCGACCATGCATCCGTTTGCTCGCCCAGCAACAACCTCCGCGCCAGGGCCAGCGCCTCGTCTTTCGTCGCAACCGTGAGCATGGGATAGCCCCAAAATTTTTCGTATACCAAAGCGAACGCCTTGGTCGCCAGTCGCTTGGCGGTATTCGGTTCGATGTAGATCCCTGCCTTGACGAAGGTCCGCAATTCGCTCTTGTGGCGTTTCATCCAAAGCGAGGTTTGCTTCCTTTCTTCCGGCGAATGTTCGTGTTCGCCTTTATCAAGCCCCTCGTCGTTGAGTAAGACGAAAACTTCCTTCCGTGCGAGCAATCCCTCGAACTCGGCAAAAGGCGAGACTGTGGGGTCGGTGCCTGGTGCGTTTAGTCGCATCCAGACCAAGGGGAACTTCGAGGCGTCAATCAACATGCCAATACTCCTTCGGCGCATCACGGGAAATAGCTGGCAGTCCCACTTCGTCAAGAAAAATGGGATACCCCTCCGGACCGGCAGCGCAATAGCCCTGGCGAGCAGAACGACCAGCATGGTCAATCACACGATACCGGCGGAATGACTGGACGTCATTGCACAAGTTGGCCATAATATTTTTCAATTAGGCCAGCGCCTCATCTTGGATCCGAAGCCCGATACGCATCATGTCAAGCATTGCCATCACCGATCCGGCCGTGGCCAAGGACGTGGATAACCTGCCCCGGCCCGTTGTCGCCCTGAGTGCCATGTCGGTAGCCAAGGGCTGGGAACATGCGAGGCATCGGCACCGCAGGGCGCAACTGCTTTACTCCGTCCGTGGCATCCTCAACTGCGAAATCGAAAACGGTGTCTGGATCGTGCCGCCGCAATGCGCGGTATGGATACCGGGAGACTTGCCCCACTCGGCACGGGGATCCGGTGAAACCGAATGTCATTGCCTGTTCGTGGAGCCTGATGCCGCACCGGATCTTCCGAAAACCTGCTGCACGATCTCCGTCTCGCCGTTGCTGCGCGAGTTGCTTCTGAAGGTGGCCGGCTTCCCCGCGTCATACCCGCCGGGCGGCCGGGAAGACCGACTGATTGCCGCGTTGCTGGATGAGTTGGCGGCGGCTCCGGTAGAAGACCTGCATTTGCCGATGCCGCGTGATCCGCGATTGCGCCGACTCGCGGAAATGCTGTTGGCCGATCCTACCGACAAAACTTCAAAGGGCGATTGGGCCACCCGCATTGGCATGAGCGAGCGAAGCATGAGCCGGCTTCTGCTGCACGAAATCGGCATGAGCTTCGGACGCTGGCGCCGGCAACTGCATGTGATCCTTGCGCTTCAACGCCTGACCATCGGCGAAAGCGTGCAAACGGTGGCGCTGGAACTGGGTTACGAAAATGCCAGCGGGTTCATCACCATGTTCCGCAAGGCGGTAGGCAAGCCGCCAGCACGATACCTTTCCGATCGAACGACAAACGCGCAGTCTGATGCCGTACGCGGCATCGTGCTTCCCGATTAAGTCTCACCTTGAGTGGAGCGTGCCGTCGTCCACCGAGCATGGAGGCCAGGCAGCAAAAAGCGGCGAGGCGCTGTCAGATCGGGCGACCTCGGTTTAAGGTCACCTATTCTCTTCTCCTGCGGAACGGCCGACATTCCGCACACGTCACGGTGATGGTAAAAGCTGGCTCGTTGTCGAGATCGAAGCCTTCCTTGGTCGCCAGTGATCGGAGATGCTCGTGCAATGCCCGATCCTCAATAAAAACCAATCGCGCGCCACAGCGGCAGCGCACGGTGTCGTTCTGAAGGTTCTTCCTGTCCGGCTTGAGCGCGTAGAGTGCGCGGCCTTGTGCGCCCTCCGTACGGACCAGCAAGCCGGAGGTCCATAAATCATTCAGCGCACGGTAGATCGAGGCCGGTTTGAGGCTGTCGAGTTGCGTGCAGAGGATGCGATAAATTTGACTGGCATCCAGACAGCGCGGCGCCGCCTGTTCCAGTACGGACAGGACACGGGTACGAGCGATCGTCGGTCGCAGTCGGCTGGCCGCCAATCGTTGTTCCTGAGACGACATCGGCGGTGTGGTCGCCGGACAGGCTGATGTGGTGTGCTTCATCGTGTGTTTGCCAGACGGCAGGCTCCTGCTACCGAATGATGTAATCAGGTCAATGATCCGAGGCGGGTCGTCGTGCGGGTCCATATCCGTATTCCTTCGCTATGCTGAACTTCCGGTTGTTCGCGACAACGCGGAGCCGCGTGGCTAATGGTTGGCATCAGACATCGGCGCGACGGTGAGATCGCCCACGCGCCGATGCCCTCAAGCATTACTGCGTACTGGCCTGTTCCCAGCCACCGCCAAGCGCCTTGAATACGCTGACTCGCGCAGAACCGACTCGCTGGTCAGCAGCGGCCACCTGGGCTTTCGCGTCGATCAGACTGGTCTGTGCCACGATCACGTCGAGGTAGCTGATGGAGCCGGCGCGGTAGCGCTGGTCGGCCAGCCGGAAGGCATTCTCGGCACGGTTACGCGCCTCTACCAGCGCATCGCGCTGCTGCATCGCCGCGCCATAGGCGCTCAACGATTGCTCCGACTCCTTCAGTGCATTCAGCACGGCACCGTCGAAGCTGGCCAGCGACGCCACGCTTTGTGCCTTCGCCTGCGCGATGCGACTTCGAGCCACCATCATGTTGGGGAACGTCCACGAGATGAGTGGCCCAAAAGAGAAGGACAAGGTGCGATTGCCTTTCAGGTAGTCGTTGCGCAGGTAGTTACCCGAAGCGCCCAGCGTGACACGCGGATAGAGATCCGCCACGGCCACGCCGATGCGGGCGGTATCCGCCGCCAGTTGGCGCTCGGCCTGACGCACGTCGGGGCGACGACGCAGCAGCGCAGTGCCATCGCCGACCGGCAACGCACCGGAAATCTCGGGCGCCTTGGTGCAGGCACGCGCCGGTTCCGGCACTTGCGAGGGCGTGCGCCCCGTCAACGCGGCCAGCTCGAACAGTGCGGCTTCGCGCTGGCCTTGCAAGGGCGGCAATGCGGACTGGGCCTGGGCTAGCGTGAGGCCAGCCCGTTCGACATCCAGATGCGACGCCGAGCCCGCGTGCGCCTGGCTGTCGATGAGATCCAGGCTGCGCTGGGCCAGTTCGACGGACGAGCGCGCCACGCCGATGGACTCACCGTAGCTGCAGGCGTCCACATAGGCCCGCGTCGTCTCCGCAACAACAACGACCCTGGCGGCATCGTAGGCGGCGGCGACTGCATCGGTGTCGTCGCGGGCAGCCTCGATGTCGCGCCTGACCCGACCGAACAGATCGAGTTCATAGGAGACGTCGAGGCCCGCGCTGTAGCTCCATTGCGCGGGGGCCTGGCCAGTGCCGGACCACGTGGTCTGATCGCGCCCGTATCCCACGCCTCCTGACATACTGGTCGAAGGGAATTGCCCGCTGCGCGCTTCCGTGTAGATGGCCCGCGCGCGATCGAGGTTGGCCATCGCCACGCGCAGGTTGGGATTGGCCGACAAGGCTTCCTGCACCAGCTTGTCGAGCGCGGGGTCGTCATACAGCTTCCACCAGTTCGCGGGCAGCGCTTCGGCAACATCCGTATTGGATGGGCGACTGACGAATGGGCCTGCAGCGGTTTCCGGTAAGGCCGGCGCGTGGTAATCGGGGCCGCTGGCGCAACCTGCGGTGATAACGGCAACGGCCACTGCCATGAAGGCAGCGCGCGGAGAGGGAAGCGTCGCCGGACGCGACACAACAGGCATCGCAGGAACCGGTTTAAAGGGCGACATCGGGAGCCTCCGCAGTAGCGAGTTCGCGGGCGCGAGAACTTTCCGCTGTTGCCCGGTGATCCTTGGCAACGAAGCTGTAGATGGTGGGTAGTACGAACAGCGTGAAGAAGGTGCCGACCATCATGCCCATCACCACCACGATGCCGATGGAGAACCGGCTGGCCGAGCCTGCGCCGTCTGCAAACAACAGCGGCACAAGGCCGGCGACCATTGCCGCGGTGGTCATCAGCACGGGACGCATCCGCACCGCCGCTGCCTTCTCGATCGCCTCGATGCGGCTCAGGTTTTCGTGGTGCTGGATATGGTTGGCGAAAGTGACCATCAGGATGCCGTGCTTGGAGATCAGGCCGATCAAGGTGACCAATCCGATCTGGGTGTAGATATTGAGCGTGGCAAAGCCCAGCCACAGCGGCACCAGTGCGCCGCAAACCGCCAGCGGCACCGTCACCAGGATCACCAGCGGATCGCGCAGGCTCTCGAATTGCGCCGCCAGCACCAGGAAGATCACCACCAGCGCGAAGCAGAATGAGATCAGCAGACGGTTGCCTTCCTGCACGAACTGGCGGCTGTCGCTGAGCCAGTCCACACTGGTGCCGGGCGGCAGCGGCTGCGATTGCAGGAACTTCACAGCCTCGCCCATGCTCACGCCCGGCGCCGGCAGCATTTCGAGCGTGGTCGAATTCATCTGGCCGAACTGGGTGAGCTGGTTCGCTTGCGGGCGCATCTCGACATGCGTCACGGTCGACAATGGCACCAGTGCGCCGGAGGTCGTTTTGACATAGAAACGCCCGAGGTCTTCCGGTGTCATACGCTCGGCGCCGCGCACTTGCGGGATCACGTCATAGGAGCGGTCGTGGAAGTTGAAGCGATTGACGTAGTTTTCGCCGACCAGCACGGCAAGGGTATCGGCGACAGACTGCATGGTCACCCCCATTTCGCTGGCCTTCGCATTGTCGATCGTGATGTGCGCCTGCGGGCTGTCGTAGGACAGGTCGTTCTGCACGTAGAGGAACAGACCGCTGGCATAGGCCGCTGCCTTGATCTTTTCGCCGGTCTCGTACAGCGTCTTGAAGTCGTCGGGCGAGCGCAGCACCATCTGCACCGGCAGGCCGCCGCTGGAACCCGGTAGCGGGGGCAACTGCACGGCGGTCAACGTCTCGCCGTCGATGGCGCCGCCGGCGGCTTGAATCTGCCCCTGGATCTCGGTGGCCGACCGCTTGCGTTTCGACCAGTCCTTGAGGATCGCGCCACCCAGCATCATGTTCTGGCCACCGGCGGAGTCGCCGATGTTCATGAAGCTGCTGTCGAACTCGGGAATCTGCTCGAACAGCTTTTCGATCTGCTGAGCATAGCGGGCGGTGTAGCCGACGCCCGCATATTGCGGGGCCTTGGTGACGACGATGACGGCGCCTTGATCCTCGGTCGGCGCCAGTTCGCGGCGAGTGCCGGTGAACAGCACCGCGATGGCGGCCAGCACGGCCACACCGACCAGCAGCACCGCACCGCGAGCGGCTAGCGTGCGGGCCAGCAGGCGCCCATAGAACGCCGTCAGCCCTTCCATGTAGTGCTCGACCCGCTTCGCCAGCCGTCCCTCGCCCTGCCTGGAACTGAGCAGCATCGAGCTCATCACCGGCGAGAGCGTCAGCGCGACCACTCCCGAGACGATGACCGAGCCGGCCAATGTGAAGGCGAACTCCTTGAACAGCGCGCCGGTCAGTCCACCCATCATGCCGATTGGCGCATAGACCGCCGCCAACGTGATAGTCATGGCGATCACCGGCCCGACGATTTCGCGTGCGCCGAGCAGGGCCGCGCGCACAGGTGTCAGCCCCTCCTCAATGTGTCGATGGATGTTCTCCACCACGACGATGGCATCGTCCACCACCAGACCGATCGCCAGCACCATCGCCAGCAGTGTCAACAGGTTGATCGAAAAACCGCAGACCAGCATCAACGCAGCGGTACCGACCAGCGACAACGGAATGGTGACGACCGGAATGATCACCGCGCGGAAAGTGCCGAGGAACAGGAAGATCACCGCGATCACGATCACGATGGCTTCCACCAGCGTGTGTTTGACTTCCTCGATCGAAGCATTGACGAAGCGCGCTACGTTGTAGTTCGGCGCTACCGTCAGTCCTGGGGGCGCCATTGCGCGAATCCTGGTCAGCAGTTCGTTGGCCTGCTTGACGATCTCCAGTGGGTTCCCGGCCGGCGTGGGCTGGATGGCGACGAAGATCGCGGGTATGCCGGTGGCGAACGAGAGGCTATTGTAGTTTTGGCCGCCTATTTCCACGGTGGCGACATCCGACAACCGCACTACGCCTCCGCCGGGGCTCGACTTCACGACCATCTGGCGGAAGTCCTCGACGCTGCGCAAATCGGTGGCCGCGCTGATGTTGGTGACAGTCAGCGCGCTCTTGAGCTGGCCCGGCGCGGCCTGCACGTTGTTGGCGCGCAGCGCGGCCGATATCTCGCCGGCCGACAGCCCGCGCGCGGCCAACCTCACCGGGTCGATCCAGATGCGCATGGCCAGCGTCTGGCCGCCATAGACGTCCGCCGAGGCCACCCCCGGAATGCTGGTGAGCAGAGGTTGCGCAACCCGCGATGCGAAATCCGTCACTTGCGGAATCGACAGCGTCTTGCTGTAGAAGGCGATGTACTGCACCGCTGTACCGCCCTCGGTGGACTTGCTGATGACCGGATCGGTGATGCCCGCCGGCAACTGGTACTTGACCTGCTGCACCTTGGCAAGGATTTCGGTCATCGCGCGATCGGCGTTGGCGTTGAGCACCAATCGCACCTTGATCTCGCTCTTGCCTTGCGTGGTGGTCGAACTCAGGTATTCAATACCGCTGGCCGTGGCGATGGACTGCGCGATCGGCGTGGTCACGAAACCCTGCATCACGTCCTGGGTTGCCCCCGGAAGCGTGGTACTGACCGTGATGGTGGCGTTTTCGAGATAGGGGTATTGCCGCACAGGCAACAGGAAAATCGACGTGGCGCCCATCAGCAGAATGAGCAGGCTGACGACCAGTGCCAGGATGGGCCGACGGATGAAGATGTCTGTAAAGCGCATGGCGTGGTTTCCTTTACCGCGCGCTGGCGCTGGAGGACGCAACGGCCGGGGCGTCAGGAGTCGCCGTTGCCGAAGGGGGCGTGCTGTTGATTTTTACGGTCGCACCGGGCGGAAGACGGTTCTGGCCAGCCATCACCACGATGTCGCCAGGCTTGATGCCTTGGGATACCAGAACCTCCTCCCCGAGCCGGCGGCCGGTGATGACCGGCACGGCAACCGCCTTGCCGACTCCCTGCGCGTCGGCGCCTTTCACGACCACCACGCTGTCACCAGAGGCCGAAGTCTGGATCGCCGTCAGCGGCAATACGATATTGTCCGTCGTGGCGGGCAATACCAGCCGCGCCGTCACATACATGCCGGGTTTCAGCAACCGGTCGGCATTGGGCAACAGCGCCTGAACGGCCACATTACGGGTTTCTCCATCGATACGCGGTTCGATGGCGCTGATCCTGGCGGTGAATACCCGCCCCGGCACAGCATCCACCGTTACCTGAACCGGTGCGCCCGACGTCAGCCTGGGCATATCCTGCTGCGGCAACGTGAAGTTGACATAGAGCGGATCGAGCTGGGTCAGCGTGGCGATCGCGTCACCGGCATTGAGATACTGACCCAGGTTGATCCGTCGGATACCTAACTGACCGGAGAACGGCGCGCGAATCGATTTTTGCTGAATGCGTGCGTCCAGTTGCCGGACTGCCGCGGCAGTCTGGGCAGCGTCCGCCTTATGTTGTTCGAGCAATTCGCGCGGTTCCGCGCCGGTAGGCGCCAACGCTTGCGAACGCCTGAGTTGCAACTGGGCGAAATCGGCTTTGGCCACGGCAGCGGCACGATCTGCTTGTTCGGGGGCATCGTAGAGCTGAATCAGCACCGCCCCTTCCTTCACGGACTGGCCTGCGTCGAAATTGACGGCGGTCACTCGCCCCGAGGTATCGGGAGCCAGCAGCACTTCATGCACGGCTTGCAGGCTGCCAACGGCCTGCCACTCGTCGGCCACACTGCGAGGCTCTGCGCGGATCGTCGAGACAGGCATCGGCGGCATGGCCTGTTGTTCTGCGCCGCCGCTTCGAACAGCGCGCCAGGCATACAGCAGGCCGAAGACAACGACCAGCCCAACAACGCTTATGACAATGGGTTTGGTACGGGAGATAGCGGCGGTGCTCATGCGCGCCCCGCTCGAGCAAAGGGGATCGAGATGGCGCTTGAACGGCCGCGCATGGCCGATCTACCGATGATATGTGAGTGCACGGGTATTCCTCGGGAAGGACGAAGTACTCGGCCGGCCAGAGAACAGGCATGGCAGGCCACGATGAGGCGCAGCCTACCCGTGCAGCCACACTTCTACATTGCGAAATCTAGTCAATTTATTTCGCAATACGGCCATCTCGATGGAAAGACATACACTTGGCCTGATTGAACAAGGAATTGGCCAAATCTCGCTACGGAGGTGTGTCGGCGAATCGGTAAATTGACGATCCCGATAATGCAAATGAGTCTCGTTTAATGTCTAACACGCCTCATATTGAAGGGCAATGTGCGGTACATCGCTCTCCCTTTCATCAATCCCTTGGCAGAAGTTCAGGTTCGATCGATGCGATGCGCGAAGGGCTCCCGGCGTGTGGCTTGCGTGTCGTCCGTACCGTCCGACATACATTGCTCAACGCAACGATTGCCGCAGCCGTCGCCGTCGCTGCTCCAGACGTGTTCGCTACTGAAGGAAAGCAAGCGCAATCAACCACTGAGTCGCCGGATAGCGGCACGTCGGCATCGAGCGCAGAGAGCACAGTCCTTGAGCCCGTCACGGTCACCGCCCGGAAAACGACCGAACGCCTTCAGGATGTGCCTGAAAGCATCACGGTTTTGCAGGCGAAGACCCTGAAGGAATCGCCCTTCGATCCAGGTGTGGCTATCGCCGGCCATGCGCCCAATGTGCAATGGGTCAGCCGCGCCACAGGCTCCCAGTGGTTCTCAATTCGCGGTGTCAGTTCACTTGGGACGCCTGCCAACTACTCCGATGGCACGATCGCATTCAATGTCGATGGTGTGCCGAACAGCATGATGAGCGCGTCGAACATGTTGCTCGATGTCGACCATATCGAAGTGCTGCGCGGCCCCCAAGGCACGCTATGGGGAACCAATGCGCTGGGTGGCGCCATCAACGTTGTCACGAAGCAGCCTGACGGAACTCGGGATGTTCACGTGACAACCGAGGTCGGCGAACACGGCTATCGCATGGGCGAGGCAGTTCTTGGCGGCAATATCGTGCCCGGACAACTTGACGGACGGATGGCGATCCGTTACGGCCATGAGAATGGCGATATCAGTAGCCGTTACACCGACAAGCTGGGCAAGCGCGACATCGGTGCATTCCGTGGAGGACTACGCTTCACGGGGCTGGACGACACGATCATCACAGTGACGGGTAACTATCTGCATGATCAGGCTAACTCCCCGCTCTATGTCCTGCGTAGCGCCAGTCAGTTTCCGACCAGTGGCATCCTGACCGAGCCGGACTTGAAGACAACGCAAGCGGGCGCCACCGTGACCGTCGAGCATTTTTTCAAGAATTTCCAGCTCACTTCCATCAGTTCCTACCAGCACAACAAGCTGGAAAGCGAACTCGATCTCGTGGACAAACTTGTCTATGACGCGATCGGGTTCCCCGCATCCAGTAACGTAGGCCACTCAACGGATCAGGAGAACATCTTCAGCCAGGAGATTCGGCTGAATTCACTCGAGGGTGCCCCGGTTCGCTGGGTCGTCGGTGCCAGTGCCATGCGAACCAACAGCATACGCTGGTGCAGCAGTACGCAGTGCGCGCCGCCTCCGTATTCCGGCTCAGTCGCGATGAAAAGCAATCTCGACACGACCAACCTAGGACTGTTCGGGGACGTTTCGATCCCCTTTGCGAACCGCTGGGAGTTCTCGATCGGCGGCCGGGTAAGCCATGACAATATCGAGATGAAGCAGGACAACTCCCTGGGCCTCGCTTCGCTGACCGGCTCCAACTCAACGTCGCAAACCTATCCGACAGGTCGGGTAGCACTATCCTTCAAGTGGACGAACGACATTCAAAGCTACGTGTCGGTTGCTCGTGGTCACGCGTCACGGGTGTACCCGCTTTTTAGCTATCCGGTCGATGGCATCGTGGGCAACCCCTATCCGGCCGCTTTGGGGTGGACTTACGAAGCGGGCGTCAAGGCCGATCTTCTTAGCCATCGTCTTCAGATCGATGCCAGCGTCTATCACAACGACATCAAGAACGGTGTCATGTCCTATCTCGATCCTTCGCTTGGCGCCTTTCGGACAACATATCAGGACTACAAGACCAGTGGTTTCGAATTGCAGGCGCGCGCGCTCATCGCTGAAGGCTTGAGCTTCTCCGGGGGCGTCGGCTACATCCATAGCGAACTCGGAGCCAACGGCGCCGCAGTCAATACGGTCACTGGCAATCCTGTTCCGAACACACCGAAATGGACGGCGACGGCCGGGCTGCAATACGAAACCTCAGCCAAGGCGATTCATTTGCCTGGCAAGCTCTCCGCCGACCTTCAATACCAATACACAGGCAAGCGCACCGCGGACATCGACAAATCTTATTACCTTGATGCCTATAGCCTTGTGAATGCCCAGATTGGATGGAAAAACAAGGATCTCGAAGTCTATCTGTTCGGCCGGAATCTTTTCGACAAACGCTATGAAACCTTCGGCAGCCTGTACTCCGGCATGCAACTGGTTTCGGTCGGTCGCGGCCGTACCTTGGGGGTAGGCCTGACCAAAAGCTTTTGATTGCCGCCAGTAGGGTCGTTTGGTCATCTAGCCGCCCCAGCGCATCGAGAGATTTCACGTTATGGCGAGCAAGGGGCAGCACTATCGGATCGTATTCGCGGGCTGTGGCGTGACTGGCCTGCCGATCGCGTCCACAATCGGTGCTCGAACTGTGCCCGAGCGTCCCCCCAGGCCCACCTGATGGTCCGTCGCGCGGTGGCGCGCGCCACCTTCGGCACGGCGCTGGAATGGTTCGACTTCGCGTTGTACGGTGTCGTCGCGGCGGCGATCTCCGAAGCTGTTTTTCCGTCGCTCGACCCGACCGCGTCGCTGGTGAGCTTCTGGGCGGGACTCGCGGCCCGTCCGCTCGGCGCGGTGATCTGCGGCACGCTCGGCGCAACCTGATGCTGGTCACGGTGTCGGTGATGGGGCCGTCGTCGTTCCTGATGGGCCTGTTCACCGTCACTTCATCAAGGGCCGTTGGCGACCCACGTCTGCTTCTCGAATCCGCTCGGAGTCGACGGCGGCTTCAAATGTGCAACCGCCGTTCGAGGAACGTAGAAGTGTGTGCAGATCTCGGTGGAGTTGACCTGCCTACGGCGAGTGAGTTAGCGTGGCAATATGCAACGCAATCTGATTCCTTTCGTGACTGTCATTACAACGACGACCATCGGCAACGGTGGGTCGTCCTTGATGCGCACGCGGTAATCATCGTCGCTGCATATTTTCAGGGGCCCCGCCGGCAAAAGACGGGGCCTTTCGCGTTTACGGCTGATCGTCTTTCGTCGGTATCACACCAGCACGGAGTCGTCATGAGCAAAGTAGATCATCACAGCCGAAATTGCGAACAGGAGGTGATGCTTGTTATCTCGATTCAAACCCTTCCAGGCAAAGGCCACGAGCAAATCGCGGCATATGAAAAATTAGCGCCGCTTGTGCGCGCGGAGCAAGGCTGTCTCCAGTACGATCTCCATTCCGTCGTCGGCGACGAAAATAGATTTGTCTTGATCGAACGCTGGGCGTCAACTGAAGCATTGGCGGCACACGACGTAACGCCTCACATGATTGCGGCCGATGCACATAGCCCGACCTTCAGGGCGGCACCGGCACGGGTTTTACAACTTGCTCCCGATAGCCTCGCGTAGTCGATCTGCCAACGCAGCCCGCGATCGGGGCCGACCCAGATAGCGTAGTGATGGGCCGCCCGTCGTCAGGTGGACTTCTGCTGAACGCCCGTCGTCAGAGCTAGACAGGCCGCTCGCACGCGAAGTGGCCATCTTTGGTGACGAACATCCGAATCGGCTTGCGACTCATTCGATATCTCTCGGTCGCGAAAGTCCGCTGTCCCGCGCGGCATCGACATTCGACTGTCGTTGGAAGCGTGCAGGTGTATGGCGCATTATGACCGAACCGAGTCAGACGATCTGACGCTGTCTGTTCGGTCCAGTCCAGCCTTATACAGTTGACGCAGCGCCATCGTTCGCCCTTCGGGCGGGGGAGGGGGCACGTTGGTCGGATTGTTTACGGCCGCTTGCATCGTGGCGTCATCGTTTAACAATACTGTCCGATAATGGCTCCCGGCCAGAGTGCCATGTTCATCCACGTCACAGGAGCATCGCGATGCCATACGTCACAACGAAGGATCACGTCGAGATTTTCTACAAGGACTGGGGCCCGAAGGACGCGCAGCCCATCATGTTCCACCATGGCTGGCCGCTGTCGAGCGACGACTGGGATGCGCAGATGCTCTTCTTCGTCCAGAAGGGCTACCGCGTGATCGCGCACGACCGGCGCGGCCACGGCCGGTCGGCGCAGGTGTCGGACGGCCACGACATGGATCACTATGCGGCCGATGCGTTCGCGGTCGTCGAAGCGCTCGACCTGCGCAATGCGGTGCATATCGGCCACTCGACCGGCGGCGGCGAAGTGGCGCGCTACGTCGCGAAGCACGGCGAGCCGGCCGGCCGCGTCGCGAAGGCGGTGCTGGTCAGCGCGGTGCCGCCGCTGATGCTGAAAACCGATTCGAACCCCGAAGGCTTGCCGCTCGAGGTGTTCGACGGCTTCCGGAAAGCGCTTGCCGACAATCGCGCGCAGTTCTTCCTCGATGTCCCGAGCGGCCCGTTCTACGGGTTCAACCGCGAAGGTGCAACCGTGCATCAGGGCGTCATCCGGAACTGGTGGCGGCAGGGGATGGAAGGCAGCGCCAAAGCGCATTACGAAGGCATCAAGGCGTTTTCGGAAACGGACCAGACCGAAGACCTGAAGTCGATCTCCGTGCCAACGCTCGTGCTGCATGGCGAGGACGACCAGATCGTGCCGATCGCGGATGCCGCGCTGAAGTCGATCAAGCTGCTGAAGAACGGCACGCTGAAAACCTATCCGGGCTATTCGCACGGGATGCTGACGGTCGACGCGGACGTCCTCAACGCCGACCTGCTGGCTTTCGTGCAGGCGTAACGGTGACGCTCGGCGCAGGCCCGCTTCGGCGGGCTGCGCCGTTTTTGGACGGCTGGCGGCACCCGGTAACCGTGGCCGGTAGCGCCCGTCAGCCCCGTCGCGCCGTCGCCCAGGCGGCCGGTTCGCCGGCCGCAGGGCTCAGCCCGGCCCGTTGAAGCGGATGCCCGGAAACGTCAGGCGCGGCATCCGGCCTTCCAGGAACGTGAGGAGTTCGCGCACCTGCGCGGCTTTGCCGGAGTCTTCCGGCCAGACGAGGTAGTACGCGTCGCCGGTATTGACGGCCGTCTTGAACGGCAGCACGAGCTGCTTCTCGTCGATTGCCGTCGCGCACAGCGCGAGATCGCCGATCGAGATGCCGTGGCCGGCGATGGCCGCCGCGATGCCCTGTTCGAGCATGTCGAACACCTGCCCGCGCGTGATGTCGACGTCCAGGTCGTGCCCGCTGCCCTTGAGCCAGCGGCGCCAGTCGCGCCGGTCGGGCGACGGGTGGATCAGCTCGCACGCCGCCGGATTCGTGCGTGCGACCGTCGCGGTCGCACGCGAGCACACCGGAATCAGCCATTCGTCGAACAGCTTCACGCACTGCGTGGCCTCGCCGAACTTGCCCGTGCCGAGCAGGATCGCGCAATCGTAGGATTCGCTGAAGAAATCGACGGTGTCGACATCCATCCACACGCTCGCGATCTGCACCTCGAATGCGGGCCGCGTTTCGCGAAAGGCGGCCAGCGCGTCGAGCAGCCAGCGCATCGTGAGCGTGGACGGCGCCTTGAGCCGCAGCACGTCGCGTTGCGACTGGAACAGCATGCAGGCTTCCTCGATTTGCCGGAAGCCGCGCCGCAGGCCCGACGCGAAGATCTGCGCTTCCGCCGTCACGGTCATCCTGGGGCCGCGCCGGACGAACAGTTTCCGGCCGAAGTAGGCCTCGAGCGTCCTGACGTGCTTGCTCACCGCGCTCTGCGTGAGGCTCAGTTCCTCGGCGGCAAGCGTAAACGAGCCGGTGCGCGCGGCGCTTTCGAATGCGCGCAACGCGTAGACAGGGGGGAGCGGTTTGGCCTTCACGGGGTTTGAATATGAATAAAACTCATGTCATTCGACAGGATTTTCCGTTTTTCAGCAGCAGGCCGGGCGCGCCATACTGCAAAAAACCGTGCAATCCGCCGCGCTGAATCCAGATGATGCCATCGTAGCGCGCACGCGCGTCGATCCATCCAACAACTTTTTGTCATGGCACTCCATTACCCGCTGCTGTTCGCCTATCTCGCCGCGATCGTGCTGCTCATCGCGACGCCCGGCCCCGTCGTCATGCTCGTGGTCGGCACTGTCGCGCGGCGCGGGTTCCGCCAGGGCATGCTGACCGCGGTGGGCGCGAATGCCGCGAGCCTCGTGATGATCGCGGGGGCGATGCTGATGGTGTTCGGCGTCGTGCTCGTCAGCGATCGCCTGCTCACGGGGTTGCACGTGGCGGGTTGCGTCTTCATCGCGGTGCTGGCCGTCCGGACGCTGCTCGGCGAATGGCGCGCCGGCCGTACGCGCGACGGCAACGGTGCCGCACCAGGCGAACCGGCGTCGCAGGCGTGGCGCTTGCCGGGTGTGGTGCGCGGCTTTCTCGTCGGCATCGCGAACCCGAAGGACCTGCTGTTCTTCGTCGCATTCTTTCCGCAGTTCGTCGGCATCACGCCGGATTCCCGCGTGAGCCTGGCCATCCTGGCCGCGCTGTGGATCGCGGTCGATTTCACGATCATGACCGGCTACATGGCCGCGATCAACCATCCGCTGATTCACCGCAAGCAACGATGGATCACGGCCTCGTCGGCGGGTGCGCTGCTCGTGATTGCGCTTGCCGGGCTCGGCGGCGCGATCGCGGGTGGCGCGTAAGCCAGCGGGCGATCTGCGTTACGTTTCGTTTGTCCTGTTTTTTGTCGAGCTCAATCATGTCCGGCACCGCCCCGACTTTCTCCGAGCACCTCTTTTCCTATGGCACGCTGCAACTCGAACCGGTGCAGCTCGCCACCTTCGGCCGCAAGCTCGACGGTCGCGAGGATGCGATGCCCGGTTACGCGATGACGATGCTGAAGATCGACGATCCGGAGGTGGTCGCGACGAGCGGGAAGACGCATCATCCGGTGGTGGCTTATACCGGCCGACCGGGCGACCGCGTCACGGGCACCGTGTTCGCGATCACGCGCGAGGAGCTGCAGCACGCGGACGACTACGAAGTCGACGCGTATCGCCGCGATCGCGTGGTGCTGGAATCGGGCGTCAGCGCGTGGGTGTACGTGGATGCGGGTTCGCCGCGCCCGGAATGAATCCGGGGCGCGGGAACGATCGACGTCGTCGCGTGTTTCCCGCTACCCGTTGCGCAGGAACACGACATAGCCGCGGAACCACGGGTTTGCCGCGAGGTAGGGCGGCGCATCCCATTCGCCGCCCTGGATGATGCCGATGCGAAACGGCAGCTGCAGCCGCGCGACGCGCGGCAGGTAGTCCGCGTAGTCGGGGATCGTGCGGCGGCCCTGGTAGGTCTGCACGACGACTTCGTCGACGATCCCCCTGAGCTGGTTGACCTGGTCGGTATCGATGCGGCTGCTCCAGTCGAGCAGCCCCGTGATGCTCAGCCGGCAATCGGCGGGCAGCGTCTCGCGCAGCGTCCGCAGGAATTCGAGGTAGTCCTGCAGGTGGCGCGTGCGTGCATCGAAGTCGATCTGGATACCGGTGATGGTGCGACCCGACGCGCGCCAGCGTTCGAGTTGCGCGAGCATGATCTGCGTGACGCGCGGCGTCCAGCGCAGCGTATGCGCACGATAGACGAGCCACACGCGCGCATGAGGCGCGGGTGGCAGCGCGACGCCCTGTGCGATGACGCGTACTTGCGACTCGTCCCGCGGGGAGGCCTCGATCTGCCCTTGCAGCACGTAGACGGCGCGGGCGCCGCGCACGACCGCCTGCGGTTTCACGCCCGCCCACAGCCAGAACGTGTCGTACTGCGCGGCATCGACGGTGCCGGCCAGCGCGACGCGTCCGGCCAGCAGCAGCGCCATACACGTGATAAACGCGACATACGCGACACGCTTCACGCGGCGCTTACCAGTAGTAGCGGAGTTTCTGCGCCCACACGCTGCCCGCGTAGCTGGCCTTCAGCGTATCGAACCAGCGCTTGCGCACGTTCTTCGGCACGTCCTTGCCGCCGCATTCGTTGGAGCCTGCCGGCGCATAGCACCTGATCGCGCGGTAGTACGCATACGCGCGGTCGGTCGGATTCGCCTGCGCATCGGCCATCACCGTCACGTAGCTCGACATCCGCTCGTACGGCTTGCCTGCGAACTGCGACGGCGCCGCGCCGAGCGTCGGCGGCACGCGCGCGGCGTTCGCCGCCGACGCGTTGCGCATCCACGGAGGCACCACATCGCCTTCGAGGTTGGCCGTGAGCGGGTTGACGCGCACGAACTCGGCGAGGCAGTTCAACCCTTTCGCGTCGGCCGGATTCTGCTGGAGCGTCGCCGCGATGTCGCGCGCGGACGGGCACGTGTAGCCGTCTTCGGTTTTCGCACCGGACGCGACGAACGGCTTCAACGGATCGGCAGGCGTGCCGGACACCAGCGCGGCATCGGCGATGAACTCGGCGTAGTGCGAACGCGTGAGTTCCTTGTACAGCAGCGTGTACAGCGCGGTGTCGCGCAGCGCGCCGCCGGCCGCCGGGTTTTGTGCCTGCGCGCGCAGCAGGTCCGCGTTGGCGGCGCGCCGCAGCAGCACGGCGCGGATCGCGGCGTTCTGCACGGGCGAATCGTCGGCGAACGCATCGTTGACGAGCCCGGCCTGTTCCAGGTTGATCGCGAGCGCGAGTTCCAGCGCCTCGCGCTGGAAGCGGAATTTCGCGAGCGGGATCAGGTCGCGCCACAGCTGGCGCGCCTTGTCGGCCTGGCCGCTATCCTCCAGCGCGAACCCGCGCAGCGCCTGCTGGCTCAAGCCGAAGTAGTCGAGCGGCTCGGCGGGCGCCTGCGGCAGCAAGGCGAGCGCGGCGTCCGGCTTGTGCCCGATCTGGACATACCAGGTCGCGAGCAGGTAGTCGTAGAGCGCGGGCGCGTTCGCGAAGCGCGGCTTCTGCGCCTGCAGCTCGTCCAGGGTCAGCGGCTTGCTGCGGCTCGAATCGCTGTTGTCCGAGGTGCGCATGCGCAGCAGGTCGACGGTCGCGAGCACGGTCGGCGACTGGATCTGGCGCGCATCGAATTCCGAGCCGAACAGCAGCTTGCTGTCGAGTTCGTTCGCCAGCTGGATCAGCGGCACGTTCGACGTCGCCGGCGACCAGCGCGCGAGCGCGTGGCCGTACAGGTCGGCCTGCTGCGTGACGTTGCCGCCGAGCCACGCGACCCGTCGCAACAGCCCGTTCGCGGAGGTCGCGTAGCGTCCCTGCGGATAGATCTTCAGGTAGGTGCGAAACACCGTATTCGCGGCGTCGAGCGACACCTTCGTCACGCGGCCGAGCGACGGCGTCGGGTTGTCGTTGTCGAACACGTTGGCCTGCGCGGCGTTCAGCTGCGCGCGCCCGGCCATGTAGAGCCCGGTTTCCTTCAGCCACGGGTTCGCGCTGTGCGACGCGTTCGCGAAGGCCCGGGTCGCGGTGAGGAAGTCGGCGCGGTAGAACGCGTTCGTGCCGTCGAGGTACGCGGCGAACTGCTGGCCGAGCGGCGACTTGACCGGCGGTTTCGTCCACGCGGCGCTCGCGGCGCCGGCGGCGCAGGTCTTCTGCGCGATGTCGGCGCGGGCCGCGCGCAGGCGTGCGGCTTCGTCGGCGGGGAGGCCGCCGGCACCGCCCAGTGCGTCGTTGAACGCGTCGGCGCCCGAGTTCATGCTGCGGCAGATGCTGCCTTCGCCGTCGGCGTAGCGGTTCGACGACGCGTCGCCATCCGCCGCGTTGTCGGCCTTGGCGGTCGTGTCAGGCTCCTTCTGCCCGATGTAGATCCACCCGGAGAAGTCCATCGGAAACGGCACGATGATCTGGTTGATCCGGTCTTTCGCGGGGATCGTCTTCGGGTCCGGAAACGCCTGCGCGACCTTGGCGCTGTCGACCATCATCAGCATCGCGTTGATGCGCGTGTCGTTCGCGGGGCTCAGCATCGGCAGGTTGGCGCACGAGTAGGCGGTCTGCCGGAGGGTGGTGGGCGCGTAGCAGCCATCGTCGCCGCTGGCATGGGCAGCCGGAATCCAGAACAGGCCGGCCGCCAGCGCGGCGAACAGGTGTCGGTGCAGCAATGGGTTTCTGGGCATTTTTTTCTTGTGCCGGGTGTGGGGCCGCAGCGGCCGGGTCTCTCAGGTGAGGCGTTTCGCCTCGGCGCGTATCGTACCGCACCCGCGGCCCCGGCCGCGAGCGCGCGCAGGCGGGCCCGCGAAATGGAAGTCCACTCAGTGTGGACGCATCGCCACCTTGAATCCGGACCGCCTGAATTAAGATGCAGCCGGCAGCGACGGACCTTCGACGATAGACGTCGGTCGTCGTCCTCGCTGCCCGAAGGGGGCGGTCTGCCGAAGGCGGTGTTCGCATCGATCCGCACGACGGAGCCGAGCATGACGGGGGCGAACGGACGCCGGTTTTCGTGCCTGTTCAATAGCATTGCTTATCAAGAAACCGGTCGGTGCGGTACAGCGTGTCGGCGAACGGCAGACGAGAGTAAGCCGGAAAGAGAAAAAGAGGATTCCGATGAAACCCATTGCATGGATGGTCATGGCAGCCGCGCTCGCGCTGTCCGCATGCGGCGGTGACGACGTTGCCACGAACGGCGGCGCATCGTTGTCGTCGCCGAACAATCCCGGTTCACCTTCCGGTTCGACCTCGCCCGGCGGCGGTTCGAATGGCGGTTCGAACGGCGGCTCGAATGGCGGGCCGACGGGCGGCGGGACCACGCAGCCGCAGGCCGGCTGGTCGAAGGCCGCCGCGGTGGACGGCAAGGGGCCGGAAGGCGAGCCGAGCGTGACCATCGACGCGAGCGGCAACGCGCTCGCCACCTGGATGACCAACGGCACGGCCGGCACGACCGGCAACGAGATGTGGGGCGCGCGCTATGTGCCGGGCTCGGGTTGGGGAAGCGCGACGCGGCTCGACACGAGCGACGGTTCGCATGCGATGAATTCGCTGACCGGGGTGCAGCCGCAACTGGTCGGCAACGCGAGCGGGCAGGCGGTCGCATTCTGGACCGAGTGGACGCCGGGCCCCAACACGTACGCCCTGTGGGCGCGCCCGTACACCCCGAATGGCGGTTGGGGCACCCCGGTCGCACTGGTGCCGGACATGGCCGGTTCGTCCTATTCGGCCGGCATGGACAGCCAGGGCAACGCGCTCGTCACATGGACACAGTCGATCAGCCTGCTCGACACGCGCATCGCGTGGACGCGCTATACGCAGGCCGGACAGTGGTCGCCGACGGCGCTGGTCCAGATGCCGGTGCAGACCGGGCCGGGCGCGGTGACCGGCGATACCGACAACGTGAGGCCGATGCTGTCGGTCCTGTCGTCCGGCCGCGCGGTGCTTGCATGGCGGCAGACCAACCATACGAAGTCGGCGCTGTGGACGGCCACGTACGACGCGACCAACGGCTGGACCAACGTCAACCAGGCCGTATCGAATACGAGCCTGTTCACGACGATCATCTCGCCGGTCGCCGGCATGGACGCGAAGGGCAACATCACGCTGCTCTGGGGGCAACTCGACGTGACGGGCGGGAAGATCTACACCGCCACGATGTCGCAGCGCTACGTCGCCGGAACCGGATGGCAGCCCTCGCAGCCGGTGGCGCCGGCGATCGCCGAGCCGACGGGTTTCATCGCGACGCCGATGCTGGCCGTCAACGAAAACGGCGTGGCCGCCGCGATGTGGGCGGAAGGGGGCGCGGTCCTGCAGGCGAGCGTGTCCGATGCCGGCGGAAACTGGGGGGCGCTGCAGCGGCTGACGGAACACCTGAACGGGGCGGCGCTCCAGTACCCGCCGCTGGTGATCGACGCGGCCGGCAACGTGACCGTCGCCTGGCAGGACACGGGCACACCGAACGCGTCGCTCCTCCTCGTGGCCGGCTATCGGAACGGGGCGTGGAGCACGTCGACGCTGGATCCGCAGGACGGGTCATGGCCGGCGCTGGCCGTCAATGCCGCGGGGGCGATGGCGCTCGTCTGGCAATCGTTCGTCGCGAACGTCGGCAGCCAGATCCAGTCCAGCTTTTTTACGCCGGGCTCGTAATCGTGCCCCACCGGGAATTCGAAGGAGAAACCATGAAGCAGATCCTGCAATGCGCCGTCACCTTGCGGACGGCGCTGGGCGCGGCGGCCGCCGGCCTCGTGTTGTCCGCGTGCGGTTCGACGCAGATGAACATGGTCGACGTGCAGACGTCGACCGCGAAGACGCTCGGGCTCGCGTCGTCGGACGAGATCACGATCGCCAACGTGCAGTACGGGAAGAAGGACGGGCTCGGTGGCCAGAAGGTGAGTTACGACGCGACGACCGGCAAGGGGCGGCGCTTCGGCTGTACGGTGTTCATGATTCCGGGGCTCACGCCGATCGATCGGCCGACGTACAACAACTGGGAATGCCATCCGCAACGCTGATGGCCGCGACGACGACGGCGCCCGTCGCGGGGCGCCCGTCGACCGCCTCGGTGGACGAGGTGCCGCGCCGGCCTTGCGCCGGCGCAATTTGGTCCGATAATCTGCGAACCGATCTCTCCTCTCGTGTCGGCTCGATAAAAACACTGTCATGGATCAAGCGGCATTCGTCCCCGTTTTCAAATTTCGCACCATCGACTACCCCGAGCGGGACAGGTTCCACGTCTGGGTCAAGGACATGCTGTGCGACTGCCGCCTGGAAGACGACGGCGGCCACGGCGCGTTCGACGCGGAAGCGAGCGGTGCGGCACTCGGCCCGCTGATCCTGTCGGGCCGCCACTGGCGATCGCGCGCGCCGGCCTACCGGGTTCATCGGACCACGCGGCGGATCCGCCTCGACGGACAGGATTCGATCCGCTTCACGCTGCTGCTCGGTGGCCGGATGGCCAGCCACACCGGCGGGCCCGAACTGGTCAAGGGCGCCGGCGACGTGTTCGTGTACGACGTCGCGCAGATCAACGACTGCAGGGTCGAGGCCGGCGACGTGATCAGCCTGGTCGTGCCCAGGTACCTGCTGCCGAGCCATGCGGCGCAGGCGCACGGCCAAACGCTGACGAGCGGCGTCGGGCGGCTGCTCGGCGACCACATGCTGTCGCTGTTCCGCAATCTGCCGAATCTGCGCACGCACGAGATCCCGAGCATCGTCCAGTCGATGCTGCTGCTGCTCGCCGCGGCGGTTGCCCCGACCGCGCAGGCGCTGCACGACGCACGCGGCCCGATCGACGGGGCGCTGGCCGAGCGGGTCCGCCGCTACATCGACGTGCATCTGCTGGAGCCCGACCTCGATCCTGACCGGATCTGCCGCGACATCGGCGTGTCGAGAGCGCGGCTCTACCAGCTGTTCAAGGAAGACGGCGGCGTGATGCGGCAGATCACGCGGCGGCGGCTGCGTCATGCGTACCACGTGCTCGGCGACCCGCAGCGCCGGCATCAGCGCATCGCGGAGATCGCGTGGGCGCACGGTTTTCCCGACGAGAAGTATTTCCACCGGCTGTTCAAGGCGGAGTTCGGCCATACGCCGAAGGAAACGCTCGAATGCGCGGCCGCGCCGATTCTGCTGCCGTGCGATGCGGCCGGCGATCGATGGGCGGATGGCGGCCGGCTGGCGGGATGGACGCTGCCGTTCGGCGTGCTCACCAACTGAGCGGGCCGCGCGTTCCGGCCGCCGCGAGGCGGCTCGTTTCGTGCGTCACGCGTACACGCTGCTGGCCGCACCGCCTTCATCGACCTCGTCGATCGCGGCCCGCAAGTCGTCGATCGCCACCATCAGCTCGCGCACCTGCCGCAACGACGGGTACTGGTGCAGCACCGCGTGCCATTGCGGCATCGTCAGCAGCGCGTGCCAGACGACGCCGAGGCCGTCAGGAACGGTGTGCGGCTGTTGCGCGAGTGCGCTCGCGTACTCGAGGCTGGCTTGCGCCGACAGCAACTGCATCCGGCTTGCGGCGCCCAGCAGGCGCGGCGTCGCGTCGGCGGACGCATCGCAGCAATAGAGCACTTCCCGTTGCAGCGCGGCGTCGTCGGTCGTCAGCGCCCGCAGCGACGCGCCGTGCACGCGCACCGTGCCCTGGTGCGTCTCGAACGAATAGATCGTGTCCGGGTCGGCCTGAGCGAGCAGGGTCAGGCCGCGCAGCAGCCGCGGCAGATCGGTCGTCGCGGCATCCGCGGACGCTTTCGCTTCGACGAGGAAGCGCACGTTCCACGCGGGCGCCGGGTCGTCGTCGCGAGGGCGTTCGAGCAGGATCGCGTCCCATTCGGTTTTCGCGCGATCGTGCCGGCCCGGTATCGACGACGGCACGCGCATCGACGTCACCACCCGGTACGTGCGGCGTGCGTCGACGGCGTCGAGCCTGCGGGCCAGCGCGTCGAGCGCCTGTGCGGCCAGCGCTTCGACGGCTGCGCCGCGCTGCTGCGATGCGACGCCCTGTGCAACGGCGACCGAGCTGCCTTCGAGCGGGCCCTGGCGGACCCACAGCGCACGGTAGCGGCGCACGTGCTCGTCCGATGCCAGGGCGTCGACACGCAGCAGGCGTTCGAGCGCGGGGCTGTCTTTCAGCTTGACGATGTCCTGTTCGAAGGCCGTGTCGGTCTTCATGTCGGGCAGTGCGAGCAGGTGCCGCAGCGTGTCGTGCAGATCGGCCCACGACGCGCCGGTGGCGGCCGCATGCAGCCGCGCGAGCCCGTCGCGTTGCCACGGCCGGGCGCTGCGCTCGAGCTTGGCCGGGTGCGCGATCGCGTTGACGGCCGAGTGCAGCGCGCGACGGTCCTGCTCCGCGTGTGCCGACAACGACGCGTATTCGCGCACGCTCGGCGCATCGTGCCGCAGCACCGCGGCCTGAAACGCGGGATCGCCGGAATGTGTATCCATCGCATCGCGGATCATCTGCGCGAGGGCGTCGATGAAGCGCTGCCGCAGCGCCGCGTCGGGCGTGTGCCCGTCGCTTCGCATCCTGCGCGCTTCCTCGATCACGATCGCAAGCGTGGCGGCCGGGTTCGCGGCGTCGGCCGGCGACGACGCGCTGTCGAGCGGCGGCAGCCGGTAGCGGCGCACGACGGTGCGCAGGGTTTCGTCGAGCAGGGCGGGAAGCGGTGTCAGCGACATGTTCGATATCGGCGTGAAAGCGGTGCGCATGCCACGGGGTAGGGCGCGGTGCGCGCGGGGATGTGCAACGTTATCACGTCGTACGGAAGATGCAGGGGGGCGCAGCGCGCTACGGGCGGTCGTTCAAGGGGATGTCGCCTGCCGGCTCGCTGATCGTCGGGGCGATCGTGCTGGTGCCTGCCAGCCTCGCCGCCGACCGTTCGTGGACGCTTCACCCGTTGTCGTGCTCGCTGCCGGCACGGGCGGCGAGCGCGTTCGTCATCTACTTCCGGCTCGTGCAGACGCTCGGTTCGGTCGGCACGACGGGGCGCAGGCCTGTCTGCGCGTGCCGATCAGCATCGGCATCGGCATGGCGCTGCTCGGGGAATCGCGGTCGGCATCGGCGTGGCTCGGGCTCGCGTGCGTCGTTGCCGGCGTGGCCGCAATGACGTTGCCGTCACGACAGTGCGCGCAGCCGCGCGCCTGACACCTGCCGCGAAGCCGGCCGCGCAACGCGCGCGGCCGTCGCGCTGCGGCCAGCGATCAGTGATCAGTGACAGGCCCGGTCAGCCGGGCCCGCGCGCCGCGTGCATCAGGCCGTCAACGTCACCGACAAACTGCCGAGCTCGCCGAAGCGAACCGTCAGCGCATCGCCGAGCGGCACGTCGATCGCGCCCGCGTACGATCCGGTCGTCACGATCTGCCCGGCGCGCACCGGGTCGCCGCGCGATGCGAGGAAGTTGACGAGCCACACCAGCGGCTTCAGCGGATCGCCGTCCGGGTGGCGGCCGTCGATCGTGCGGTTCAGCGCGCCTTCGAACGACAGCGCCAGCGTCTCGAGCGGCACGTTCAGCCCGTCGGGCACGACCGGGCCGACGCACAGCCCCTGGTTGAATTGCCCGTCGGCCAGCAGCTCGAACTTCGACGCGCGCGCGGGCTCCGCATAGCGGCAGCCGAGCACCTCGAGCACGATGCGCACCTCGCGGATCGCGTCGCGCACGTCCTGTTCGTCGTACGGCTGTTCGCGCGCGGGCAGGTCGCGATCGAGCACGAACGCGATTTCCGGTTCGATTCGCACGATCGGGCCGCCGACGACGCGGTACGGCGCATCGGCCTCGCGGATCGTCGACGCGAAGATCGGTGCGAGGATCACGCGGTCGGGCGGCGGCAGCGCGCATTTCCATCCGCCGACGGATTCGCCGAGCAGGTCGGCCACGCGCTGCTGGATCGCGAGCGCGGTGTCGATGTCGTCGGGGCGCAGTACATCGGGCAGCAGCGGGCCGGGCGAGCCGGCATGGCGGGCGGCGACGAGATGCTGGGCGGCGCCGTCCACGCGTTCGGTAGTCGTTGTCATGTCGGTTGAGCGAGTTGAAAGTGGGCCGGCAAATAAGGGCCGGACGAAAGTCGCACATTCGATGATAGCGCCTTCGGCATGGTGACCGCCCGATTCCGGTGCGCACGGGTGGCGCGCGGCCGCCGCGGGCCCGGTGGATTCCGTCGCGCGCCGGCGGGTTCGACAAGCACGCGTATCGCGTGCCGCATACGCGAGGATGCACAAGGGTGCGGGCTCCGGCGCGCGTGCCGCGCCCTGCGTCGGCCGGTCGCAGCCGGCATGGCCGCTCGCTTGATCGCCGTCAACATTCGAACCCGCCGTCCGCCGATGATGGTGACAGGGCCGCGCGCACCCAGCCGCGCGGCAATTCACCCCAGCGAGGTTTGCATGTACAAGAAGATCATGGTGGCCGTCGACGGCAGCGCTTCGTCGAAACTGGCGCTTGCCGAGGCCGTAAAGGTCGCGCTGGCAGGCGACGCGCAAGTCAGTGCCGTGTATGTGGTCGACAAGTCGGTGCTGTTCACTTACGCGGGCCGTTTCGATCCGCACGCGCTCGTCGAGGAAATGCGCGACGACGGGCGCAAGGTACTGCGCGAAGCCGAGCAGGTCATCGCGCTCGCCGGTGCGAAAGGCGAGGCCGAACTCGTCGAGACGGAGAGCATCGGCGAGGACATCTCGGAACGCCTGCAGCGCTACGTGAAGGAAGGCGGGATCGATCTCGCGGTGGTCGGCACGCACGGGCGGCGCGGCATCCGGCGCGTGCTGCTCGGCAGCGTCGCCGAGCGCTTCGTGCGCGGCTCGAAGTGCCCGGTGCTGCTGATTCGCGGCGACGATGCCGACGTAGCGGCTGCGGCCGCCTAACCCGGAGGGGGCGCAATGATACGCCGCCAATCCCGGATCGTCGTCGCGGCGATCGCCGTGTTCGTCTCGCTCGTGGGGATGATGGCCGTCGTGACGGGGCTATTGTTCGACAACGCGATGGCGCTGCGCGGCGGCGCGGTCGCGCTGGTCGTCGGCGTGGCCGGCTTCGTCGTGATGCTCAATCCGGGCGCGAAAGGCGAGGAGTGACGCGTTGCGCGGCGTCGCTCCCTGAATCGACCGGTCGAACCACGTCAGCGCTTCGTCGTCGCGACCGAGGCGATGGAGCGTCCAGCCCTTGCCGTCGAGCGCATACGGGTCATCGGGTGACTGCGCGAGGCGCGCATCGATCATCGCCATCGCACGATCGATCGTCAGGCCGGCGTTGACGAGGTCGTAGCCGATGCCGTTCATCAGGTCGCCCGAGAAATTGCCTGCGTCGAGCGCGGTGTCGATGCGGCCTTTGTTCCGCTCGGCAATCGCCAGCGCGATCATCTAGGCCGCGATCTGCTCCCGGAGTGCCCGGCCGGGGTGCCCGCCGCCCCCGGAACGCCGCGCGCGACGTTTCCGGCCGCGCGCGCTTCTGTCAAACTGGCGCCCATGAAACCGCGCCTCGCCTTACCGCCTTCCTCCGATTCCGCGCCTGCGCCCGCAGGTTATCCCGACGCCGACGAACTGGCCGCGCTGCGCGCATGGTACGCGGGCATGACCGTGCGCCAGGCCGTCGAACGCTACCTGCCCGATCGTCTCGGCGAAGGGCGCTCGGCGCGCGGCGTGATCGGCGGGATTCGCCGCCGCCTCGTGCGCGTCGCGCGACAGGCCGGCCGGCCCGATCTCGCGGAGCGTCTCGGTCATCCCGACGGTGAGCGTATTCGGGAGGCGAAGGCGGCCGCCGAAGCGATCGGACTGCTGCGTCATGCGCGCGCGCCGGTCCCGCAGATCAGCGACGACGTCGGCCTGTGGCTGCCCGCGCGTGCGGTCACCGCGCTGCGGGCGCACGGGATCGCGACGCTCGCCGATCTCACGGTGCGGATTCCGCGCCGGCGCCAGTGGTGGCGTGCGATCGCGGGCCTCGGCGTGGCCGGTGCGCGGCACATCGAGGCGTTTTTCGCCGCGCATCCGGACCTGACCGAACGGGCGCGCGCGCTGATCGCGGCGACGCCGCGCGGCAGCATCGTGCCGTGGGAGCAGTTGAAGCTGCCGCACGAGGTCGACGGCTCGGCCGGCACGTTCCGCGCGCCGCGTGCGACCAGCACGCTCGATGCGGACAACGATTACGCGGCCGTGCACGCGTGGCTGTCGCTGCACGAATCGGCCGCGACGCGGCGTGCGTACCGGAAGGAGGCGGAGCGGCTGATCCTGTGGGCGATCGTCGAGCGCGGCCGCGCGCTGTCGTCGCTGACGACCGAGGACGCGGTCGCGTATCGCGCATTCGTGCGGCGCCCGAGCCCGCACGAACGCTGGGTCGGGCCCGTGCGGCCGCGCGGTGCGCCCGACTGGCGGCCGTTCTCGGGCGCGCTGTCCGCGCGTTCGGCGGCGTACACGCTGTCGGTGCTCGGTGCGTTGTTTCGCTGGCTGATCGAGCAGCGCTACCTGCTGGCGAATCCGTTCGCGGGCGTCAAGGTGCGCGACACGCGCGGCGCGAACGCACTCGACACGTCGCATGCGTTCACCGAAGGCGAATGGCTGCTCGTGCGCACGATCGCCGACGGGCTCGAGTTCCGCACCAGCACGGCGGCCGGTGCGCCGCAATCGGGCTGGACGCCGGCCGCCGCGCAACGGCTGCGCTTCATTCTCGATTTCGGTTATGCGACCGGGCTGCGCGCGAGCGAGCTGGTCGGCGCGACGCTCGGCGGCATCGAGACGGATGCGCACGGCGACACGTGGCTGAAGGTGGTCGGCAAGGGCGGCAAGGCCGCGCGCGTCGCGCTGCCGCCGCTCGCGCGCACGGCGCTCGACTGTTACCTGGTCGCACGCCGGCTGCCGGTCACGCCGGTGCGCTGGCGGCCCGATACGCCGCTGATCGCGAGCCTCGCGGAAGACGGCGCGGCCGCGATCACGAGCGTGCGGCTGTGGAAGGTGATGCAGCGTTTCTTCACGCAGACGGCCGATCAGGTCGAGGCCGACAACCCCGCGCTCGCGCAGAAGCTGCGGCAGGCGAGCCCGCACTGGATGCGTCATACGCATGCGACGCATGCGTTGGCGCGCGGCGCGGAGCTGACGACCGTGCGCGACAACCTGCGGCATGCGTCGATCTCGACGACGTCGATCTACCTGCACGGCGACGACGTGAAGCGGGCTCGGCAGATGTCGAGCGCGTTTGCGGCAGACAAGTAACGGCGTCGCGCCGATCCGGCAGGGGCCGCGCGCGCGTCATGCCGGTTGTCGGCCCGCGTCGGGCTGCGCGAGGTGCTGCGCCGCACGCGCCACGACCGCATGACGATCGGGCCGCACGCGCTCGAACAGCGCGGACACCGACGCGAGAATGTCCGGCGCGGCCTGCTCGGGACGTCCGCAGTCGAACGGCGGCTCGGGCGCATATTCGATGCCGAGCTGCACCGCTTGCGCGTAGGCCGGGCCGGCCAGGTCGGCCATCACCGAGAGCGCCATGTCGATGCCGGCGGTGACGCCGCCGCCCGTGACGACCGGGCCGTCGCGCACCACGCGGCCTTCGTCGACGATCGCGCCGAACGGCGGCAGCAGGTCGCGCCACGCCCAGTGGCAGGCGGCCCGCCGGCCTTGCAGCAACCCGGCCGCGCCGAGCACCAGCGACCCGCTGCACACGGAGGTAACATAGCGGGCGCCGAGCGCGAGCCGGCGCACCTCGCGGACGAATGCAGCGTCCGCGATCGCGTCGATCACGCCGAGCCCGCCCGGCACGCAGACGAGATCGGCGTGCGCGATGTCGGCGAGCCGCTCGACCTCGGCAACGGTCAGGCCGCTGTCCGCGCGAATCGATCCGCCGCGCACCGAGGCCCGCCGGATCCGCGCGCCCGGCAGACGCCAGAACACTTCGTCCGGCCCGGTGAAATCGAGCTGCGTGACATGATCGAACAATGCGAATACGACGATGAACGGCGTGGTGGCCATCATGATCTCCCCAGGTATGAGCGGCGTGTAGCATCGCGCCGCGCGCTGTCCGTCGCAATGTCATTTCTCCCGCACTTTCTGCCATGACCCATCGCGTCGCCATGCTCGTGTATCCCGGTTTCCAGGTGCTGGATGCCGCCGGGCCCGTTTCCGCGTTCGAGATGGCCGACTACGCGCGCGAGCCGTATTACGCGGTTCGCATCGTCGCGGCGCAGCCGGGGCTGGTGCGCAGTTCGTCGGGCGTGAGCTGGCACGCCGAGCCGTTGCCGGATGCGGCGGACCTCGATACGTTGCTGGTCGCGGGCGGCGACGGCGTCGATGCCGCGATGGCCGACGCAGCGACGTGCGCGTTCGTGCGGCGCTGCGCGGCGCGCGGCATCCGGGTGGCGAGTGTCTGTTCGGGCAGCCTGCTGCTGGCCGCCGCCGGTGTGCTGGACGGCCGGCTGGCGACCACGCACTGGGGCTGCGGCGAGCGGTTTGCCCGGGCGTTTCCGCAGGTGCGGCTCGCGCTCGACCGCATCTATGTGAACGACGGGCCGTTCTGGACGAGTGCCGGCATCACGGCCGGCATCGACCTGACGCTCGCGTTGATCGGCGAGGATCGCGGCGAGCGGCTGGCGCGCGCCGTCGCGAAACGTCTGGTCGTGTACTACCGGCGCCCCGGCGGACAGTCGCAGTTCTCGGCGCTGATCGAACTCGACAGCGCGCAAGGGCGCTTCAAGCCGTTGCTCGACCACATCCGCCGCAATCTCGGCGCACGCTTGCGCGTGAGCGACCTGGCCGAGCAGGCGTGCATGAGCCCGCGTCAGTTCGCGCGGGCGTTCCAGACGGAAACCGGCCTAACGCCGGCCAAGGCCGTCGAGAAACTTCGCGTGGAAGCCGCTCGTGCGGCGCTTGAAAGCGGGGCGGCGTCGCTGCAGCGCGTGGCGAACGAGTGCGGTTTCGGCGATACCGAAAACATGCGGCGCAGCTTTCATCGCTGGCTGGGCGTCGCGCCGTCGGCATTGCGTTCGTAGGCGGGCGTTGTCGCATTGTTACGTCGTCGATCGCGATCGTCTCGCTCGGCCGCGCGCCGTCATGTGACTGTCACGACACGACACGCAGCGTGTTGCGGGCCGCGAATGCCTGCACGTGCCTGAATGCGTCCGAATGCGCGTTCCGCCGACGAATGGATGACGCACCGCAGCGCATCCGCCGATCAGGCGGAACGGTCGGGCGCACGCAGCGGTCATACACCTTTTGCAAGGAGCAGGGATGGCATCGAGCCAGGGGACAGTCGATTTCATCGTCGAACAGATGGCGGCGGCCGGCACGGTATCGGCGCGCAAGATGTTCGGCGAGTACGGTATCTATTGCGACGGCAAGATGGCGGCGCTCGTCTGCGACGATCGGCTGTTCGTCAAGCCGACGCCCGAAGGCCGCGCGTTTCTCGGCACGTGCGAGGAAGGTTCGCCGTACCCGGGCGCGAAGCCGCACCTCGTCATCTCGGGCGAGCGCTGGGACGATCGCGAATGGCTGTCGGCGCTGATCCGGATCACCGCCGCGCAGTTGCCGGTGCCGGTAAAGCGGCGTCGATAACGGCCTTTTCGCGTGCAATGTTGCGCTGCGGCCAGGCGTATTCTGTGACACATGCGCGCGACCATCGCGCGCCAGGCGGGAGCACAAGAATGAAGACATCCGGACATCCGCGCGGCACGTGGCTCGCCCGCCGCGCCTGGTACGCGCTCGTCGCGGCCCTGTGTACGGGCTGGAGCGCGCTGTCGTTCGGCGCGGACGATGCGGCGGCGCTGCTCGACCGTTACCGCAGCCTCGGCGCGCAACTGAAGGACAACGCGTTTCACCGGCCGCTGGTGCTCGAATCGACGGAAGCGTCGTCGTCGCTGAAGGGCGACATCTACGCGGTGGTCGACTATCCGTTCGCGGTCGTGAGCGGCCAACTCGACGATCCCGCGCAGGGCCCCGCGAACTGGTGCGCGGTGCTGATCCTGCACCTGAACACGAAATACTGTCATGCATCGGGCGGCGGCAACGGCCCGGTGCTCGACGTGAACCTCGGCCGCAAGATCCAGCAGAAGCTGTCCGACACCTATCGCGTGCAGTTCCGCTATCGCGTGGCGGCCGCATCGCCCGACTATTTCCAGGTCGACCTGACCGCCGACAGCGGCCCGATGGGCACGAAGGATTACCGGATCGCGCTGGAGGCCGTGCCGGTCGGCGCGTCGCGCACGTTCCTGCATCTCACGTATTCGTATGGTTTCGGCACGGTCGGCCGCATGGCGATGAAGACCTACCTCGCGACCGTCGGCAGCGACAAGGTCGGCTTCACGAACGTCGGCGGATCGGCCGCGCAGCCGCAGTACGTCGGCGGCGTGCGCGGGCTGCTGGAGCGCAACACGATGCGCTACTACCTCGCGATCGATGCGTATCTCGCGACGCTCGACAAGCCGCTCGACCAGCGCCTCGCGCGCTGGTTCGACGCGACCGAGCAGTATCCGCAGCAACTGCACGAGGTCGAGCGCGGCGCGTATCTGCAGATGAAAGCGCAGGAGGTGCAGCGGCAGCAGGCGGCGCGATGACGGTGTGGTTCCCGGTCGCGCCGCCGCGCGTCAGTTCGACGCGCCGCCGACCGTGCGGATGCTGTGCCACTGCCCCTGTTCGACGCGGAACAGCGTGTACGGCGGCTTGATCAGGTCGCCGCGCTCGTCGAACGAGATCTTTCCGGTCACGCCGGTGACCGATACGCCGGGCAGGCTCGCGACGATCTTGCCGCGATCGAGCGAATCGGCCTTGCGTACCGCCGCGATCATCGCGAGCGCCGCGTCGTACGAGAACGGCGCATAGAGCTCGACATCCTGGTTGAAGCGTGCCTTGTACCGCTGCGCGAACGCGACGGCGGACGGCAGCTTGTCGAGCGCCGGCCCCGGTTCGAGATCCTGCGTGCCTTCGCCCGAGGTGCCGGCGATCTTCAGGAATGCATTGCTTTTCAATGCGCCGGCGCCGAACAGCTGCGCGCGGATGCCGAGCGAGCGCATCTGCTTGACGAGCATCGCGCCCTGTTCGTCGAGGCCGCCGAAGAACAGCAGGTCGACGTTGTTGCTCTTCATCGTCGTCAGGATCGCGCGGAAATCGACGGCCTTGTCGTTCGTGTATTCGCGCGACACGATGCTGCCGTGCGCATCCTTCACGCCCTTCTCGAACGCGTCGGCGAGACCCTGGCCGAACGCGGTGCGATCGTCGATGATGCCGATCCGTTTCGCCTTCAGCTGCTCGACCGCGAAACGGCCGGCCACCACGCCGCCGACGCCGTCGTGCCCCATCGTGCGGAACACGTTCTTGAAGCCTTGCATCGTCAGCTGCGGATTGGTCGAGCCGGGCGTGATCATCGCGACGTTCGCCTGCTTGTAGACGGCCGACGCGGGAATGCTGCAGCCCGAGTTGTAGTGGCCGATCACGCCGACCACGCCGTCGTCGACGAGCTTCTGCGCGACCTGGATCGCGATGCGCGGATCGGCCTGGTCGTCCTGCACGTCGAGCACGTCGAGCACGAAGCGCACGGGCTTGCCGCCCACGGTCGGATGTTTCGCGTTTTCTTCGTCGAGCGCGAGTTGCGCGCCGTATTGCAGATCCTTGCCGACGCGCGCGACGGGCCCCGTCAGTGGGCCGGCGAAGCCGATCTTGACGGTTTCCGGGTCCGCGGCCTGCGCGGATGCGCCGACCGTGCCGATCGAGCAGACGGCCAGCCAAGCCAGCCAGTTACGACGATTCATGATGGATGCCTCCTTGCAGTGGTGAAAGTCGCGGCGCGCGTCAGAATCGCGCGGCCCGGTACGGTGCGAGGTCCAGCGGCGGTGCGCGCTGGGCGACGAGGTCGGCGACGATTTGCCCGGTGATGCCGGCGAGCGTCACGCCGAGATGCTGATGGCCGAATGCATGGATCACGCGCGCGCTGCGCCGCGCGCGGCCGATCACGGGCACGCCGTCCGGCAGCGTCGGCCGGAAGCCGAGCCAGCTGCGCGTCGGTGCGCCGAGCGACGGCACGGCTTCGCGCGCGGAACGCGTGAGCAGCGCGACGAGCGACGGATTCATCGGCGCGTCGAAGCCGCCGAGTTCGACGGTGCCGGCCGCGCGCAGCCCTTCGTCGAGCGGCGTCATGTAGAAGCCGCGCTCGGCCCAGCCGACCGGCCGCGAGACGATCGGCTCGTGCGCGCCGAATTGCACGTGATAGCCGCGCTCGGTATCGAGTGGCACCGTATCGCCGCACGCGGCCGCGAGTGCGCGCGAGCGGGCGCCGGCGGCAATGACGACGTGATCGAACGCGCGCACGGCACCGCCCGCATGCACGTTCACGCTGTCGCCGGCGGGCTCGATCCGTTCGACGCGCGCGCGTTCGAGCGCGGCGCCGCCGGTGGCGAGGTGCGCGAACAGGGCGCCGAGGAATCCGCATGGATCGGAGAAGTGCCAGCTTCCGACGAACAGCACGCCGCGCGTGAAGATCGGCGCGAGTGCGGGCTCGAGCCGGCGGATCGCGCTCGCGTCGAGCGTTTCGAACGGCACGCCGAGCCGGCGCCGCAGCGCGAGCGACGGCTGCGCGGCGTCGAACGACGCCTGCTGCGCATACAGGTACAGGCATTCGCGCGGCCGCACGAACGCGGCGAGCCGCGACGGTGCAAGCAGCGGCGCATAACCGTCGGCGGCGCGCGATAGCAGCGCGGCCAGCGCGGTCGCGCTGCGTGCGTGGCGCGCGGGCGTCGATGCGAGCAGGAACCGCGCGAGCCACGGCGCGCCGTGCAGCAGGTACGGCCAGCGGATGCGCAGCGGGCTGTCGGCGGCGAACAGGAAGTGCGGCATGTCGCGGAACACCGACGGGCCGTTCACCGGCACGCAGCCGTACGGCGCGAACGTCGCGGCATTGCCGAACGACGCGCCCTGGCCGATGCCGGCCGGATCGAACAGCGTCACGCGATGCCCGTCGCGCTGCAGCCATGCCGCCGCGCCGAGCCCGATGAAGCCTGCACCCACGATGGCGACATTCGCCATGACGCGTTCCCTCCGGTCCACATGATTCACACAAAGTTGCGATCAAGAATCACACAGTAATTTTTTGTGTGCAATCAAAATGAGATTGTGTGGCGCTAGTGTTTACCCGATTCCAACTGGCTGATTCGACAGACTTTTCAACTGACGTTTGACGGAAGGGGGATGTCGGATACAATCGCTGGGCAGGTCAAAATGGCAGACAAACGCTTTTTGTGTGGTCACGGGCGATAAATGGCATCAGACAAACTTTCCGGCGAGCGCGACGGCGGCGCGCCGGCGCAGGCGAAGCGGCCGACCTACGTCGAGGTATCGAGCTCGATCGAGGAGGAAATCCGCAGCGGCATGTATCCGCCGGGCAGCCGCCTGCCGCCGCAGCGCCAGCTCGCGACCGAGCTCGGCATCAACGTGTCGACCGTGTCCCGTGCGTACAAGGAATTGCAGCTGCGCGGCCTCGTGATCGGCAGCAAACGGCGCGGCTCGCTCGTCACCGGCGGCGCGATGCCGAGCATCGAGCCGGCCCGCGCGTCGCTCGCGGCGGGCAACGGCGTGATCGACCTGACGGTGAACCGCCCGGCCACCGGCGAGTTTCTCGCGAGCCTCGCGCAGACGTTCGGCACGCTGCCGAACGACCCGCGTTTCGCCGCCCTCCAGGAATACCAGCCGCCGCAGGGCCCCGACTGGGCGCGTGCCGCCGGCGCGCAGTGGCTCGCCGCGCCGGGCTTCGTGCCGTCGCGCGACCAGGTGGTCGTCACGAGCGGCGCGCAGCACGGGCTGTACGCGGTGCTGAACAGCCTGATCGGCACCGACGGCGTGATCGTGGCCGACCGCCTCACGTATTACGGGCTCAAGGCGCTCGCGCCGGTGTTCCAGTTCGAGATCGTCAGCGCGCCCGCCGACGACGACGGCCTGCTGCCCGACGAGATCGAGCGGATCTGCCAGCGCATGCCGGTCAAGGCGATCTTCGTCGTGCCGAACCTGCAGAACCCGACCGTCACGACGATGAGCCTCGCGCGCCGGATGGCGCTCGTCGACATCGCGCGCCGCCATCACGTGACGATCATCGAGGACGACGTGTACGGCCCGCTCGTGCGCGACCGGTTGCCGGCGATCGCGGGGCTGTGCCCCGAGCTGACGTTTCATATCGGCGCGACGTCGAAGATCCTCGCGCCGGGGCTGCGCCTCGGTTACCTGAGCTGCCCGCGCGACAGCGTTGCACTGTGCGCGGAGGCGGTGCGCACGACCGCATGGATGCCGGCCCCCACGTCGATGCTGATCGCGACCGTGTGGATCGAGGACGGCACCGCCGAGCGGATCATGGGCGCGCAACTCGCGGAGATCCGCGCGCGCGTCGATCTCGCGCGGGAGCTGCTGCCGGCCGGCCAGCTGAAATCCGACCCGGCGTGCATGTTCGTGTGGTTGCGCCTGCCGCCGCCGTGGCGCGCCGACGACTTCGCCGCGAACGCGAAGGCGCGCGGCGTGATCGTGATGCCGTCGTCGACGTTCGCGGTCGATCGCGCGGAGATCGAGCACGGCGTGCGCATCAACCTCGCGTGCCCGGCCTCGCGCGACGAACTCGTCAACGGGCTGCGGATTCTCGCCGGCACGTTGAAGGACCGGCCGCGCGCGCTGTTCGGTTCGATCTGACGGCGGCCGCTCAATCGAGCAACCCCGCGACGACGTCGACGATCCGCTGCAGCAGCGCTTCGTCGTAAGGCAGCCACGGCACCGCGCGCAGCGGCGACGGCGGCGGCTCGATCGCGGCATCGACGGGTTCGCCGTCGCGCATCACACGTCCGGTCGCGCAATGCACCGACCACGCGCCGACGCGCACATGCCGTTCATCGATCGTCATCTTCCCTTGCGCCACCGGCCCGGCGAACACGAGCGACAGCACGTGCCGGCGATGCCGCGCCATTGTGCCCAGCGGCACGTCCGACAACCGGTTCAGGCGCTGCCAGCGTTGTGCTTCGAGCTCGCGTTGGCGCACCGGGTCGACCGTGAGCGCGGCCGTCGCCGCGCGTGTTGTGTCGTCGTCGAGCGCGAACGCGGCGACGCTGACGAGCAGATCGACCGCGCGCGCCACTTCCGAGAACACCACGCGATCGATTTCGCCGATCGGCAGCGGTATCCAGTGCCGGTCGTGCCGGCGTTCGAAGTGCAGCCGGCGCGACGTGCCGTGGCTTTCCGAGCCCGGATAGAGCCGCGCATCGACGAAGAAGGTCGCGCGCACGTCGCCGAATTCGCGGACGAGCCCGTCGTCGTACGCGCGGATCGACCAGCCTTCGCGACGCGCGACGCCGACCAGCGGCCGGCTCGACAGCACGTGGCCTTCGAACATTGCGGAATCGCTGGCGGACGCGTCGCCGTCGGCCGGTACGTAGTATTCGCGGAAGGCCTGCCTGACCGGCTGCCGCAGCGTGCGGCCGACGATCGCGCGTTGCCACGCGAGCCGCTCGTCCGCATCGGCCAGCAGCGGATGCCATAGCCGGATGTCGCTGTCGCCGGCGATGTCGATCGCGTGCCCGGCCGCGTCGCGCAGCACGACCTTGCCCTTTGCGATCTCGGGCATGAACGACTGCGTCGACCCATCGCGGCCTCGCGCGTGCCAGATCGTGCGTGCCGCGAACGCGGCGCCGGCCGGCGCATCGACGAGGCGCTCGCGCCATTCGGCGTGGCCGAGCGTCATCGACTGCCAGAAGCCGGCTTCCATGCAGGTCGCGAGCATCGCGAGCTGTTTCTTGTCGGGCTTTGCGTCGAGCGTCATGCGCAGCGCGGTGTGCGGCCGCTCGCCGAGCGCGCGTTCGGCCGGCTTCAGGTTGCGTGCCAGCTTCTTCTGCACGCCGGCGTGACGCACGATGGCGAGTGCGTCGCGCAGCGCGCGCACGCCTTCGGGGGTCGGGATCGTCTCGACCGCGTGGCCGAGCGCGATCGCGAGCGACTGGGACGGCGCGGTCTTCGCGGCCGTCGGCGCGACGCACACGCCGGTCAGCAGCGGCCCGATCAGCGGGCGCAGCCACGCTTCGTCGCGATAGGCGGCCACACGGGCGGCGCGGGCGACGACCTGCGCGTCGTCGGTCGTGAATGCACGATCGGCCTCGTATGGGGCGGCGCCCGCATGGAGCGCCGCCACGTGTTGCGCGGCTTCCGTCAGCGCATCGCGCGCGAACGCGACATACGCGGCGTCTTCCGCGAGCGTGACGGCCGGATCGCTCAAGTCGAGCCACAACCGCCTCGGCGCGAAATAACCGTTGTTCGTCGCGGCCAGCGCGAGCAGCCCGGCCAGCCCGAGTTCGGGCAGCACGTCGAGTTCGCGCACGCGAAACGGCGAATCCGCCAGAGCCCGCGCATACGTGTCGCGTCGCGCGGAGAAGTCGCGGCGGCCGGCGAACCGGTCGAGCGTATACACGCCATACGTGCTGGACTCGGTGCGCACGTCGCCTTCCTCCGGCTCGCCCGCGATGCGCGCGAGTTCGGCCTGCAGCGCGGGCGACGGCGGCGCGTCGAGGCAGGGCAATTCCTCCAGTGCACGTTTCCAGCCGCCGGCCGGGATGTCGCGGAACAGTTCGAGCGCGGCATCGGCGTCGACGAGCGGCACGAGTCCGAGCGCATCGATCTGCCGGTGCAGCCAGCGCGAGAAATCGGCGCGCGGATCCTCGAATGCCTGGTCGTGCAGCATGATCTCGTACTCGACACGGCGCAGGGCCGGCCAGACCGCGCCGAGTGCGTGCGCGTCGAGCGTCGACAGGTCGATCGGCGCGCCGGTGAAGTGCGGATGGTCGGTGCGGCCGGTCAGCCGCGCGACGAGCTCGTCGACGAGGGCGCGATCAGTCATCCGTGGGCCTCGGTGCCGGCCGCGTCGTTCCTGCGCCATTTCTGTACGTTCCGGGCGGTGCGGATCACGCCGCCGAGGTCGGATGCCTGTTCGATCGTGTACTGCATGGTCTGACTCCGGGAATGAAAACCGAGCGGACGCACAGTATTGCACCCCAATTGATGCGGTCGGGCGGAAGGCCGTGCGGCGGGCGTTCCGGGCCGATCCGGCCACGCTGTGTGCCGCTTCCGGCGGCCCGGCCATTTCATAAGACGTACAGTTCTCCCGCGATGCGCGATTCGCGCCGAACTGTACTCTTGTTCGCGTGGACGATGTGTGTACTCGTCGCCAACTGTTCTGCTCTTAAGATTCCATCATCAAGGGCACAGTGCCGCAGATCCAGTCGTACCGGAACCCTGTTGGCGCATCTTCAAGAGCGAGCCAGTGCGATGGAAAAGGCAAAACCGGAGGGAAAGATCAGGAACCACGATGGCCCGGTCGACGGGCGGAACCCGTGCGTATCGGATGCGCGCAGCGGGGCGGGGCGGCTGCGCAGGCCGGCGGGAGGCACGCGATGAAACTCTATGAAAAGCTCGCGGACGACATCGAGCGCCTGATCCGCCAGGGCGTGTACCGGCACGGCGACCGGATTCCGTCGGTGCGGCAGGCAAGCCAGCAGCACCGGATCAGCATCACGACCGTGCTGCACGCGTATCTGCTGCTGGAAAGCCGCGGGCTGCTCGAAAGCCGCCCGCAGTCCGGCTATTTCGTGAACCTGCGGCGCGACGACGGCCATGCGCCGGTGCGCGAGCTGCGGCCGTCGAAGCCGATCGCGATCTCGTCGTCGGTCGACGTGAGCCGGCTCGTGCTGTCGACGCTGCGCTCGATCGGCACCGACGACGCAGTGCCGCTCGGCTCGCCGTACCCGGACCCGAGCCTGTTCCCGTTCGAGAAGCTGAACCGCTATGCGTATGCAGCCGGCCGCGACAAGTCGCTGTGGGGCGTGACGGACGGATTGCCGCCCGGGCATCCGCGGCTGATCCGTCAGATTGCACGCCGCTACCTGGAAAACGGGATGTCGGTGGACCCGAACGAGATCATCGTGACGGTGGGCGCGACGGAGGCGATCAACCTGTGCCTGCAGGCGGTGGCGAAACCGGGCGACACGATCGCGGTGGAATCGCCGACGTTCTACGCGATGCTGCACGCGATCGAGCGGATGGGGATGAAGGCGATCGAGGTCGCGACGCATCCGGAATACGGGATCGACATCGCGGCGCTGGCCGCGATCGCGAAGTCGCAGCCGATCGCCGCGTGCATGGTGATGCCGAACTTCCAGAACCCGCTCGGCTTCCAGATGCCCGACGAACGCAAGCGCGAACTGGTCGAGTTCGCGACGAAGGCCGGAATGCCGCTGATCGAGAACGGTGTGTATAACGAACTGTATTTTGGCGATGCACATCCGAGTTCGTTGAAGTCGTATGACCGCAACGGGATCGTGCTGCATTGCTCGTCGTTCTCGAAGAGCCTGACGGCCGCGTACCGGATCGGCTGGGCGCTGCCGGGCCGTTATCGCGATCAGGTCGAGAAGCTGAAATTCCTGAACACGCTCGCGACGCCGTCGTTGCCGCAGCTCGCGATCGCGGAGTTTCTCGAACGCGACGGTTACGAGCATCACCTGCGGCGCTTGCGCAAGGCGTATGCGCAGCAGGCGAACCTGATGCGGGCGATGGTGTCGCGGTTTTTCCCGGAGGGCACGCGCATCTCGAGTCCGGCGGGGGGGTATGTGCTGTGGGTCGAGTTGCCCGCGCAGGTCGATGCGATGCGGCTGTACCAGCTCGCGCTGGAGCAGGGCATCACGATCGGGCCCGGCTACATGTTCTCGATCACAGACAACTACCGGAACTTCATCCGCCTCAACTACAGCAGCCCTTGGTCGCCGGAGATCGAGCAGGCGGTGATTGCGGTGGGGAAGCTCGCCTCGGCTTGCATGAAGTGACGGGGGCGTGTTGTTGCTCGAGGGGGCATGACGAAGCCGGCTTGGGGCCGGCTTTGTTTCTGGTTTGGCGGGGGGAGGGCGATGAGCTTTGCCGCGTTGGCGTTGGCATGACAACGCCACACTGTTGAAGCTGCCATGCAGGCGTCGCTGCGCGGATTTGGGGTAATGCCGGTGAAGCCTCGAGTGTCAGATACCGTTGCGAGTGAACGAGTTGTACGTTTTGCATAACGAAACAGCAAACTCAGACCCCGGTCAGTATGCTCGCTGCTCGGTGTCTCCTGCAGGTCAAATCATGGAATAAGCAGCAACTTGCCAGAAGTCTTACGGCTCCACATATCGGCTTGAGCTTTTGCCGCATCCGCCAACGCGTATACGCCGCCATTGTGTACCTTGAGAACCCCTTCACGCACCCAACTGAACAGCTGCGCTGCATGCGAGCGCAGCAACTCCGGGGTCCGAATATGGTTCGCGAAAGAGGCATAACCGATCTTGATGCTCCTGGGTAGCCGGAACAGCTCTATCGTCGCATCTGCTCCTAGAACCGGTCCGTACCAGCAAAAGGTACCTGAATAACGCAACACATCAAGCGACGCCTGGAATGTCGTCGGTCCCGAGCCGTCGTACACCACATGCACGCCGTCTCCTCCCGTCATGTCCATCACGGCATCAACGAAATTGCCCTCGCGATCCACAATTACATGATCCACACCGGCGGCTTTAGCTAACGCAGCCTTAGATTCCGACGAAACACGGCCAATGACTGTACCGCCACGCAACTTGATGATTTGAGCCAACAACGAACCTACGCCCCCGGCGGCGGCATGCACCAGTGCGATATCGCCCTGCTGGATCGGATAGAAGTCGGTGGCGAAATGACTGGCAGTGAAGCCATTCATCATGAGCGACGCCGCGACACGGTCGTCAATGTCGTCTGGCACCTGCGCTAGCGCAGCCGCCGGCAGCACGACCTTTTCCGCATAGCTGCCTGGCGCATATGCCCAAGCCACACGCTGACCGACCTCAAGATCGGACACGCCCTCACCCAGTGCCAGCACACGTCCCGCACCCTCCACGCCAATTATTTTAGGATTGGGCATGTTGGTCCAGGCCATTCCTTGGCGAACTCCAATATCCATGAAATTCACGCCAGCCACAGCGATGCCGACCAGCACTTCATCCGGACCAGGAACCGGATCATTTCGCTCGACATACTCAAGCATGTCTACATCGCCAACGCCGTTCATCACCACTGCTCTCATCACACCCTCCAATACTGGAATGATTGTTCCATTAAAAGGCAAAAAATTTTCACATCAAGACTCGCATCGCCAACCGGCCTAGGGATGCCAATTCCGGATCGCTGGCACCTCCGCGTGCCGACAACCGAATAGCAGCAATATTTGCAACCAGAAAGCTTGCAGCCTGTTCGGCGTCAACTTCCCGTGAAACGTCACCTTGTGCCTGGGCCTCCTGCACCCTTTTTGTCAGCGCCTTGAGCAAGAATTTACCGATCCCTTCGCGCAATATCGTCAGTTCCGGCTCCGAGTCTCCGAACTCGCTGATTGAACCCACACCCAAACAGGGCCGACGGGCCTCATGCACGACGCGATTCATCATCGCGCGCAAACCGTCGATGGCCTTGTGACCTTGATTCAGCGCGTCAAGGTGCGCCTGACGTTCGGTGTCACCGTATCGCTTTACTGCTGCGCAATAGAGCCCCCACTTGTCGCCAAATGTGTCGTACAAGCTTTGTCGACCGATCCGCATTGCTTCGACCAGCATGCCGGCCGAGGTGCCTGCATAGCCATGCGAGCGAAAGACGTCGATTGCGGCGTCTAGGACCTGGTCAATATCGAACTCTTTGTTTCTAGCCATGAGGCCATTCTATCGATACTGGAACAAACAGTCAAAATAAGGTGATGTTCCGGGCTGGCCATAGATTCAACTACGCAGGTTCGCGAGTGTCGGCAATGGGAGGTGCATCTGCTCCACAGCCCCACATCACCGAATGCTGGCTTTGGCCGACGTCCCTCCATCCCGCATCCGGCAGGTTCCGAAGTAAACTGACCATCGGAATGGCGTCTTTCTGTGTTGCGTGAATGGCAACTATTCGCCGAACTGAGTCAGCCGATCTGGCGCCGTCTGTTTGATCTAGTCCATCCTTGTACAAATTCTTCGATCTCGTGCAGGCTCAGTGCGAACCGGACAGACCGCCGAACCGCCAGACTCATAACCGATGAAGGGGACCGGTGCAGATACTGCCTGCATGTATCGGATGGCGGCGAGAACGCGAGCGCCTCGCCTGCATCCATATCCGTTGACTGAATGACCAACGTCTCTTCCGAAAGTCAGAAGACCGCCAGTCCGCCAACAGCATGCCTGACATCCTCAATCATCCGACCTCACCGGACGTCATCGCCGAGCGTACCGTACGACGTGCCCGCCGTCGGCGAAGCACGAATGCGAAGACACCGAGCAGCACGACAACCACCGGCGCCGCGAGCATCAGCGGCCGGGCCCGCACGAGCAGCGGAACCGGGCCGCCGCTGCGCGCGACGGCCACGTCGTCGGGCGTCACGGTCACGTTCGCGTTGCCGTACTGCGCGAGCACGTAGTTCGCGATCGCGGCGACCTGATCGTCCTTCAACGGCTGGACGTAGGAATCCTCACCGAACGAGGGCATCAGCACGTGCTGGCCGCCCGCGTCTCGATCGACACCGTACAGGATCGCCGCAATCAGGTTCGACGGATTGCGCGAGCCCGTGGCGGTATTGTTCGACAGCGACGGATAGGCCTGACTCGGGCTGCCCTTGCCGTTGGCCTGGTGACAGCTCGCGCAGTAACCGCTGAACAGCGCTTCACCCGTCGTCAGCGTACCGTTCGCATTCAACGCGGTCGTGCCGCGCAACGTCGCTTCGCTGCTGACCGCGCGGCCGTGCGCGAATGCCGGTTCGGATTCGTGCTCGTCGCGGATCGGCTTCGTGCTGCGCAGATACGTGACGATCGATTTCAGGTCCGCGTCCGACAGATACTGCAGGCTGTTCTGCACGGCCTCCGCCATTGGCCCGGCCGCCTGGTTCTTGCCGGGTGCGCGGCCGGTCTTCAGGTACGACACCAGCTCGTCGTCGGTCCATGCGCCGATGCCGCTCACCGGATCCGACGTGATGTTCGGCGCATACCACGCGCCGAGCTGTGCACCGCCCAGGTTGCGGCTGAAGTCTTCGGCCATCAGCGCATTGCGCGGCGTATGGCACGCACTGCAGTGCGCGAGCACATTGGTCAGGTACGCGCCGCGATTCCACTGCGCATCGTGCGCCGGATCGGCTTCGAAACGCTTGTCCGACAGGAACAGCATGTTCCAGCCCGTCATCGCGACGCGCATGCCGAACGGGAACGGCAGGTTCGTCGCGGGTGCGGGCTCGTCGACCGGCTTCACGGCGTGCATGAAGTAGCTGTAGAGCGCGTGCACGTCGTTGTCGCTGAGGCCGCTGTACGACGTATACGGCATGGCCGGATACAGGCGCGCGCCGTCCGCGCGTACGCCTCCGCGCAGCGCGCGTGCGAACTGCACCTCGGTGTAGTTGCCGATGCCGGCCGTTTTCGACGGCGTGATGTTGCTCGAATAGATCTGCCCCATCGGCGACGCGATACCGTATCCGCCCGCGAACGGCTTGCCGCCGTCGAGCGCCGTATGGCACGCCATGCAGTCCGCCGCGATCGCGAGTTGATGGCCTTTTTCGATCAGCGCGGCGTCGGCCGACGTCGACGCCGCGCCAGTCGCTGTTTCCTGCGCGAACGCGGGCGTGCTGCCGACGCTGCCGAACAGCGCGAGTGCGATGGCCGCGCGGTAGCCGGCGCCGCGCAGCGTGCGAAGTTGTCGTTGGATCGTGTGTGTCATCGAATCAACCCTTCGCGAGGCTCGCGGAAATCGAATCCGCAGCCTTCAGGCCGAGGGCCGCCATCGACAGCGTCGTATTGACGACGGACGCCGACGGCATCGCGCCGCCGCCTGGCAACCACAGGTTCGCGTGATCGTGCGTGCGGCAGTCGCCGTCGACGACCGAGTTCTTCGGATCGGAGCCCATGATGGTGCCGCCCATGATGTGATTGTTCGCGTTCAGCGTCTTCGTGATGTTGAACTCGACCGCGTCGAACAGGCTGCCGATATGCGTGAGCTGCTTGCATGCCGCGTCGTAGCCACGCCGCACATAGTCGCCGACGTCGTAGTGAATGTCGGGGCACGCGAGGCCGAGCGGATCGAAGCGTGTCTTGCTGAGCGTCAGGCGGTTGTTCGGGTCCGGCAGCGGTTCGAGGCTGATCGACAGGTCGACGCCGTAGATCGCGCGGCGCCGGATTTCCTCGTCGAGCGCCTTGCCGACCAGGCCGAGCTTCAGCGCCTGCTGCGTGGCCGGCCCGACGCGCGAGATGTTGTTCAGGATCATCTTGTTCGCCGAATACTGCCCGCGGAAATCGCCGTCGCGCGGGCCGACGATACAGCTGCTCTGCGCGGGGCCACGGCCGAGCCACATCGGCTCGTTCGCGAGGAACGTGCAGTGGAAGCCCGAGTGATCCATCATGTTGCGCCCGACCTGGTCCGAGCCGTTCGCGATGCCGTGCGGATTGCGTTCGTTCGCGGCCAGCAGCAGCAGGCGCGGCGTCTCGATGCCGTTGCACGCGAGCACGAACATCTTGCCGCTGGCCTTGTGCGACTTGTGCGACGCGTCGTACCAGTGCACGGCCGTCACGCGATTGTTCGCATCGGTGTCGATCTTGTAGACGACCGATTCGGCGAGCACTTTCGCACCCTTGCGCTCCGCGCGCTCGATGTGGTGGATACCGCTGTACATCGCGCCGATCGGGCAGATCGGCTGGCAATTGTTGTTGCCGCAGCAGACCGGACGGCCATGCCAAGGCCGCGTGCTGCGCGCCTGCGGAATCGGGATCGACCGGTAGCCATGCGCATTGACGATTTCGGCGAAGCGCCGGTCGCCATGGCCCCACGGCACCATGTCCATCGGATACGGGCGGCTGCGCTGCGCCGGCGACTGCATCGCCGGATCGCTCGGCCCGGCGACGCCCATTTCCTCTTCCGCGCGGCAATAGTACGGCTCGAGGTCGTCATAGGAGATCGGCCAGTCGCGGCCGACACCGTAAGTCGACTTCATCCGGAAATCGACCGGTAGGTGCCGCCAGCTCGACGCGGCCCAGTGCCACGTCGTGCCGCCGACGGTGCGCAGATAGCCCTGCTGGAAACTCTGGCCATCCCGTCCGCTCAGGCCGACGTAGTTGTTCTTCGGAAAATACAGCGGGGCAGGCGCATTCGGCGCCTGCGGGTAGAGCCCCTGGAAGTCGGAGCCCACGCGATTGTCGAAGGGCATGTTGCGCCAGTTCTCGACCGCCTGACCACGCTCGATGCGCAAGCCGGATTCGATGACCAGCACCGAATGCCCCTGGCTGACCAACTGGTCGGCGATCAGGCCGCCAACCACGCCGGACCCCACGATCACGACATCGGCCGATACGTCGCCGTTCGATTCAAATACAGGAGTTCTCATGAGGTTCAGGCGTGCGGTTGCGGGTGCTTGGTAGTTGCTGACGCAACCGTTTTGCGGGGCGGCGCGACATCGGCCGGTGGCGGTTCGGCGGTCCACCATAGCGGGCCGTTCGAACAATAGGTCGGTGCGCTCATTCCGTCGTGGACGGTGTCGTACATCAGCGCATCGGCATAGGCGACCATCACGGCCTTCTGGCCGTGGCCGACGGTGCCCGTGTACCACGCGGCGACGATCGCGAGCGCCGTGTCGTGCAGGCCTGCGCCGTCGGCATCGGCCAGCAGTTGCGCGGGTGTCTGGCCGGCGCGGACGCGTTGCGCCAGCGCGGCTGCACGCGTGGCAAAGCCGGGGTCCGTGCGACGGAATGCGTCGACGAGGCGAGCAGCCGTCGTCGGGTCGAGATTCGCGTGGCCGGTGAGCGCTTTCGACAGCGCGAGAAAGGTCCGGGCGTCGAACGACGGCTGCTGCGCGAATGCATGTCCGGGTGCGGCGGTGAGCAATCCGACTTGCGTCAGCGCCGCCGCCATCATTTTCAGCACCGCTCTACGGGTCATGCCGGCGCGCGCATAAATGCGCGATTCATTTTTGTGTGGGGCCATGTCGTTTTCGTCTTTTTCGCGAGTCGTTGCTCGCATGTTTTCTTTCTTCCGAATATTCCGCGTCGGGAGCCGCTCCGGGCCGAAACGACCCGAATACGTCCCCCGCGGCGCTGCGTTACCTGTCCGAGCGCATCGGCAAACGACCATTGCCGGCTGGACGAGGAATTGCAGGCGCCGCATGCGGAGATTTTTATCTGTTCACGCGAGACAGCATTCGGGCACGAGATTATGGAACCGGTTCCATTCGTGCGTCCAGTGTCTCGTTCAAATTTCATCGCAACGGCGGAGTGTATCGATATCGGTCGAATCGCGTATTTTCAACACGGTATCGGCCCGCTGCGACCGATTCAGAACAAAATCGAAAGCTTTAAGTAATTAAAACGTCGGGATTCGACTGCTGTATTGCCGAAGTGAGCAGTGCGACGGCAGCGCGAGCGTCGTCGACGATACGGTTTTGCGACAGGCGCGAGGGAGTGCGACTTACTTGATTGCCGCGGCACCGGCTGCCGCGATGACACTATCCTGCACACCCGCGCCACCGCTGGCCCCGATCGCGCCGATCAGGTGCCCGTCGATCACGATCGGGATGCCGCCTTCGCCCGCGAGAATCCCCGGGATGCTGAGATTGGCGGTCGCGCCGTTGTTGATGGCGTTTTGCAGATCCCGGGTCTGTCTGCGGAATCGAGCCGACGCGCGCGCCTTGGCCTCCGCGATTTCAACCGATGCGAGTTGCGTCCCGTCCATTTTGTCGCACGAAACCAGGTTCCCGCCGCTGTCGACCACGGCAATCGCGTATTTCCAGTTTCGGCGTCGCGCCTCCGTTTCGGCGGCGGCCATGGCGGTACGCGCCTGCGTCAGCGTGATGGGCGGGCCGTAAGGGATGTCGTATGGCAGTTGTTCGGGGACGGGCGCGGACGCGGTGGTTCGTGCTGATGCATGGGCCGCGAATATTGCGCTGGCTGCGATGAGAATCGGGAATTTATTCGAAAACATGGAGTGCCGATACGGATGTCCCTGATTACTTCAGGTGCCGGTGAATGAGAATGAACACGATGCGATTCCGCGACGATGCATTTCCCGGCTCGATTGCCGGGGCATGTCGCGATCGCGGGGAAAATATATTGCATCCTGGGTTAGCGTGCAGCGAAGCGGGGTGGTGCGTGTCGCCACGAGGTTTCCGGCGGCCAGCAGACGAACCTGCGCGGGGAGGTCCGCCCCGATATCGATCATCGCCGGCAGGGGCGTTGCGCACACATGCGGGTAGCAGAACGCTGGCCGGTCCGGCCAGCGATACCGCGGCTGGCATGTGTCGTCCGGATCAACTGAAGTGATGGCTGAACTCGAGCCACAGCGTGCGGCCGTACGGCATGTAGTAGCCCACGGTGTAGTACGGCCAGCCGGAGGAATCGTCGTGCTTGATCGTATTGAACACGTTGTTCATCACGAAGGTCAGTGACGTATCCCGCGAGAACTGGTGCGAGATGCTCAGGTTCGCGAGTGTGGTCGGCGTCAGATACGCGGTCTGGGCGGCGTTCGGTACCTTGCCGTAGCGCTCGAGCTGCACCGTCGACGTCCACTTCGGGATCGACCAGGTCAGGCTCAGCATGAGCTTGTCCGGCCATTCGGGGTTGCCGGTCGGGTTGGCGAGCGAATGCAGGAGATCCTGTACCGGGCCGTTCGTGTACTGCTGGTATTTGTGGCTCAGGACCTTGGTGAAGTTGGCGCTCAGCAGGAAGGTGCCGGCACGGCCGAGGCGAAAACGCCATTTGCCGCCGAGGTCGAAGCCCGTCGTCTTTTCCATCGCGGCGTTGATCGGGTTCACGAGGATCGTGTTGATCGCGCCGGGGTCGAGCACGGCCGTCAGCGGGTTGCGGATCACGCGGCTCAGCGCGTCCACGCAGTTGGGCGAGCTGGCGCTCAGTTGCCCCGCTCGGCACGCGGCCTCGGTTCTCAGCAGGTTGTCCGGATCGATGGTCGTCACCAGATTGTCGATGCGAATGTTGTAGTAGTCGGCCGACAGGTCGATGTCCGGCGTGGGCGCGAGCACGAAGCCGGCGCCCCATGATTTCCCGTTTTCCGGCTTCAGGTTCGCATTGCCCTTCTGAATGAAGTTCGAGCCCGGCGACACGTTCGCGTATTCGCATGAGGCGAGCGATTTCCCCGACTGGTTGCAGCGGAAGTAGTCGGTGGTCGATTCGAAATAGCCCTTCGACTGGCTCATGAAGATGTAATTCATGTCCGGCGCGCGAAAGCTCGTGCCGTAATTGCCGCGCAGCAACAGCTCGCGCAGCGGCCGGTATTCGAGCCCCAGGTCGTAGGTCAGCTTGTTGTTGCGGGTGCCCGCGAACGAGTAGTCGTCGTAGCGCGTTGCGACGTTCGCGGTCAGCTGGCTCAGGATCGGGACGCGCAGCTCGACCGCGGCTGCGTAGCGCTTGCGGTTGCCGCTCGCACCGGTCGCGCCGGCGGCGTTGTAGTAGACGCCCTGGTTCAGGGCAGGGTCGATCGAATTGCTGAAGCCTTGCGTGCCGTATTCGATCACGCCGGCGGCGCGCACGGGGCCGGCCGGCAGCGAGAACAGGTTGCCGTTGGCGGCGAGGCTGAAGGTCTGCGTCCACGTGTTGTTCCTGCTGGTCGATTCACCGTACATCGACGCGAACTGGTTCGGTGTGAGCGGGGTCGCGAAGCGTGCGGCGTTGGGCGCGTAGATCGGTGCGCCGTCGGCGGCCGTGCCGAGCTGCGGGCCGAGGTAATAGCTGTCGACGTTCGACAGCAGGCGCGGCACGGTCGCGCGGCTCTGATAGCCGGACGCGCTGTACGTGAGCTCGTAGTTCCAGCTGCTGTCGGGCACTTTGCCGCGCAGGCCGGTGATCAGGTTGCCCGCGACGTCGTTCCAGTGCTTGTTCCATACCGACGCGCCGCCGATTTCCTGGGGCGAGATGCGCTTGGTCCACGCCTCGTTCGCGCCGGTTTCCTGGTTGAAGAAATAGCCGGTCGTCGCCGCGGCCGACGTCCAGCTCGGGCCGCGCGTGTTGTTCTCGGTCTGGTTCCAGGCGGTCGACACGGAGCCGAACAGCGTGACGAGATCGCTCAGCCGGTATTCGACGCCGCCGTACAGGTTCTCGCTGACATTGTTCGTTTGCGTCGTCCAGTACGACGGCTGCGCGCCGCCGCTGCCGCAGTACGCGCCATTGCGGGTGCCGACGGTCGAGGTGCCGCCGAATGCGCCGATGCCGGCGAGCGGGCCGCACGCGCCGGCGGCGCCGACGTAGCGGCCCGTGTCGAGGTTCTGGCGCGCCCAGGTCTTGGTCGGCGGTTCGCCTTCGAGCGTCGACGACGCCATGAAGTCGCGCTGCCCCGACCAGATCGGGTTGGTCTTGCTGATCTCGAGACCGAACACCGTGCTCAGCGCGCCGAATTCCTTGCCGCCCGACACCTGCAGCCGCCCGTTGCCGCCGCCGCCGTCCCAGGTGCGGCCGCCCTTGACGTTGACCTCGATGCCGTCGATGTGCTTCTTCATGATGATGTTGACGACGCCAGCAATCGCGTCCGAGCCGTACACGGCGGAGGCCGCGCCGTTCAGGATTTCGATGCGGTCGATCATCGCCGACGGAATGTTGGCCAGGTTCACGAAGTTGACGTTGCCGTCGTACGCGATCGGGTAGTCCGCCACGCGCCGGCCGTCGACGAGCACGAGCGTGTGGTTCGGGCCGAGGCCGCGCAGGCTGAGCGCATTCGCCGCCGGCGTGAACGTGTTGCCGTAGTCGGCGCCTTGCGTGAAGCCGGTATTCTGGGTTTGCGACTGGAGCGCGTCGAAGACGTTTCGGTACCCTTTCGATTCGAGCTCCTGACCGGTAATGACGGTGACGGGCGTCGCCCCTTCCTTCTCGGAGCGTGGAATGCGCGATCCCGTCACGACAAACGCCTTCAGCGATGCGGTGGCCGGTTTTTGCGTGGCAGCCTCGCCACGGGCCGGCGCGGAGGGGCTGGCCGCATTCGGCGGCGCGGCGGCGGCTCCCGACGCGGCTTCCTGTGCCGCGACGGGCATCCAGGGTGTCGCGAGGCCGGACAGGCAGAGCGCGATTGCGCCCACGCTCTTGATATGGAGCGACGTGTTTTGCATCTTCAAGTTGTGTTGACGAGCAAGTTCAATGGTCAGCAGTTGCCGGGTATCCATGCCGTTTGCGATGGCATGTCGACTCGCAACCCCCTGTCGTTCGCGCAATTCCTGTATTCGGATCGAGCACCCGGAATCACGGATGTAATCCGAAATGTGACGGGTGGCTCAATTTTTCCATCGGGTGCCGAATTCGAGATTAATGGTCGGCACACGTGGCGAGAGACTTTATCGATCGATTTTTGGTCGGGCAAATGATCGATGCTTGTATTGATATGGATAGGGTGGGGTAAATTGAAATCACGCTGGAATTGGATTTGTTTTTTTGAAAACAGGGAAAGACATCCGGATTAAGGCGGTGTGCGAGGTTGCGGCTGTTCGTTCGCCGCGGGTTCACTCCGTCGGGGCTGCGTGCCGCAACGGTCGATCGTCGTGCATGGAACCGGCGCGACCACGCTCGTATTGGCCGAGCTTGCCTCGATCAATGGCCTGCAATCCGCCGGAATGTACGACGTGCGCGGTGTTGGGGGCAGCAGATGATGCGTGCCCCGGCAGTTCGGCGGCGATGCACGGCGCCAGATGCCGATCCCGTTCGAGTCGACTCCTGCTTCGGGAAGCATCGCTTCCGACGAACAAATTCATGTGGAAGTTTGATGTGATTAAACTTGTTCAGATTATCGTGCGCACTGAAATGGGGAATGTTTGATGCAATTAAACTCGCGCATTCGTCGTCGTCAATTCGAAAAGTTTGATGTGATCAAACTTTTGTCTTTCCATCAAAAAAAGTTTGACGGTCAAAATTTTTTCTTGATATCTTCTGTAATCAACGGGTGGCGTCTTTTGATGGATTAATTCCTTATCGAATATCTTTGCCTTCCATTCGCATGATTGCGTCTGGGTAGCACTCCGTCGGTCTCTGCTCGAGCGGACGGGCATCCGTTTCATTCTCCGGAATCTAATCAATTTCGATGAGCAGGTATTTTCCCCGTATCGAGCGATCGACGGGCAGGAATCGTATTTTCGAAAATAAGTAAATCGGGCTTTCCGGGTTTCGAATCAGACACTGCCGCTATCCGGGCCGTGGGGCATCGTACATCGGCGACATTCGCGTTGGGGGACTGAAGGTGGGTATCAAGATCGAGGATGGCGTGCTCGCGTCCGGAGGCGGACCGGCGAGGCCCGGGCGCCAGCGGCAGTTCGGCGGGAAACAGCGGAACCCGGTGCGCCGCTTCGGCGGTATCGCGGCCGTTCTGCTGCTGCATGTGTTGCTGGTCTACGCGCTCCTCAACGGCCTCGCGACCAAGGTCGTGCAGGTTATCCAGCATCCGATCGAAACCCGCATCATCGAACCGGTGAAGCCGCCGCCGCCTCCGCCGCCTTTGCCGGTGGTCAAGCTGCCGCCGCCGAAGGCGACGTTGCCGCCGCCGCCGTTCGTGCCGCCGGCGGAGGTACCGGTGCAGGCGCCTCCGCAGGCAGCGATCACGCATCAGGCCGCTCCCGTGCCGTCCGCGCCGGCCGTGCAGGCACCCGTCGTCGCGCCGCCGGCGCCGGCGGCGAAGCCGGTCAGCCATGAAGTCGGCGTGGTCTGCCCGAATTCCGACCAGATGCGCGCATCGATGCAGTATCCAAAGGAAGCGCAGGAAAACAACATCACGGGCGACGTCACGATCGAATTCGTCGTCGATGCGGACGGCAACGTCACCAACGTACGGGTGTCGCAGTCGGCCGATCCAGTCCTGGATCGCGCTGCCTACAACACGGTCAAGCGATTCAAGTGCATGGCGCAGGGGCAGCCGGTGCGCGTCCAGGTTCCGTTCTCGTTCAACCTGAACTGACCCGTGCAGGGCCCTGGGGCGGCAGGACGGGAATTTCAATCGATCAGTTAAACGAAATAAGTGGAGTAGGTATGGCAAAGCGTTCACTGGCCGCACTCGCGGCCTGCATGTTGATATCCTCCGTCGCGCTCGAGGCGCTGGTTGCGCCGCAGCCGGCGTTTGCCGAGGCGAGCGCGCCGGTGGCCGTGGCCGCGACGGCGTCCGCGCCGCAGGCGGCTGCGGACGAGCCATTGCCGCCGCCTGCACCGGCGGCGACGCAGGCCGTCGAGAATCCGTACGGGCTCGGCGCGCTGTGGAAGAACGGCGATTTCGTCGCACGATTCGTGCTGATTCTGCTCGTGATCATGTCGATGGGCAGCTGGTACATCATGATCGCGAAGTTCCTCGAGCAATTCCGCGCGAACCGGCGTGCGAAGCTCGCGGACGAGCAGCTCTGGTCCGCGCCGTCGCTATCGGCCGGCGCGAGCCTGCTCGACGAGGCGTCGCCGTTCCGTTTCATCGCCGAGACCGCGATCGAGGCCGGCGAGCATCACGACGCGGCGTTGCTCGAGGCGGTCGATCGCAACACGTGGATCGACGTCTCGGTCGAGCGCGCGATCACCAACGTGTCGAACCGGCTGCAGGACGGTCTCGCGTTCCTCGCGACAGTCGGATCGACCGCGCCGTTCGTCGGCCTGTTCGGCACCGTGTGGGGCATCTATCACGCGCTGACGGCCATCGGCATCGCCGGGCAGGCGTCGATCGACAAGGTCGCGGGCCCGGTCGGCGAGGCGCTGATCATGACGGCGATCGGGCTCGCTGTCGCGGTGCCGGCCGTGCTCGGCTACAACTTCCTGGTCCGTCGCAACAAGTCGCTGATGGAGCGGGTGCGCAACTTCGGCGCACAGCTGCATACGGTGCTGCTCGCGGGCGGCAAGCGTACGGTGCGGGCCGCCGGTACGCCGGCCGCGTCGCTCGTGCACTGACGCAGGCGGGAGTGCGCGATGGCCATGAACGTCGGGCAGGACGACAACGACGACGTGATCGCCAACATCAACACGACGCCGCTCGTCGACGTGATGCTGGTGTTGCTGATCATTTTCCTGATCACGATCCCGGTCGTGACTCACACGATTCCGCTGGAGCTGCCGAAGGAAACGGTGCAGCCATTGGAGACAACGCCGAAAAGCATCGAAATCGCGGTGAATCGCGACGGGCAATTCTTCTGGGGCGAAACGCACGTGGACGGCCCGACGTTGCTCGCGAAGCTGAAGGGCATCTCGCAGATGTCACCGCAGCCCGACGTGCACGTACGCGGCGACGAGAACACGCGCTACGAATTCATCGGGCGCGTGATCACTGCGTGCGAACGGTCGGGCATCGCCAAGGTTTCTTTCATCACCGAGCCGCCGGCGCGCGGCGGGTAGGAGTCGACGATGGGAATGAACGTATCTTCGGGCGGCGGCGAGCCGGACGTGATGGTCGACATCAACACCACGCCGCTGATCGACGTGATGCTGGTGCTGCTGATCATGTTGATCATCACGATTCCGATCCAGATGCACTCGGTCCGGATGGACCTGCCGGTCGGCAATCCGCCGCCACCGTCGAAGCCGCCGGAGGCCGTGCAGATCGACATCGCCGCCGATGGCGCGACGACCTGGAACGGCGCGCGAGTGCCGGATCGCGCGGCACTCGAGCAAAAGCTCGCGCACGTCGCCGCGGAGCCCGTGCAGGCGGAGATCCGCCTGCGTCCGGACAAGCTCGCGCCGTACCGGGCCGTCGCCGGCGTGCTGGCAAGCGCGCAGCGTGTCGGCGCGACCAAGATCGGCCTCATCGGCAACGAGCAGTACATGCCGTGAAGCAGGCGGCAGGGCCGGAGACCGGCACCTTGCGAGGCCCGACGAACCCTTGACGGAGCGGACGATGCGACACGACAACCGGGAATCCATATCGATCAGTAGTGCAAATGTAGCGACGCGATGTGAAAACCGGGAAAGCCGTAACATCGAATGTCCGCCGCGCGATCACGGTTTCCGTCGGTACGCAGTCGCGCTGAATGCGCACTGCGATCGCGTCGACCGGGGGAGCGTATTCATCAAACAGTTTCGACTACGGGTTCGTGTCTCACTATGGTTTCGTCTTCCGATGAATCGATGCTTGTCGCCACCTCGATGGGAAACAAGATTCGCACGCTGCGCCGGCAGCTCAAGCTCACGCTGGATGTAACCGCCGCTGCGGCCGGCATTTCCAAACCGTTCCTGTCGCAGATCGAACGTGGACGCGCGATGCCGTCGATCGCGACGCTCGTCGGCATCGCGAAGGCGCTGGGCGTGACGATCGACCATTTCGTCGGCGCGTCGCGCGACATGCCGCCGGCGTGCCAGTGCGAATCGCTGCAGCACTGCGGTGTCGAGTCGCTCGCCAGTGCGTTCGCACAGCTTTCGCATCTGGCGAGCGGAACGAAGCTGGATGCGAGGCTGTTCCGGATTCCACGCGGCCGGGCCACGCCTGAAGCAGCACCTTACGCCGGCGAGGCATTCGTCTACGTGATGAACGGCGAGCTCGAGCTGACGCTGGACGACCGCACCGTCGTGCTGAAAGCGGGCGATGCCGCGCACTACGAGTCGACCCCGACCCAGGTCTGGAGCAACGCCACCAACGAGGAAGCGGTGATCGTCTGGGTCGGGGCGCCGGCCGGAGCCTGAGAGAACACGAAAACGCATCCGTTTCACCGGGTGCTTACATAAGTATTACTGAATGTTTTTGGACGGAACGTGTGAGGCGTGCGGTCGGGATGGCCGCGCCAAACGAAGGAGCCGGCAACACGGGGCGCAGTTCGCGTTGCCGGCGGGCTCGAGGCAGTGCAGGTGGCAGGTCGGAAATCACGGGGCCGGTGCGCAGGGCCCGGAAGCGGGCGGGGATTCACAAGATCCCGGGCAAAACCGGTGGGTTCTTATTGATGAACGAGTGGACCAAGATGAAGCAGAAAGTTTTGGCGTTGGCTATCAAGAGGATGATCTGGGCGGAAATGGCGCTGACGGCCACGCTGGCGGCGCCGGCATTCGCGCAGAGTCAGCCGTCGCCCGGGGGGGCAGAGATTGCGACGGCGGTCGCGCAGGATGCGCCTGTGCCGACCGGTGAGCCGGGCCCGGGAGCCGGCGTGCCGGCCGGTGGCGCGGCGGCGCAGGGCAAGGTCGCGCAGATCAAGCGCTTCGAGGTGACGGGCTCGCTGATCCGCAGTGCGGACAAGGTCGGCTTCAACCAGGTGCAGACCGTCACGGCCAAGGACATCGAGAACAGCGGCTACACGACGGTATCGGATTTCCTGCGCGGCGTGTCGGCGAACTCGTCAAGCAGCTGGGGCGAAGGCTCGGGCGCGCAGGGCAGTTTCGCGCCGGGCGGTGCGGGCATCGCATTGCGCGGTCTCAGCGAAAAGTACACGCTGGTGCTGGTGGACGGGCAGCGCGTGGCACCCTACGCGTTCGCCGTGAACGGCACCGACCAGTTCTTCGACCTGAACACGCTGCCGATCAACATCATCGACCGCATCGAGATCGTCAAGACCGGCGCTGTGTCGCAGTACGGCTCGGATGCCATCGCGGGCGTCGTGAACATCATCACCAAGAAGAACTTCCAGGGGCTCGAGCTTGGCGGCAGCTACGGCGGCGCGACGCAGGGCGGCGGCGGCGCGGGCACGACCCAGTTCAGCATCCTGGGCGGCATCGGCGACCTGAACTCGGATCGCTTCAACGTGACCGCGGCGCTCAGCTACTACAAGTCCAACGGGATTCTGGCGTCCGATCGCGACATGTCGCAGAACCAGAATTTCTCGAATTTCCCCGGCGGCCTGAACAACGAATCGCTGTCGTACTGGCGGCGCAATGGCACCGACGTGCCGCTGTCGCCATGCCCGCGCGGCGGCAAGGCGATTCCGGCCGGCTCGACCGCGCAGGCATTCGGCGAAAGCGGCAGCGTGTGCGGCAACAACACCGCGTACGCATCGTCGATCTCGCCGTGGACCGAACGCTTGAGCGCGAAGGTGCATGCCGACTTCAAGATCAACGACGCGATGCAGGCATTCGCTGACCTGTGGGAAAGCAACAATACGACGGTCACGAACACCGGCGTCGAGCGCCTGCGTTCGAATACGCAGACGTACGATCCCGCGACGGGGGGCGTCAAGCTGGTGCCGAACGTCGTGCCGGGCAGCAATCCGTACAATCCTTTCGGCACGCCGACGCAGCTTCGCTACACGTTCGGAGACACGCAGTCCGTTCGCACGAGCGCGAATTTCTGGCGGGCGGCGACGGGCGTCAAGGGTACCTTCTCCACACCCAAGGTGGGCGACTGGGATTGGTCGGTGGCGTACTCGCACTCGCAGAGCGAGGTGTCGAACGACTTCTCGAACCGGATGCGGGCATCCGCGCTGGAGAACATCGTTCAGAACGGCGGGTTCGACTTCGCGAATCCGGCCGCGACGCCGCATGGCCTCGATGGCGCCTATGGCAGCACCAGCACGCAGGCGATCACGAAACTCGACTCGGTCGATGCGACGATTGCGACGCCGAACCTGTTCACGCTGCCCACCGGCAACGTCGGCCTCGGCCTGGGTACGCAATTCCTGCATGAAACCCAGTACATCGGCACGGGCTCGGGCTGGGCGGACGGCACGCTCATCCGGCCGGCGATGCAGTCGGTCAACGGCCAGCGCAATGTCGCGGCGGTCTACTACCAGCTCGACGTACCGATCCTGAAAAACCTCACCTTCAGCCAGTCGGGCCGCTACGATCACTACAGCGATTTCGGCGGGGCGTTCTCGCCGCGCTTCGCGCTGCGTTTCCAGCCGGTGCGCGAGTTCACGACCTACGCGTCGTACACGCGCGGCTTCCGTGCACCGACGCTGATCGAGAATACGGCGTCACGTACCTTCTCCACGCAAGGCGTGATCGACGCGCACGATCGGAACGCGCCCGGCTCGTACAACCTGACGGAAGAAATCCAGGCGGGCAACCAGAACCTGCAGCCCGAGCGCACGAAGAACTACAACATCGGCTTCCAGCTGTCGCCGACGCGTACGACCGACATCGGCTTCGACTGGTACAAGATCCACGTCGACAACGTGATCGGTACCGACGACGTGCAGAGCGTGGTCGACGCGAACGATCCGTCTCGCGTGATACGCAACCCGAACGGTTCGATCGCGTACGTGGTGATGCCGTACAAGAACCTGTCGCATCTCGACACGGACGGCTTCGAGACGACGTTCCGCCAGTCGGTGAAGACGGCGATCGGCACGTTCACGCTGTCGGGCGACTGGGCGTACGTGTGGCACTTCAAGATGCCGGTGGGCGGCGTCGATACCGACTTCGCGGGCAACAACGGTTCGGTGAACCAGCCGTTCGGCGGCAGCTTCCCGCGCTGGAAGGGCAATACGGACCTGAACTGGAACTACCGGAAGTGGAACACGACGCTGACGTGGATCTACGTGGGCCCGTACAGCCAGGCGATCCTGCCGGCCGGGAACTACCCGAACATGCAGGACAGCGTCGCGTCGTACAGCCAGTTCAACATGACCGTCAGCTATACCGGGTTCAAGCACTGGACGCTGTATGCGGGCATCAACAACATCTTCAACCGCAAGCCGCCGTTCGATCCCGTGTACATGAACGCGGCCTACCAGACCGGCTACGACACGTCGCTGTACACGTACGTCGGCCGCTTTGCGCAGGCCGGTGCGACCTACCGGTTCTGACGGCGCGTGCCCGCGCATGCGGTCGGCCGTTGCGGTCGCCGACCGCATGCGTTTCCGCATTTCGAATCGACATGGCACCGGCCGCGCGCCGGTGCGATCACACGAAGACCGATGATGACAGTATCGATGTTGCATGCGCGGCGCGCGCAGGCGATCGCGGCCCGGGGCGCGATCGCCGTGTGCGCAGCCGCGCTCGCGTACGGCGTCGCGATCGCGAGCGCGGTGGCTGCGCCGGCGATCGCGCAGTTCGGCGCGCCGAAGTATCCGGCGGGATTCACGCATTTCGCGTATGCGGACCCCGACGCGCCGGACGACGGCACGCTGGCCTTTCAGAACTACAACGAAGCGCAGAGCTACGATTCGCTGAACCCGTTCCTCGTGCGCGGCTCGCCCGCACCGGACATCAAGAACCTGATGTTCGACACGCTGATGCAGCGCAGCTGGGACGAGCTTGCATCCGAGTATGCATTGATCGCCGACGACGTTCAGGTCGCGCCCGACGGACTCTCGGCCACGTTCCACATCGATCCGGCCGCACGTTTTTCCAACGGTGACCCGATCACGGCGGACGACGTCAAATACTCGTTCGACACGCTGTCGGGCCCGCAGGCGTCGCCGCTCTTCAACGCGCAGTTTTCGGTGATCCGGCGCGCAGTGGTCGTCGACGGCCACACGGTGCGCTTCGAGTTCAAGCATGCGGAGCGCGACGCCGCGCTGATCGCGGGCGACCTGCCGGTGTTCTCGCCGAAGTGGGGCATGCGGGCCGACGGCACGCGGCCGCCGTTCGACCAGATCGCAACGGTGCCGCCGATCGCGAGCGGCCCTTACCTGATCGAGCAGCGCAAGAACGACAAGCAGATCGTCTATGTGCGCAACCCGCGTTACTGGGCCGCGAATCTGCCGTCGCGGCGCGGCATGTACCGCTTCGCGCGCGTGTCGTTCAAGCTGTATCTCGACCAGTACACGATGCTGGAGGCGTTCAAGGCCGGCGACATCGATGCGCGCATGGAATACAGCGCGACGCAATGGGCACGTCGTTACGTCGGCCGCAATTTCCGCAACGGGATGCTGAAGCAGGGGGAATTCCCGGACGGCCCCGCACAGATGCAGGGCTTTCTGATCAACCTGCGCAAACCGCAGTTCGCCGACGTACGCGTGCGTCATGCATTGACGCTCGCATTCGACTACGACTGGATGAACCGGATGATGTTCTACGGGCAGTACCGCCGCACGGACAGCTTCTGGGCGGCGAGCCGGTTCGGCGCGAAGGGCATGCCGAGCGAGCGCGAGCTGGCGCTGCTCGCGCCGTATCGCGCCGAACTGCCGGCCGAGGTGTTCGGCCCGATGATCCGGCCGCCGTCGACGCTACCGCCTGGCTCGTTGCGCGCGAACCTGAAGCAGGCGCGCGACCTGCTCGCGCAGGCCGGCTGGCATTTCCGGGACGGTGCGCTGCGCGACGCGAACGGCACGCCGATGACGATCGAGATCATCGACGACCAGCCGGGCATGGACCGGTTGATCCTGCCGTACATCCAGGCGCTCGGCACGCTCGGCATCCGCGCGTCGCTGCACGAGCTCGACAGCGCGCTTTACCAGCGGCGCCTGGACAACTTCCAGTACGACATGACGACCTTCATCTATTCGCCCGTCACGATCCCGGGGGCGGAGCTCGCACGCCGTTTCGGCAGCGCGGCGGCGTCCCAGGTCGGCTCGGAGAACTATCCGGGCGTGAGGTCGAAGGCGGTCGACGCGCTGATCCGCGCGGCGCTCGCGGCCGACACGCTCGACGATCTCGAGACGGCCACGCACGCGCTCGACCGCGTGCTGATCAACCTGTACATCCTCGTGCCGCATTACTACCTGCCGAACGCACGGATCGCGTACAAGGCGAGCTACGGACATCCGGCCATCGTTCCGGATTCCTACCAGTATGAGGACTGGATCATCAGCTACTGGTACCGGAAGAAACTGGCGGGCGCCGCCCGGGTTTCCGGTACATGACGGAACGGAGAGCACCACGATGATTGGCTACATATTCCGGCGGCTGCTGCTGATGGTCCCGACGCTGATCGGCGTCGTGACGATCACGTTCGCGGTCACGCAGTTCGTGCCGGGCGGCCCGGTCGAGCAGGTCCTCACGCAGTTGCGCCACGGCAGCGCGCACGGCGGCGAGGCGGGCGGCGGAGGCGGGGGCTACCACGGCAGCCAGGGCGTCGATCCGCAGCAGGTCGAGCAGATCCGCAGGCAGTTCGGCTTCGACAAGCCGCCGCTCGAGCGCTACTGGATGATGTTGAAGGCATACGCGCGATTCGACCTCGGCGACTCGTACTTCGTCCATGCGCGCGTGTGGGACGTGATCCGCTCGAAGCTGCCGGTGTCGATCACGCTCGGGATGTGGACGGTGATCCTCACGTACCTGGTGTCGGTGCCGCTCGGCATCGCGAAGGCGGTGCGCAACGGGTCGCGGTTCGACACCGTGACGAGCGTGCTGGTGCTGGCCGGCTACGCGGTGCCGGGCTTCGTGCTCGGCGTGCTGCTGCTGATGCTGTTCGGCGGCGGCACGTTCTGGCAGGTGTTCCCGATGCGCGGGCTCACGTCCGACAACTTCGACGACCTGACGCTGATCGGAAAGGCGCTCGACTATCTGTGGCACATCGTGATGCCGGTGACGGCGTCGGTGGTCGGCAACTTCGCGATCGTCACGATCCTGACCAAGAACACGTTCCTCGATGAAATCGGCCGACAGTACGTGCTGACCGCCCGCGCGAAAGGCGTACCCGAGCGCGACGTGCTGTGGAAGCACGTGCTGCGCAACGCGGCGATCCCGCTGCTGACCGGGCTGCCGGCCGCGTTTGTCGGTGCATTCCTGAACGGCAACCTGCTGATCGAGACACTGTTCTCGCTCGACGGCATGGGGCAACTGTCATACGACTCGGTGATCCGCCGCGACTATCCGGTCGTGCTCGGCTCGCTGTTCCTGTTCACGCTCATCGGTCTTCTGACCAAACTCATCGCGGATATCTGCTATGTCCTCGTCGACCCCCGTATCCAGTTCAACAGCCTGGACCGCTGACCAGGCATGCGCGGCGTGCGCGGCCTCGCCGTCGCCGTGGCGGCGCACATGGTTGCGTTTTCGCACGCAGCCGCTCGGCTACTGGAGTTTCGTGATCTTCGTCGCGCTGTTCGCGATCAGCCTGTTCGCCGACGTGCTGTCGAACGACCGTCCGCTCGTGCTGCGGTATGACGGGCACTACGCGTTCCCGATCGTGACGGATTATCCGGAAACGCGCTTTGGCGGCGATTTTCCCGCGAAGACGAACTATCTCGACCCTGCCATTCGCGCGAACCTCGACGCGCGCGGCAACTTCGCGATCTTCCCGCCGAACCGCTATCGTTACGACACAATCGACTATTTCGCGTCGCGCCCGTATCCGGCGCCGCCGTCGTCGAGCAACTGGCTCGGCACCGACCAGTTCGGGCGCGACGTGCTCGCGCGGCTGCTGTACGGGTTCCGGCTGTCGGTGCTGATGGCGTTCGCGCTGACCGCGTCGGGCATGCTGATCGGCGTGCTCGCGGGGGCGGTGCAGGGTTTCTACGGCGGGCGCACCGACCTGATCGGCCAGCGCCTGATCGAGATCTGGAGCGCGCTGCCTGACCTGTACCTGCTGATCATCTTCGCGTCGATCTTCACGCCGTCGCTGTGGCTGCTGTTCGTGCTGCTGTCGATGTTCGGCTGGCTCGTGCTGTCCGACTACGTCCGCGCCGAATTCCTGCGCAACCGCGCGCTCGACTACGTGAAAGCGGCACGCACGATGGGGCTGTCGAACGCACAGATCATCTGGAGGCACGTGCTGCCGAACAGCCTGACGCCGGTGATCACGTTCCTGCCGTTCCGGATGAGCGCGGCGATCCTGTCGCTGACGAGCCTCGACTTCCTGGGGCTCGGCGTGCCGCCGCCGACACCGAGCCTCGGCGAGCTGCTCAAGCAAGGCAAGAACAATCTCGACGCGTGGTGGATTTCGGTATCGGCTTTCGCGGCGCTGGTCGTCACGCTGCTGCTGCTGACCTTCATCGGCGACGCGCTGCGCAACGCGCTCGATGCACGCACGCGTGGCTCGGCATTTGGCGGAGGCCGATGATGACGAACCCGTTGCTGGAAATGGATGGCTTCTCCGCCCGATTCGGCGACCGGGCGGTCGTGCGCGAGCTGAGCCTGTCGGTCGAACGCGGTGAGCGGGTCGCGCTCGTCGGTGAGTCGGGCTCGGGCAAGAGCGTGACCGCGCTGTCGATCATGCGGTTGGTGCGGCAGGCAAGCCTGTCGGGGCGCGTGCTGTTCGACGGTGAGGATCTGCTGACGAAGAGCGAGCGGCAGATGCGCGGCATCCGCGGCGCGGACATCGCGATGGTGTTCCAGGAGCCGATGACGGCGCTCAATCCGCTGTATACGATCGGCCGGCAGATCGCCGAGAGCTTGCGGCTGCATGAAGGGCTGAGGCCGGGTGCGGCGCGGACGCGCGGTATTGAGCTGCTGCGCCGCACCGGGATTCCGGAGCCGGAGCGCCGTATCGACAGCTTTCCGCACCAGTTGTCGGGCGGCCAGCGGCAGCGCGCGATGATCGCGATGGCACTCGCGTGCCGGCCGCGGCTGCTGCTCGCGGACGAGCCGACCACCGCGCTCGACGTGACCGTGCGCCAGCAAATCGTCGACCTGTTGCTCGACCTGCAGGAGCAGGAGGCCGCCGCGCGCGGAATGGCCGTGCTGCTGATCACGCACGACCTGAACCTCGTGCGGCGCTTCGCGCAGCGCGTGGCGGTGATGGAGCACGGCGTGCTCGTCGAGGCAAACGAAACCGGGGCGCTGTTCGGCGCGCCGCGGCATCCCTATACGCGCCGGCTGCTCGACAGCGCGCCGCGCCGTGCGATCGAGCCGGTCGCGGCCGACGCGCGAACGATCCTTGACGTGCGTGCGCTCGCGGTCGACTACCGGACCACCGCGAAAGGCTGGCGCGCGGTATTCGGGCAGACCGCATTCCGTGCGGTGCACGACGCGCAACTGAGCTTGCGTCGTGGCGAGACGGTCGGGATCGTCGGCGAGTCGGGTTCGGGGAAATCGACGCTCGCGTCGGCGGTGCTCGGCCTGCAGCGGCCTGCGTCGGGCGAGATCGAGATCGACGGGCTGCCGCTTGCGGCGCTGCGCGCGAAAGCGGAGCGCCGCGCGCTATACGGGCGGCTGCAGGTGGTGTTTCAGGATCCGTTCGGTTCGCTGGCGCCGCGCATGACGATCGAGCAGATCGTCGGCGAAGGGCTCGCGCTGCATCGGCCGGAACTGGCGGGGGCCGCGCGCCGCGCGCGCGTCGCGGCGTTGCTGGAGGAAGTCGGGCTGCCGGCCGACACGATGCTGCGTTATCCGCACGAGTTCTCCGGCGGGCAGCGACAGCGGATCGCGATCGCGCGGGCGCTGGCGGTGGAGCCCGAGCTGCTCGTGCTCGACGAGCCGACCAGCGCCCTCGACGTGTCGATCCAGAAGCAGGTGCTGGCGTTGCTGACGAGCCTGCAGGCCCGGTATCGGCTCAGCTACCTGTTCATCACGCACGATCTGGCCGTGATGCGCGCGATGGCGCACCGCGTGATCGTGATGCAGGCGGGGCGCATCGTCGAAGAAGGCGACACGCTGCAGGTGCTCAATTCGCCGTCACACCCCTACACGCGCGCGCTGCTGGCGTCGTCGATGCTCGACGACGCTGCCGGGGCGCAGATCGTGCAAGCGTGTGCCGGATCGACGGACCGTTCGGCCCGGCTCATCCCCTGAGCCGTCAGCCGGACGCGCGCATGGGGCCGACAGGCGAATCGGCAGACGAATGCGTGGCGGAGCGATTGCGGCAAAGCAGCCATGATCCGCGACAACCGACGGCGGTCAGGCTGCTGCCTTTTGAATCGAGTCGTGCTGCTGTTCACCCCCGAGGCTTTCGACGAGATCGGCGAGCATCCGCGCCAATTCACCCGTCATCAGCGTGACGTCCGAATCGAAGCGCTCATCGTCGTTCTGCGCGGTGGGATCCGCCGCCTCCTTGATCACGTCGAGCGGCGACACGCGCTTGATCGTCAGCGACGGCGTCAGCACGAAGGAGATCCGGTCGTTCCAGGTCATCGCGAGGCGCATGCATTGCTTGCCGGCCTCGATGTGCCGGCGCATGTCGTTCGCTTCCAGCGCGTGGCCGACGTATCGCACCGTGGCGCCGCCTTCGCCGCTCGAACGCAACTCGGCGTCTTGGTCCACGGTGAATCCGCCCGGCGCCTCGCCGGACAGCAGCCAGTCCGTCATCGCGGCAACCGGCGAATGCGCCACTTGAACGCCGGCGAGCGGCAACTGGTCGATCGATTTGACGAGCAGGCCGCGAATCTCGTCGGCGAGCGCCTGTGAAGCCGCATCGATGACGAGCCAGCCGTTCACCGTATCGATCCACACGCGAGTATCGCGGCGAATGCTGAACGCGCGCGGCAGCAGTTCGTCGGTGATCTGCTCCTTGAGTTCGCGCAGCTGCTTTCGTCCGACCTTGAAGCCCTGTTGCTCCTCGACCTCGAGCGCCCGGGCCTTGGTCACCTGATTGATGACCGACGCCGGAAGCAGCTTCTTTTCCGAACGAAACACCAGCAGCATCTGCCGGTTGTTCGAATACACAAGCGCGCCGTCGTCACGCGGCGACGCCCATCCGAAGCGCTGCATCTCGATGCTGTTGCACGGCTGAAACGCGTAGGGCGCCAGCCAGGCTTCCATCTGGTCGGGGGTAACGGCCCAAGGGGCCGGAAGACGATGAAGCTGAAGATTCTTGAACCACATGGGCGTACGCGCAAAGCGCATCATTCTATATGACGGCGACGTTTGCCGGTCAGGCGGGGCGTCAAACGTCGATACACCGGCTGAATTTTCCGTTGACGCCGGACGTCGACTTCGCGCGAAAGCCCGATGCCCGATGCCCGTCATGGATCGAATCGCACCGACAGACGCGAGCGTCGAATGCCGGCCCCGGTCGAAGCAGCGGCCTTCCGATCGTGGAGTAGTATTCCCCCCATGTCCGGGTTATTGTTCTGCCTCTCTGGCCTACGGCCAGCCCATCCATGCGGGGGCGGCAAGCTCGCTGAAGGGTGTGGAATCTGCTTCAACGATACGTGTGGCGGCGTTGGCCATGACAACGGCATCGACGGGAATGCATCATGTCAACCGAGTGGAAACATCGCGTCAGACTGTTTATCCAGCGCTTCTGGCAGCCGACCAGTGCATGCATGACCTGCATGCCGGGGAGCTGGGGCAACATCATGAGCGTTGCCCACTGGACTATCGCATTTCATACAGGTCTGCTTACCGGACTCCTGGCCGTCCTTTTGACGTTCACGCCCGTGGCGAAACTCTATGCGCATCGATACGGCAATGCGCTGATCGTCGGCTGCCTGACGACGTTGGGCGACGCCTACTCGCACACGAGTCACTACCGCATCCCCTATGTCGAGCACATCGTGACGGGCGCAATTTCAGGTCTCCTGACGCTGGCGGCCTCCTATCTCCTCGAAGACCGCGCGCGACGCCTTCGGGCGGTATGGGCTCGGGTATTCGGATAGCTTGTCCGTTTCATCGGAGCACTCCAGGAAATCCGCCGACGAATACCCACGGCGTCGGGGCGTTCTTGGTGCCTTTCGACGTGTATTTCGCTACCCGTTCGCGCGATGAAACACCCTGGTCTCTCCCAGCGCGGAAATGCCGAGGTAGCCGCGCAGAAGCATCTTCCCGTCCTTGATGGTCGCCTTGCAGGTGTACGTGCGCCCGGCGGAGCCGTCGTAGAGAGCGCCGCCGATCCGTCTGCGATAGACAACCGGATCGTAAGGGCCGAGGCTGGATCGGACAGTGACGGATGGCGTCGCTCCCGTTGCGAACGGCGCCATTCCCCGCGGAACAGGGGCCGCGCGGCGGAGCGCTTCCCGGCCGCCGCGCTCGCCTTGGCGCGAATTGCGACCAGAGTGGCGCCTTTCGTTAGTGCGCCGGCGCCGTGCGGCGAGTAACGTTCACGCCAGTCAGAACTCGGTGAGAGACCACGATGTTTGATAGAAGCAAGAAGACGGCCCTCGTGACGGGCGCCTCCTCGGGCATGGGCAAGGAAATTGCCCGGCAATTGATCCAGGACGGCTTTCAGGTCTACGTGGCTGCACGGAACCTGGACAAGATGATCGACCTCGAACGCCTCGGCGCGAGGCTGCTGCGCATGGACATTTCCCGCGACGCGGAGATCGTGGCGGCCGTCGAGACGATTCTCAAGGAAACCGGGGGCGTGGATGTGCTCGTGAACAACGCCGGGTTTGGGCTGTACGGGCCGGTGGAGGACATCGGCATCGAGGAGGCGCGATACCAGTTCGAGGTCAACGTGTTCGGCACGGCCCGCCTCACGCAGTTGCTCCTGCCCGCCATGCGCGAGAAGGGCAGCGGCACGATCGTCAACATCACGTCGATGGGCGGCAAGATCTATACGCTGCTCGGTGCGTGGTATCACGCGACGAAGCATGCCCTCGAAGGCTGGTCGGATTGCCTGCGGCTCGAACTCGCGCCGTTCGGCATCCGCGTCGTGATCGTGGAGCCCGGCCTGATCGAGACGGGGTTCGGCGACGTGGTTTCGCGCAGCCTGCTGACCCGCTCCGGCAGCGGCGCCTATGCGAAGCTGATCCAGGCTGTCGCGAAGGCGACGCAGCAAGCCTACGGCAACGGACGCGGCACCGACCCGGATGTCATCGCCAACGTCGTATCGCAGGCAGTGCGCGCGAGAAAACCGCGCACGCGATACGTCGCCGGCAAGTACGCGAAACCGATGATCCTGATCCGCGCCTGGTTGGGCGACCGCGTGTTCGACCGCATCATCATGAGCCAGATGCGCTAGGATGATCCGCGCGCCCGCCACGAGCCGGGCGCACGAGCGGCAGGGGCTTTTCCACGCAGGGGTAACGATGGGCGCAGTCATGGCAGACAGATGCAAGATACCGCGGGCGTTCTGGCGCTCGATGGCGCACGCCGGCTTGGCGCCGGCCGCGGTACTGCGTCAGGCCCGGTTACCCGCCACGCTGCACCTGAATCCGCAAGCGCTCGTGAGCACCGACCAGTACTTCGCGCTATGGAAAGCGGCCGGGCAACTGGCGCCCGAGCCCGGTCTGGGCATCGCGCTGGTGACCGGGAGCGAAGCCGCAACGCATCCCCCTTTCATCGTGGCTGCGTTCCATGCGCGAGACTATCGCGACGGCCTCGAGCGGGTTGCCCGCTTCAAGCGGCTCTGCACGCCGGAGCAGTTGCATATCGTCGAAGAGGGCGGCGAATGCATCCTTGCCTCGGCCTGGCCGTACGCAACTGAACCGGAACCCGCCGTTGCCACCGACGTCACGTTCGCGATGCTGCTCGAACTCGGCAGGCGCGGCACCGGGCAACACGTGACGCCGCGTCGCGTGGAGTTCGTTCGTACCGGCCCGAGGGACGAGGTCTACCGCGCGTATTTCGGCTGTCCGATTCGCTACGGTGCTTCGCGCAATGCGCTCGTGCTGAAATCGACCGATCTGGGCCGTCCGTTTCCCGGTCACAATCCTGAATTGCTCGACATGCTGACCCCCGCACTGACGGCGGCGCTGGGGGAAATCGACGCGCGCAGCCCGATCCGCGAGCAGGTGAAAGTCGTACTCAAGCGATGCCTCGCAAGCGGCCGGCCGGAACTGTCGGGCGTCGCGCGCGACCTCGGAATGAGCGAGCGGACCCTGCAACGGCGCATCACGGACGAAGGCACGACGTTCCGGGATTTGCTTGCCGAAGCGCGACAGGAGCTCTGGCGCCGGTTGCTTGCGGACCCGGCCGCGGGAATCGATGAGGTGTCCTGCCTGCTGGGTTACCAGGACACGAGCTCGTTCTATCGCGCGTTCCGCGACTGGGAGGGCATCACCCCGAACCGGTGGCGTGAACTGAATTCGCCGGGCGTTGCGACCGAACCGGTCTGACGCGCGGACATACTGCCCCGAACTTCCCTCCGTAGCCGCGACTGGTCGACGGCTACGCAGAAGCAGGCGCCCAAAGCGCGTCGCCCTGTATGACGGTGACGTGCCCCGGACGAAAGATTGCTCAGCGCGCCGAACCAGGCCAGAACGGCGGAACTATCGGCCGGGTTGGCGAGGAAGCGACAGGATTTACCCCTATTGCGCGTCGTGTCGGCGTGCACGCCGCCGTGTTCTTTTCCATACAGTCAAAAAGTTGTAAAACTTCTTCTTGCATGTGGAATCGAGGCAGGGGCGGTAATGAAATGTCGCGATCATTCAGGTGAAAATCTTGACCATCGTTTCATTGCCCGACTGAATGCGGAGGAATTCTTATACCCCAATCTGGCAGCTATCTCCTTGATTGTATATTCCTTTTCCGCAAGATATCGCGACGTCAGATCTTGTCGGACAATATCGTACAGGTCGCTAAACGATGTGCCCATTTCCTGAAGCTTCCGCTGCAAACTCCGCATTGACATTCCGAGTTTTCTGGATTGTTCCGCAATATCCTGGCACGTAGGGTCATCATACATAAGACCGAGCAGCCGCCCGATGAGGTCGGACGGAACCCAGTGCGCCAGTTCAAATTCACGCTTGGCGCACGCTTTCCTCGCGACTTCGAATTCGATCGGATGGGCGAGCGGAAGGGCAATCTCCAGCACCGATGAGCTGAATTCGAGGTAATTTTCGTCGGCCTCGAATTCGATGGGGCAGTCAAAATATTCGGCGTAAGAACTCGCGTGTGGCGGCTCGGGAAAAACAAACCCTATTCTGGAAAAATCGGGATTGTGTCCGATCAAATCGCGTATCTGTCGACGTAAGGCGGTAAATACCATATCGGTATTTACGACAAGCAGGTCGGTACGATAGGTATAGCCGCCAACTATAATTCTCGCGGTCTCGCCTATTGTGGTTATCCGGATTCTGAAATAACTGATCCCGAGCAACGGATGCTCGAAGCCCATGCGCAGCGCATCGCCCAACGTCGGGCTCACCAGCATTGCGTGGCCGCGCAGGCCGTACGACGTCACCGGGATCGCATATCCGATATGCAGTCCGATCGCGCTGTTGCCGGTCGCTTCCAGCGCATTCGCAAACAGGACCATTTCCTGTGCATGCGTCACCATTGCACCGGGCCGCTCGATGTCTGCCGGAGAAATGCCGGTGCCTTTCAGCAAGACGTCGACCGGAACACCCATGCGCTTCATCAAATCGAGCGTGATGAAGATGGTGTGCAGTGGCGCTGGACATTGCGCAGCAGTGCGGCGAATCGCGTCGGCTACCGGCTTCATTCGACTCCTTGGATTCTAGTCCACAAGCAACTTTGTAAATACGACCTGACACCCGTACTCGTCCAATTCGCCGCGCTTCCACCCAAGACGCTGGTAAAAGCCATCGGCCCGCGAGCCTGGATCGGTCACAAGGGTGACATGATTCACTCCCTTGTCTTTCAGCCATGTAAGCGCACGGGCAAGCAGCTCGCGGCCGATGCCGACACCATGGAACTGCGGTGCCACAAACAAGGCCGAGATGAACGGCGTCTCGGTGATGACTGGCAGACAGACCCCGGCGACCTCGTCGCCACATTCACAGATCCAGCCACCTCCCTGCCTGATTTTCTCGATCAGGAGGTTGCGGTTCAGAAGATGAACCTGGTGGGGATGGATTCTATTCTCGCTCACGGAGAATCGCACATCATAAAAAGCGCCGACGTCGCGCTCAGTCATCGGTCGGTATTCTAGCTGCTCAGCAGTGGCCATGTTTTTACCGTCTCTCTTCTCGTTATGTGAAATTTACGTGGCGAAACTCGGATAACTATCTCACGATTTTTGCAAATTCTCCAACGAACGTGATCGCGGGTGTCAGATAGCCGTGGTGGTCAACTGAGCACCATAACGAACATCCGTCAACAGAATTATTGTGAGTGTTATTGATCCGTTTGAAGTGTGTCGCTTGTTGTTCGCGATGGCGCAGTTGGCGCTGCATGGAAACCGTGGCGTCCACGTGTTCGCTCCGGAGGCTGGAGTCAAGCGATTCTGCCGGTGACGTCGTCGCACACCCCGCGAATTATCGGTTTGGCGTCGGCGCATGACGCTGTGCACCGTGACCGAACATTTAGACGAAATGTTCGGTTAGCCCCGAAAATTATGGATGGCGCCCTCAGTAAGACTCGAGCGCGGAAATTTCTAAATATGCAATAATCCGCAATAAAATACATTTCCTCAAATTTATAATGGAAATGGCACACAGGGGTAACACATTGGCGTGATCGGCACACATGCCGACTATAAATGATGCCATCGATTTGGTACGCTTCTTGCCAATCGAACTGAATGATTTGAGGTAGTTGGCAGTGCGCCGAGTCCCAATACTCAATCTGCTGAAATCATGGCGGCCAATGACCAGCCCGACGGCGCTCGTCATGATCGCGGGCGTTGTCCTTCCGATGATCGTTCTGGCAGTGGTCTCGCTCAGTGCACCGCGCGACTTCGGCGGCGTCTCGTGGGGCGACTTCACTGCCGGGGCATACGAGCGGATTCTCTTCGATCGGGACTGGGATGGGGGACGCGTCCTTCAGCAGGGTTATCTCGCCATTTTCATCAGGTCGATGACCATGGCCGTACTGACCACCGCGGGATGTCTGCTGATCGGGTTCCCGACGGCGCTGTTCATGGCGACGCGCTCCCTGAAGTGGAAGGCCGCGTTGCTGATCCTGATCACGATCCCGTTTTGGACCTGCGTCGTCGTCCAGATGTACGGATTGATCATCGTCATTGCGGACGACGGCCTCTTGAATCAGATGCTGTCCCGAGCCGGCCTCATGCATGGCCCGCTCGGATTGCTCTACACCGATCTTGCGACGCTGATCGGTCTCGTTTATGCATTCACGCCGTTCATGGTCCTGCCGATCTTCGCTGCGCTTGATGACTTCGACTGGCGGTTGGCCGAAGCGGCCTACGATCTGGGGGCACACAAGCCGGCGGTACTGGTCCATGTCGTCGTACCGTGTTGTCGTCCGGGCATCATGGCAGGAATCGGGCTCGTCTTTGTTCCGGCGCTGGGTTCCTATACGATCCCGGGTCTGCTCGGCGGTAACCACGCTTTCATGATCGGCAATCTGATCGACTTCCAGTTTGCCGGCGGACGGGATTGGCCATTGGGCGCCGCGATGTCGTTCGCGTTGCTCGCCGCTGTGCTTCTGGCGATGCTCGCGTCTCGACTAGGTTCGCTCTTCCAACGGCAGGAGCGCGTTCATGATTTCGCCTGAACTGCGCCGGTTTCCGTTGACCGCAACGATCGCGTGCGCGGTGCTGGTGTTCCTCTATCTGCCGATGCTGACCGTGATGGCGATGAGCTTCAACGTCGGCCCGTCGGCCCTCATATGGGACGGGTTTGGCATTCGAGGTTACATCGAGGCCTGGTCCGATCCGACGCTGGTCCGCGCCGCGAAGAATTCACTGTTGCTGGCGCTGGCGTCGACGGTGCTCTCCACCACGCTCGCGACGAGCGCGGCGGTCGCCTGGTGGTCGAGAAGTGACCGGCGTGGTTTTGATTCGGTCGGACTCGTCATTGCGCTTCCGCTCGCGATACCTGAAATCGTGCTGGCGATCGCGACCATGATGCTGTTCTCGATGTTCGAGTCAGAGCTTGGATTCGGCGCCGTGCTGTTTGCTCATGTGGTGTTCAGTGTGCCGCTGGCCTATCTGCCGATCAAAGCCAGACTCAAGACGATCGATCGCACGCTGCTCGAGGCGGCCGCGGACCTGTCGGCCACGCCATGGGCTGCATTTCGGCAAATTACCGCGCCTTTGGCTCTGCCCGGCATCATCGCAGGGGCTTTGCTGTCGTTCGTCGCGTCGATGAATGATTACGTCACCAGCTACTTTCTCGCCGGCGCCGGCATGACCACATTGCCGATGTATATCTTCGGTGCATTGAAGATCGGAATCACACCCAAGGTCAGCGCCGTGTCAACCGTCGTCATCGGCCTCTCGACAATCCAACTGACGGTAGTCTGGATCATCGGTGCGCGAGGTAAAAGAAGATCCAGGGCCGAGCAGTCCGAGATACACCACGCCAATCTCCACGCAATAGGAACAGCATGAAAAAAACAATCGGTGCGATGTTGCTTCTTGCCGCTGTCACGACCCAGGCCGCCGAGCTGCATATCGGAAGCTGGCCGAACATCCTGCCTGTCAATTTGCTCAAGAAGTTCCAGGCTGATACCGGCATCGAGACGACACTCGACACCTATGCGAGCGATGCAGCGCTGACCCAGAAACTGCAGGCAGGAGGAGGGGGGTACGACGTTGTGGTCGCCGGAGACTACTACGTTCCGGTGCTCGTGAAGTCCGGCCTTCTGCTCAAGCTCGACAAGCGCAAGTTGCCGAATGTCGCAAACATCAAGCCTGAGTACCGTCATCCGTCGTTCGATCCCCAGCGGGACTACGCGATGCCCTTCACGGTCGTCCTGACCGGGTTTGCCTACGACAGCGCGCGTGTGCCGGGCGGACGCCTCGACGATAGCTGGAAGTCGTTCTTCGAGCCCCCCGTGGCACTTCGCGGCGAGGTCGGCGATCTGGACGTCGAGGAGGAACTGTACATGGCAGCGAGCTGGTATCTGGGACAGGATGAATGCACCGAGCGCCCCGACGATGCGAAACGCGTCCTCGACGTACTGCAGAAGCAGAAACCATTCGTGAAGACCTATAGCAACGACGGAACGGTCGATCGTCTCGCGTCCAGGCAAATCATCGTGCAGCACGTCTGGAATGGTGCCGCTGCGCGAGCACAGGATCGCTTGCCGACTATCCGGTTCGTGTATCCGAAAGAGGGCGTCCGACTGTTCATGGACAGCCTGCTTGTTCCGGCAAAAGCGCGAAATGTCGACTCGGCTTACAAGTTCATCGACTGGATGATGCGACCCGAGAACATCGCGCTGGTGACGAACGCGCTACGGTACAGCAACGAGATTATCGGATCGGAGCGCTACATTGATCCTGCGCTGCATGACAATCCTGCGATCAAGACGCCGGAGCAGTATAAGGATCGACTCAAGCCTTACAAGATGTGTTCACCTGCAGCGATTCAACTGCGTAACAAGGTCTGGCTGAAGCTGAAGGGAAATCAATGAAGCGCGCTGAACGTCGATGGCGTCCCGGATGACCGATCCGCTCTGGCAGAAGTGAAGTCGATCGTGAACGAGGCGCGCCGCGCAAGCGCGCCAGCCACTGCTTCTGCCCGAATCACCCAATGCGGTCGTCGTCCCCAACGGGGATCGAACACCAGGGCACGGAGCCGGTAATCTGTCGCCGGCCCTGCCTGTGTTCGGCGACTCGCGAGATCTCAGCGCAGGCGGTTCGCGATCCCCCTCTCGATCGCGCTTTTGATTTCATACGGGTGCGGTGCGTATGATTCATATAATTCGCATACCTATATTTAATGATCGCAACATCCGAGAACCAAGGTGAGTGCTTGGCGCTCTTCTCTTCGAGAATACGATATGCAAAGCTACCGTGATTTGAAAGAGCAGATTCAGGAACTTCAAAAGCAGGCTGAGCTTGCTCGCACTCAGGAATTGGCGAGTGCGGTTAAGGAAATACAAAAATTGATCGAGGAATTCGACCTGATGCCAGAGGACCTGTTCTCTGAACGCAAGCTCAAGCTGCGTCGCGGCAAGCGTCGCGGCCCGGCCACGGTAAAGTATCGTGATCCGGAGTCTGGCGCCTTATGGAGTGGGCGGGGACGAGAGCCTCGGTGGATCGCTGGCCGGGCAAGGGAACAGTTCCTGATCCACCGGTCGAATTGGATCGCGGAGCCGGCGGCATCATCGGCAACCGATGCACTGAGTTGAATTGCCATGCCATCGTCCGTCGTCACGCATCATCCCGAATACGGTCGTTGGCCACTGAGTGCCGGTCCGGTTCATGCATAGGCTTATGCCCTGCCATGTCCATATCCTTGTCGCTCGACCGAATTCGCGTTGCGTTGGGACGCATTCGTGCTCGGGTTTCGAGTTGCATTCCCGCGGCGAATCGCAAGCCAATCGGCCTTCAATCGTCGAGCGATCTTGTCGAGGATCCGAGCGGGGCCAATGTGGTCCTCGCCGCTACCATTTCTGCCGTCAGAGCGGAAGCGAGTGTCTCCGAACTCGAAAGTCTCGAAGTTCGGCACGCGAGGCTGCCGACCGCGCATTTTCCGAGCACTCGCGCTCACGTAGACCTGATCGGCTCACGTGTCCGGAAAGCTCAGTTCCACGCCGCGCGCGCCCGCGCCCACGCCAACGCGGCGGTTTTGATTTTCATGGGCGGAACGGAGGATCACTTGGGTTCGCCGTTGGAAGACCTCAAGCGCCACGCGGAGCAAGCGAAACAGGCGCAAGTACTCGCAAGTGATCTCCTGGAAATTTCGCTCACATTAGAGCGCAGGGAAAAATCTCGTTCCCCGCGATGCCGATGAAGACACATTTCAAACTCCGGCCTCTCGGAGTCAAGCGCGTAAGCGTGTTCTTTTCCGTTGCATGAAGCGACCCCGCGAAGGAAGGCCTGTGAGCTTGGCCGGGACCGACAACGGTGCTGGCAATATCCGCTGCGCCGCGATGGTCGTGTTCGCGACGATCGTGAGGAAGTGGCTGCATTGATGCGCGCTGCGTTGCCGGGCGGTATGGGCAACGCGTGATTGCCGGAATGATGGACGACCGCACGTTCCCGCGTACAACACGCTTCGCTTCCCGCAAACACTGAACGACAGAATGTGCCGGCATCGATTGCGACGCCGGCACATTCAGCGTACCGGCCGCCACGCTGCCGCGGGCCGCAGCCAGCGCCGCCACGGAGCCGTATCGCGATTCGACGAGGATTTCAACGTGTCACTTCACCCGTGAAAAGCGCAGCGACGCGTTTCGCGTCGTGCCCGCGCGAGGCTTGTATCACGTCGCGGCCACGAACCCCGTCATACCGCTGCGCGCATTGGCGTCGGCCGCGAGGCATCGTTCCGGTTCCGTCGCATGGGTGCGATCCCATGCAAGTACCTTGGGGGGCATCAGCCGGTGCCAAAGCGGCGGAATCATCGCGACGACGATCGTCGTCAGGTAGCCGCCGATCATCATCGGCGCATCGGCAAACGGCTTGAGATCCTGATAGGGCACTTCGCCCTGAGCATGATGATGCGAACGGCGCATCAGGTTGAACATCGACCACGAACTGATGCGTCGATTGGTATTCCATGAATGGCGCGGCTGGACCGGCGTGCCCGGATCGCGAACGATGCCGTAGTGCTCCATGTAGTTGACGATTTCCAGCAGCGCCTTGCCCCACAACGCGCAGAGCAGGAAGTACACGCCCGTTCGCGGCCCGCCGATGCCCCATGCGCTTGCGCCCAGGGGCCGGCGGCTGATGCTCGAGCGGGTGGGCGCGTTCCCGTCGCAACAGTCGACCGCCCAACTGCTGAACATGACGCCTCGCACCTTGCACCGGCGATTGGCCGACGACGGAACGTCGTATCGCGAGATCCTCGAAAGCGTGCGCCACGCGCTGGCGGTCGAGAGCGTGAAGTCGGGCAAGCTCAGCCTGCAGGAAATCGCGTTCCCGCTCGGCTACGACAGTCTCGGGAATTTCCGCCGTGCATTCATCCGCTGGGAGGGCATGTCGCCGTCCGAATTTCGTCGGGCCGAAACCCGATCGTGAAGCGCCTCCGGCGACGATCCTGTCCTCGTGAGGGCCGATCGCGGTGGTGCGTGTTGCCTGCCGAACCAGATGGCATGCGCGCGTACGCATCGGGCTGCCGGAACCCGGAATCTGTATCGCGAAGGGCAAGCAGCCGACACGCGCCGGCCCGTATCCGGCCCCGGAGAGATTCCGTCCGTCGCGACGTCACCCGCCCGTCACCGGCGGGAAAAACGCGACCTCGCTGTCCTCCCGCACGACGAATTCACCCGTCACCATCTCGAGGTTGACGGCCGCGCGCACGGGCCTGTCCATCCGCAGCGCGTCCGCGCTGCGTGCGTCGCGCGCGGCCAGCGTGCTGCGCAGCGCGTCGACGGTGAGTTCGCGTGCGTCGACCTCGATGGTTTCCTCGTCGCGCTCGAGTTGTTCGCGAATGCTTGCGAAGTATTTGATCGTCAGTTTCATTGCGATGTCTTGAATGGAGTCGGCGGAATCGGAAAACGCGCGGCGGACCGGCTCAGCCCCAGCGACGCATCGCCTGGTCGTCGTGCGCCTTCGCCTCGACCCAGCCGGATTCGCCGTCGTGCCGGATCTCCTTCTTCCAGAACGGCGCGTGGGTCTTCAGGAAGTCCATCAGGAATTCGCACGCATCGAACGCACACGCGCGATGCGCGGCGGCCACCACGACCAGCACGACGGCCTGGCCGAGCGGAATGCGCCCGACGCGATGCACGATCTTCACCGCTTCGAGCTGCCAGCGCGCACTGGCTTCCTCGACGATGCTCCACAGGGCCTGCTCGGTCATCGTCGGGTAGTGCTCGACCTCGAGCGCGACGACATCGTCGACATCACCTTCGTTACGCACGACCCCGAGAAAATTCACGACCGCGCCGACATTCGGATTGCGAACGATCGGCGCGAGCTCCGCGCCTGCGTCGATCGGCGCGTACTGCACGCGCACTTCGAAGCCGGCGGTGATCGCGGGCGGCGGTTCGTGGTGCGGGTCGGCCGCATCGACGGGAGGCGGGTGGCCGCCGGCACGCAACGGATCGTCCGGCAGCCCGGCAGGGGATTCGGTGAAGGTCGTCATGACTGGTTCTCCATTTGGCGGCGCGTGCGGTGTCGCGCGGCGGCGCTCAGCCGCCGACGAGCGACATGCGCACGGTCGGATAGGTCTTGCCCGGCACGCGGGCCGGCCGCGCGGCCCGGCGCTCGGAATAGCGGTCGTCGCGGTGCGTCCAGCGATCGCGCACGGCGGCGGCGAGGCCGGCGCTCGACGCTGCTTCGTCGAGCCACGGCCGCAGGTCGGTGCCTTGCGTCGCGAACAGGCACGTATAGAGTGTGCCGTCGGCTGACACGCGGGCGCGCGAACAGGTGCCGCAGAACGGATGCGACACGCTCGCGATGAAGCCGACCTCGCCTGCACCGTCGATGTGCGCGCAACGGATCGCGGTCGCATCGTGCGCCGGTTCGCCGACGAGCACGAGCGGATAGTGCGCATCGATCAGCGCGCGCATCTGCGCGGCCGGCACGACCTTGTCGCCCGACCAGAAGCTCGCGCCGCCGACATCCATGTATTCGATGAAACGCACGGCCACGCCCGTATGCCGGAAGTGCCGCACGAGCGGCAGGATCTGGTCGTCGTTCACCCCGCGCTCGATCACCGCGTTGACCTTGACCGGCGCGAGCCCGGCCGCTTGCGCGGCCTCGATGCCGGCCAGCACGCGCGACACGGGCACGTCGGCGTCGCTCATCCGGCGGAACATCGCGTCGTCGAGCGCATCGAGGCTGACGGTCACGCGCGACAGGCCCGCGTCGCGCAGCGAACGCGCCTTCGCGGCCAGCAGCGAGCCGTTGGTCGTCAGCGCGATTTCGACGGGCTTGCCGTCGACGGTCGTCAGCGCGGCGAGGCGTTCGATCAGTGCTTCGAGGTTGCGGCGCAGCAGCGGCTCGCCGCCCGTGATGCGGATCTTTTCGACGCCGAGCGACGTGAACGCGCGGGCGATCTTTTCCAGTTGCGCGAACGACAGCCGTTCGGACGACGGCATGAACGCATAGTCGGCACCGAAGCTTTCGCGCGGCATGCAGTAGCCGCAGCGGAAATTGCACTGGTCGATGACGGACAGGCGCAGGTCGCGCAGCGGGCGGCCGAGCGTGTCGGTCGGGCGGGGGAAGGCGCCGGGCGATGCGCCGCCGGAAGCTGCGGCGGCGGCCGGCGCGGCGGAAACGATGGCATTCACGATCGGTTCGTCGGCCTGCATGAAGTAAGCGAAGGGGCGGCGCCGGTCGGCCGTGCGCATGCCGAAATGGCGGCGCACGGCGCGTGACGAGCCTCCTCGTGAGGATAGTCCGCCGGGTTTTTCCGGCAGGGACACAATCGCGCCCGAATTGCAGGAATACAGTTCGCGGTGCGGGACGCGCGGCGCATGCGCGGCTGCGGGCGCGAGTCGGGCGTCGCGCTCATGCGAGCCACGGCGCGAATTCGTAATACGGTACCGCGTCGCCGTTCGCGATGCGTCGCCCGGCCGGCAGCCGGGCCAGCCCGCTCGCCTGCACGAGCGACTGCAGCGTGCCGGCGCCTTGCTGGCGCAGCGTATCGAGGACGGGCATGCCGTCGAGGCCGACCGTGCAGTGCACGCGCACGAAGCGCTCGCGCTGCGCGTCCGGTTCGAAGTCGCCGTCGATCGGCAGCGACGGCACGATCGGCAGGCGTGCGGCGCGCCCCTGCAAGCGGCGGATCAGCGGCGCGACGAACAGCGCGAACGCGGTCATCGCCGCGCCGGGGTTGCCGGGCAGCAGCACCACCGGTCGCGTGTCGAGCCGCGCGAGTGCAACCGGCTTGCCCGGCTTCATGCGCACGCCGGCGACGATGAACGATGCGCCGAGTGCGTCCAGCGTGGGGCGCAGCAGATCCTTGTCGCCGACCGACGCGCCGCCGACGCAGATCACCAGGTCGCAGCCCGCGTGCAGATCGCGCAGCGCGCGATCGACGGCGGGCGCGGTGTCGGCCGCATGCAGGCTCATCGCGACCTCGGCGCCGGTGCCCGAGACCAGCGCGCCGAGCATCGGCGCATTGCTGTTGTAAATCTGTTGCGGCGCGCGCGGCTGGCCGCACGCGACGAGTTCGTCGCCGGTCGTCAGGATGCCGACGCGCAGCGCAGGACGCACGTCGATACGCGCGAACCCTTGCGCGGCGGCCACGCCGACATGCATCGCGCCCATGCGCACGCCGGCCGGCACGAGCAGGTCGCCGGCGCGCACTTCCTCGCCCCGGCGGCGGATGTGCGAGCCGCTGCGCTGCGGCGCGTCGAACGCGACCCGGCCGTCCTGCTCGTGCGCATGCTCCTGCATCACGACGGTGTCCGCGCCGGGCGGAATCAGGCTGCCGGTGAAGAGGCGCGCGGCCGTGCGCGGGGCCAGCGGCGCCGGCATGTCGCCCGCATAACAGCGCTGCGCGACGTGCAGCGGCTCACCGAGTGCGAGATCCGCGTGACGCACGGCGTAGCCGTCCATCGCACTCTGGTCGGCCGGCGGCTGGTCGAGCACGGCGGTGAGCGGCGCGGCCAGCACGTGGCCTGCCGCTTCGGCGACCGGGACGGACAGGGTGGCTCCGAGCGGCGCGAACGCGCTCGCGAAATGCTGCTGAGCGGTATCGAAATCGATCAGTGGTTTCATCAGGAGAAGTCCGGGTGTGCTTGCGCAAGCGCCGGTTGGTCGGGGTGAACGGCGTCGGGCGATACGTACTCGACGAAGCCGTCGTTGCGGCAGAAGCCGAGCAGCCGCACGCCGGCTTCGCGGGCGACGTCGATCGCGAGCGACGTCGGCGCCGAGATCGTCGCGATCATCGGGATGCCGACCCGCGCGGCCTTGCGCACCAGTTCGTAGCTCGCGCGGCTCGACAGGAACACGAAGCCGTCGTGCAGGTCGGCGCGGCGCCGGGCGAGCCGGCCGATCAGCTTGTCGAGCGCGTTGTGGCGGCCGACGTCCTCGAACACGTCGAGCACGGCGCCGCCCCGGTCGCACCAGGCGGCCGCGTGGATGCCGCCGGTCTCGCGCATCAGCGTCTGATGGGCCGGCAGCGTGCGCGCGGCGCGTGCGATCGCGTCGGCGCCGATGCCGGCGGCCGCGCCGGCGGCAGCGATGCGCGGCGGGTGCAGGTCGAGCTGCGCGATGCTTTCGATCCCGCAGACACCGCAGCCCGTGCGGCCGGCCAGCGCGCGTCGGTGCGCCTTCAGCGCCATGAACGCCTGCTGCGACACGGTCAGGCGCACTTCGGCGCTGCCGGGTCGGCATTCGCTCTCGATGTCGAACACGTCCGACGCACGCTCGACGATGCCTTCGCTGAGCACGAAGCCGAGGCCGAACGCGTCGAGGTCGATCGGGGTCGCCATCATGACCGTGTGTGCAATACCGTTGACCACGAGTGCAACCGGCGTTTCGTCGACGACGCGGTCGACGGTGTCGCGCACTTCGCCGGCACGGTGACGTGTCACATGACACGCGGTGCTGCCGGTCGGCTCGTCGCGGCGGATGCAGGACTCCATGCGGGTTCTCCAGGCGGATCGGCCGGCGGGCCGGCCGGGTCGGGCGCGTACGCCGGACCAGGGGAATCGGGGCTGCCGGGCGGGCGCGGCCGAGGGGCGCGCCGTGGCCGCGGACAGGCATTGCATCGGATGTTAACGGGGATGAACAGTGCGCCCGATGTACAGCGCTGCAGTGCGGAAAGCAGTACAGCTGATCGTCCCGCCGGCGCGAAATGTGTTTTCCGTACACACATCTTCGGCAACGGAAGCAGCACAGTTTCAGCGCACGTTCGAACGATTGCGAGTATCGTTGCAAACGCGATATCGTCATTCACGCTTCGATGCCATGCGAGTGACCGTTTTGTATTCGCATGTGTCGTCGGCAAGCCGTCGCGCGATTTCCTGCTTCGGGCGGACATCCTCACAAACACGAGCAAATTACGGTCATGGAAATCTTCGATGCGTTCCATCTCGCACGATTGCAATTCGCATTCACGGTGTCGTTCCACATCGTGTTTCCCGCGATCAGCATCGGTATGGCGAGCTTCCTGGCGGTGCTGGAATGGCGCTATCTCGTCACCGGCGACGCCGCCTACAAATCCATGTTCCAGTTCTGGTCGAAGATCTTCGCGATCGGCTTCGGGATGGGCGTGGTCTCCGGCGTCGTGATGGCGTACGAATTCGGCACGAACTGGGCCGGCTTCTCGCGCGTCGCGGGCAACATCACGGGCCCGCTGCTCACGTATGAAGTGCTGACGGCGTTCTTCCTCGAAGCCGGCTTCCTCGGCGTGATGCTGTTCGGCTGGCAGCGCGTGAGCCCGCGCGCCCACTTCTTCGCGACGCTGATGGTCGCGGTCGGCACGCTGATCTCGACGTTCTGGATCCTCGCGTCGAACAGCTTCATGCAGACGCCGCAGGGCTACAAGATCGAGAACGGCCTCGTCGTGCCGGTCGACTGGTTCAAGATCGTGTTCAACCCGTCGTTCCCGTACCGTCTCGTGCACATGACGATCGCGGCGTTCATCGTCGCGGGCTTCATCGTCGCCGCGTGCGGCGCGTGGCACCTGCTGAAGGGGCGCCGCGACGAGCCGGTGAAGCGCAGCTTCTCGATGGCGCTGTGGATGCTGCTGGTGCTCGCGCCGATCCAGATCGTCGTCGGCGACGCGCACGGGCTGAACACGCGCGAATACCAGCCGGCGAAGATCGCGGCGATCGAGGGGCTGTGGGAAACCGAGAAGGGCGGCACCGCGCTGAACCTCGTCGGGCTGCCCGACATGCAGGCCGAAACCACGCGCTATGCGATCCAGGTGCCGCACCTCGGCAGCCTGATCCTCACCCACAGCTGGGACGGCGAGATTCGCGGTCTGAAGGAATTCCCGCCGCAGGACCGCCCGTATTCGCCGATCATCTTCTGGACGTTCCGGATCATGGCCGGCCTCGGGATGCTGATGCTGCTCACCGCGCTGCTCGGGTTGCTGCTGAGAAAGGGCGGGCGCCTCTATGAAACGCGCTGGTTCCAGTGGTTCGTGGTCTGCATGGGGCCTTCCGGCATCGTCGCGCTGCTGGCCGGCTGGATCACGACCGAGGTCGGGCGGCAGCCGTGGACCGTGTACGGCGTGCTGCGCACCGTCGATTCCGTCGCGCCGCTCAGCGCGCAGCAGGTCGGCGTGTCGCTCCTGATCTTCGTGGTCGTGTATTTCCTGGTGTTCGGAACGGGTGTCTACTACATGCTGAAACTGATGAAGCGCGGGCCGGCTGCCCAGGCCGGGTATATCGAGCTGCACCGGCATCCGGGGCTGCGCAAGAGCGCGCTGTCCACGCCGCTGAACGTGACCGAAGCGGAGTAAGCCATGCAAATCGATCTTCCTGTCGTGTGGGCCGCGATCATCGGCCTCGGTGTATTCATCTACGTGATGCTGGACGGTTTCGATCTCGGCATCGGCCTGCTGTTTCCGTTCTTCGATGCGAAGGCCGAGCGCCAGGTGATGCTCGACACCGTCGCGCCGGTGTGGGACGGCAACGAGACGTTCCTGGTGCTCGGCGGCGCGGGGCTCTACGGCGCGTTCCCGGTCGTCTATTCGACGCTGCTGCCCGCGAACTACCTGCCGCTGGTCCTGATGCTGGTCGGGCTGATCTTTCGCGGCGCGGCGTTCGAGCTGCGCGCGAAGGCCACCCGCACGCAACACATGTGGGATCTCGCGTTCATCGGCGGCTCCGCGCTCGCGGCGTTCTGCCAGGGGATCGTGCTCGGTTCGCTGCTGCAGGGGATCAAGATCGTGAACAACCAGTTCGCGGGCGGGCCGTTCGACTGGCTGTCGCCGTTCAGCCTGATGTGCGGGATCGGCGTGCTCGTCACGTATGCGACGCTCGGCTGCGGCTGGCTGATCCTGAAGGTCGACGGCGAGCTGCAGCGCAAGATGCGGCTCCTGATGAAGCCGCTCGCGGGTGTGCTGCTCGCCGTGATGGGCGTGGTCAGCCTGTGGACCGTGATCGGGCTGCCGGCCGTCGCGCACCGCTGGTTCGGCAGCGGCAACCTCGGCTGGTTCCTGCCGGTGCCGATCCTCGTCATCGCGTGCGTGTGGGGCATCTTCCACTCGGTGAAGCGCGCGCACGAGGCGACGCCGTTCCTGCTGACGCTCGCGCTCGTGTTCCTCGGCTACACGGGGCTCGTGATCAGCATCTGGCCGAACATCGTGCCGCCGTCGCTGTCGATCTGGGATGCATCGTCGAGCCATTCGAGCCAGAAGTTCGCGCTGATCGGCACCGTGATCGTGCTGCCGATCATCCTCGTGTACAACGCGATGCAGTACCGCGTGTTCCGCGGCAAGGTGCGCGAGGGCGACGTCGGTTATCACTGAGCGCCGCATGATGTGACGGGCGCGGCGCGCGCGGGCGTATCATCTCGCGCAGCACGGCGCCCGGCCCGGCATCCACCCGACAGCGGCCCGCCACGCGCGGGCCGCTGCGCATCGGGCGCCGGCGTGCCGTAGCGCGTATTTCCCTGGCAGTCGAGAAAACACCATGATCGTCCGACCACGACAAAACTGGCTCAGGATGCTGTTCGTCTGGAACGGCTCCGTGCTGCAATCGATCATTCCGCAGCTCGTGTTCATGGCGATCGTCAGTACGCTGGCGGTCTTCACGAACGGGCGCATCTTCGGCGAGAAGATTCCCCTCAATACCGCGCCGTTCACGCTGTTCGGGCTGGCGCTCGCGATCTTCCTCGCGTTTCGCAACAACGCGAGCTTCGAGCGGTTCAAGGAGGCGCGGCATCTGTGGGGCAACCTGCTGATCGCGGCGCGCGCGCTGACGTCGCAACTGAATCGCTACCTGCCCGACAGCGTCGACGACGCCGAGCGCAACCGGCTCGCCGACCTGCTGATCGCGTTCACCTATGCGCTGAAGCATCAGCTTCGCCATACCGATCCGACGCAGGACCTGCAGCGGATCCTCGGCGCGGAGCGCACCGCCGCGCTCGCGGGCAAGTGTTTCAAGCCCGTGGCGATCCTCGACGAGCTGCGCGGCAGCATCGTCCACGCGCTGGGCCGCGCGCCCGGCAGCGACGCGACCTGCTGGATGTTCGAGGCGCAACTCGACGAGCTCGGCAAATCGGTCGGCGGTTGCGAGCGCATCCTGTCCACGCCGATCCCGTTCTCGTACAGCGTGCTGCTGCATCGCACCGTGTATGCGTATTGCGTGCTGCTGCCGTTCGGTCTCGTCGATTCGACGGAGTTCTTCACGCCGCTGATCTGCGTGTTCATCGCGTACACGCTGATCGCACTCGAGGCGATCGCGAACGAGGTGGCCGAGCCGTTCGGCCTCGCGCCGAACGCGCTGGCGCTCGATGCGATGGCGCGCACGATCGAACGGTCGGTGCTCGAACTGGGCGATCGCCCGCTGCCGGAGGAATTCGTGCCGGCGTCGACTTACCAGATCACATAGGCGGGTGCGCGGAAGAAGCTGAACGAGCGGGTCGCGTCGGGCGCTAGAATGGCGCTGGCCTGTTCTTCGGATCTGACGCGATGACCCTCGTCGACACCTATCTCGCCGGCCTGCGTGCCGTGCTGCCCGACACCGACAACGCGGCGCTCGCCGCCGCCACGGGCGCGACGCCCGCGCAGCTCGACGCGCTGCGTGCCGCGTATCCGCAGTGCCCGGCCAGCCTGCTCGAACTGCTCGGCACGCTCGACGGCACCTACTGGCGCGACTACGGCGGCACGACGGTCAACGTGCTGGTGCTGGGCTCCGACGTCTACGAATACCCGTATTACCTGCTGTCGGCCGCGCAGATGCTCGAGGAAGGGGCGAAGTACCGCGACAGTATCGCCGAGATCTACGGCGACGACGCGAACGACGACGGCGAACTCGTCGATCCACGCATTGACATCGCGCTGCCGATGGGCCGGCGGCTGTGCTTCTCGCATTGCATGAACAACGGCGGCACGTCGCAGCTCTACATCGACTTCGAGCCGGCGGCGGGCGGCAAGGTCGGGCAGGTCGTGCGGTTCCTGCACGATCCCGACAGCTACGCGGTGATCGCCGACGACTTCGACGGCTACCTGCGCCAGCTGATCGACGGCGGTTATGCGTTTGTCATCGATTTCGACGAAGAATAGCGGCGGCGACGGCTGCTATTTCAGGAGAGGTTGAAATGCGAATCTACGTGACGAGTATTTTTGTCGACGACCAGGACAAGGCGTTGACGTTCTATACCGACAAGCTCGGTTTCAAGCTGAAGAACAACGTGCCCGTGGGCGGGTACCGCTGGCTGACCGTGGTGTCGAAGGACCAGCCGGACGGCACCGAGCTGCTGCTCGAGCCGAGCAACCATCGCGCGGTCGGGCCTTACAAGCAGGCGCTGTACGAGGACGGCATTCCGGCGGCATCGTTCCAGGTCGACGATCTCGACGCGGAATTCGCGCGGCTCAGGGATCTCGACGTCCACTTCACGCTGGAGCCGATGGACGCGGGGCCCGTGCGCGTCGCGGTCGTCGACGATACCTGCGGGAACCTGATTCAACTGATGCAGATGAAGTGACGCCGCGCCTCTCGAGGTTGATCTACACGACGTTGTCCAGTGCTTTGACCTCTGCGATTCGTGGCTCGGTGATCCAGAGCGCATCGATCATCTGAAACACCAACGGGGCCAGCGGCGTACCGATGACCTGCTCCCGGGCAAGCGCGAATTCAAACAAGCCGGAATTATCGACACCCCGTTCCACGGCGTTCACGACGGAGACAGGACCGCCTCCCTCGCGCGGAATATAGATCAATGAAACCAGGACGCGGTCGGCAGGCCCGGCGCTTGCCCCCCAGTCGCCCAACACGAGGTCAATGATCGGTGGATGGTCCGGCCTTCCGGTTGCCTATTGGACGAAGTAGACGCCAACCACTGAATCGTCTTGGTGCAGTTCGCCCGTGATTCTCCTCGTCTCGCTACCACAACACGCACAATTGAAAGTGGATTCCTCCCCCGGGTACGCGTGTATCGATTCGTCGGCCGACATTGGGCAGAGTCCCAAAAGTAGTTGCAGGTTGAAGGCGGCGGTTCCTGCGGGAATCCGCGCGGATCGGGTTTCCAGGACCGCGCTCCCGGACAGGAGAGCCGCCGAAATGAAGCCTATCAAGAAACCGGGCCGCCGACCTCGAAGTGCTCCACGCATGCAGTCGGAAGAACGTCGTCCGTGGATCGCATGCGAAACGATAGCGGGTTGCGCGGGCGCGGCATCGGCGGAGTGGACCAAGGGACGGCCCGCTACCGCCATGAACGACATCGCGTGTGACAGTGTCGGGTGTGCAGGTATTGCCCACGAGCGGCAGCGTGGCTTCGGCGCGAATTGTCGCGCTCATGTAGACTCGTGTGCCCTTCAACGGAGTAGATGCAATGCAACTGCTTGATCACGTGTCAATCAGCGTGCCGGATATCGAACTGGCGCGCCCGTTCTACGATGCCATCATGGCCGCGCTGGGCGCGGCCCGGGTCTATGACCGGGGCACCGCACTCGGCTACGGCGAACGCTGCAATGCGAACGACACCGCATCGACCTTTCTCGCGATCTACCTGGATCCCGCCGAAATCGGCGTGAGCAAGCGGCACTGGTGCTTCAAGGCCGCGAGCCGCGCGCAGGTGGATGCGTTTTTCGAGGCCGGCCTCGCGACGGGCGGGCAGTCCGACGGTGAGCCCGGCTTGCGGCCGCATTATCACGGCGACTACTACGGGGCGTTTCTCGTCGACCCGGCCGGCAACCGGGTAGAGGCGGTGTGCCACGCGTCCGTGCCGGCGCATGCATCGTGACGAGAGGCGGTTGCAGCGACGCACGCACGCGCGCCTGATGCGGTGACCGCCGCGCGCCGGCCCGATACTGTCCGGCGCGCGGCGCGCGTTTACGCACGCGCTGCCTGCGCCGCTCAATCGAAGTAGTTCAACCCCATCGCCCCCTTCACCTCCGCGAGCGTCGCGCCGGCCACGTCCCGCGCGTGCATCGTGCCGCGCTTCAGGATCGCCATCACCTCGGCCTTGTCGGCCTCGAATTCGCGGCGGCGCGCGCGGATCGGCTCGATCAGCGCCTGCAGCCGCTCGTTCAGCACGCGCTTGACGACGCTGTCGCCGAGCCCGCCGCGGCGGTAGTGCGCCTTCAACTCGTCGACCTTCTGCACGTCGGGCTCGAACGCATCGAGGAACGTGAACACGACGTTGCCCTCGACCTGGCCGGGATCGCTCACGCGCAGGTGGTTCGGGTCCGTGTACATGTCCTTCACGGCCTGCGTGATCTCGTCCGGCGTCGAGCCGAGCGTGATCGCGTTGCCGAGCGACTTGCTCATCTTCGCCTTGCCGTCGATCCCCGGCAGCCGCGTGACCGCCGACAGCACAGCCTCGCATTCGACCAGCACGGGCCGGTCGACCGTCGCGTTGAAGCGGCGCACGAGTTCGTTGGTCTGCTCGATCATCGGCAGCTGGTCGTCGCCGACCGGCACGTGCGTCGCCTTGAACGCGGTGATGTCGGCCGCCTGGCTCACCGGGTAGGTCAGGAAGCCGGCCGGGATGTCGCGCTCGAAACCGCGCAGGCGGATCTCTTCCTTGATGGTCGGGTTGCGTTCGAGGCGCGCGACCGTGACGAGGTTGAGCAGGTATTGCGACAGCTCGGCGAGTTCGGGCACCTGCGACTGCACGACGATCGTCGAGATCGCCGGATCAATGCCGACGGCGAGATAGTCGAGCGCGACTTCGATCACGTTCTCGGTGACGCGCTGGCGGCGGCCCATGTTGTCGGTCAGCGCCTGCGTGTCGGCGAGCAGCAGGAACTGCTTCGCTTCGTGCTGCATCTGCACGCGCGCGCGCAGCGAGCCGATGTAGTGGCCGAGGTGCAGCGGGCCGGTCGTGCGGTCGCCGGTGAGGATGGTCGGTCGGGTCGGGTGGGTCATGTTGGTCGTTGCTCCGGGTTATCGAAGCCGCCAGCCATGTCGTCTGCGCAGAAACGCAAATGCCGCCATGGCTGGCGGCATCACGTTTGGGACATGCAAAAGGAAACGGGCCGCCTGGGTCAGGCGCGCCACCAGCAATGCACGTTCGGCGAGGCGGGTTGGGTTTCCATTGCGCGAGTATAGCGTAGAGCGGGGACGGACGTGCCGCGTCAGCGGATGACGGACTCCATCGCAAGGTAGGCGGTTTCGGCCGACGGCCACAGCAGGTACAGCAGGCCGGCCATCAGCAGCAGCGCGCCGGCGCGTACCAGCGGCGTACGGTCTTTCTCGCGCGGGAGGCGGGTGGGCGGCTTCGAGTTCTTCATGCTTGCTGGCGCGCGAGGCGCCACTCCAACGGTTGCTGCAACGGGTCGGGTGAGGCGACGCCGGGGTGTTGCGGGGGTTCGACGGGGGCTGGGGTGCGGCCGGGCACCGTGTCGCCCGGGCGGGACGGCGGGTTGGCCGCTGGCGGGCATAAAAAGGGACGGTTGAACGCCCTTTGGCTGCCATCCATGCCGAGGCGACCGGCATCCTACCAGTTCGGCGGCGCGGACACAGTCAAGAATTGTCGGGGACAGGGCCGCAGGGGGCGCGTCGAATGGCCGTGACGCTATCGGCTCGGGATAGCGTCGTCCGGATGCCGCGATGCAACCTTGCCCGTTCTCCGCGAGCTTTCAGCCGCATACGTGGCAACTGACAACCGTAAGGTTTCTTTCGGTCGATTGCATTCGTCAACATCGTCGCGCACCTGTGATTATCCCGAGCCTGTTTTTACTATCGCGTCGTAAATGGGTGTGATTATTTAAGAAAATTAAACGGGCCAATCATTACTCTCGCCTTCTGATTTTTTTGAGATTCCAGGTCGCCTTGTCCTTGCTAAAACCAATTCCATCTGCTTTATTTACTCATACCAAATCAGGATAAAACGCTATCGGGGTATCACAGTCACTTCGTCAGGTATTGGTGCCTGACGAAGTGGCATCGACTCACCACGGCATCCCTACGATCTGAAGGCGCAGCCCCTTTTCCAGCGGGCGTGCTACGCCTGTTGCGCGTGTCCGCGCCCATGGAGGCGATCAGGTGGCCACGCGGGCCCGTCCATGGCCCGCCGATTAATGCTTTCAAAATGACACGCGATATTTGAATAAAACGAATTCGATTGAGCGCGAGTTTAAATGTTTTATTAACTACCTGCTTACGTTCAAAGCCTGGCGGTCAAGCCCTAATGCTACCCACGAAGGAGGCTGGATATATCATGAATAACGCATCTGGAGTCAGAGTTCGTCCGTCGATCGAATCGTTGCAAGCCGAATATCTGAAAGGCAACAAAAAGCCGCTGGAAGACCTGATGCGCGCGTGGAAAGGCATCAAGGCATTGCCGCCCGACGATCCGAACTCGTTCTTCATGATCGGCGGCTTCCACGGCGAGCCGTTCCGCGGCGCCGGCTGGGGCTCGGCGTCGTACTGGGGCGGCTATTGCAACCACGGAAACGTGCTGTTCCCCACCTGGCACCGTGCGTACCTGCTGCGGCTGGAACAGGCGCTGCAGAGCATCCCCGGTTGCGAGCAGGTGATGCTGCCGTTCTGGGACGAAACCAGCGAAGAGTCGCTGACGAAAGGCATCCCGTGGGCACTGACCGACCCGGATTTCGAGCTCGACGGCGAAAAGATTCCGAATCCGCTGGCCTCCTTCACGTTCAACCGGGCGATCACCGACAACATCAACGGCGACGATCCGAACTACAGCAAGCCGCTGCCTTACGTCACGGTTCGCTACCCGCTGTCGGGGCTCGTGGGTACCGACAAGGACCGGGCCGCGACCGAGAAGCACAACGCCAAGTTCAAGGATGCCAAGGAGAACGTGGTGTTGCTGAACCGGAACATCGTGGACTGGCTCACGTCCTACATCGTCGTCAAGGGCAAGGTGGTGCCGACCAACGTGAAGCGCAAGTTCGAGCAGTGCCTGGACGCGCCGAACTACACGGTGTTTTCCAACACGACGTCCGCGGCCCAGTGGAACGAGAATCTGCCGGAAGGCGCGATTCCCGTCGTCCCGCTCGAGTCGCCGCACAACAAGATTCACCTGGCGGTCGGCGGGTTCGACGTGCCGCACGGCCCGAACAAGGGCGACCTCTCGCCGATTCCGGGCGCCAACGGCGACATGGGCGAAAACGACACGGCGGGCCTCGACCCGATCTTCTATTTCCATCACTGCTTCATCGATCGCGTGTTCTGGCTGTGGCAGAAGCGGCACGGCTTCACGCAGCACCTCGACGTCATCGCCGAGTATCCGGGCACCAACTCGGTCGACGCGCAGGGGCCGACGCCGGGCACGGTGCCCAACTCGTGGCTCACGCTCTCGTCGCCGCTCGATCCGTTCAAGAAGAGCGAGAACGGCAAGGAGCGCGCCTATACGTCGCTCGACTGCATCAACATCGAGGAGCAGCTCGGCTACACGTACGGCCCCGGTTCGCTGGAAGACCTGCCGAAGCTCTCGCTGGCGGCGACGACCGTGCCGGCCGGCAACAGCAGCAAGGTCGTGCGCGTGTCCGGGCTGAATCGCGCGCCGATCGCGGGGTCGTTCCTGGTCTCCGCGTACGTCAACGTGGACGGCGAGCGGCACCTGCTCGGCACGGAGGCCGTGCTGAGCCGCTGGAGCGTGCAGTACTGCGCGAACTGCCAGACGCACCTCGAAGTGAAGGCGTTTTTTCCGCTGGACCAGTTCTCGGTGAGTGCGGTGGAGGGGGCCCAGTACGACGTCGAGATCCATACGCGCGAAGGCGTACGCCTGCAGACACAACCGGCTTCGCCGCCCGTTTCGCAAGCCGTCGCCGGTGCGGCTCCGCAAGCCGCGCCGAAACTGTTCCGGCTCGAGGTCCGGTAACGACGGCGCGTGACGAACCGGCGCCATCGCGTGGCGCCGGTTCACTTCGGTATTTTGACGACATGGACATGAAGGGGAGACGCGCGCATGAGCTACACACCCGAAACCGGCAGCCTGGTGGGCCAGTGGACCTATCGCAGTTTCCTGAACGATCCCGATCCGGCCACCGCATTCAACGACCTGGAATTCGGCCTCGGCACGATCGAGATCGCGCAGGCACCGGCGGGCATCTTCAAGGGGCGCATTTTTGGCCCGGGATGGGAGCTGCAGCTCAACGGCTGGATCAGCTACGGGAATCCCGGCACCGTCCGCTTCCAGGGGCGCGGCGTGGTCAGCGGCGAGGAGTGGGTCTACGACTATGTCGGGTACGTGAGCGCGCCCTGGCCCAACGGCATCAACCAGCGTCCGGCGCTGACCGGTTCGATCGTCCGGACTGTTCCGCATGCGAGCGGCAACGGCGGCGTCGCGCCGGCCGGGGTGGTGTGCTCGTGGTACGCGGTCATGCGAGATCCCGCCTGAACGGCCATGACTGCCCGGAGTGTTCCGCCGGCTGACCCGGCCGGGCGTCCGGCGACGGTGACGGACGCGATCCGCGCATGCGTGGAGGCCGGGGCTGCGCGAACGGCCATGCTCCCGATGCCCGAACGCGTGCGCGGCGCGCTGGCGTTCGCGATCCTCGGCCACCTGGCGTGCGACCTGCCGACGCGGCTGCATGGTGCCCCTTCCAGCTGGATATGGAACGGCATCGGTGCGTTTGCCTGCGGCGTGGCGGGGTACGCGACGAGAGGCGGATCGCCGGGCAGGTGCGCGCGCCGGTCGATGCTCTGGTGCATGGCCGCCATCTGCGCGGGATTGACGCTCGATGCGATGCGGGCGCCCCTCGAGGCCATTCTCGACATCTGCGGCGGCACGCTCGATACCGGTGCCATGTGGAACATGCTGGTGCTCCATCTCCAGTGGTTTCCGATGTCGATGCTGGCCATGCTGGCGCTGTTGATTCGGCGCGAGGCCGACCGCAAGGACGGGCATCGACGCGGCCCGGTACGCGTGCTCGTCCGGGCGCCGGTGCGGGTCGCGCTCGAATTCGCGGGGATGTTGCTCGTCATGGCGCTCGGCATGACCGCGATCAGGGCAATGGCGTTCAGCGTGGGGCTGCGCTGGGATACGAGCGGCGTGGCCTTTGCGATGCTCGTCAGCATGCTGGCGTTCTACGCACTGAGCGATCGAGCCGCCCTCGCAGAGGAATCGTTGAAAGGCCGCTTGCGAAACAAGAACGGCCAGATTACTTAGGATGGCAAAAGCAGGTTGGAGATCGAATTCGGCGGAACATGATCGTGGCGCAGGTCGATTTCAATAAGAGAGACCACGCACCGGGCAGCGGGTGAACGCAGCGCAACGGTATCGGCCGGCATGCGCGCCGGCACTGCTTGCCTGCGCATGGCCCGCCGGCGTAGGCGCGACGCACGGCGACAACCGATTTCACAGACCCGTCGCACGGTTCGTCCCTGCAGCGGTCCCGCCGAAATTTTCGGCGGGGCCGCCGCCTGTCCATTTCCCGGAGAACACCATGCGATATCCATTGCAGTGCGCCGGCGCTGGCGCCCCTGCGCCGCGTCCATCCGAACCCGAACCGCACGCACCGGCGCCGCGGGCCGACCTCGAGGAGGTGTGAGCCATGAGCGACGACGCACTCGACCCGTTGCTGCGGCAGTTCGCGGAGAAGCGATTGGGACGGCCCCTCGAGCCGGCTGAAGAACGGGCGCTGCTCGAGCGGCTGCCGGGTCGTCACGCGGCCCAGCCGGCCCCGGCGGCCGGCGCGGCCACGCAGGCGAGCGCCGCGCCCCCGCCATTGCCGCGCTTGAAAACCCGGCAGGAGGCGCGCGAGCAGGTCAAGCATTTCCTGCAGCTCAACCAGCAGAAGGCGTACGAGAAGATGCGCGGCATCCTGCAGACGATCGACGCGCAGAACGAGACGACCCTCGGCATGCTGGCGTCGGAACAGCAGAAGGTGTCCGGCGTACTCGACGCGCACGAGCCGCCGGACGACGCACCGGCATCCGGCGCGGCCGACATCCAGGACAGCACACGCGAGGCGCTGGCGGTGATCGGTGAACAGCTGACCGGCCTCATCCGGCAGGAAATCGACGCCTGCTTCCGGCACTACGTCGATTCGCTTGCCGAACGGCTCGCCGTGCGGCTCGACGCGATCGACGAGCGGCTGCAACGCATCGGCGCCCGTCCGGCCGACCTGCACGAACCGGCCGCTGCCGCCACCGCCGCCGCTTCTGTTCACGATACCCCCGGGCCAGCGTCCATGGAGTAGCACACCGGGCATGCGGTTGAAGTCGAGCGGCTGAAGTCCGGCGGCTGGACGGGAGACCGGCCGGCCCCGATGTGCGACCTCTCAACTACGTGAATCAAGGAGCAAAAAATGGGTGATACGTGTCAGGTGTGCCAGGTCAATCCCGCGATTACCGATGCCGTCACGCAGGTCAACGTCAAGGTGGTCGCCGAGGCGCCGGCGATGGCGATGGGCTCGCTGTACCAGGCCCAGAGCCATTCGCTCAGCATCCTGTTCGAGAACGCGGTGCAGCAGCAGTCGCAGGCCGCGATCCAGTCGCAGACGTCGACGAACGTGGGGACGATGCAGCTCTACACGATCGGGCCGGAAAGTGCGGGGGCGGCCGCCACGGAAATCGGCGCGAACGGGATCATTTCCATTCTGGCCGACGTGATCGCGATCGGGAAGGCGATGCGCCCGTAACGCACGGTCGCCACGCCGCGGTCGAGCGGCGGCGCAAGCGGCTCGGGCCGCCGATACCGCCGCAGCACCGCAGCACCGCCGAACCGCAGCACGTCCGCCGGCGCCTGAACAGCGGTGCCGCGCGGTGTTCCGGAGCAAACGACAGGACGGGTAGAGCCGATTCGATGCGGCGCCCGTTCGCAAACCAGGAGAAATTCGATGGCAAATGATACAAGCGCCCCGACGGATTCGAAGGATCCGAAAGACCCCTGCAACTGCAAGACGTGCGCGGTCAATGCCGCGATCACCGACGCCGTCACGCAGACCAACGTCAAGGTGGTGGGTGAAGCGCCGGCGATGGCAACGGGCTCGCTGTACCAGGCCCAGAGCCATTCGCTCAGCGTGCTGTTCGAGAACGCCGTGCAGCAGCAGTCGCAGGCCGCGGTACAGCTGCCGACCTCGACGAACGTGGGCACGATGCAGCTCTACACGCTCGGGCCGGCGAGCGCCGGCGCCGCCGCGACGGAAATCGGCTCGAACGGCGTGCTGTCCGTGCTGGCCGATGTGCTCGCGCTCGGCAAGGCGCTGGCCTGACGCGTAACCCGGCGTCGACGCCGGGCGGCGGCCTTGATTCCCGTGGCCGCCGCCCGGCGCCTGTCGTCATCCCGACGCTCGCGACGGCGAGCGCTCGCGCGCACCGATGCTATCGTCCGGCGCACGTCGCCGGCCGACCCATTCATGCGTTCGCCGTGACTGCATCGCAGCGGCGGGCAAACCAGGAGCAACGACATGCCGGAACAGGTTTCCGCCGCGGTGACCGATGCGGTCACGCAAGCCAACGTCAAGGTGGTGGGCGAAGCGCCCGCCGTGGCCTTGGGCACGCTCATGCAGTCGAACAGCCATGCGTCCGCGATCCTGCTTCACAACGCGGTGCAGATGCAGGCGAACCAGGCGATGTCCAACCTCGCCGCCACGACCGTCGGCATCATGCAGCTCTACGCCGGCTCGCCGGTGGCGGTGGCCGCCGCGGCGCGCTCCGCGAACGACAACTTCGCGTCGCAACTGACCGCCGTCGCGCAGTTGATGAACGCCATCGGCCACTGGCGCGGCTGATCTTCACCGCGCGCCGCGCAACCCGGCGCGCGCGACCTCCTGCCGCCGCGGCGTCGCGGCGCACGCGCCTGGCGCGTCAATTGGCGTTGACGATGGTCCGCAGCTGCTCCGGCTTCTCGATCGTCACGCCGTGCGCGTGAAGCCGGATCAGGCCGTCGCGCTGCATCTTCCGCAGGCTGCTGTTCAGTCGCGGCCGGCTGACGTTGAGCATCGCGGCGAGGATGCTCTGGCTCTCCGGCAGCCTCACCTCGAGATCGTTCCCTTGCATGCGGTTCAGCAGATGGCGCGCGAGCCTGGCTTCGAGCCGGTACAGGCACGTCGATTCGACGAAGTCGCTCAGCTGGTGGACGTGCCGGCACAGCTGCTCGTGGATGCGCGCCATGAAATCCGCGTTGGCCAGCAGCGGCGCGAAGTACTGGCGATGCAGCAGCGACACGCGGCAGTCGGGGCTCAACTGCGCGGTGAAGCTGCGCCGGTGGGCGCGAACCAGCGTGTTTTCGCCGATGAGTTCGCCCGGCAATGAATGGCCGAGAATGAGTTCGCGTCCGCCGGGTTCGTGCAGCGTCTTGTACACGCGGCCGCAGTGCACGAAGGCGACGAAATCGCCCGGATCGCCCTTGAAGAACAACAGGCGGTTACCGTGTTCGGGCCAGGGCGCGAGATGCCGCTCGATGTGAGCGAGCAGGCTTTCCGGAAGATCGGCGAGTATCGGGATATTGCACAGCGTTCGACCGTTGACGAGGGCAGGCATGTTTTCCGTGCAAGGTTGTTTGACGATGCGGCCACCTAGCGAAAAACGCTGCCTTTGGCATTGCGTGAAAAATGAATGATGAAAATAACCAGATAATGGGAAAGCGATCCCGATATGGTTTTGCTTCGGCGCCAGGGACCTTTGGTCGACCGACATCGACAGCAGCGTGCCGGCGTAATCACGTCGCGGCGGCAGTCGCCATTTTTCATCGAAATGCCATTGGTTACGCTCGGCGGCGCGCCCGAAACGACGGATGAGGATATGCCGGGGAATTAAAGTTTCCGTTCACAATAATCAAGAAAATTTACACGAAGCGATTATCTTTAAAACGGTGTTACGCGGGTAACAGCGCCATTCCCGGCGTCGAATCGATTCTGTGTTTTCCATAAAAAAGGAAGGCACGGGATGACAACCTCGAACCAGCACGCTGTTTCGACGCCTGAGTCGCCAGCGCAGCAGCTCGATCACACGTGGCGGGAAATGCAGGGGAAATTGCGGCGCCGCGCGCGCCTGTTGTGCAAGGGCGATATCCACCGTGCCGACGAACTGCTCTCCGATACCGCGCTCAAGGTCCACATCTACCTGCAACGTTCGCCCGAACGCGTCCGAAACCTGGCCGGCTTTCTCTTTCTGGCGCTGAACCACGCGTTCCTCGACGGCGCGCGCCGCCGTGTGCGCGAAAGCGGCATGCTCGAATTCGACCCGGGCTGGGACGACGATCACACCGTCGAGCTGGCCGGCCACGCGCCGTCGGTGGAGCAGCAGTTGCTGCTCCGGCAACAGCTGCTGCGTCTCGAGCAGGTGTTGTCCACGCTCTCCTCGCAGCAGCAGATGCTGTTCACGCTGAAGTTCGAGGAGGACCGGCCCTATCTGCACATCGCGGCGACGCTCGGGATCAACGAGCCGCTGGCCAGAAAGCGTGTCGAGCTGCTGCGCAGGAAATTGCGCGAGGAACTCGCGTGAGCGCGTTCACGAACGCGGGCATGCAGCGTTCCTAACGGCATGCGCGGCGTCGATGGCTTGCCGTTCCTTCAATCGCATGCCGGAGCCGAGATCCGAGGAGGCCTCGTGGCAGACAAAGTCAATGAGCAGGTTACCGACGCGCTGACGCAGACCAATGTCAACGTCGTCGCGGGATCCCCGGCCCAGGCGCTGGGCATGCTTTACCAGATGTTCAGCCAGGCCGTCGGCATCTCGGCGCAGAACATGACGCAGCAGCAGGCGGCGCTGAACCAGATTTCGAACGCCGTCGTGTCGAAGGCGGTGGCCATGATCCTGTCCGTCGAAGCGTCGCCGAAGCCGGCAGCGGGCGGCGCGGCGCAAGCGCCGGCGGCCGGGCCGCAGACGGGTTCCACGCATTAGTCGACTCTCGGGATACCTGAACCATGAACATGAAAGGCCTTTTGGGCGGACGCGGCGACGGTGCGCCGCAGGCGCCGCACGATGGCGCGTCCGCGGCAGCAGGCGCAACGACGCCGGCCGACGCAACGACGTCCGCCGACGTCGCGGCGCCGAAAGCAGGCGCGCGCGCATGGCCGGTCAACCGGCTGCGCAGGCTCACCGATGCGCTGAAGGCGCCGAACCAGGTCGCCGATCCGGCCGGGGGCGGCGGTTCGGCGCTGCAGACCGTGCAGGCGATCAACGCGGAGGCGGCGTCCTACGCGACGACGCAGATCGCCGTCGGCCCGAACATGATGATCACGCAGGCGGGCGGGATGGTCGCGCAGGCGGCGGCCAACTACTTCGAGGCGTCGACGTCGCTGGCGATCGCGGGCAAGAGCGTGCTGATGAAGGATCTGGCGCAGAAGACCATCGACGAGAACGTACGCGGGATGGCGATGGATGCGGTGGGCCTGCTGTTGACCGACCTGTTCGTCGCGACGGCGGCGGTCGTCGCGGGTGCCGCGGAGGCGATCGAAGGCGAGGCCGCGAGCGTCGCGCTCGACAAGATCGACGAGAGCCTGCAGCGGTATCAGGCGCTGCTGGACAAGAAGGGTGCGTAGCGCGCGACCGCGCGCGGCGACCAGGAATCAATCGACACGACCCGCCGGGCCGTCAGGCCCGCCGCGGGATGTGAGCGGCGGGAACGACGCGTGTCCGCTTTCCCGGACACGCGTCGTTCCCGCCACCGGCAGTCCCATCGAGTCAAGTGAGGAACCCATGCCCTACGACATTCAGAACGTACAAGGTCCCGCGCCGCTGGCGGTTGGCGAGCGCATCTGGGGAGATGCGTCGGAAATCGATTTCGGCGCGATGACGAGCTGCATCGCGCTCGTCGAGCAGACGCCGGGCCAGCCGGCGTCGGTGCGCGCGATCCATCTGTCGATCGTCAGCGACGACGGTACGAAGGTGTACGACCCGTCGGCGAACGTGGCCGGGCAGGTCGAAACGATCATGCAGCAGAGCGGCGACCTGCGTACCTGCCTCGGGCGCATCGATCTCTGGCAGGCCAGCCAGTCGCAACAACTGCGGGATTTCTTCGCCGCGCTGATGCTGAGCCTCGACATGCAGAACTGGGTGCAGCTGCCGGACGGCAACTTGCGGGTGCGGATCAACGGCGGCGTGATCCAGTATCGGCAGGGCGCCGGCCCATGGACGAACGCGTAGCCGGCGCGACCGGTTGAAGCCGGCGCCCGCCGTCCGGGCGGGCGCCGGTGCAACACGGGCGCGTCGTCCCGTGCCGCTCGACGCCCGCGCCCCCCCAGCTTTTTGCTCATCAACACCAACAAAAATCATCATTTCGCCGCAAGCGGCGTGTCAGCAGAATGTCTCCATTCCAGCTCGAGCGACAGCACGCGCGTCGCGCCGAGCCGCACTTCAGAAGGAGACAGCCGTGGCAGTCGAAACAACCTCAATCGATACGCTCGTCGTCGGCGCCGGTCAGGCCGGCGTGGCCATGAGCGAGCACCTGGGCAAGCTGGGCGTGCCGCATCTCGTGCTGGAGCGCAGCCGCATCGCCGAACGCTGGCGCACGGGGCGCTGGGATTCGCTGGTCGCGAACGGCCCCGCGTGGCACGACCGCTTCCCGGGGCTCGAATTCGACGGCCTCGACCCCGACGCGTTCGCGTCGAAAGACCAGGTCGCGGACTACTTCGAAGCGTATGCGCGCAAGTTCGACGCGCCGATCCGCACCGGCGTCGAGGTGAAGCGGGTCGTGCGCAATACCGGCAAGCCGGGTTTCGTCGTCGAGACGTCCGACGGCACGATCGAGGCGAACCGCGTGGTCGTCGCGACGGGGCCGTTCCAGCGCCCGGTGATTCCGCCGATCGCGCCGGACGACGCGCGCCTCGTGCAGCTCCATTCCGCCGACTACCGCAACCCGGGCCAGCTCCCGGACGGCGCGGTGCTGGTGGTCGGCGCGGGTTCGTCGGGTGTGCAGATCGCCGACGAGCTGCAGCGCGCGGGCCGCCGGGTCTACCTGTCGGTCGGCCCGCACGACCGCCCGCCGCGCGCGTATCGCGGCCGTGACTTCTGCTGGTGGCTCGGCGTGCTCGGCGAATGGGACAAGGAAGTCGCGACGCCGGGCCGCGAACACGTGACGATCGCGGTGAGCGGCGCGCGCGGCGGCCATACGGTCGATTTCCGCAAGCTCGCGAACCAGGGCGTGACGCTCGTCGGGCTGACGAAGTCGTTCAGCGGAGGCGTGGCCACGTTCGAGCGCGATCTCGCGATCAATCTCGCGCGCGGCGACGAGAACTACCTGTCGCTGCTCGACGCGGCCGACGCCTATGCGGCCCGCAACGGCCTCGACCTGCCGGCCGAACCCGACGCCCGCCACATCCTGCCGAACCCGGACTGCGTCGCGCACCCGATCCTCGCGCTCGATCTCGCCGGCGCGGGCGTCACGTCGATCGTCTGGGCGACGGGATATGCGGTCGACTACGGCTGGCTGAAGGTCGATGCGTTCGACGCGAACGGCAAGCCGCGGCACCAGCGCGGCGTGTCGAAGGAGCCGGGCATCTATTTCCTCGGGCTGCCGTGGCTGTCGCGGCGCGGCTCCAGCTTCATCTGGGGCGTGTGGCACGACGCGCGGCACATCGCCGATCACATCGCGACGCAGCGCACCTACCTCGAATACCACGACGCATCGCAGCGCCGCTCGGCATCGCGCCCGGAACCGGGCGGCGCCGCGTCGCACGCCGACGCGCAGCCGCTCGCCGACGCGGTCAACTGACCGACCCCATGCCGCCCGCCTGCCGCACCGCGATCGTGTTCGCGCCCGGTGCGGCGGCGTGCCCCCTGACGACTGAAGGATTTCGATGAGCCAACCGACCCATACCCGTATCCGCATGTTCAACACGAAGGATACCTACCCGAACCAGACGCTCGACAACGACCTGTGCCAGGCCGTGCGGGCCGGCAACACCGTCTACGTGCGCGGCCAGGTCGGCACCGATTTCGACGGCAACCTGGTCGGCCTCGGCGACCCGCGCGCGCAGGCCGAGCAGGCGATGAAGAACGTCAGGCAGTTGCTGGAGGAAGCCGGCAGCGACCTCACGCACATCGTGAAGACGACGACCTACCTGATCGACCCGCGTTATCGCGAGCCGGTGTACCAGGAAGTCGGCAAGTGGCTGAAGGGCGTGTATCCGATCTCGACGGGGCTCGTCGTGTCCGCGCTCGGCCAGCCGCAGTGGCTGATGGAAATCGACGTGATCGCCGTGATTCCGGACAACTGGCAGCCGAACCGCGCCCGGGAGGCCACATGACTTTCTCCATCGTCGGGCGCTGCCCGGAGACGGGCCAGCTCGGCATCGCGATCAGCTCGTCGAGCATTGCGGTGGGCGCGCGCTGCCCGTGGGTGCGCGCGGGCGTCGGCGCCGTCGCGACGCAGAACATCACGCTGCCGGCGCTCGGCCCGCAGATCCTCGACCTGATCGAGCACGAACAGCTTGCGCCCGCCGCGGCGCTCGACCGCGCGCTCAGCGCGAACGGCTGGAGCCAGTACCGGCAGGTCACGGTGATCGACGGGCAGGGGCAGACCGCATGCTTCACCGGTAAGGAGGCGCTCGGCACGCATCGCGCGGTGCGCGGCGAACAGTGCGTGGCGGCCGGCAACCTGCTGGCTTCGCCGGACGTGATCGACGCGATGGCGCGCGCCTTCGAGCAGGCGCCCGGCCTGCTCGCCGATCGCCTGCTCGCCGCGATGCACGCGGCGATCGCGGCCGGCGGCGAGGCGGGGCCGGTGCACTCGGCCGCGCTGAAGGTGGCCGGCGACGTGACCTGGCCGATCGTCGACCTGCGCGTCGACTGGGCCGATGCCGATCCGGTCGGGCAGCTCGATGCGCTGTGGCGGGCGTATCGGCCGCAGATGCAGGACTACCAGACGCGCGCGCTGAACCCGACCGCCGCGCCGAGCTACGGAGTGCCGGGCGATGAATGACACGTCGAGCCGCGCGTTGCTCGAGCGGCTGATCGGTTTCGCGACGGTCAGCCGCGATTCGAATCTCGAGATGATCGGTTTCATCCGCGACTATCTCGCGGGCTTCGGCGTCGAGAGCGAACTGTTCTACAACGCGGAACGGACGAAGGCGAGCCTGTACGCGACGATCGGGCCGCGCGATCGCGGCGGCATCGCGCTGTCGGGCCATACCGACGTGGTGCCGGTCGACGGACAGGCGTGGACGGTCGAGCCGTTCCGGCTGACCGAGCGCGACGGCCGCCTGTACGGGCGAGGCACGGCCGACATGAAGGGCTTCATCGCGTCGGCGCTCGCGGCCGTGCCGGCGTTCGTCGCACGGCCGCTGCGCGTGCCCGTGCATCTCGCGTTCTCGTACGACGAGGAAGTCGGCTGCCTCGGCGTGCGGCCGATGCTCGACGCACTGGCCGAGCGCCCGCACCGGCCGCGCCTGTGCCTGATCGGCGAGCCGACCGAGCTGAAGCCGGTGCTCGGCCACAAGGGCAAGCTCGCGATGCGCTGCCACGTGAAGGGGGCCGCGTGCCATTCGGCGTATGCGCCGTCGGGCGTCAACGCGATCGACTATGCGGCGAAGCTGATCGGCCGGCTCGGCGAGATCGGCGCGGCGCTCGCGCGGCCCGAACGGCACGACGGCCGTTTCGATCCGCCGTTCTCGACCGTGCAGACGGGGCTGATCAAGGGCGGCCGCGCGCTGAACATCGTGCCGGCCGAATGCGAGTTCGACTTCGAGGTGCGTGCGCTGCCTGATTTCGACGCGCACGACGTGCCGCGGAAGCTGCAGGACTATGCGGAATCCGAACTGTTGCCGCGAATGCGTGCGGTGCAGCCCGATACCGACATTCGATTGCAGCCGCTGGGCGCGTATCCGGGGCTGGCCACGGCGCCGGACAGCGAGGCCGCGCGCCTGCTCGCGACGCTGAGCGGTTCCGATGCGTTCGGCACGGTCGCATTCGGCACCGAGGGCGGGCTGTTCGGGCAGGCCGGGATTCCGGCCGTCGTATGCGGGCCCGGCAGCATGGACCAGGGGCACAAGCCCGACGAGTTCGTCACGCTCGACCAACTGCATGGATGCGACGCGATGCTGAGTCGTCTGGCCGCCTATCTGTCGTCGGCCGCCTGAAATCGTCACTGCAAACACGTACGCACCGCCTCGCGCGGTGCGTGCGTGTTTCGCGTCTTATCTCGCCGTTTCCGCGACGATCTGCGCGAGCCGCTCGCGGCAGAAGTCGACGAACGACTGCGCCTGCTTCGTGAGCTGGCCGCGCTTCAGCCGCGCGCTCACGAGCCCCGACGGGCTCACCGTTTCGCTGAGGCCGATCGTCACGACCCGCTGGCCGTCGTACGTGTATTCGGAATGCGGGCGCGTGACGAGCAGCGAGAAGCCGAACCCCTGGCCGACCATCCCGCGCACCATCTCGATCGACGGCGACCCGAACACGATGTTCGGCGTCAGCCCGAGTTCGTGAAAGAGGCTGACGAAATACGTGCGGCTCGGCTGCACGTCGAGCAGGATCATCGGCTCGACGCAGAGGTCGCGCAACGACACGTGCGTCTGGCCCGCGAACCGGTGGTTCTCCGGCAGCAGCACGTACGGCTGCTGCGGCGGCATCAGCGGTTCGGTCTCGATCGTGCCGTCGAGATCGTGGTCGTACATGAGCGCGAGATCGAACGTGCCGGACGTCAGGCCCTGCACGAGTTCCTGCTGGTCACCGTCGCGCAGACGGATGTTCACGCCCGGGTAGCGCTCGCGAAAGCCCGCGATCAGCTGCGGCAGGTAGAGCGGCGCGACCGTCTCGAAGCAGCCGATGTCGATCTGCCCGGTGATCACGTCGTTGTCGGCGAGCGCGTTCTGTTCGAATTCGTGCGCGATGCGCAGCAGCTCCTGCGCTTTCCGGTAGAAGCGCGTGCCGCCCGGCGTCAGCGACACGCCCTGCGCATGATGGCGGATGAACAGCTTCACGCCGAAGCTTTCTTCCAGCCCCTTGATCGCGCTGGAGATCGACGGCTGCGCGATGAAGAGCTGGCGCGAAGCCTCGGCCACGCTGCCGGATTCCACCGTCGTCACGAAATATTTCAGTTGCCGCAAAGTGTAGTGAGCCACATGCACCTCTGATGCACGGCCCCGGCGTGCCGCCGCGGGCGCAATCTGTCCATGGTTGTGCGTAGCACCTTACCTGAAAGGCCTTGGCGCCGGAATTTCCGCTGCAGAGCTTTTTCGTATGTCCCGGAAATATTTTTAGTATTTTCCGGTCGCGATGCCCGTGGCGCACCATCGTCTCCAACCTGGATCGCGAAGATCACCACGATCACGAAGCGGCCGCATACGCGCCCGCGGGGCATGTCGTCCGTCCCCGCGAGCGGTTCGTTCGCTGCGTTCGACTCCGCCGCGCGTGCACGCGGTGCGTCGTCGTTCGCGTATCCGGACCCGATTGCAGGCGCGCACCCCGACGCGCGCCGGCTGACACGGCACGCGCGCATCGCCGCGCAGGACAGGAGACTTCACCATGACGAACGCGGAACGCAATGCGTCCCCGATGATAGAGAAGCACACGATCGGCTACGTGCCGCCCGCCGAGCGCCACGGCAAGGTGCGCGACCTGTTCACGCTCTGGTTCGGCGGCAACATCGCGCCGCTGCCGATCGTGACCGGCGCGCTCGGCGTGCAGATGTTCCACCTGAACCTGCTATGGGGCATCGTCGCGATCGTCGTCGGCCAGGCGGTGGGCGGCGTGCTGATGGCGCTGCATTCGGCGCAGGGGCCGCAGATGGGCATCCCGCAGATGATCCAGAGCCGCGCGCAGTTCGGCTCGTGGGGCGCGTTGCTCGTGACCGTGATCGCGGCCGTGATGTACGTCGGTTTCTTCGCGTCGAACATCGTGCTCGCCGGCAAGTCGGTGCACGGCATCGCGGCGTCGGTGCCGGTGCCCGTCGGCATCGTGATCGGCGCGGTGGGTTCGGGGCTGATCGGGATCGTCGGATACCGGTTCATCCACATCCTGAACCGGATCGGCACGTGGGTGCTCGGCATCGGCATCGTCGTCGGCTTCTGGATGATCCTCTCGCACGTGACGACCGACGATTTCCTGACGCGCGGCGGCTTCGACTTCGCGGGCTGGCTCGCAACGGTGTCGCTGTCGGCGTTGTGGCAGATCGCGTTCGCGCCGTACGTGTCGGACTATTCGCGTTATCTGCCGGAAAACGTCGGCGTGGCGTCGACGTTCTGGGCGACCTACCTCGGCTGCACGATCGGCTCGACGCTCGCGTTCATCTTCGGCGCGGTCGCGGTGCTCGCGGTGCCGGCCGGCGCGGACACGATGGATGCGGTCAAACAGGCGACCGGCCCGCTCGGCCCGCTGATGCTCGTGCTGTTCCTGCTGAGCGTGATCAGCCACAACGCGCTGAACCTGTACGGCGCGGTACTCGCGGTCATCACGTCGGTGCAGACGTTCGCGTACCGGTGGATTCCGACCGCGAAGGCGCGTGCGGTGGTGTCGGTCGTGATCTTCGTCGCGTGCTGCTACGCGGCGATCGGCGCGTCGACGAACTTCGTCGGCAACCTCGTCGATCTCGTGCTCGCGCTGCTCGTCGTGCTGGTGCCGTGGACCGCGATCAACCTGATCGACTTCTACGTGATCCACAAGGGCAAGTACGACATCCAGTCGATCTTCATGGCCGACGGCGGGATCTACGGCCGCTTCAACCCGCAGGCGCTGCTCGCGTATGCGATCGGCATCCTCGTGCAGATCCCGTTCATGAACACGCCGATGTATGCGGGCCCGATTCCCGCGCATCTCGGCGGTGCGGACCTGTCGTGGCTCGTGGGGCTCGCGCTGACGTCGCCGCTGTACTACTGGCTCGCGACGCGCGACAGCGCGTATCGACGCCGGCAGACGGGCGCGACGATGCCGCCGACGGCGGTGCGGTAAGCCGGGCGTCGTTCGGCGCGATGAAACGAAACGGCCGCCGCATCGGTTGCGATGCGGCGGCCGGCAAAGGCGGGCGCGGGGCGGCAGGCGGGTTCAGGCGCGCGGCGTGCCGCGACGCGAACCCGCCTGCCCGCGGATCAGACCACCGCCGAGCGCACGACGTGGACCGGCACCGACTTGTACGACGGCGTGCCGCTTTCCTTGTCGATGTAGTCGAGCGGCACGAGTACGTTCGCTTCCGGGTAGTACGCGCCGACCGAACCCGGCGCGATGTCGTACTCGATCGCGGTGATCTTCTCGAGACGCAGCGTGCGGCCCGAGGCGGTGATCGTCTCGATGTCGACGAGGTCGCCGTGTTCGAGCCCGTACTTCGCGAGATCGGCCGGGTTCATGAACAGCACGTCGCGACGCCCGAACACGCCGCGATAACGGTCGTCGAGCCCGTAGATCGTCGTGTTGTACTGGTCGTGGCTGCGCAGCGTGATGAGCCGCAGCACCTGCTCGCCGCCGAGCACGTCGGCATCCTCCTTCACGCCCTTGTAGACCGAGAACATCGCCTTGCCGGTCGGCGTCGGCCATACGCGCTCGGTGGGCGGCAGCGGCAGCCGGAAGCCGCCCGGCGTGCGGATGCGCTCGTTGAACGCCTCGAAGCCGTCCACGGTGCGGTCGATCAGGTCGCGGATGCGGTCGTAGTCGGCGATCAGGTCGAGCCATGCGACCTTGCTGTTCGGCAGCGTCGCATGCGCGATCCCCGCGACGATCGCGGGCTCCGAGCGCAGCTGGTCGGACGCCGGCTTGAGCTTGCCGGCCGACGCGTGGACCATCGACATCGAATCCTCGACGGTGATCGACTGGCGGCCGGTGGCCTGCATGTCGAGTTCGGTGCGGCCGAGCACCGGCAGGATGAAGGTTTCCTTCGCGACCAGCAGGTGCGAGCGGTTCAGCTTCGTGCCGAGATGCACGCTCAGGTCGAGCTTCGCCATCGCCGGGAACGACTGTTCCGGATCGGGCAGCGCGACCGCGAAGTTGCCGCCGAGGCACAGCAGCGCCTTCGCGGTGCCGTCGATCATGGCCTGCATCGCCTGCACCGCGTCGTGCCCGTGATGCGCGGGCGGCGTGAAGCCGCACACGTCCTCGATCTTCTTCAGGAACTCGGCCGACGGCTTCTCGGTGATGCCGACCGTGCGGTTGCCCTGCACGTTCGAATGGCCGCGCAGCGGGCACACGCCGGCGCCGGGCTTGCCGATGTTGCCGCGCATCAGCAGCAGGTCGGCGATCAGGCGCACGGTTGCGGTGCCCTTGTTGTGCTGCGTGACGCCCATCCCGTACGTGACGATCGTCGCGTTCGACTTCGCGTACGCGATCGCGACCTGTTCGAGCTGCGCCTGGCTGAGGCCGCTCGCGCGTTCGATGTCGTCCCACGACGTGGCCTCGAGGTCGGCCGAGAACGCGTCGAAGCCGTTGGTGTGCTGCGCGATGAAATCGCGGTCGAGCACGTTGCCTTGCTCGGCTTCGAGCTTCAGCAGCGCCTTCATGATGCCCTTCAGCGCGGCCGCGTCGCCGCCGGCGTCGACCTGGTAGTACGTCGACGCGATCCGCGTCGAGCCGAACGACGCCATCTCGATCATGTCCTGCGGGTCCGCGAAGCGTTCGAGCGCGCGCTCGCGCAGCGGGTTGAACACGATGATCGGCACGTTGCGCCGCGAGCACTCGTGCAGCGTGCCCATCATCCGCGGGTGGTTCGTGCCGGGGTTGTGGCCGATCGAGATGATCAGCTCGCAGTGGTCGAAATCCTCCAGCGACACGGTGCCCTTGCCGATGCCGATCGACTGCGGCAGGCCGACGCTGGTCGGCTCGTGGCACATGTTCGAGCAGTCGGGGAAGTTGTTGGTGCCGAGCTCGCGCGCGAACAGCTGGTACAGGTACGCGGCTTCGTTCGATGCGCGGCCCGACGTGTAGAACTCGACCTGCTCCGGCGGCAGCGCGCGCAGCACTTCGCCGATGCGGGCGAACGCATCGTCCCATGCGATCTCGCGGAACGTGTCGGTCGCGCGATCGTAGACGAGCGGATGCGTGAGCCGGCCCATGTTCTCCAGTTCGTAGTCCGACATGCGCAGCAGCGACGACACGGTGTTCGCCGCGAAGAACTCGGGCGTCACGCGCTTGGTCGTCGCTTCCCACGTGACGGCCTTCGCGCCGTTCTCGCAGAACTGGAACGTCGACTTGTGTTCCTTGTCGGGCCACGCACAGCCGGGGCAGTCGAAGCCGTCGGGCTGGTTGGTCCGCATCAGCACGATCGGCGCCTCGATGGTCTCCATCTGGGTGCGCACCGCGTCGGCTGTCGCGCGAAGCGCGCCCCAACCGCCGGCGGGCCCGTCGTACTTCCTGATGCCTGGCACTTCGCGTCGATTTGTCATGGTGAATCTCCAATAGCCGGGCCCGGTGCGGGTGGCTCGGTTGCGCCGTGTCGCGGCGTGGGGCGGCTCCGTCCGGCGGACGGAGCCGGTCATGCGTGCCCCGGGTTGCAGGGCATGCGTTGTTTTAGTGTGCGTCCTTCTTCGCGCCGGACGACTTCTTGCCGGGTTTCGCCGCGGGCGGCGGGGCGTCGGCGGGCGTGTCGTCCGGTTTCGCGTCTGCTGCCGCCTTGGCGGCCCGGCCGTTGGGCTTGGCCTTGCCGTCGGCGTCCTTCGCTTCCTTCGCTTCAGGCGCGGCGAGCTTGTTGAACTTCACTTCGTCGCTGTCCTTGTCGTAGTCGACCTCGCACTTGTCGCCCGACTTCAGCCGGTCGGCGAGGATCTCCTTGGCGAGCCGCGTCTCGATGGTCTGGCGGATCTGGCGCTTCAGCTCGCGCGCGCCGAACTCCGGCTGGTAGCCGGCTTCGGTCAGGTGCTCGACGAGCGAATCGCCCATCACGAGCGTGATGTCCTGCGCGGCGGCCGTGCGGATCACGCGGTCGAGCTGGATCTGGACGATCGAGCGGATGTTCTCCTTCGACAGCGCGTGGAAGACGATCACCTCGTCGATGCGGTTCAGGAACTCGGGGCGGAAATGGCCCTTCAGCACCTGCATCAGTTCCTCGCGGACCGCCTTGTCGGTCTTGCGCGCGGCTTCCGGCTGCGTGAGGTTGTCCATGATGATCGCGGCGCCGAGGTTGCTCGTCGCGATGATGATCGTGTTGCTGAAGTCGACCACGCGGCCCTTGCCGTCGGTCAGGCGGCCGTCGTCGAACACCTGCAGCAGCACGTTGTACACATCCGGGTGCGCCTTCTCGATCTCGTCGAGCAGGATCACGCTGTACGGGCGGCGCCGCACGCGCTCGGTGAGCTGGCCGCCTTCGTCGTAGCCGACGTAGCCGGGCGGCGCGCCGATCAGCCGCGCGACCGCGTGCCGCTCCATGTACTCGGACATGTCGATGCGGATGATCGCCTGCTCGTCGCCGAACACGGTCTCGGCGAGCGCCTTCGCGAGCTCGGTCTTGCCGACGCCCGTCGGCCCGAGGAACAGGAACGTCGCGATCGGCCGGTGCGTCTGGCCGAGCCCCGCGCGCGACAGCCGCACGGCATCGCTGACGGCGACCACCGCGTCGCTCTGGCCGACCACGCGCTCGCGCAGCTGCTCTTCCATCTTCAGCAGCTTCTGGCGTTCTTCCTGCGTGAGTTCGGACACGGGGATGCCGGTCAGGCGCGACACGACCTCGGCCACGGATTCGACCGTCACCTCGAGCGTCTCGGAGCCCGTCTTGCGCTGCCACGCCTCCATCTTCTCGTCGACGGCCTTCTGCTTCGCGTTGATCTGCTCCTCGAACTGCTTCGCTTCGTCGAAGCGCTTGCGCGAGGTCGCGTAGTCCTGCTCGCGCTTCAGTTGCGCGATCTGCGCTTCGCCTTCCTGAATGTCGACCGGGCGCGACGTCGCGCCGATCCGCACGCGTGCGGCGGCCTGGTCGATCAGGTCGATCGCCTTGTCGGGGAGGAAGCGCGACGTGATGTAGCGGTCGGCGAATTCCGCGGCCGCGACGAACGCGTCGTCGGCGAACGTCACCTGGTGATGCGCCTCGAGGCTGTCGCGCAGCCCGCGCAGGATCACGATCGTCTGCTCGACGCTCGGCTCCGGCACGAACACCGGCTGGAAGCGCCGCTCGAGCGCGGCGTCCTTCTCGATGTACTTCTGGTATTCGTTGAGCGTCGTCGCGCCGATCAGGCTCAGCTCGCCGCGCGCAAGCGCGGGCTTCAGCACGTTCGCGATGTCGAGGCCGCCTTCGCCGCCGCCCTGGCCCGCGCCGACGATCGTATGCAGCTCGTCGATGAACAGGATCAGTTCGTCCTGCTTCGCCGTGACTTCGTCGATCAGCTGCTTCGCGCGCTCCTCGAACTCGCCGCGATACTTGGCGCCTGCCACCATCGAGTTGATGTTGACTTCGACGAGCCGCTTGTCGCGCAGCACCTCGGGCACGTCGCCGTTGACGATCCGCTGCGCGAGCCCTTCGACGATCGCCGTCTTGCCGACGCCCGGCTCGCCGATCAGCACCGGGTTGTTCTTCTTGCGGCGCGCGAGCACCTCGATCGTGCTCTCGATTTCCTGCGCGCGGCCGAGCACCGGGTCGAGCTTGCCCTGGCGCGCGATCGCGGTGAGGCCGCGGCCGAACTTGTCGAGGTTCGGCGTGCCGGTCGGCGCATCGACGCGGCCGTCCTCGGCACCCTTGCCGACCACCTTCACGACTTTCTGGCGCAACGCCTCGGGCGTCACGCCGTATTTCTTCAGCAGCGTGCCGGCGACGCTGTCCGGCACCGACGCGAGCCCGATCAGCAGGTGCTCGGGGCCGATGTACGAATGGCCGAGATCGCGCGACGCCTGGAACGCGTACTGCACGGCCTTCTTCACGCGGGGCGAGATCGACAGCTTGTCGAGCGGCGCATCGGGGTCGGCCGTGCCGGTGTGCGCGTGCTCGTCGATGTACGACCGGATGTCCTGCGGCGACAGCTTCAGTTCTTTCAGCAGCGCGGCGCACACGTCCGTGTCCGCGAGCGCGTAAAGCAGGTGTTCGGAATCGAGTTCGCTGCGGCGCAGCTCGTGCGCCTTCTCGGCCGCGCGCTGCAGCAGTTCCAGCGTCTGCTCGCTGAACGCGTCGGTCGGGTCGACCGATTCGCGCGGGACCTCGGCGGCGAGCGGCGATTCGTCACCGAGCCCGCCGAACAGCGACGACGAGCCGCCGCCCAGCAGCGAATCGAACGGGTTCAGCATGCTTTGATGCCGCATCAGCTGACGGAAGTGGTAGTCGCAGATCGAGATGGTCTTGCGCTCGCCGTCCTGCATCACGGTTGCGCGCGCGACGGCCGGCCGGGCGTGGCAGATATCGCAAAGTGCGGGCATGGTGGTCTGGCTCCTGTCGGTGAAAGTGGGTCGAAGGGTGAAGTCCCGATGCGGTGCGGCGCTTGCGCGGCCCGACCGCGAACGCACGACATGAAGCAGGGCGGCACGGCGGCGCGCGGGCCGTGCCCGGGCTGTCGCGCAGTGCGCGCCGGCGTCGTGCGCGGTCGCGGTCAGGACGGCAGGCGTGCGTGCCGGGAGGAGCCCACGGCATCGCTTCGACTGCGTTCAAAATAGCGAATCGGCGGAGGCCATCCAAGACACAGTTCCGCGCCGGCCCGGCTGCGAATTGCACCCTCGGATGCGGGCGCGCACGGGCGAAGAGGAGCACAGACGGGCGGATGCGCGGCGGCGCGGGCGTGCGCGGCGCGCGTAGCGTGCGGTGACCGGAAAGCGGGGCGGGCGCCACGCGAACGGGGGGCGGTGCGACATGGGCGCGCAGGGCGCCGGTGGCAGGTGGATGGAGGGCGCCGCGGGTGGTCGGGCGCGACGGAAGCGCCGCACGGGGGACGTGCGGCGAGCGGCCGGATGCAACCATGCGCGCACCGCGGACGATGCGTGCGTGGCGGCCGAAGGAGCAGGCGGGTTGCACGGTCCGGACCGGACAGGGCGCAACCGCGGCGTGCCGCGGTCAGTCCGGGAGGGTCATCGCGAGCCGTTGTCGGGCGATCTGCTTCACGTCCGTTGACAGTGCTGCATCCGGCAGGCCATTGGCCCAGACGGAGAACGAATCCTCGATCAGGTTGCGCGTGTCGGGCGGCAACTCGGCCAGGACCAGCGACAGGACGGTGAACAGCACGGCGGTGTCGCCGGCCTGGCGGCTCGCGTTCGCGTCGACCGCCTTCTTCAACTGGTCGACCGACGCCTGCAGCGCCTGTAATGCCTCATTCGACTCGCTCATCACACACTCCATGCAAAGTGGGTTCGATCGGCGACGAACATGCAGCCGGCCGCGCGCGACGCCCAGTGGGCATCGCGCGGACAGCCGAGGTCAGGCCGTTGGGTTGCCCTGCGGTGCGACGGCCACCGATGCTTCGCTCGTCAGCATCAGGAACGTGAACGTTTCGCGCAGGTACAGGCGGACGACCTTGTCGGTATGGCTCGTGTAGCCGATCGATACGTCTTCCCCGAGATGCAGCTCGTAATCGCCGCCGCGCGTGGACAGCACGCAGCCGCCGCTGATCGCCGGCGCCCAGATGATCTCGCCGCTGACGATCCGTTTGATATGGCCGAGGACCGGATAACCCTGGTCGCGCGCCTCGCTGAGCGCCGTGTACGCATCCGAGCCGAGCACCACCGAATACGGGCCGTCGACGCCGGCCAGGCGGAGCGCCTCGAGCGCATCGCTGATCGCGTCGGGATACGCGCTGACGTCCGCCGGCAGCGTGAGCTTGCGGTTCGACGTGCCTTCGCGGATGCCGACGATGCCGGCGGCCCGGTAGCCGTCGAAGATCGCGTTGTCTTCGGCGAACGCGAGCCGCTGCGCGGCGTCCTTCGCCGGTTGCCAGTCGGCATCGCGCGCGCCGCGCTCGACGCTGTCGATCGCATCGCGGCTCAACTCGAACGGCACCGTCAGCTCGACGATCGTGCGGACTTCGCGCAGCCGCGCGTTCACGTGCTCGCGGGGCGCGTCGACGGCGACCAGGTGCCCGGTACCGACGGCCGACAGCTCGGGGCCTTCGGGGCCGTCGACATCGACGACGCGGCGGCCGGCCACCGATCGTTTGAACGTGCGTGCCACTTCCTCCTCGATTTGTTCCCAGGCGGAAGACGAGATCGGGGCGAGTTCGCGGTGCAGGTTATTCATGGATTTGGATTGCCTCACGTCAGCGGAAACACTTGATGGCGGGCCGATCGGCTGACGGGCTGTGCGTGATGCCAGCCTGCCGATCGCGGACGAAAATGAATATTAGCAGGCTCGATCGACACCGCTGCAGCACAAATCGAAACGACACCGTGCGGTCGCGCAACTGTGATGCAATTCGTGCGGTGCGGGTGTGGGCGAACACGGAATGCCGCGACTGGATTGCCGCGATACCCGGGGCGTGCCGGCGGCACCGTCGCCCGGGCCGCGTTCGACGCTGTGCGGAATCAATTCCGGTCGACGTCCTGTCGCGAGTCGTGCATTCTTACGAACATTCATCCAGCCGGGTTTCTGCCAGCAGGGGTTGGGCGGTCGTCGGAGCCGGGCCCGGATGAATCATAGACGCAGCCTATTGATGCTTCACAACAAGTGGAGGTCGTTCATGGCATTGCAACTCGTCTCGCCCGAAGACAAATACATGCTGAAGACGGGCGTCATCAATCACGAGGATGTCATCGGGCATTTGCGGCAGGTATTGAACGCGTTTGCCGCGAAGCCGGAGTACAGCAAGTTCTATATCGGCATCACCAGCGACCTGTACACCCGGCTGGCGAAACATCGCGCCACCAAGCCCGACTTCAAGCTGATGGCCCCGATCTATCTCGAAGCGCACAACCTGGTCGGGAACGCGTTCGACCGTCTGGAGCGCAAGGCCATCGAGACGTTCCGTACCGGCATCACGCACCCCCAATCCGGCGAACGGCTGCTGGCATGCAGCAACGGCCCGGGCGGGGCGTTGCCGAAGAACTGGCTCTATATTCTGGTGGGTTGAGTCACGTGGGCGGCGTGCCGGGAATGCAAGCCTGCGCGCATAACTGCCCATAAGCGGTGGCGCGGTGGGGGGGGGCTGTTGCGCAGCGCTGCACGCGCGCTCCGGCCGACTGCACCGCGGCGGCTCCGGACACGCCCGGCGCGCGGTCGCGCGCCGGACGGCCATCGGTACCCTGCGTTACGACGGGATGCCTTTCAGCGAGCCGATTTTCAGCGAACCGTCGCGATGCGGCGCGGACGGCGACGCTTCCGGCTGCGCGGCGTCGGCGGCCGGCGCCGCGCGATCGGCGAGCGCTTCGAGCAGGTCGGCGGACGGCACGAAGAACAGCGAGCCGGTGACCGCGCGGCTGTAGTCGAGCAGGCGGTCGTAGTTGCCGGGCGGCCGGCCGACGAACATGTTCTCGAGCATCTGCTCGATCGGCGCCGGCGAGCGCGCGTAGCCGATGAAATAGGTGCCGAATTCGCCCGCGCCCGGGCGCCCGAACGGCATGTTGTCGCGCAGGATCTTCACTTCCTGGCCGTTCTCGTCGAGCGTGGTCAGCGAGCTGTGCGAGCACGACGGCTTCACGTCCGGCGCGAGTTCGATATCCGACAATTTGGTGCGGCCGATGATGCGCTCCTGCGTCTCGACCGCGAGCGCGTTCCAGCCGGCCATGTCGTGCAGGTACTTCTGCACGATCACGTAGCTGCCGCCCGCGAATTCCGCGTCTTCGTCGCCGATCACCGTGAAGTCGACCGCCTCGCGGCCTTCCGGGTTCTCGGTGCCGTCGACGAAGCCGATCATCGCGCGCTGGTCGAAATTGCGGAAGCCGTGCACCTCGTCGACCACCGTGACGGCATCGCCGAGCGCGCCGAGCAGCTGCGTCGCGAGTTCGAAGCACAGGTCCATCGCTTCCGCGCGGATGTGCAGCAGGATGTCGCCCGGCGTCGCGACCGCGACGCGCTGCCCCGCGCCGAACTCGCGGAACGGATGCAGCGCGGCGGGGCGTGGGTCGCCGAACAGCGCGTCCCATGCGTCGGCGCCGAAGCCGCACACGCAGGTAAGGTTGCCGCCCGGCACGCGCTTGCCGACCGAGCGCACGAGCGCGGCGATGTCGCCGCACCATGAACGGATCGTGTCGGCGTGATCGGTGCCGGGATTGATCGTCGCCACGAGGAAGATCGCGCTGCGCGTGATCGGGCTGTGAACGGCCTGGGAGAGTGGGGGAGGTGTCTGCATCGTGGGCTGCCGGTCAGTCATGTCGGGACGGGCGGGCCGTGGCGCGCGAAGGCGAACGGATGAACTGTGTCATGCGACTGTTCTCTTGGTGTCATGCGGATGAAGGACGTCGCGCGTGCCTCGCGCAACGGGCCGCGGCGGTGGCGGCCGGCCGCGCGGCGCGTGACCGGCCCGCACCGCGTAACGTCGTCGAGCAAGCAATCTAGCAGCTTCGGCGGGGCTTTGGAACCCGTATCGCCGAACTGTCATGCGAATGCGTCAAACAGGGCCGGTTTTCGGGCGGCGCGCGCGCAGCTGTACTCCTGGCGTGCGCGGCGCTGTGCTCTTGAGCGTGCGCGGCGCGTGCAGTAGATTAGGTTCCGCTGCGCCCGCCGACGAGGAGCGTCATCATGAACCTGCTGGAAGCGATGCGTGTGTATGTCGCGGTGGTCGAGCGTGGCGGCCTGTCCGGCGCGGCGTCCGAACTGCGGCTCGACGAAGCGCAGGTGAGCGAACGGATCGACTGCCTCGAACGGTATCTCGGCTGTCGCCTGCTGCTGTGCCGCGAGCACGACGACGTGGCCTGCTCCGATGCGGGCGTCGCGTTCCACGTGTGCTGCCGCCGGACGCTGTCCGCGGTCGAGCAGGCGATCGGCGCGGCCGGCCAGCACGCGCCGGCGGTGCCGGATGCGCCCGACGTGCCCGATAGCGGGGCCGTGCATGCTGCCGCGCGCGACGCGGCGTTCCCGCCACCCGGCGCCGTTCAAGTTTCCTCAACGCGACTGTCACCTTGAATACGACCACCGTTCCCAGCTCGCCGGCCGAGCGCATTCGCCGCCGCTTCGGCCATTTCCTTCACGCGGCCGAGCTGGCCGGGCTGATCGTGATCGGGCTCGCGACCGCGTTCGCGATGGCGCAGGAAGCGTGGAAGGTCGTGCTGGCGGGCGAAGTGTCGCTGACCGACCTGCTGCTGATGTTCCTGTACCTCGAAGTGCTCGCGATGGACGTGCGCTACCTGCGGCTCGGCCGGCTGCCCGTGCGGTTTCCGCTGTTCATTGCGATGACGTCGCTCGCGCGCGACCTGATCCTGCGCGGGGCGACCGACAGCCCCGAGCGGATGCTGATGACGACGTTCGGAATCGTGCTGCTCGCGGTGGGCGTGCTGATCCTGAGTTTCGGCCAGCATCGCTTTCCGGCGGATGTCGACGATGTCGAGGACGATGTGCATGCACGCAGGTGAGGCGCGGGCGGCGTGCCGCATGCGGTGCGGCGGCTGTAACCGGCCAAACTGACTAACCAACCAACCAACCGAGCGAGGTATCGAATGACCAGGCAACTGATCGTCGCCGTGTTCGGCAGCGTCGACACGGCCCGTCGGGCCGCGAGCGATTTCGAGGCGCTGTCGGACAAGCATGAGGGATTCCACATCGAGAACGGCGTCGTCGTCGAGAAGGACGCGACCGGCAAGCTCGCGGTGCTCGATGCCGAATCGCGTCCGTTCAAGGGCGGCGTGATCGGCGCGATCGCAGGCGGGTTGCTCGGGCTGCTCGCCGGGCCGCTCGGCGTGGTCACCGGCATGGCGGCCGGCGCGGGGGCAGGCATTCTCGCGGAAGCGGCCGGCAACGCGCTGCTCGACGGCACGTTCGTCGAGACGATTGCGGCGCGGCTCGTGCCCGGCAGCGTCGCGGTCATCCTCGAAGCGAAGGAGGACACGCCGTTCTCGGTCGACAACGTCGTGACGGGATTCGGCGGCAAGGTGTTCCGCCAGACGCTCGATTGAGACACTTCCTTTCGGCCTGCTTCGGGAGAACCGCATGCGCATCGATCAATCGTACCGGCGCTTCGACATCGCGGCGACGTTGACGCCGCTGCCCGGCAGCGGCAAGCGCGCGATCGCGACCGTCGACGTGACGACCGCCGATCCGGCCCGCCTCGCCGATCTCGGCACCGGGCAATTCCTGCAGATCCGCAAGTGGGTCGAGTCGAACGACGTCGCGTGGCTGACGGTGGTGTTCGACGAGTGCAAGGTCGCGATCGACCACTACGCGGACAACGTCGACGACGCTTGATCGCACGCGAGGCCCGCGCATGACCGGGCTTCGCGTGATGGCCGCCCGCCGGCCGGCGGCAATACGCGAGCACGTGCTCCTGCATGGAGCCCGGTGAATGGCCCCGCGCCGGGCCGTGTCGTCGCGTTCGAATCTGTTCACCACGCCGGCCGGATTTGGCGTTTCCTCGCCAAACTGTCACTTACATTCGTCGAAATGACGCAGTAGGATGCCGAACCTTGTCTAGATGAGATTCGCGTTGCTATCCGCCTTCAATTTCGATAACGGACGAGGTTCGAACCGGGCCCCCCGCGCCCGGGCACGGCTATCCGGCTTCGTGCACCGGCGCGGCCATGCCGCCCGTGCAGCGCAGGCCGGTTCATCGCTGGCGGGGCGAGGCGGATGAAGCTCTACGAGAAGTTTGCAAACGACGTAGAGAGACTCATCCGGCAAGGCGTATATCGACACGGCGATCGTGTGCCGTCGGTGCGGCAGGCGAGCCAGCAGCACCGGATCAGCATCACGACCGTGCTGCACGCGTATCTGCTGCTGGAAAGCCGCGGGCTGCTCGAAAGCCGCCCGCAGTCCGGCTATTTCGTGAACCTGCGGCGCGACGACGGCCATGCGCCGGTGCGCGAGTTGCGGCCGTCGAAGCCGATCGCGATCTCGTCGTCGGTCGACGTGAGCCGGCTCGTGCTGTCGACGCTGCGCTCGATCGGCACCGACGACGCAGTGCCGCTCGGCTCGCCGTACCCGGACCCGAGCCTGTTCCCGTTCGAGAAGCTGAACCGCTACGCGTATGCGGCCGGCCGCGACAAGTCGCTGTGGGGCGTGACGGACGGATTGCCGCCCGGGCATCCGCGGCTGATCCGGCAGATCGCTCGGCGCTACCTGGAAAACGGGATGTCGGTGGACCCGAACGAGATCATCGTGACGGTCGGTGCGACGGAGGCGATCAACCTGTGCCTGCAGGCGGTGGCGAAACCGGGCGACACGATCGCGGTGGAATCGCCGACGTTCTACGCGATGCTGCACGCGATCGAGCGGATGGGGATGAAGGCGATCGAGGTGGCGACGCATCCGGAATACGGAATCGACATCGCGGCGCTGGCCGCGATCGCGAAGTCGCAGCCGATCGCCGCATGCATGGTGATGCCGAACTTCCAGAACCCGCTCGGCTTCCAGATGCCCGACGAGCGCAAGCGCGAACTGGTCGAGTTCGCCGCGAAGGCCGATCTGCCGGTCATCGAGAATGGCGTGTACAACGAACTGTACTTCGGCAACATGCATCCGAGCACGCTGAAGTCGTTCGACCGCCACGACATCGTGCTGCATTGCGCGTCGTTCTCGAAGAGCCTGACGGCCGCGTACCGGATCGGCTGGGCGCTGCCGGGCCGTTATCGCGAGCAGGTCGAGAAACTGAAGTTCCTGAACACGCTCGCGACGCCGTCGCTGCCGCAGCTCGCGATCGCGGAGTTTCTCGAACGCGACGGCTACGAGCATCACCTGCGGCGGATTCGCAAGGCGTATGCGCAGCAGGCGAACCTGATGCGCACGATGGTGTCGCGGTTCTTCCCGGAAGGCACGCGCATTTCGAGCCCGGCGGGTGGTTACGTGCTGTGGGTCGAGTTGCCCGTGCAGGTCGATGCAATGCGGCTGTACCAGCTCGCGCTGGAGCAGGGCATCACGATCGGGCCCGGCTACATGTTCTCGATCGCGGACAGCTACCGGAATTTCATCCGCCTCAACTACAGCAGCCCGTGGTCGCCGGAGATCGAGCAGGCGGTCGTGACTGTCGGCAAGCTCGCCGCCTACTGCGTCGACTGATCGTACCGCCGCGCGTCGGGCGCGGCGCGTGGCGTCACGTCAGCCGGTACGACTGCGCGCCCGTTCCCGCGAGCGTGCCGCCGTCGACGATCAGGTATTCGTTGCGGATCGGCTTGCCGTCGAACCAGCACTGCAGGATCTCCAGCGTGCCGGCCGCATAGCGTGCCTGCGCGGACAGCGACGTGCCGGAGATGTGCGGGGTCATCCCGTTGAACGGCATCGCGCGCCACGGGTGATCGGCCGGCGCCGGCTGGGGAAACCACACGTCGCCGCCGTAGCCCGCGAGATGCCCGGACGTGACCGCATTCACGACTGCGTCGCGGTCGACCAGCTTCGCGCGGGCGGTGTTGATCAGGTACGCGCCGCGCTTCATGCGCGCGATCATCGCCGCGTCGAACAGGTGCTCGGTTGACGGGTAAAGCGGAATCTGCAGGTTGACGATGTCGACGGCGCTCGCGAGCGACGCGGCATCGGCGTGATACGTGAGCGCGAGTTCCTGCTCGACCGACGCGTCGAGCCGGTGGCGCTGCGTGTAGTGCAGCTGCAGGCCGAACGGCTTCAGCCGGCGCAGCACGGCGAGCCCGATGCGCCCCGCGCCGACCGTGCCGAAATGCATGCCCTCGACGTCGTAGCTGCGCGACACGCAATCCGCGATGTTCCAGCCGCCTTGCTGCGCGATCGCATGCGACGGCAAGTAGTTGCGCACCAGCGCGAGCGTCGTCATCACCACGTGCTCGGCCACGCTGATGCTGTTCGAGCCGGTGACTTCGGCGACGGTGACATGCGCGCGCGCGGCGGCGTCGAGATCGACGTGATCGGAGCCGATGCCGGCCGTCAGCGCGAGCTTCAGCTTCGGCGCGCGGGCGATCCGTTCGGCCGTCAGGTACGCGGGCCAGAACGGCTGCGAGATCACCACGTCCGCTTCGGGCAGCCGGCGCTCGAATTCGGAATCGGGGCCGTCCTTGTCGCTCGTGACGATCAGCGTGTGGCCGTGCGCCTCCAGATAGCCGCGCAACCCGAGCGCGCCGGACACCGAGCCGACGAGTTCGCCGGGCCGGAAGCCGGGCGGGCCGGCCGGCGTCGGCGCGGTTTGCCCGTCCGCGTAGTGCGTGATGACCGGAATCGCATCGCGCACGTAGCGCGGCGGGTAGCCGTCGACCGGATCGGGGTAGAGCACGCACAGGACGGTGGCCATCGGGTAGCACTCCTGGTGAAGGGGGGAATGTGGCACGCGGATTGCGCAGGACGCGCGACGTGCCCTCGCAGGCAACGGGTGTGTTGCGCCGCAACGTTGATGACGTTCTACGCCCGTCATGGCTCGCGTACAAGCTACAGTCGGTGTTTGCGTGCGCTGCGGAGGCGTCTGTACCTGTTCTTTTCAAATGGGATGTCGATAATGGGATCGTTACCTGACTTTCCGGGAGCCACGTCATGACTGGAAGCGACGCTTCGTCGTCACGCCCCGACCTCACGCAAGGCATCGCGCTCGACGATCTCGCCGACGGCGCGATGATCGAGGGCCATGTCGGCGATACCGCGGTGCTGCTCGTGCGCCGCGCCGACGAACTGTTTGCCGTGGGCGCGCAGTGCCCGCACTACGGCGCGCCATTGGCCGACGGCCTGCTGGAGGGCGACACGATCCACTGCCCATGGCATCACGCGGCGTTCTGCCTGCGCACGGGCGCGCTGCTGCGCGCACCGGCGCTCGACGGGCTCCCGTGCTGGCGCGTCGAACGCCGCGACGGCCGTGCCGTCGTGCTCGATGCGCGGCCGGCTGCCGCGCCTCCCACGCTGAATGCGGCCGGGCTGCCCGCGTCGGTGGTGATCGTCGGCGGCGGCGCCGCCGCGATCGCGGCCGCCGTGACGCTGCGGGAGGCGGGTTATCCGCATCCCGTCACGATGCTCACCGCCGATGCCGATCCGCCGTACGACCGGCCGAACCTGTCGAAAGACTATCTCGCCGGCACGGCCGACGCCGACTGGCTGCCGCTGCGTGCGCCGTCGTTCTATACCGACCACCGGATCGACGTGCGGTGCGGCACGCGTGTCGCGCGGATCGACCCCGCGCGGCAGGCGGTCGAACTGGCCGACGGCAGCCGTGTCGGGTACGGCGCGCTGCTGCTGGCAACGGGCGCCGAGCCGAACCGGCTGAGCGTGCCGGGCGCGGATCTGCCGCACGTGTGCGTGCTGCGCTCGCGTGCCGATTGCGACGCGCTGATCGACAAGCTGAAAACGGCCCGCCGCTGCGTGGTGGTCGGCGCGAGCTTCATCGGGCTCGAAGCGGCCGCCGCGTTGCGCACGCGCGGGCTCGACGTGCAGGTCGTCGCGCCCGATGCGCATCCGATGGCGCGCGTGCTCGGCGAAGCGCTCGGCGATACGATCAAGGCCCTGCACGAATCGCACGGCGTCGTGTTCCATCTCGGCGCGACGCCGGCGCGGATCACGCCGGACAGCGTGACGCTGTCGACCGGCGACGTGCTGCCGGCCGACGTCGTGTTGGTCGGCATCGGCGTGCACCCGAACGTCGCGCTCGCGCAGGACGCGGGGCTGGCCGTCGAACGCGGCGTGACGGTCGACCGCTTCCTTCAGACGAGTGTGCCCGGCATCTACGCGGCCGGGGACATCGCGCGCTGGCCCGATCCGTTGACGGGCGAGCGCATTCGCGTCGAGCACTGGGTCGTCGCCGAGCGGCAGGGCATCGTCGCGGCGCACAACATGCTTGGCCAGCAGCGCCCGTTCGACGCGGTGCCGTTCTTCTGGAGCCAGCATTACGACCTGACGATCAACTACGTCGGGCATGCGGAGCAATGGGATCGCGTCGAGATCGACGGCGACCTCGGCGCGCACGACTGCGCGATCGCGTACTGGCGCGGCGACACGCGGCTCGCGGTCGCGACGATCGGCCGCGATCTCGACAGCCTGAAGGCGGAAGCGGCATTCGAGCGGCAGATTGCAGCCGCATGACAGCCGCGTGACGACATGATTCGAACCCGGAGGCAAGATGAGTCCTGAAATCCGCACACGTTTCGAAACCGAGTTTGCGCCGCGCATCGCGGCGCGCGTGCTCGGCCTGTATCAGCCTGGTGACGTGCGCGTGGAAGTCGTGCCGCACGACGGGCAGGGGAGTCCGACCTGTGTGGACGTGATCGGCCTCACGTCGACGGTCGGGCTGCCGAACCGGCTGAACGCGCGGCTCGCGTGGCGCGACGATGCGATCGCTGCGTTGCTGGCCGAGTCCGACCGCAGCCGCTTCGACCGCTATCTCGCGGCGCTGCCGGTCACGATCGAACGCTGGCAGATGGAATTGCCGGTCGACTTCAGCTCACGGACCCAGCGCGACCGCGAAATCCTGATCGGCGATCTCGATTTCGATGCGTGAAACGCGCGGCGCGCTGCCAGCCGACGATGCGGCGATGAACCGCGCGACGTTAACGGTCGCGTGTCTTGATGATCACGCGGCCCTGGTCGATGCCGCCGCGCAGCGCTTCGTCGCACGTGAGCCATTCGGGCGTGACGAGTTCGGGCGCGGGCAGGTCGACCGGCGCGCCGTCGCGGAAGATCCGCACCTGCGCGACCCACGCGCCGTTTGCGTTGCGCGTCGCCTCGACGCGAATCTCGTGATCCATGAAGGTGTCGGTGGCTTGCATTGGTCGGGGCCCTCCGTCGTGCGTGAACGCGGTGCGTCGATCGTAGCAGCATGGCGCGCGCCGTGCACCGGAAACGAAGTGGAACCTGCGTGCGATTGGGCATGCGAACCGACGCGTGAGACGGGAGCGAACCTGTGGCATTCGACCTGACCTTTTCGATCAAGGTGTTCGCGGCGCTGTTCGCGATCATGAACCCGATCGCGAACATCCCGGTGTTCCTGTCGCTGACCGAAGGCGCGGCGGACGGCGTGCGCCGCAAGGTCGCGCTGACGGCCGCGATCGGCGTGACGGTCGGCTGCATCGTGTCGGCCGTCGCGGGCGGCGCGATCCTGCACGTATTCGGCCTGACGATCGACGATTTCCGTCTCGCGGGCGGGCTGCTGGTGCTGCTGATCGCGCTGTCGATGCTGCACGGCGCGCCGAGCCGCCAGCATTCGCCGGGCGAGGACGAAGGCGCCGACCCTGCGGCGGCCGAGAGCGTCGCGATCTATCCGCTGACGATCCCGCTGCTCGTCGGCCCCGGCACGATCGCGACGATGATCGTGCTCGGGCACAGCGCGTTCTCGACCGGACAGGAACTCGCGTTCGCGCTCGGGCTCGCCGCGTTTCTCGTGCTGCTGGCCGTTTCGTTGCTGTCCGCGCCGCTGATCGGCCATTACCTGTCGCCGCGCGTGACGGCGGTGACCCAGCGCCTGATGGGGATGATCCTCGCGGCGATCGCGATGCAGATGATCGTCGCGAGCCTGAAGGCCGCGTTCGGGTTGCCGCATTGAATGCAATGCCGCGCCACGGCGAGCCGTGCGGCAGTTCGAGCACGGGCGTTACGACGGACGCCGAATCCCGCGTGCGACACGCTGCAGCAGTGCGTCGAGCACGTTGATCTCGACGGGTTTCACGAGGTGCGCGTCGAAGCCCTCGCGTTCGGTGCGTGCGAGGTCGGACGCGCGCGCGTGGCCGGACAGCGCGACGCAGGTCGTGTCGCGCAGCGCGTCGATCGCGCGCAGTTCGTGCAGCAGCGTGAAGCCGTCGACGTCGGGCATCGTCAGGTCGAGGATCATCAGTTGCGGCGCGTAGTCGCGGGCGAGCGCCAGCGCATCGCCTGCGTTGTACGCGACGCGCGGCGCATGCCCCTTCACCTTGAGCAGCACGGCGAGCGTGTCGGCCGAGTCGCGGTTGTCGTCGACGATCACGATGCGCAGCGGCGTGGTGTCCGATGGCGCGTGCGCCGCCGGCTCGCGCGCGCCGGCCTGCTCCGCACGTCCCGTCCGTGTGATCGGCAGCCGCACCGTGAACGTCGCGCCGTGCCCGGGCCCGCCGCTTTCCGCGGAAATCCGCCCGCCGTGCAGTTCGACGAACGTCCGGCAGATCGCGAGCCCGAGCCCGAAGCCGCCGGTCGGCGAGCCACCCGACGCGCCTCGCTGCTCGAACAGGTCGAAGATCGTTTCGAGCGCGCCGTGCGCGATGCCGACGCCATGATCGGTGACGCGGATGGCGACCACCGGCCCTTCCACCCGTGCGCCCACGTCGATCCGCCCGCCGTGCGGCGAGAACTTCGACGCGTTGTCGAGCAGATTGTGCAGCACCTGGACGAGCCGTGCATCGTCGCCGTGCAGCAGCACGGGATCGGCCGGCAGGTCGATGTGGATGTGCTGCCCGCGCGCGGCCAGCTTCGGCTGGATGCTTTCGACGCCGCGGCACACGATGTCGCGCACGGCGACGGGGCGATCGTTCAGCTCGACCTTGCCGGCCGTGATGCGGCCGACGTCGAGCAGATCGTCGACGAGCCGCGTCAGTTGCCCGACCTGGCGATGCACGGCGTCGCGGCATTGCGCGAGCACGGGCGCCGGATCGGGCAGGCTCTGCAGCACGCCGATCGAATGGCGCAGCGGCGAGAGATGGTTGCGCAGCTCGTGCGCGAGCATCGCGATGAACACGCTGAGCCGGTGCGTGGACGCTTCGAGTTCCTCGAGCCGCTTGCGCTCGGTCATGTCCCGCGTGATCTTGATGAAGCCGCACAGGTGATTCTCGTGATCGTGCACGGGGGCGATCGTCACGCTCGCCCAGAACTGCGAGCCGTCCTTGCGCACGCGCCAGCCTTCATCCACGAAGTGGCCCCGCGCGGCCGCCTCCTCGAGCCCGTGCGACGGCCGGCCGGCCGCGATCGCATCGGGCGGATAGAAGCACGAGAAGTGATGGCCGACGATCTCGGCCGCGCGATAGCCCTTGATGCGCTCGGCACCCGCATTCCACGTCGCGACATTGCCGTGCGGATCGAGCATGAACACCGCGTAGTCGGTAATCGAACCGACGACCGTCTGGAAACGGAACTCGGCGAAGCGATGCACCAGGTCGCGCGCGTCGGGTAAACCGGGCGGCGGATGAGAGCGAGGAGAGTCGTTGTCTTTCTTCATCGTGTGGCAGGTCGAAGACGGGCAGGCAAACGCTGCCCGGCCGCCGCCGGGCGCGCCGGCGGTGGCCACATCAAACGGATTGGCACCCCGGAAAGCATAAGGGAACTCAATTCGGCTGATCAATGGGCGCGCATCGCCCGTGCCGTCCGCGATCCCGGCAAGGGCATCCGTTCCGGGTGCGCGATGCGGCATGCCGATTGCACGCGCCTCCCGTCCGCATGCCGTGCCGCGGCCGCCCGGCCACACGTAGCGGCAAGCAGCGGCAAGCAGCGGCACGCCAGCAAGGAGGTCGACATGAACAGCACGCTGAACCCCGACAACGAACCGGCCGGCCCGGACGACGAGAACGCCCGTCGCGGCCGCGACGGCCGCGCACTGGGGCCGGGCGACTCGTCCGACAGCGGCAGCGACACGGCCGGCGCGCGGCGCTATCCGTTCGACATCGATTCGCCGCTCGACGCGCATGCGCTCGAACGCGGCGATGCATCGCTCGACAGCGATACGGACCGCGCTGGTACCGGCGAGCGCGCGTCGGCGGACGGCGATTCGACGCTCGAAGAAGGTGCCGATATCGAGCCGGATCGCGACGACGCATCCGGGGACCCGGACGACCCGGACGATCCGGACGCCGGCGGCGGGCCATGACGCCCGGCACGCAAAAACTGCAATCGCATTGCAGATTGGCGCGCCCGGCAGCGGATCGACGGCGCGATGCGCATCCGTCGTGCGCCGGCAACGATATCGGCACGCGGCTTGCGTTCGAGCCGGCCGGCATGCGCCGTGTCGCGACCCGGCATGGGGCCGTGCGCGGCGCAGGCGCGAACAAGGAGAGACACGATGCAACGACGATATCCCGGACGGCACGGCGAGCGCGGCATCCCGGACGACCCGGCACGATGGCCTGAGGAAGACCCTGAATCGGCGCGCCGTCGCTCGGCGAGCGAGAGCGTCGGCGCGGAAGACTGGGGCAGCGAATGGACCGAGCGCGCCGCGCGGCCGGTGGACCAGCGGCGCGGCATGTCTGACCCGGGCCGGCAGGGCGGTGCGCGCCCGCCCGCATGGGAGGCCGAACGAGGCTACCGCGAACCGGGCCGTCGTGCGGAGGGCAGTGAAGGCCCGTACGGCGGCGACCGTCCGGAATTCCGCGGTCATTTCCGGATGGGCCGGTACGGCGGCGAGCACGACCGTGGCGACCCGCGAGACACGCCGCGCTACGGCAGCGACGCCGACCGCGACGCGCTGCGCCATCGTCGCGGGCCGAAAGGCTATACGCGTTCGGACGAGCGCATCCGCGAGGACGTGTGCGAGCGGCTCGCGCATGCGCTCGACATCGACGTGAGCGACGTCACCGTGCAGGTGCAGGACGGCTGCGTCGTGCTGGACGGCACGGTGCCGTCACGCTGGATGAAGCACGACATCGAGGATCTGGCCGACGGCTGCATGGGCGTGCGCGACGTCGAGAATCGCGTGCGCGTGCACCGCGACAGCGAACACGATACGGGCATGGTGCTGCATCCCGACCAGCGAACCGTCACGCCGACGCTGCCGCCCGCGCGCGATCCCGAACCCGGCACCGTCGAACGCGACCGCGAGCGCAAGCCGCATCATTGACCGGCCGTGCACGAAACGGCGCGACCGCGGGCGGCGTGCGCATGACGACAACCCGCACGGCCTGACGCGGGCGCGTGTTCCGGTATCGATCGGTTCACGCGCGGCCGGGTCGCGCACCGTGCGACGACGTGGCAGCGTGACGGGCCGCGTTTACGGGGGCGTCGCGTTCGACGGGCTGGTCGTGTCGGTTGCGCCGGTCGCATTCGCGGACCCGGCGGCGTTCGTCGCGGCGCCGCCGTTCGCCGCATTGCGTTCATGCTCGGGCAGCAGCGCGAGACGGTTGTACAGCGTCTTCAGGCTGATGCCGAGCGCTTTCGCGGTGCGCGGCTTGTCGCCGTTGAAATGCCGCAGCGACGCGACGATGAAACGCTGCTGCGTATGCGCGAGCGTCGTGCCGAAATGCAGCGTCATCGCGTTGTGGCGCACGTCGTCGCGCGGCTGCAGCCGGCGCGGCAACTGCAGGTCGATCTGCTCGTCGGCGAGGATGAAGGCGCGCTCGAGCGCATTGCGCAGCTCGCGCACGTTGCCGGGCCACGAATACGCGCGCAGCGCCTTCATCGCCTGCATCGACAGCCGCTTGCGCGTGCGGTGCCGCGCATTCAGCCGCTCGACGATCTGCAGCGCGATGTCGTCGACGTCGTCCTCGCGCTGCCTGAGCGCGGGCACGTGCAGCGCGACCGGCGCGATCCGGTAGAACAGGTCCTCGCGCAGCCGGCCGCTGCGCACGGCCTCGACGGGATCGTGATGGGTGGCCGCGACGATACGCACGTCGAGCGGAATCGGCTCGTGACCGCCGACGCGGACGATCGTATTCGATTCGAGCGTGCGCAGCAGCTTGACCTGCAGTTCGGCCGGCATCTCGGCGATTTCGTCGAGAAACAGCGTGCCGCCGCGAGCGGCTTCGAACATGCCGACATGCTGGGCGATCGCACCGGTGAAGCTGCCTTTCTCGTGCCCGAACAACTGCGACTCCGCGATATCGGGCGGGATCGCGCCGCAGTTCACGGGGACGAATGGCCCGCGCCGGCGCGGGCTCAAGTCGTGCAACAGCCGCGCGACGATGTCCTTGCCCGCGCCGCTTTCTCCGACGATCAATACGCTGATGCGTGTCGCGGCCACGCGCGACACCTTCGTCAACAGGGTCTGGATCGAACGCGAGCGTCCGGACAGACGCTTGCCGTCATCGACGGATTTCGACATGACGTGATATCGAATGGGGAAGATTTGACCGACTATGACCCAGGCACACGAAAAAACGACACGTTATGCGCCGTTATTCATGCGCAAAGCATACGTGTTATGTCGCCGCGGCCGCATTGAATCTCGCAATGCATGCCGCGCGGGCGGATAGATTTATTCGATGAAGGGCCGATGCGCGACGTCGCTCTTCTATACTGCTAAGCGATTCCTTCGTCATGGCAGCATCGCCTGCCAGTTCATTCGCTGCAGCGTGGAATGCATTGCCTCGTGCCTGGCGGCGTGCGATGCGCTGCACATCTGTCGCGATGTCCGGTCGACACTTGCACCGGCTCGCATCACGAGGAGCTTCGATGCCCTACGTCCTGATCGTCGAAGACGATGCCGATACGCGCACGATGCTGGCGACGCTCGCGCGAACGCAGCAACTCGCCTGCGATACCGCCGCGACGCTGGAGGAAGCACGCGCGCTCGTGTCGACGCATACCCCCGATCTCGTGCTGTGCGATCTCGTACTGCCCGACGGCAACGGGATGGACTTGTTCGACGCGTTGCCCAAGCGCGCGCATTGCGAGATGGTGCTGACCACCGGCCATGCGAGCCTCGAAACCGCGATCGACGCATTGCGGCGCGGCGCGACCGACTATCTGGTGAAGCCGCTGAACATGCAGCGGCTGAACAGCATCTTCGCGCGCGTGCCGCGCACGACCGCGCTGCACGAGGAAATCGCGGAGCTGCGCTCGGAACTGCAGCGCCTCGGCCGTTTCGGCCGCATGCTCGGCAGCTCGCCCGCGATGCAGGCCGTCTACGATGCGATCGGGCGCGTCGCGCGCACCGAGGCGTCGGTGTTGCTCACCGGCGAATCGGGCACCGGCAAGGAGCTTGCCGCGCAGACCGTGCACGACCTGAGCTTGCGCCGCCGCGGCCCGTTCCTCGCGGTGAACTGCGGTGCGATCGCCGCGAACCTCGTCGAGAGCGAGATGTTCGGCCACGACCGCGGCAGCTTTACCGGCGCGGAGCGCCAGCACAAGGGCTTCTTCGAACGCGCGGACGGCGGCACGCTGTTTCTCGACGAGATCACCGAGATGCCGCTCGAATCGCAGGTGAAGCTGCTGCGCGTGCTCGAGACGGGGCGCCTCACGCGGCTCGGCTCGACGCGCGAGATCGACGTCGACGTGCGCATCGTCGCCGCGACGAACCGTGATCCGGAAGCCGCGATGGCCGACGGCAAGCTGCGGCCCGACCTGTTTCACCGGATCAACGTGTTTCCGATTCCGCTGCCGTCGCTGCGCGAGCGCGGCGACGACATCCCGATGCTCGCCGATGCATTCTTGCAGCACTACAACGAGGAAAGCGGCCGCAACCTGCGCTTTGCGCCGGCCGCGCGCGAGGCGCTGAAGACCTACGAATGGCCCGGCAATGTACGCGAACTGCGCAACTTCGTGCAGCGCGCGAGCATCTTCACCGACGCCGACGTGATCGACACGCTGCCGCCGCCGATCATGGAGGAGCTGTCCAGCATGGTCGATTCGCACGAGGATCGCGTGACGGTGCCGTTCGGCACGCCGCTCGAGGAAGTCGACCGCAAGCTGATCCTCGGCACGATCGCGCAGTGCGGCGGCGTGAAGGCGCAGGCGGCCGAAGTGCTCGACGTCAGCCTGAAAACGATCTACAACCGGCTCGCGCAACTGGAAGACGAAACGGAGAAGCCGGACTCCTGATGCCGTCGCGATCACACTCATGCTCCCGTTTCCGCATCACGCGTGCGCAACCGGCGACGGCATCGCCGGGATGCGGCGAGACGAGCCCGCGCGCCGGCGCGGCCGTCGCGTGAATCATCCCGTGGCGGGCGGCTGCACGGCCGGTTCCGGCCGGCCGTCGCGCGTCGTGCCGGTCGGCGGTGTCCGGGGTCGCGGCCGTCGGCCGGCCCCGCAGGAGCGTGTCCGATGATCGATCTTCCCCGGCGGCAGGCCGGAAACTACGCGACGGCCGCGATGCTGGTCGCGATCGCGACCGTGCTGCAGGTGCTCGCGATCCGCTTCGGCGGCGTGAACCTGCCGTTCGTGATGTACTACCCGCTGCTCGCAGGCGCCGCGTGGGCGACGTCGTTCCTGTTCGGGATCGTGTCGACCGTCGTCAGCGGGCTGCTCGTGTGGACCCTGTTCCTGTCCGATCCGGCCGCCTATCCGGCGCCGCTGCCCGAGCGGCTCGTGCAGCTCGGCACCTTCATCCTGATCGGTGCGCTCGTTTGCGCGATCGCGTCGATGTTGCGACAGACACGGATCACGAACGATCGCGCGCGCCGACACGAGGCGGCTTTACGCCGGCAGCTCGAAGCCGTGCTGAGTGCGCTGCCGCACGGCGTGATCGCGGTCGACACGAAAGGGCGGCTGACCTATATCAACGCGGCGGCGGCCGAACTCGCCGGCTGCCGGCCTGGCGACGCGGCGGGGCGGCCGGTGCGCGACGTGCTGCGGATCGTCGATCGTGACGGCCGCCGCGTGCAGACGACGCCGCTCGATCGCGCGCTCGATGGCGCGGACGCGGTGTCCGACCGGCACTGGCTGCAGCGTGACGGCACCGGCGATCCGGTGCCGATCGTCGAGGTTGCCGCGCCGCTCGGCGATCCGGACGGCAACCTCGACGGCGCGGTGCTGCTGCTGCGCGATGCCGGCGCGGATCGCGCACGCGTCGACGCGTCGCGCTTGCAACGCGCGGTGGTCGACGCATCGCCGGACGCAATCGTCGGCATCGACGCGAACGGCCGCATTGCCAGCTGGAATCCGGCCGCGCAGCGAATCTTCGGTTACGACGAGGCCGACGCGCGCGGCCGCATGTTCGACTCGCTGATCGCCATGCGCTGGTTGCGGCGCAATCCGCTGGCCGAATCCTTCGAAGCGATGCGCGATCCGGTCGGGCCGCTCGAACTGCTGTGCGTGCGGCGCGACGGCCGGCGTTTTCGCGCGACCGTGTCGGCGTGCCCGGTACGGGGCGAGGCACGCGAATGCGTCGCGCTGTCGCTGACGCTGCGCGAAACCGGTGCGCAGCGCCGGCGCGACCTCCGCGCGCAGCGCTCGCTGCGGGGGGCGCGCGACGCACGCGACCAGGCCGATACGTCGAACCGGCTGAAGGACGAGCTGCTGGCGACGGTATCGCACGAGTTGCGCACACCGCTGAACGTGATCTATGGCTGGGTCGAGGTGCTGCGCAATTCCGGCGACCAGGCGCTGCAGAACCAGGCGATCGATGCCATCGACCGCAGCGCGCGTTCGCTCACGCGGATGGTCGGCGACATTCTCGATGCGTCGTCGCTCGCGACCGGCAAGCTGCGCCTCGACGCGACGCCGGTCGACATCGTGCGGCTGTTCTCCGATTCGGTCGGCGCGTTCCAGACGGCCGCGTCATTGGCCGGCATCGAGCTCGAATTCGATTGCGAGACCTCGTCGTGCATCGTGTCGGGTGACGCCGAGCGATTGCGGCAGATGTTGTCGAACCTCATCTCGAATGCGCTGAAGTTCACGCCGGACGGCGGCAACGTGACGGTCGGGCTCGCGCGCGACAACGCGCGGGTGATCCTGACCGTGACCGATACGGGGCAGGGTGTCGCGCAGGAGTTCCTGCCGTACGTCTTCGACATGTTTCGCCGCGCGGACGATTCGCCTGCGTCGTCGCGACGCGGCCTCGGTCTCGGCCTGTCCATCGTGCGGCATATCGCCGAGTTGCACGGCGGCCGCGTGACCGTCGTGAGTGCGGGCCGCAATCGCGGCACGACCTTCACGGTGACGCTGCCGGCCGGCTGGCAGCCGGTCGGCGCGATGGCGTGGGGGCTCGCGCAGGCGGGCGGGCAGCGCGAGCCGCTCGTGCTCGATGCGCAGCGGATACTGATCGTCGACGACGATGCGACGACGCGGGCGAGCCTCACGGCCGCGCTGACCACGTTCGGCGCGTCGGTCGCGATCGCGTCGTCGGGCCGCGAGGCGCTCGCGGTCGCCGCCGACTTGCGGCCGACCGTCGTGCTGTCCGATCTCGCGATGCCGGACGGCGACGGCTTCTGGCTGCTCGATGCGTTGCGGCACGGGGCGACGAACGGCGACAGCGGGCCGCCCGACGTTTGCGTGCTCGCGGTCACCGCGCATGCCGGCCTTGCCGACCAGCGCCGTGCGCTGGAGGCCGGGTTCGACGGCTATTTGTGCAAGCCGGTCGACGTGCGCGAACTGGTGCACAAGATCGCGCACGCGACGAAGCGCGACGACTGACGCGCTGGCCGCGGTTGCTTGACGTCGAGGGCGCCGGTAGTCACGTGCCTCTCGCACGAATGTGAACCGGGAAAGATGGCGCTGCCGTCGACGAACCCGCGTTTTATCTCGCAGTCCTCCATTGAATGTTTACGTTGCCGTGCGCGAGTTCGCCACGGGCATCGTGGCCGATGTCGCGCTCCACGGATTGCTTTGCGACGTCCGCAACTTGAATCCTCCGCCCGCCCGCGTCCACACCGCCGGCTCCCCGCAACCGCGATACGTGTTCACTGATCGACGCGCCTCCTCGCCGGGCGATGCCCCCGAGGTCCGGCCCGCGCAAACGGGCCGCCGTGGCTGCCTGTCGGCAAGCGGCATACCCGCGCCGTTGCGGGGGAAACCGCCAGCCGCCATGTCGAAAAAATTACAACGCATTGGACGAAAGCGCGTCCGGCCGGCGATTGCCGCCTGCAACCGGCGATGCGGCCGCGGCACGCGGTTTGCGCCCGTGATGTCCGCCCGCCGGCCGTGCCGGCTCGACGAAAGGAGGTCACGATGAAGGTATTCCAGCTGCAAGCCCGCTCCCTGCACATCCGCCGCCATCGCGCGAAGCGTGTCGGCATGGCGATCGCGATCGTCGCGGCTAGCGCCTGCGTCACGGCCGTGCCGGACGTGTTCGCCGCCGGCGACGACAGCGCCGCGTCGTCCACATCGTCGACGTCATCCACGTCGTCGCATTCGACGGCCGGCAGGAAGATCCGCGACGCGACGATCACGACCAAGGTGAAGGCCGAGCTTGTCGGCACGAGCGGCCTGTCGTCAGGCGACATCCACGTGAAGACGCGGCACGGCATCGTGATGCTCACCGGCAGCGTGCCCGACGAACAGCAGCGCACGCAGGCCGTCGGCGTCGTGAAGCAGGTGGACGGCGTGCAGGACGTGCGCGACCAGCTGACCATCCGGGCCAAGTAACGTTGCCGCTACAGGAGTTCCGTCATGAACTGCATGCTCAAACCGGTCGGCGAGCAGACGATCGTGATCACCGGCGCGACGAGCGGCATCGGTCTCGTCACCGCGCGCAAGGCCGCTCGGCGCGGCGCGAAGCTCGTGCTGTTCGCGCGCAACGAGGGCGCGCTGAACACGTTGTGCGAGGAAATCAGCCAGCACGGCGGCCTCGCGGTGCCGGTCGCCGGCGACGTCGCGAACCTCGAGGACGTGCAGCGCGCGGCCGCGAAGGCGGCGGACACCTACGGCGGCTTCGACACCTGGGTCAACAACGCGGGCGTGTCGATCTTCGGCACGGCGGCCGCGGTGCCGCTCGAGGATCAGCGCCGCCTGTTCGAGACCAACTACTGGGGCGTCGTGCACGGCTCGCTCGTCGCGGCCGATCACTTCCGCCGCAAGCGCGATTTCCACGGCGGCGCGATCGTCAACATGGGCAGCGAAGCATCCGATGCGCCGGTGCCGCTGCAAAGCGCGTACGCCGCGTCGAAGCACGCGGTGAAGGGCTTCACCGATTCGCTGCGGCTCGAGATGGAATCGGACCACCTGCCGGTGTCGGTCACGCTGATCAAGCCGGCCGCGATCGACACGATGTTCGTGATGCACGCGAAGAACTACATGAACGTCGAGGCGAGGCTGCCGCCGCCGATCTACGACCCCGACCTCGTGGCCGACGCGATCCTGTTCGCGGCCGCCCATCCGCGCCGCACGCTGTTCGTCGGCGGTGCCGCGAAGCTGACGTCGGCAAGCGCGTATCACGCGCCGCGCCTGTTCGACCGTGTCGCGGCCACGCTGTTCTCGCGCGGCCAGCGCACGGTGCGGCCCGCGCGCCCGCGCGACGACAACGCGCTGTACGACTCGCGTCATGCGCTGCACGAGCGCGAAGGGATGGACGGCCCCGTGCTGCGCAGCTGTGCATACAACACGGTGGTGCAGCGGCCGAAGATGGCAGGCGCGGTCGCGCTCGGCGCGGCGGCGCTCGTGTTCGCCGCGCTCGCGCGTGCGCGCCGCGGGTCCGCGTGATTCCGTTTCCGTTCATTCGATCAAGGAGGTTTCGATGACATCCCGACAACACACGGGCCATGAACTCAGCCGCGCCCGCGCGCACGAAGGCGAGCGCGCGCAGCAGGACCACGACAAGGGCGGGCACCAGACCGGCCACGGCAAGCCGCCGGGCCCGGTCGACGTGCAGAAGGCGCTGAAGGGGATGGACTACCCGGCGAGCAAGGCGACCATCGTCGAATGCGCGCAACGCTCGCATGCGGCCCACGACGTGCTCGACATGCTCACGCGCATTCCCGATCGCGAATACGACACGCCGGCATCGGTGTCGAAGGAGCTCGGGCGGCTGATGTGAGCCGTGCCGCCACCGTGCCGTGCGCGCTCGCGCGCGGCGTACCGCGACAAGGAGCACGAGCATGGCGATGATCGTCGCAGGCCGCTTCACGACGTTCGATGAAGCCGAGAGCGGGGCGCGCAGCCTTTACGAGCGCGCGTTCGGCACGGACGACGTGTCGATTTTCTTCCTGAACCCGGGCGGCCAGCACGCGCGCTTTCCGATCGGCGGCGACGTCTACGCCGACACGGCGGCGAAACCCGGCGGGCGCGGCGCGATGGTCGGCGCGATGCGCGGGTTGCTGATCGGCGCCGTTGTCGGGGTGGCCGTCTATGCGGTGGGCGTGCGCTACTGGTTCGTGCCGGCGGCGGGCGCACTGGCCGGCGCGTACCTCGGCGCGCTGGGCGGTGCGCTCGGCCGGATGCGCGGCGAGCAGGACGAAGGCAAGGGCACGCTTGCACGAAGCGAGACGGGCGTGATCCTCGCCGCGCATGTGACGCCTGAGACGGCCGCCACGGCGGAAGACGTGCTGCGTGCGACGGGCGCGAAGTCGATCGAGCGCGTCGACGGCGACTGGCAGGACGGCAAGTGGCGCGATTTCGATCCGGTGCGCCGGCCGGACGAAGCCGCACGACGACGCGGCCGGTGACGTGGGCAGCGGCAGGCTGGCCGGCGAGGCCGCGCCCGTGGCGGACGGCGCGAGCGACATGACGGGGCAGACGCTGCACCCGAACGGCGGCTCGATCGTCGGCGGCTGAAGGCGATCGGTGGCCGTCGGTGGGCATCGGCGGCCGCTTCCACGCAAGTGCAAGGAGAAGGCAGATGAAACATCCGAACTGGACGACCGCGGCGCTTGCCGCGGGCGTGCTCGCCGTATCGGGGCTCGCCGGCGCGCAGGCGCCGAGCGAGCCGCCCGCATCGAATTCGCATGTGCCGGGCGGCGTGATCGATCCGTCGTCGGGCGCGGGCGACGCGCGGATCGCGAAGGCGCCGCAAGGCGGTGACGCGGAGTTCATCGACAAGGCCGCGATCGCCGGCAAGGCCGAGGTGCAGGCCAGCCAGCTCGCGCTGAAGCAGGCGCAGTCGCCGGACGTGCGCGTTTTCGCGAAGCAGATGGTGAGCGATCACGGCAAGGCGAATGCACGGCTCACCGAGCTTGCCGCGCGCAAGGGCATGAAGCCGCAGGTCGAACAGATTTCAGACCCCGACGTCGAGGCGCTGCGCGGCAAGAACGGCCGCGACTTCGACGTCGCGTATGTCGCGGCGGTCGGCCCCGACGCACACCGCAAGGCCGTCGCGCTGTTCGAAGGCGAGGCGCGCGACGGCAGGGACCCGCAGCTGCGCGAATTCGCGAGCGCCACGCTGCCGACGCTCAGGCATCACCTGAGCATGGCGCAGGCGCTCGAACGCAAGGTGGGCGCGCGGTGACGCGTGCCCGTTCATCCCCGGGCCGCGCGCGGCCCGTTTTTTTCGGAGAGGCAGTCATGGCCCATCGGCAACCGAAACACGAAGGCATCCGCGAATTGCTCTGTCAGGCATACGAAACCGAGCTTGGCGGCGCGAAGCTCTACGAGGCCGCGCTGCAGTGCGCGACCGACGGCGATCTGCACAAGGAATGGGAGAAGTACCACCGCGAGACGCTGCATCACCAGGAAGTGCTGCGCAAGGTGTTCGAGACGTTAGGCATGGACCCCGATGCGCAGTCGCCCGGACGCAGCGCGGTCGCGGCCACCGGCAAGGCGCTGGTCCACGTGATCGAGCAGGCGCGGAAGCAGGCCGATCCGGCCGTCGCGCAGGTCGTCGCGGCGGAATGCGTGGTGCTCGCCGAGACCAAGGACCACCTGAACTGGGAGCTGATCGGCTACGCGGCCGACCAGTTGTCGGGCGATGCGGCGAAGACATTGAAGGACGCGCATGACGAGGTCGAGGCCGACGAGGATCACCACCTGTATCACACGCGCGGCTGGGCGCGCGAGATGTGGATCGAGTCGATGGGCTTCAAGGCCGTGCTGCCGCCGCCGGAGGAAGTGAAGAAGGTCGAATCGGCGGCGGAGGCGGCGCGCGCCGAACGCTCGCGCGGCAAGATGATGTGACGGCAACGGGGCCGCAGCCGGGGCGTTGCCGCTCCCGGTTGCGGCGCCCGATGAAGGCAGCCGCGAGCTGCATGGCGATCGGTTCCGGCGACAGGAGAAAGGAGCGGCGCGATGCAACCCGACCCTGGCGACGATCCGGCCGCCGCCCGGCATCGCGCGTGGTCTCCAGCGCGATCGGAGCGGTGCCGTAGCGCACTGAACGCACGCAACGCACCTCACCTTCCGCCGTCCCCGCTTGCAAAAAAGACGCCCCGCGCGAGCGGGGCGTGTAGAAAGGAAAGCGGATGGCGCCGGCGAACCGGCGCCCCATCGTCGCGCGATCAGTGACGGTCGCGCGCGCGCGGATCGTTCAGTTCCTCGGTCGGGTCGGTCAGCCCGAGTTCGTCGCCGCCGCTCCAGTACGGCGCGCTGCCGTAGAACTCGTGCAGCGGCTCGGCCCATTGCGGATCGGCCATCGCCGGCCAGTGGTCCTTGTCGAACCCCGGCGCGTTGCGGATGCGCTCGGACGACACCGACAGCAGGAAGCATTTGCGTTCGGTGTCGAGCGTGAGCGCGCTCCACGGAATGGCGTGCAGCTTGTCGCCGATGCCGAGGATGCCGCCGCTCGACAGCACCGCGTAGGCGACGCGGCCTGAGCGTACGTCGAGCATGATGTCCTTGATCTTGCCGACGTCGTCGCCGTCGGTCGTATAGACCTTGTCGCCTTCCAGCGTATCGGCCGCCATCACGTCGGGGCCGGGGCCGGCCGCCGTTGCGGCGCCCTTGCCGATGATGCGGGTCTGACCTTGATCGGAAGTGTGCATGGTTTCCTCCAGGCTGCGTGGGGCGCGACGGTGCCCGGGGCGGGCCCTGCGGGTCGCGCGGGTATCGTGCGGCGCAAGGATCGCGCCGTCACGTCTGCTTCGGTTGCGACACGCCTTCGAGCGTGTTCGCGACGTCGTCGCGCGCCGGGCCGGCCGAGCGCGTCGCGATGTCCGCGAGCGACAGCATGCCGACCAGTCGTTTGTCGTGATCGACGACGGGCAGGCGGCGCAGCTGCGCGTCGGCCATGTAGTGCTGGATCTCGTCGAGCGAATCGTCGTCGAAGCACCATTCGATCGGGCCCGATGCGACTTCGTGGACCCGCGTTTCCGGCGGCTTGCCGGCCGAGATCGCGCGCACCGCGAGATCGCGGTCCGTCACCATCCCGATCAGCCGGTTGTTGTCGCACACGGGCAGCGCGCCGATGTCGTAGCGCTCCATCAGTTGCGCGGCATGACGGATCGAGTCGGTCGGCGCGATGCGCACGACGTCCTGCGACATGATTTCGTTGACGCGATGCATGACTTCCTCCTTGCAGGTGGGGATGGCGAATTCGTCGGTGGAGTCCGCAAGCCGCGTGCCTTCCTGCACGCGCGGTTCGCTTGGGTACGTCACGCGCCGTCGTCGCGTTCGCGCGGGCTCCGCCACGGCCCTTCGTCGTGCGTGCCGGGCGGCGTGTCCGGTTCGATCCGCGTGACGCCGCCGGTCGCCGGCGGGTCGCTTGCCGGAAACGTGTCCTCGAGCTGCTTGTCGATATGGCGTTCCGAATGGCGCGTGCGCGTGCGGTCCTGGTGCTTCAGCGGCGGCGTCGGATCGGGATGCCGCTCGTGGGCCGGCGCGTCGTGGCCGGGCCGGGTCGAATCCTTCATCGCGAGGCTCCGTATCGGTGACGAGGAGCCGGGATTGCCGCAACGGCCGTGCCCGGCTCGAGGACGCGGCACACGACTTGCCGTATCGACTGCGATGACGACGCGCGGCCCGACCGGTGCCTGCCGTGCGCATTTCGAGCGGAGGCACGATGACGATTCCGAAACGACGACCAGGCGTGCGTTATGAGATCAACGTATGCGGCGGCGGATTCGATTCGGTGAAGAGCCATTTCAACGAATGGAAACACGAACCGCTGATCTACCGGCCCGAGCGCCGGATGTTCGAGGGCAAGGCCGACGTGCGGCCGTTGGGCGACGAGACGTTCGGTTCGACCGAACCGGCGCGTTTCGCGCTGCAGCGCGCGTGCGAGCCGTCCGATTCGTATGCGCTGGCGGCGTGCGTGAAGGACAACGGCCGCGAGCTGTGGCTCGTGATGGCCGCGTACGACGCATAACGACGTGCTTGAAAGATTTGCAGCGAGCGGTGTAGCGAAGGCACGACGCGTCGCATGGGGCCGCGCGTGTTCGCGCCGGCGCCCGCATGCGGGCGTCGCGACCGGACGGCATGCGCATTGCGGGACTTCCGTATCCAGTCACGACCGCCGCACACGATGCCGATCCGAACCCGCCCCGATGGAATGCCGATGAAACACGATCCCGCCCAATGGCTGCAGCGGCCCATCCCGCCGTTCCCCGACCTCGAGCCGGATCCCGACGACCCCGATCCCGACGACTTGCCGCCCGACGTGCCCGAACCGCACCGGCAACCGGCAGGCGATCCGCCCGGGACCGCGCCGCCCGAGCGCGAACCGCCGTCGCGGCAGCCGCCCGTGCATGCGCCGTCGGTCGGCGGGACAGGGCGACTGCATGCGCAGGCGCGGCGATGAGCGTCCGCGTGAAACCCGGCGTGCTGCGCGAGATCGCCGAGACGCTCGGCCGCCATTTCGAAGCGCGCGCGATGCCGTTCCACATCGAGGAGCGGCCGGCCGGTGCGTTGCATATCGGCTTTCGCGTCGACGGCCATCCGGCGTCGCTGTCGGTGTCGTTCGACGCCGACGCATTCGCCGCGCTCGAGCGGGCCGGCATCGAAAGGCAGCGCGGCACGCTCGCGCGTGTCGCGGCCGAATTCGACACGATGATGGCGCGCCGCACGCCGACCGCCTATGCCGGCGATTTCCATTTCAACCGGCTCTGAGCCATCGATCCAACGGAGGTATTCGATGAACACGATCCAGACGATACGCGCGGGCGCCCTTGCGTTCGCCGCCGTGTGCGCGCTCGCTGCCTGCACGCAACCGACGAACGGCCCCTACGGTGCGCACGGGGCGCCGCCCGCACCGCCGGATGGCCGCGGCGCGCAGTCGACCACGACGATGCCGGACGCGAATACGCGCTACGACACGCGTCCGTCGCCGGGCAACATGATGCCGCAGGGCGCGGCTGGCGGCGAACCGGCCGACGTCCCGCCGCCGGGGCCGAACGGTGCGCAGGGCGACCGGCCGTTGCCGGGCACGCCGCCGCCGATGCAGTACTGATCGAGCGTTTTCCACGCATCACGTACGGCAGGTGGCGGCGTTCGGGGGGCACATCCGGATGCCCTTCCGGACGAGCGAATGGCGTGCCCCAAAACTTGCCGCGGGCTTGTAAAAAAGCGGCCCCGGCCAGCGTCCAAGCAGGGTGCGAACCCGCGAGAACTGCGAGGCGACGCGCTTCGCCGAATTGGCACGAAAGCTGCGTAAGTCGTGCAGACGACCTAACGCGAACCGAATAATCAGGAGGCTTTCGATGCCCGTCTCGCTTGCGTTGCAGATGCGACAGCATCTGGCACTTACGCCGAGGCTTCAGCAGTCGCTGCGGCTGCTGCAGTTGTCCTCGCTCGAATTTCAACAGGAATTGCGGCAGGCGCTCGACATGAACCCGTTTCTCGAAGACGGCCCGGGCGACGAGGAAGCCGCCGACGGCGCGCCGGAGCAGCCGGCGGAAGCGGTCGCGCCCGAAGCGGCGCCCGAGCCCGAGGATGTCCGGCCGCCCGACGGCGAGGTGCCGCTGACGGCGGCGCCCGCGCCGCGCGGCACGAACCGCCAGGGCGACGATGCGGACGGCCTGTCGCCGGGCGAATGGATCGCCGCCGAACCGTCGCTGCATCAGCAGCTGCACGACGCGCTCAGGCTGTATCCGTTGAACAGGCGCGATCGCGAAGCCGCGCGCATCGTGATCGACGCGCTCGACGACGACGGCTATCTGCGCCAGGAGCTCGCCGAGCTGCGGGTCGCGGCCGATCCGGCGCTGCTGCTGTCGGAGCAGGATCTCGCGATCGCGCTGCGGCTCGTGCAGATGCTCGACCGCCCTGGGATCGCGGCGCGTTCGCTGTCCGAATGTCTCGTGCTGCAGCTCGACGCGATTCCGGCCGGTACGCCGGCGCTCGCGGAAGCGAAGGCGATCGCGCGCGAGCATCTCGAACGGCTCGCCCGCCGCGAGACGGCGGAGATCCAGCGGCGTCTCGGCTGCAACCCGCAGACGATGCACGCCGCCTGCGCGCTGGTGCGCGGGCTCGACCCGCGCCCCGGCAGTCACTACGGCAGCACGCGCGGCGACTACGTGGTGCCCGACGTGATCGTGCGCCAGGTACGCGACGAATGGATCGTGACGATCAACCCGGCCGTGCTGCCGCGCGCGCGCCTGCACGAGCGCTACGCGACGCTGTTCGCGCAGTCGAGCGGCGAGCGCGATTCGCCGCTCGGCCAGCAGCTTCAGGAAGCGCGCTGGCTGATCCGCAACGTGCAGAAGCGCTTCGACACCATCCAGCGCGTGGGCGAATGCATCGTCGCGCGGCAACGCGATTTCTTTCGTTACGGCGAGATCGCGATGAAGCCGCTCGTGCTGCGCGACATCGCGGAAGAGCTCGACCTGCACGAATCGACCGTGTCGCGCGCGACGGGCAACAAGTACATGGCCACGCCGCACGGCACGTTCGAGTTCAAGCATTTCTTCCCGCGCAAGCTCGAGGCGGCCGGCAAGGGCGTGTGCTCGGCGTCGGCGGCGAAGGTGCTGATCCGCGACATGATCGCGGCCGAGCGGCATACCGATCCGCTGTCCGACGTCGCGCTCACGGAGAACCTCGCGGGCCGCGGCATTCTTCTTGCGCGTCGTACGGTGACGAAGTATCGGCAGGCGATGAAGATTCCGGCGGCCGACCTGCGGCGTCGCGATGCCGCGTGACGTGACGGCTTGCCCGCCGAACCGATCTTCGACCGCGCGCGGCGCCGCCCGTCGTGTCGGCCCGCGCATCCACCCACGACAGGAGTGCAACCATGCCAGCAAAATCCCAGGCCCAGCAGCGTGCCGCAGGCGCGGCGCTGTCGGCGAAGCGCGGTGAAACGAAGATGAAGGACCTCAAACCGCCGGCGAAGTCGATGGCCGAGTCGATGAGCGAGAAAGAGCTCGAGATAATGGCTTCCACGCCCGTACGCGGCAAACCGAAACACAAGCACGATGCGTGACCGACGACGACGTTTGGTGACGACCGCTGTCATCCAGGAGGGTTCCATGCTTCGATACGCCATCATCTTCTTCATCATCGCGATCGTCGCCGCCGTGTTCGGCTTCGGCGGGATTGCGGCCGGCGCGGCCGAGATCGCGAAGATCCTGTTCTACATCTTCGTCGTGATCTTCCTGGTCACGCTGCTGCTGGGCGTCGTGCGACGATGAGTGCCGCGCCCGACCGGTCGCAGCGCGTGGCCGAACTCGAACATGCGCTCGCGATCGGCTTTCCGTCGCAGTCGACCATCGTCGTGCACGCGGACGACGCATCCGGCGGCCTGACGATCCAGGTGTCGTGGGTGCGCGTGCCGTCCGACGAGGACGCGCGCGAATGGCGTTGCGCGGTCGACCTGCGGTTCGATCCCGACGTCGTCGATCGCTACGTTTTGCTCGACGCGGCCGACCGGCTGCGCGTGCGCACGCAGTTGTGCGACCGCGCGCGGCGCGCGGTGGACGAGCGCAAGCCGCGCGTCGAGGATGCCGCGATCGAATGCAGCGTGACGCTCGACGTGACGCGCGCCGAATTCGACGCGGCGCTGGCCGCGCCCTGAATTCGCAGCCGGCGTCGCGGGCGCGGTCGCGGCCCGTCGTGCCGGTTTTTGCTGCCGTCCGCATGCCCGCGCGCCGCGGCGCGGCGGTTTGCGTGGCGGCTGCCCACCCGAATGCCACGAGGACCTTTCGATGACCCGTTCCACATCAGCCGGCAGGACCGCGCCCGCGCAGTCGACCGACAGCGTGAAGTCGCGCCAGCTCGACGAACACCGTTCGCGGCCCGACCACGAAGCGTTGCGCACCAACCAGGGCGTGCGGATAGCCGACAACCAGAACACGCTGCGCGGCGGCACGCGCGGCCCGTCGCTGCTCGAAGACTTCATCATGCGCGAGAAGATCACGCATTTCGATCACGAGCGCATTCCGGAACGCGTGGTGCACGCGCGCGGCTCGGCCGCGCATGGCGTGTTCCGCGTCTACGAACCGATGGCCGACTATACGAAGGCCGCTTTCCTGCAGGACCCGGCCGCCGAAACGCCGGTGTACGTGCGCTTCTCGACGGTACAGGGCCCGCGCGGTTCGGCGGACACGGTGCGCGACGTACGCGGCTTCGCGGTGAAGTTCTATACGGAAGAGGGCAACTACGACCTCGTCGGCAACAACATGCCGGTGTTCTTCATCCAGGACGCGATCAAGTTTCCCGACTTCGTGCATGCGGTGAAGCCCGAGGCACCGAACGAGATGCCGACCGGCGCGTCCGCGCACGACACGTTCTGGGATTTCGTGTCGCTGGTGCCGGAGGCCACCCACATGGTGCTGTGGCTGATGTCGGACCGCGCGCTGCCCGCGAGCTTTCGCGCGATGGACGGCTTCGGCGTGCATACGTTCCGCTTCGTGAACGCGGACGGCGCCGAGCGTTTCGTGAAATTCCACTGGCGGCCCGTGAGCGGCGCGTATTCGCTGCTGTGGGACGAGGCGCAGCGGATTGCCGGCCACGATCCGGATTTCAACCGGCGTGACCTGTGGATGGCGATCGAGCGCGGCGACTATCCGGAGTTCGAGCTCGGCGTGCAGATGATCGATCCGGCCGATGCGGGCCAGTTCGACTTCGACCTGCTCGACCCGACCAAGCTCGTGCCGGAAGAGTGCGTGCCGGTGCGGCCGATCGGCCGGATGACGCTGAACCGCAATCCCGACAACTTCTTCGCGGAAACCGAGCAGGTCGCGTTTCACCCGGGCCATGTGGTGCCGGGCATCGATTTCACGAACGATCCGTTGTTGCAGGGGCGCCTGTTCTCGTACACCGATACGCAGCTGAGCCGGCTCGGCGGCCCGAACTTCCACGAGATCCCGATCAACCGGCCGGTGTGCCCGTTCGCGAACAACCAGCGCGACGCGATGCACCGGCAGACGATCAACGTCGGGCAGGCGTCCTACGAGCCGAATTCGACGAGCGGCGGCTGGCCCCGCGAGACCCCGCCGGCGCCGTCGGGCGGCGGCTTCGAGACCGTGCACGAGCCGCTCGAAGGCGAGAAGGTGCGCGTGCGAAGCGAATCGTTCGCCGATCATTTCTCGCAGGCCGCGTTGTTCTACCAGAGCATGACGGAGATCGAGCAACGGCATATCCGCGACGCGTACTGCTTCGAGCTGGGCAAGGTGACGCAGCCGCGGATTCGCGAGCGCGTGGTCAACGACATCATCGCGCGCTTCGACGCGGGGCTGGCCGCGCAGGTCGCCGAACGGCTCGGGCTGCCCGCACCGCATCCGGGGGCGACGCCTGCCGTCGCGCAGCGCTCGCCCGCGCTGAGCCTGATCGGCCGCTCGAAGCCCGGTATCCGCTCGCGCAAGATTGCGCTGATCGCGACGCCGGGTGCGAGCCAGGCGCTCGTCGAGCAAGTGCGCGACGCGTTGCAGGGCGCGCATGCGGTGCCGACGATCGTCGCGCCGACGCTCGCGCCGATCGGCAGCATCGTGCCGCAGGCGACGCTGGCCGGGATGCCGTCGGTGATGTTCGACGCGGTGTTCGTGTGCGGCGGCGACGGCGATGGCCGCGACCTCGCGCACAGCGCCGACGCGCGGCACTTCGTGCGCGAGGCGTTCAAGCACCTGAAGCCGATCGCGGCCGTCGGGTCGGGGCGGCAACTGCTGAGCGCCGCGCATCTGCCGGACCCGGCCGAAGGCGTGTGCGTCGGGCAGGCCGTCGATCTCGATGCGATCCTGAATACGCTGTCCGACCACCTCGGCCGCCATCGCGTGTGGGCGCGCGAGCAGCAGGCCGCCGAGTTGCCGGCCTAGCGCCGCGCGATCATGGACATCGTCGTCGCGCTGTTCGGACAGGGCCGGATGCTCGGCCCCGGGCAGATGGCGCTGCGTGCGATCGTCGTGTCCCTGGTCGCGCTCGTGCTGATCCGCATCGCCGGGCGGCGCGCATTCGGCCAGCGTTCGCCGTTCGACTACGTGGTCGGGATCCTGCTCGGCGCGATCCTGAGCCGCGCGGTGGTCGGTGCGTCGCCGTTCGTGGCGACCGTCGCGGCGTCGTTCGCGATCGCGCTGCTGCATCGCGCGATCGGCTGGGCCTGCGTGCGCTCGCGCCGGCTCGAGCGGCTGCTGGTGGGCGTCGAGCGCGAGGTGTATCGCAACGGCCGCTTCGACGACGCGCAGATGCGTGCCGCGCTGCTCACGCCGACCGACATCCGCGAAAGCGTGCGGCAGGCGCTCGGCGCGACCGACCTGTCCGACGTCGATGCGGCAATCCTGGAGCGCAACGGCCACGTCAGCATCGTGCGGCGCAGCCGCTGCCGCAGGCCGTGACTTTCGCCGGACCACACACGCCGCAAGGAGGACCTCGATGGCACGGATGATCTGGAAAGGCGCGATCAGCTTCGGGCTCGTTCACGTGCCCGTGCAGCTGTTCCCGGCCACGCGTACGGTGAAGCCGTCGTTCCGCCTGCTCGACAGGCGCTCGATGGACCCGGTCGGCTATCGGCAGATCAACAAGCGCACCGGCAGGGAAGTCACGCGCGAGGACATCGTGCGCGGCTACGAGTACGAGAAGGAGCGCTATGTCGTGCTGACCGACGACGAGATCCGCGCGGCGAACCCCGAATCGACGCAGACGGTCGACATCGTCACGTTCGTCGACGAAGGCGCCGTGTCGTTCCTGTATCTCGACACGCCGTACTACCTCGTGCCGGACCGCAAGGGCGAAAAGGTCTACGCGCTGCTGCGCGATGCGCTGAAGGACAGCGGCAAGATCGGCATCGCGCACGTCGTGATGCGCGACCGTCAGCATCTCGGCGCGCTGATTCCGGTCGGGCCGCTGCTCGCGCTCGATACGCTGCGCTGGCAGGAGGAGCTGCGCCCGCTCGACGAACTGTCGGTGCCGGCCGGCGATGCGAAGCGCGCGGGCGTCAGTGCGCGCGAACTCGCGATGGCGAAGAAGCTGATCGACGACATGTCGGGTTCGTGGACACCCGACGAGTATCACGACACGTTTCGCGACGACATCCTCGACCTGGTCGAACGCAAGGTGCGCGCGGGCCGGATCGAGGAGATCGAGGACAGGCCCGCGCAGACGGGGCGCGCGGCGTCCAACGTCGTCGACCTGACCGAGTTGCTGAAGCGCAGCCTGAAGGGCGGCGGTGCGCGGGCAGCCGAAGCGGACGATGAGGCGGATGCCGGGGCGCCGGCATCTTCGCGTGCCGCCGGTGCGCGGCGCAAACCGGCTGCGAAAGCGCCGACGAAAGGGGCCGCGAAGGGTGCAGAAAAGGGTGCCGCGAAGGCGCCCGCGAAACGCGCGGCCGCGAAGCACGGCACGGCCGTGGCGCACCCGGCGAAGAAGATCGCCGCGCGCCGCAAGCACGCCGCATGATCGCGCAACGGAGAACGACGCGATGGCCGCGAAACTCGACCCCTATCGCCGCAAACGCCGCTTCGACGCGACGCCGGAACCCGAGGGCGCGCACGCGCGGCGGCGCGCGCCCGCCGACGCGGACGCGCGGCAGTCGCCGAAGGCGGGAACGTCCGCGCGCACGGCCCGGCCGCTGCGCTTCGTGATCCAGGAGCACCACGCGAGGCGGCTGCACTACGACTTCCGTCTCGAACTCGACGGCACGCTGAAATCGTGGGCCGTGCCGAAAGGGCCGAGCGTCGATCCGGCGGTGAAACGGCTGGCCGTGCACGTCGAGGACCATCCGCTCGAATACGCGTCGTTCGAAGGCGAGATTCCGGCCGGACATTACGGTGCGGGCTCGGTCGTCGTGTGGGACGAAGGAACGTGGACACCCGACGGCGGCGTCGCGCAGGCACGCGCGGGCTATCGTGCCGGCAAGCTGACGTTCCGGCTCGACGGCGCGAAGCTGCACGGCGGCTGGGCGCTGGTGCGCAGCGGGCGGCAGCAGGGGCGCCAGGAGCAATGGCTGCTGATCAAGGAGCGCGACGACGACGCGCGCGATGCGGCGGCGTTCGATGTCGTCGCGCAGCGGCAGGGCAGCGTGCATGACGGGCACACGCAGGCCGCGCGCACGAAGGGGAACGGCGAAAAGCCGCCCCCTGCGCGTGCCGCGCGGCGCGGCCACGGCAACGCGCCGGGCACGCACGACGGCGACGCGGGCAACTCGTTGGCTGACCTGTCTCGCGTGGACGGCGCCGTGCACGCGGCGTTGCCCGAGCGCATCGCGCCGCAACTCGCGACGCTGGTCGATGCGCCGCCCGCGCACGGCGACTGGCGCTACGAAGTGAAATTCGACGGTTACCGGATTCTTGCGCGGATCGCGGGTCGCGGCGCGCGGCGGCACGTCACGCTGATGACGCGCGAAGGCCGCGACTGGACCGCGAAGCTGCGTGCGCAGCGCGATGCGCTCGCCGCGCTCGAGGTCGACAACGCATGGCTCGACGGCGAGGCCGTCGTGCTCGGCGAGAACGGCCTGCCCGATTTCCAGGCGCTGCAGAACGCGCTCGGCGCGGGCCGCTCGGACGCGGTGACGCTGTTCGTGTTCGACCTGCCGTTTCTCGACGGATACGACCTGCGCGACGTGCCGCTCGCCGCGCGTCGCGCGCTGCTCGAGCCGCTGCTCGCCGGCAGCGATCCGGCCAGGCTGCGTTTTTCACCCGACCTCGGCGACGACGTCGTGCCGCTGATCGCGCACGCGTGCGACACGGGGCTCGAAGGGTTGATCGGCAAGCGCGCGGAGTCGCGTTATCGCGGCGGCCGCTCGCCCGCCTGGATCAAGCTGAAATGCCGGCGGCGGCAGGAGTTCGTGATCGGCGGCTACACCGAGCCGGCGGGCAGCCGGCACGGCTTCGGCGCGCTGCTGCTCGGCGTCCATGCGCCGGACGCGGGCGGCAAGCGGTCACGCGGCACGCCGCCGTTGCGCTATGTCGGCCGCGTCGGCACCGGGTTCGACACGCGCCTGCTCGACCGGCTCGCGGCAATGCTGCGCAAGCATGAGCGCGACACGACGCCGTTCGACCCGCCGCCGCGCGAACGGTCGCGCACGCGCGTGCACTGGGTCGAGCCGACGCTCGTCGCCGAATGCGAATTCGCGGAATGGACGGGCGACGGGATCGTGCGGCAGGCATCGTTCATCGCGCTGCGCGAAGACAAGCCGGCGCGGCAGATCGTCCGCGAGGTGCCGCGCCATACCGAATCGGAGACGACGATGGACGAACCCCAGGCAGCGCACGGCAACCCGCATGACAACCACCCGCATGCACCGCATACCGATACCGGGCACGACCGCCGGCCGCGCGCGCGAACGCATGCGTCCGCCGGCCGCGCGCCCGGAGAACCCGGCGTCGATCACGTCGGCCGCGTGCGCATCACGCATCCCGATCGCGTGCTCGACCCGCGCAGCGGCACGCGCAAGATCGACCTCGCGCATTACTGGTTGTGGGTCGCGCCGTGGCTGCTGCCCGACCTGAAAGGCCGGCCCGTGTCGCTCGTGCGCGCGCCGGGCGACATCGCCGGCGAACTGTTCTTCCAGAAGCATGCGGAACGCCGGGAAATCCCGTTCGTCAGGCAGCACGCGGGACTCGATCCCGGCCACGGCCCGCTGCTGTCGATCGACAGCGTCGACGCGCTGCTCGGCGCCGCGCAGATGGGCACGATCGAGCTGCACACGTGGAACGCGCACGCGTCGAACATCGAGCGGCCCGACCGGATCGTGTTCGACCTCGATCCCGATCCGGCGCTGCCGTGGCGCGCGATGATCGACGCCGCGCAGATCGTGCGCGGGCTGCTCGACGAACTGGGGCTCGTGTCGTTCTGCAAGACGAGCGGCGGCAAGGGGCTGCATGTCGTCGTGCCGCTCACGCGGCATGCGGGCTGGGACGACGTAAAGGACTTCTCCCGCGCGGTCGCGCAGCACGTCGCCGCTACGCTGCCCGAGCGCTTCACCGCGACGATGGGGCCGCGCCACCGGCGAGGCAGGATCTTCGTCGACTACCTGCGCAACGGCCGCGGCGCGAGCACGATCGCCGCGTACTCGCTGCGTGCGAGGCCCGGCATGGGCGTGTCGGTGCCGCTCGAATGGGACGAGGTGCCCGCTACGACGGGCGGCGCGCAATGGACGATCGACACGCTGCGCGCACGGCTCGACGCGCTGAAACGCGACCCGTGGGAAGGCTATGCGCACACGCGCCAGCGCATCACGGCGTCGATGCGTGCGCGGCTCGGGGCGCAAACGTGAACCCGTCAGCGCCGATGCTGCAGCCGGTGATACCAGTTCATCAGCGGCGTCGCGGAGATCCCGTGCGCGATCACCGACGCCGATACGACGACCAGCACCGGCGCCGCCAGCGAGCGCACCGCGCCGGACGGCGCGTGCTCGATCGCGAACAGCAGGTAGTAGAACGAGCCGATCCCGCGAATGCCGAACCAGGCCATCAGCCGACGCTGCGCCTGCGTCGCACGCGAACCGGCGAGCGTGACCAGCACCGCGAGCGGCCGTACGACGACGAACAGCACGGCTGCCAGCGCGGCCGCCCCCCACGTGAGCAGCGGGCCCGGCAGCGTCGCGAGCACGCTGCCGACCATCGTCATCACGACGGCTTCCGCGATCCGTTCGAGTTCGATCGTGAAGCCGAGCACCGATTCGGCCATGAACGCGTGCGCCTTCTCCGGATGCTTCTCGGTGGCGACGACGTCTTCCGAATCGATCTGGCCGATTACTTCACGCGGCCTGCGGTCGCCGCTCGCACGGTGCTCGACGCGGCGCATCGCGACACCGGCCGCGAACGTCGCGACGAAGCCGAACGTGTGCGCGAGCTGCGCGGCGCCGAACGACAGCACGATCAGCGCGAGCGCGAAGAAGCCTTCGAGCCCGAGCGCCTGCGCGTGCCGCGTGCGCAGCCAGCCGATCAGTTTCGTCGTCGCCCAGCCGAGGGCGCCGCCGATCGCGGCCGCGCCCGCGATGCCCCACAGCGCGACGAGCGCAAACGCGCCGGACAGCGGCGCGAGCCCGTAGGTCGCGTCGCGCGTGCCGCACAGTGCGAGTCCCGCGAGCGCGAACGGCAAGGCGATGCCGTCGTTCAACCCGCCTTCGCCGGACAGCGCGAAGCGCACGAGATCGCGATCGCCCGGGTCGTGCACCTGCACGTCGTGCGCGAGCACGGGGTCGGTCGGCGCGAGGATCGCCGCGAGCAGCAGCGCCGGGCCCCAGCCGAGCCCGAGCGCGAGCACCGCGCACGCGGCGAGCAGCGGCACGGTGACGATCATCGCGAGCAAGCCGAGGCGGCACGGCACGAGCCACAGCCGGTCGGTCAGCGGCACGCGCAGCCGCAGCCCGATCGCGAACAGCGACACGAGCAGCGCGATTTCGACGATTTCACGCAGCAACGGCGCGTCGCGTTCGAGGTCGAGCTGCAGCAGGCCGGCGCCGGCCGGGCCGAGCGCGACGCCGAGCACGAGATAGATCATCGCGGTGCTGCACGGCAGGTGGCGCAGCGCCGACGTCGCGACGCCCATACCGAGCAGCACCGCGCCGATGATCAGGTACCAGAGCGTCTCGTGCATGCGCGGGTTCGGGGCCGGCGGGGAAGGCGGACGCGCAACCCGTCAGGGCTTGCGGCCGAATGCCTCGCGCAGTTTGCGTTTCGCGCGTTCGAGCGTCGTGCGGCGCGTTTTCGGCAGGTTGCGGCCCGCGCGGTTCACGTAGAAGTTCAGCATCGACATCGCCGACTGGAACGGCGACGCCTTGCGGCGGCGGCTGTGTTCGGCCGAACGCTTCAGCGACGCGGCGATCGCCGCCGGATCGTCGGACTTGAAGATGTCGGGCTCGATGTCGAGCGCGTCGCTGCGTTGCGTGACTTCGCCCGACCAGCGCTTGCGGTGTGCCGGATCGGCGCTGCGGGCGCGGCCGGGACGGCGCGTGAGGCGCTTGCCGTGTGCGTGGGAAGCAGAAGCGGAAGGCATGTGACGGGGCTCCGTATGGGGTCGAGGGATGGTCCTGCGGAGACGGGCGACGCAATCCGCGTGCCGCGCCGCGGGCGGGGGCGGACGTCGGCATGGGCATTGCTGGAACGGCGTTGCCGGACGGCACGAGCAGGCATTTCCGTTACCGCGTCATCACCACGGAGCACACGCCATGAAGCCGGCAACCGATCCGAAGCCGGTCGCGCGGGGCGATGACGGCGCGGTTTCCCGGGACGGGCGCGCGGCCACCACGCAGGAGGACATCATGCAATCGAATTCCCGGATTTGGCTGGAGAACGACGAGATCGACGGCGAGGCGCTCGACGTGGACGATCTCGACACGACGGTTCATGTCGACGTCGCGACGGGCAGGGTCATGTTCCAAGCGGCGTGGGCGAATGTGCTCGAGGCGCCGCCCGAGGTGGCGCGGTATTCGGTCGTGCTCGCGCTCGACTGCGACACGATGGAGCATTACGCGGATCTCGACGACGGCGCACGCACGCGGGTGCATGCGATGCTGCACGAGGCCGTGCAGCAGACGCTCGATCAGTTGCCCGACACCGACGAAAACCTGACGCTGACGATCGAACTGACCGACGCGATGCTCGATGCGGCGCGGCACCTGCAGTAATCGTTGCGGGTCGACGTGCCGCATCCGATTACATCCCGTTGAAATCTTTGCAGCCGGGCGCGCGGCGACGTCGAATGGGCCGGCCTCGATGCGATCGCGGGTCGTTCCCCGGCCGGTGTCGCGATGCGAGCGGGTGCGACCCTGCACGTGCGCGTACGGCGGTCTCCGCGGCCGGCACGCCGATTGCTGCACGACCGATGCGGCACGACGTGTGCCGCCCATCCGAAGGAGACGTTCATGAGCGGCAGGCTGGAGCATTGCAAGGTGGCCATCCTCGCGGTCGACGGATTCGAGGAAGCCGAACTCGTCGAGCCGCAGCGCGCGCTCGCCGCCGAGGGCGCGCAGGTCGACGTGATTTCGCAGAAGCGCGGCGAGATCCAGGGTTTCCGGCACGTCGACAAGGGCGAGCGCGTGAAGGTCGACCGCACGTTCGACGACGCGCGCGAAGGCGATTACGACGCGGTCGTGCTGCCTGGCGGCGTCGTGAACGGCGACGCGATCCGGATGCTGCCGGCCGCGCGCGAATTCGTGACGGCGGCCGTCGGCGCCGGCAAGCCGATCGCGGCGATCTGCCACGGCGGCTGGCTGCTCGTGTCGGCCGGGCTCGTGGAGGGCCGCACGATGACGAGCTGGCCGAGCCTGCAGGACGATATCCGTCATGCGGGCGGCAAGTGGGTCGACGAGGAGGTCGTGCGCGACGGCAACCTGATCACGAGCCGCAAGCCCGCCGACCTGCCCGCGTTCAATGGCGCGCTGGTCGAGCGCCTTGCGTCGCGGGGGGCGTAAGCCGATGCCGGCCGATGCCGCCCGCCGCGTGACGCTGACCGACACGCCGCCCGTGTTCGACGGAGCGGCGCTGCAGTTGAGTTTCGTCGTCGACGTCGATGGCGTGCCGCAGACCTGCGCGATCACGGTCGAGGCGCTGGAGGATCATTTCGGCGCGCAGTCCGCGCTGGAGGCCGACCTGCGCGATGCGTTCGAACGCGGCCGCGCGCGCATCGAGGCCGCGTGCGCGGAGGTGCTGGCCGACGGCGGCGGGGCGGACGTGGTGCTGCATAGCGGTTATTTCCGTGCGCCGGGCGGTCGGGCGCGGGCCGGGCTGTTTGGTCCGGGGAAGTCCTGACCTCCGTCGCGCTTCCCGAAGCGTCGTTCCGCGCCGCATCCAGCCATCAGGCCATCCGGCCAACCGCATTACACGCCATTGAAAACTTTGCCGCGCGCCGCAGGCGTTGCCCGGTGCCACATCGCGCCGCGCGCCGGGCGCGCGGTGCGGTTCGCGTGGCGTCGACTGGCATGTTCCCTGCATGAATGGCCTGTTGCCGGCGCACGATTCGCGCCGCATGCCGATGCGACCCGTTCGTCGCATCGCACGTAGCCGCAGACGGGGAACGAGCATGCTGACCGCCCATGAATTTGCCGTGCTGTTCCTGGTGCATCACGCGCCGGAACAGATCCAGATCGACCGCGACGACGTCGTCGCCCTCGTCGAGCAACGCCTGATCGAGATGCAGCGCGACGACACGTCCGGCGAGCGTCGGCCCGTGTTGACGGCCGGCGGTCTGTCGGTCCTGAAGTGCGTGCAGCGGCATGACGGGGTCGCGACCGACGTGTCCGACCTGAGCGACCTGAACGACGCGTGATGCGCGGCGCCGCGCGGCGTTCACCGCGCGATCGCGACGCCCGCGTTCACGGGTACGACAGGTGTCCGGCCGTCGAACGGCGGCGCGGGCAGGAAGCGGTCGATCACGCCGGCTTCGAACAGCAGGCAGTACGTCGATCCGCCGAACTGGAAGTAGCCGATCTCGTCGCCCTTGTCGACGCGCTGCCCCGGCACGACGTCGATCACGCACGACGACACGTCGCCCATCCCGACGAACACGGCTGCCACGGTGCCGATGCCGGGGTCGTCGCAGGAGAGCGCGACCACCGCGCGCGTGGCGACGGCCGTCATGTAACCCTGCGAGTCGTTCAGCCCGGCCGGATCGGCGCCTTCTGCCTCCGCGACCGAGTAGTAGGTCCCGTCGACACGGTACGCGTGCGTGACGACGCCGCGCACCGGTGCATGCCAGCGATGGTAGTTGTACGCGCTCAGGTAGGCCTGGTAGATGTCGCCGCCGACGAAGCGCTCGGCGAGCGGCAGCCATGCGGGCGTGAAGAGGTCGCGCAACGAATACGGCTGTGCCTTGACCCAGAACGTGTCGCGCAGCTTCACCTTCGATTCGGTGTGGTACGGCGCGGCCTCGCATGCGCTGACGATCACGTGCGGATCGTCGGGGGCCTCGACCGGGCGCGCGCCGTCGCGAAAGCGTCGCGTGAAGAAGTCGTTCCACGAGTCGAAGCCCAGGTGCGGCTGGTCGTCGCGATACTCGAACTGGGACAGCCCGAGGCGCCTGCACGCTGCGTCGCAGAACCAGCCGTCGGGCGCCGACGTGTTGAGATGCGTGCGCGAATGCGGGCCGCCGAGGAAGTCGCACCACACGTTCAGCACGCGCTTCAGGTGCGCGTTGACGGTCGCGTCGCGAAACACCGCATGGCCCGACGGCATGCACATCGGCCAGTCGAGGAACGCGTTGATCGGGCACACGATCAGGCTCGCTTCGCTGAAAGGGGGCGTATAGGTCATCAGGTGATCGAGCACCGTCATCAGCTCGCCGATCGACGCGTAGCCGAGCCGCAGGCCCGCGTCGAGCGCCTCGTCGATTGCGCGGGTCAGGCCCATGCGCAGGACGGCATGGTCGTCGAACAGCCGTGCGAGCGCCTGCACGGCCGGCGTGCGCAACCGGTCGCCGGCATGCGCGCGGGCCTCCGCCGCGATCCCTTCGCGGAACGCGGCCATGTGGGCTTCTTCGCGCGCCATCCATTCGCCGAGCCGATGGCGCGTGGCGGGCGGCGGGTTGCGGTCGGTCGGCATGGCTTCCTCCGGACGTTGGTTCGGCATGAACGTGATCAGCAAGATGCTTGCCCGGCGGCGGCACCGAAATTGCGGCGATCGTTCGTCCGGTTTTCATGACAGGGGAGACGAAGATGAACGCGGCTTCGAATGCACGACAGGCGAACAAGACGAACGAAACGAGCGAGACGAGCGCGACCGACGCGCGCCGCAGCGGCGATCCGCACACGGTGACGCCGACGCGCCCACGCGTGCGAGCGGCCAAGCCGGCGTCGCGCGACGCGCGTCGGCCGGCCGGGCGCGGCTCAGGTGGCTCAGGTGGCTCAAGCGGCTCGAGCGGGACGAGCGGCTCAAGCGGGCCCGTGGCCGCGCACGACGGCGACAGGAAGGGCAACCCGCTATGGGAGGACGACGGCGGCGCAATGCCACCGGAAGAGTGGTCGTGACGGGGCAATCGCGTTTGGGCACTTGCGCAAGGTCGCCGACGTTCGGTCGATTCGATTGACGATCGCCGGTGTGCCAGGTACGACACGCACCGGCAGGGCCGGGCAGCTTTCAACCGCCGGCACACGCCGCCACGAGCACCGCAACAGGCAATCCCGCCAGGCAGCGGCGTAGCGCCAGTACCCCGTCGGGCGCATCGATCGCGTCCCGACCATTCAGCCAGTCGATCCAAGGCCCCGCGATTCCGCGCGGCAGCACGACCGCCGTATCGCCCCACTGCGCAGGCGCCACGCGCGGCATCCCGGGCGCTTCCCCCAGCAACCGGCTCGCGAGCCGTGTCGCGACGATCACCACGGTGGCGGCCGCGTCGCACCGCGCGAACGCCACCGCGTGTCGCCCAAGCGGGCCGCGCACGCGTAGCGGCACGTACGCGCCGTCCGCAAACGTCGCCGGCCACCGCGCGCGCAGCGCGAGCATCCGCTCGATCAGCGCGCGTTTCACGCGTGCGTCGGGCCAGGCCGGCAGGTACGACGCGACCGGATCGTCGACCCGTTCGGCCGCCAGTGCGTCGAACGGCACGTCGCGCCGGTTGTCCGGATCGACGAGCGAGTGATCCCAGCACTCGGTCCCTTGATAGAGGTCGGGCACGCCGGGCGACGCGATCCGCAGCGCTGTCTGCGTCAGGCTGTTGACGATGCCGGCCGGTGCGATCCGTGCGACGAACGCATGCAGCCGGTGCACGAAATCGCCGGCGCCGCGCGGCGTCAGGATCGCGCGGACGAATGTTTCGCAGGCATGCTCGTAGTCCGGTTCGGGCGCCAGCCAGTCGCTGTGCCGCTTCGCTTCGCGCAATGCTTTCGTCTGCCACTGCGCGACGCGTGCGGCGAGTCCGGCGAGCCCGGCCGCATCGTCGGGCGCGAGTGCCGGCGGCCAGCAGCCGACGAGCGTCTGGTACAGCATCGCCTCCGCGGCCGGCCCCGGCGCCCACGCGAGATCGCGATGCGCGCGGCCCCGGTGCGGCAGGTTCAGCGCGCTCCAGTCGAGCGATACCGCGCGCCATGCGTCCGGGATCTCGCTGAGCACCGCGAGCCGTGCACGCGCGTCCTCGCCGCGCTTGTGGTCGTGCGTGGCCGTCGCGACGAGCCCGTGCGGCACGGTGCGCGCGCGGCGCCGGTTGCGTGCGTGGAATGCACCGCGCGACAGGCTGAAGTCGCCGGCATCGGCGCCGACCTCGTTGCGCGACAGCAGCCGGCCGTAGCGATAGTGGGCCGTATCCTCGACGCCTTTCGCGGCGAGCGGCGCGGTGAGCTGCGCGAACGCGACGCGCGCCGCGGCCAGCGCGTCGGCGTTCGCGCGCGGCACGCGTGCGGCCGGCAAGCCCAGCCACGCGGCGACGCGATCGAGCGCGAACCGGTCGGCCGGATCGACGGCCGCGCACGCGCTTTCGTACGCGTGCGCGAGCACGCGGCGGTCGGCATCGGCCGGCTCCTCGCGCGGAGCCGGATACATTCGGTACACGGGCAGCCGCACCGCCAGTTCGCCCAGCACGCGCCGAATCGCGATCAGGCTGACGTCCCGCGTGGCGGGCGACGCGCGCGCGATCCCGTGCAGCAGCCGCGCGGCGCGCGCATGCTCGACGGCGAGCTGGCGCATCAGCACGCGCCGCTTGCCGTCGAGCGCTTCCTGCGCGAACGTGCGCGACGAGCCCGACACGGCCGCCCAGTGCGCGGCGAGCGGTTCGGCGCCGGCCGGGTCGTGCAGCAGCGCGCCGACGTCGTTCATGAAGTCGTAGCCGGTCGTGCCGGCGACGGCCCAGTCGGTGCGCAGCGATTCGCCCGGCGCGAGGATTTTCTCGACGACGACATACGGCGGCGCGCTGCGTTGCGCGGCCAGTCGTGCATGCAGCCGCCGGCAGTAGGCGCGCGGATCGGCGAGGCCGTCGACGTGATCGACGCGGATGCCGTCGACGAGCCCGGCCGCGTGCAGGCGCAACGGCAGCGCGTGAACGGCGTCGAACACCGCGTCGTCGTCGACGCGGACGGCCGCGAGCGTCGCGATGTCGAAGAAGCGCCGCCAGTTCAGTTCGTCGGCGGCCGTGCGCCACCACGCGAGCCGGTAATGCTGGCGTTCGAGCAGCCGGTGCAGGCTGGTGCGCGAGCGCGCGACGCGCGGGTCGGCGCCGCGCAGCACCGCGTCGAGCGCGTGCGGGCCGTGCGCGGCCGCGTAATCGCGCAGCGCGGCATGCGCGGCGGCCAGCCGTGCGCTGTCGCGCGCCGGCGCGGCGTCGAAGCGTTCGGCGAGCGCGTTCAGGTCCGCGCGGTTCGCGAGGCGCAGGATGTCGGCATGGGTGGCGGCCGCCACGGGCAGCTGCCGTCCGGGGCACGCGATGAAAAAGCGGCCGCTGGCCGGGTCGGCGCCCAGCGTGATGTCGCCGGCTGCAAGCGCGTCGCCATAGGGCATGCCGAGACACGGCAGCAGCACCTTGCCGTCGAGCGCCGGATCGGGCGGGTGCCAGTCGATGTCGAAATGGCGCGCGTACGGGCTGGCGGGGCCCCATTCGAGCACGTCGTTCCACCAGCCGTTCGACGAGCCGCCGACGCCCATATGGTTCGGCACGATATCGACGATCACGCCGAGGCCGCGCGCGCGCAACGCGTCGACGAGCCGATTGAAACCTGCTTCGCCGCCGAGTTCGGGATTGAGCGTGCCGTAATCCACGGTGTCGTAGCCGTGCCGCGAGCCCGGTTCGGCGGTCGCGACCGGCGACAGGTACAGGTGACTCACGCCGAGCCGCGCGAAGTAGTCGGCGTGCGAGGCCGCGTCGTCGAACGTGAAACCCGCATGAAGCTGCAACCGCAGCGTCGCGCGCGGCGTCATGCGCCGCGCTCCCTCGAACGGCGCGCCTGCACGACGGCGGCGATGCGTTCGCGCACGTCGGCGTCGAACAGCGTGTCGATTGTGCGCGGCAGACGTTGCCGCCAGTTCGGATGCCCGCACGGCGGCCCCGGCAGGTTCGGCTGCGCGTCCAGCGCGAGCAGGTCCTCGAGCGGCACGATCGCGAGCGGCGACGGGCTGCGCGCGACGTACGCGAGGATCGCGCCGACCGGCGGGGCATCGGCCGGCGGGGCGGCGGCGCCGGCCGGTGCGCAGCCGGCCTGCTGCAGCGCGCGCCATAACGCCGCGCGTTCGGCGGCGCGTTCCGCGTGCGCGGCGGGAAGGCCGGGGGGCGTGTCGGGCGGCGCCGCGTTGCCGCTTTCCGGGCGCGGTGCGGTGTCGTGCCCGCGCGCCTGCACGATTTCGTCGGAATCGTGCGCACTGGCGTCGTCCGGCGCGGGAGCGGCCACATCGTGCCTGTCCGGTTCGTCGTGCTGCGCGGCGCCCTGGGCTGCGGCTTGCCGCCAGGCCAGGTCGACGCCGCGCCACCAGCCGGCCACGGTCGGCAAATCATGTGTCGACGTCGTCGCGATCGCGTCGCGGTCCCACTCGGACGGCTGCCGGAACGCGCCGCCCGCGTCGCGCTCGAACCACAGCACGCGCATGCCCGCGACCCCCTGCGCGCCGAGCCGTTCACGAAACCCGGCGGGCACCGTGCCGAGATCCTCGCCGATCGCGAGCGCCCGATGGCGGGCCGCCTCGAGCGCGACGAGCCGCATCAGATCGTCGACCGGATAACGCAGGTACGCGCCGTCGCGCGGCGAGCCGCCGTCCGGCACGATCCACATCCGCGCGAAGCCGAGCACGTGATCGATGCGGATGCCGCCCGCGTGCGCGAACGCCGCGCGCAGCAGCTCGATGAACGGCACGAAACCTTCCGCGCGCAGCGCGTCCGGCGTCCAGGTCGTCACGCCCCACGCCTGGCCGGCCGCGTTGAACAGGTCGGGCGGCGCGCCGAGCGACACGCCGCGCAGCAGCGTCGCGCCGTGCGCCCACGCGTCGCTGCCCGCGCGATCGGAGCCGACCGCGAGATCGGCGATCAGCCCGGTGGCCATGCCGGCGCGGCGTGCCGCATGCTGCGCGTCGCCGAGCGCGCGCGCGGCGCACCATTGCAGGAACGTATGGAACGCGACCGTATCGGCATGCGTGTGCGCGAATGCGTCGACTTCCGCCGATGCCGGGTCGCGCCACGGCGCCGGCCACTGCCGCCAGTCCGCCCCGAGCCCGTGTTCGAGGCAGAACGCCTGCAGCGCATCGAAGCGCGCATGCGCGTCGAGCGCCGCGCCGCCCGTCGCGCGAAACCGCTGGAATGCGTCGCGCGACGGGGCGTCGTCGGCGCGCCACGCTTCGAAGCACGCGCGCAGGCGGCGCAGCTTCAGCGGCAGCACGTGCGGCCAGTCGATCAGCGGCGCATCGGCTGCCGCACCGGATACGTGACGCACGGCCTCGGCGCCCGGCACCGCGTCGCAGTCGAGATACGCGACGTTGTGCCAGCGCCGCGACGACGGCGAATACGGGCTGTCGTGCGCGGGCAGCGCCGGATAGCCGGCGTGCGTCGGGCTGATCGCCACTGCCTGCGCGCCATGCCGCGCCGCGCGCGCGGCCAGCCGCGCGAGCGCGGTGTAGTCGCCCGCGCCGCCGTCGCCCGCGCGGCGCAGGCTGTAGAGCTGCGCCGCGATGCCCCAGCGGTTGCCCGCATCCGCCGCACGCGTGTCGAACGGGTGCGTGCGCGGCGGTGCGATCGTCAGCCCGATGCGCCGGTCGCCGACGTCGAGCGCGTGGTAACCGGGCATCGCGAGCGGCGGCAGCGCGCCGTGCGCATCCACGCGCCCGTCGATATGTCCGCCTGCTTCGAGCGTGATCCGGAAGCGCGCGCCCGGTTGCGCGAGCGCGGCGGGCAGGGGCAGCGGCAGGCCCGCGTCGCCGGTCACGACGCGCGGCACCGCCGCATGTCCGCCGGCGAGCGCCGCCGCGCTGTCGACGCGCTGAGCCGCCGTGCCGCACGGCCAGCCCAGCGCATCGACGAGCGCGGCGAGCGCGCGATCGTCCACCCGCCGCGCGATGCCGCCGGCATCGGTCCAGTCGGCGTCCAGGCCGGCCGCGTGCGCGAGGGTCGAGATCGAAACGTCGGTCGTCATGATCGGCTCTGCCCGTTCGCGCGATGATGCCGCGCATCGTGATTGACCGCACCGTCCCGCCACGCGATGCACGCGCGTGGCGGCAGTTTCAGATCGGTCAGCCGGTCGCGGGCGCGCGGCGGCGTCTCGAACACGATCTTGCCGACCGGCAGTTCGGGCAGTGCCGCGTCGAGCGAGCCGAGATTCAGCGCGATCGTCAGCGTGCTGCCGTCGCCGAGGCGCCAGCGCGCGACGAGCGCCGCAGGGTCGCCGTCGCCCGCGAGCAGGTCGACGCCGAGTGCCCGCGCACCCGGCAGATGCGGCGTCACGAGCACCGCGCGCACCGTCAGCGCGCTGCGGTAGAAGCGCTGCCACGCGGCCGCATCGGGCCAGTTGTCGTCCGGCGGATGGTGCGACGACGAACGGACGAACGTCGCGATGTCGTTCGGGTCGGGAATCAGGTCGCGATGCGCGGGATCGGCGAATGCGGGAAACGCCGCGAATTCGCGGCGCCGGCCTTCGCGCACCGCGTCGGCGAGCGCGCCGCGGTAGTCGGTGAAGAACTGGAACGGCTGCGTGCTGCCGTCTTCCTCGCCCATGAACAGCAGCGGGATCGGCGGCGCGAGCAGCATCAGCGCGGTGGCCGCGCGCACCGCGTCGTCGTTCGCGAGCGCGCGCAGCCGCTCGCCGAACGCGCGGTTGCCGATCTGGTCGTGGTTCTGCAGGAACGTGACGAACGCGGTGGGCGGCAGGTGCGCGCTCGGCTCGCCGCGCGCGGCGCCGTCGTGCAGCGGCGACGGTTCGCCCTGGTACGCGAAACCTTCGCCGAGCGTGCGCGCGAAATGGCGCAGCGGCGCGTCGGCGTACGCGCGGTAGTAGCCGTCGCGCTCGCCGGTCAGCAGCACGTGCGCGCTGTTGTGGAAGTCGTCGTTCCACTGCGCGTCGAAACCGCCGGGGCCGAGCAGGCTTGCCGTGTTGCGTTCGTTCTCGAGCACGAGATGAAGGTGGCGTGTGTCGCCCGCAACCGCCCGCACGCGGTGCGCGAGTTCGCGCAGCCACGCGTCGTCGCCGATCGCGTGCGCGGCGTCGATGCGCAGCCCGTCGAAACGGAATTCTTCGAGCCAGTACAGTGCATTCTCGATGAAGAACGCGCTCGTCTGCGGGTGCGAGAAATCGATCGCGGGCCCCCACGCGGTCCGCCGGTCGTCGCGGAAGAAGGCGGGCGCGTAGCGCGGCAGCAGGTTGCCTTCCGGGCCGAAGTGGTTGTACACGACGTCGAGGAACACCTGCAGCCCGAGCCCGTGCGCGGTGTCGACGAGCGCCTTCAGTTCCTCGGGCCGCCCGTACGACGCGTCGGGCGCGAACGGCAGCACGCCGTCGTAGCCCCAGTTGCGCGAACCGGGAAACGCGTTGACGGGCATCAGCTCGACGGCGGTCACGCCGAGCGCGGCAATGGCCGGCAGCCGCCGATCGACGCTCGCGTAGCCGCCGCATGCGCCGACGTGCAACTCGTACAGCACCGTCTCGTGCCACGGCCGGCCGCGCCATGCGCCGTCGCGCCAGCGATACGACGCCGGATCGACGACCTGGCTCGGGCCGTCCACGCCGCCGGGCTGGAAGCGCGACGCCGGGTCGGGCACGGTGAAACCGTCGTCGAGGCGGTAGCGATACAGCGCGCCGGGGCCGCACGGCGCGACCGTCTCGAACCAGCCGTCGCCGACGGGTGTCATCGGGATCGTGTGTTCGCTGTCGTCGTGCAGTTCGACGGCGGCCGTGCGGCTGGCGGGCGCCCAAAACCGGAAGCGCGTGTGTTCGGCGTCGACGCAGGTCGCGCCGAACGACGATTCGAACGCGTGCGTGCCGGTTGGACGGTCGGAACGGGATGTCATGGCGGTCCTCAGGAGGGCGGGTCGGGCGGCACGGCGGCCACCGCGATCGCGGCTGCATGCGCGGCGACGTCGAGCCCGTCGGCCGGCCAGTTGCGCGGGCCGGCGTCGGGCGTAGCCGTGTCGACCAGCACGCGGTATTCGAGCACCGGCGCGGGCGGCGCGAACACGATCGTCTCGGACGACGCGTTCAGCATCACCAGCAGCGCCTCGGTGCGCCCGGTGCGGCCCGTGCCGACACGCCGCATCGTCAGCGCGCGGCGTTCGCGGTCCTGCCACGCGGGCACGGTCATCGCGGCGCCGCGCTCGTCGAACCAGTCGATCTCGGCCATGCCCGGTGCGGCGTCGCGGTCGCCCGACGGATAACCCGGCGCGGACATCACCGGATACATGCGCCGCAGCGCGGCGAGCCGCGACACGAAGCGCATCAGCGTCACGGCTTCGTCGCCGTGAGCGAGGTCCCAGTCGAGCCACGACAGCTCGTTATCCTGGCAATACGCGTTGTTGTTGCCGTGCTGCGTGCGGCCGAACTCGTCGCCGGCCACCAGCATCGGCGTGCCGAGCGCGGTGAACAGCGTCGCGAGCATCGAGCGCGCGACGCGCGCGCGCACCGCGCGGATCGCGGCATCGTCGGTGGGCCCTTCGGCGCCCCAGTTCGCGCTGCAGTTGTCGTCGCGGCCGTCGCGGTTGTCCTCGCCGTTCGCTTCGTTGTGTTTCGCCGAATACGAGACGAGATCGGCGAGCGTGAAGCCGTCGTGCGCGGTGACGAAATTGACCGATGCCCACGTATGGCGCCGCTGGTGGTTGAACAGGTCGGCCGACCCGGCGAGCCGCGCGGCGAGCTCCGGCCGCTGGCCCGCGTCGCCGCGCCAGAAGCGCCGCACGGTGTCGCGAAAGCGGTCATTCCACTCGGCGAAGCCGGGCGGGTGGCGGCCGAGCTGGTAGCCGCCGGGGCCGAGATCCCACGGCTCGGTGATCAGCTTGCGCTGCGCGAGCACCGGGTCCTGCCGCAGCGCGTCGAAGAAGCCCGCGCCGGGATCGAAGCCGTGCGCCTCGCGCCCGAGCGTCACGCCGAGGTCGAAGCGGAAGCCGTCGACGTTGAACGCGGTGGCCCAGTAGCGCAGCGAATCCATCACCATCTGCACCACGCGCGGATGCGACAGGTTCAGCGTGTTGCCGCAGCCCGTCTCGTCGACATGAAAGCGCTGGTCGCCCGGCACGAGCCGGTAGTAGCTCGCGTTGTCGAGGCCGCGCCACGACAGCGTCGGGCCGAGCTCGTTGCCCTCGCACGTATGGTTGTAGACGACGTCGAGCACGACCTCGATGCCGGCCGCGTGCAGCTGCCGGATCGCGATGCGCATCTCGTCGAGCCGCCGCGTCGCGAGATACGCGGGCTCCGGCGCGAAGAACGCGGCCGTGTCGTAGCCCCAGTAGTTGCGCAGCCCGCGGTTCACGAGCGCGCGCTGCTGCAGGAACGCGTGGACGGGCAGCAGCTCGACCGTCGTCACGCCGATCGACAGCAGGTGATCGATGAACGCGGGATGCGCGAACGCCGAGAACGTGCCGCGTTCGGGCGGGCGCAACCCGGCGCGGCGCATCGACGTGCCGCGCACGTGGGTCTCGTAGATCACCGTGTTGCGCCACGACACGCGCGGGCGCCGGTCGGTGCTCCAGTCGAACGCCTCGTCGACCACCACGCATTTCGGCATCGCGGGCGCCGAATCGCGGCGGTCCATCGACAGGTCCGCGCGATTCGAATGGACGCGATAGCCGAACAGCGCGTCCGACCAGCGGAACTGGCCGACCAGCTTGCGCGCGTACGGGTCGAGCAGCAGCTTGGTGGAATTGAAGCGATGGCCGTGCTGCGGCTGGTACGGGCCGTCCGCGCGAAAGCCGTACACGGTGCCCGGATGCGCGTTGGGCAGGTAGCCGTGCCACACCTCGTCGGTGCATTCGGGCAGGTCGAGGCGCGCGAGTTCCTTGCGGCCGGTCGGATCGAACACGCACAGCTGGATGCGCTGCGCGTGCGCGGAAAACACCGCGAAATTGGTTCCGAGGCCGTCCCAGGTCGCGCCGAGCGGATAGCTGCGGCCGGATTCGAGACGGGCGGGCAGGGCGGTCGGCATGGGGCGGATCTCCGTGTCGAGGGCGCGGGTAATCAGGCGGGGGTCAGCCACAGTGTCGCGAGCGGCGGAAGGCGCAGCAGTGCCGACCACGCCTCGCCGTGCGCGGGCACGGCCTCGGCCCACACGGCGCCGTCGTTGCCGGCGTTGGTGCCGCCGTACGGGGCGGCATCGGTGTTCAGCAGTTCGCGCCACTGCCCGGGGGCGGGCAGGCCGATGCGGTAGGCCGCGCGCGGCACCGGCGTGAAGTTGCAGACGGCGACCACGAGGTGCCCGGCGTCGTCGCGGCGCGCGAACGCGAACACGCTGTTGTCGCGGTCGTCGCCGATCAGCCAGGAGAAGCCGGCCGCGTGACAGTCGAGCGCATGCAATGCCGGTTCCGCCGCGTACGTGCGGTTCAGGTCGCGCACGAGCCGCTGCACGCCGCGATGCGCGGGCGCGTCGAGCAGGTCCCAGTGCGGCGTCGCGTCGTGCGCGAACTCGGCCCACTGCGCGAATTCGCTGCCCATGAACAGCAGTTTCTTGCCGGGGTGCGCCCACATGAAGCCGAAGTACGCGCGCAGCGTCGCGAGCCGCTGCCACGCGTCGCCCGGCATCTTCGCGACGAGCGAGCCCTTGCCGTGCACGACCTCGTCGTGCGACAGCGGCAGCACGAAGCGCTCGGAGAACGCGTAGACGAGCCCGAACGTCATCCGGTCGTGGTGATAGCGGCGGTGCACCGGGTCTTCGCGCAGGTACGCGAGCGTGTCGTGCATCCACCCCATGTTCCACTTGAAGTCGAAGCCGAGCCCGCCGTCGCCGGTCGGCGCGGTGACGCCCGGCCACGCGGTCGATTCCTCCGCGACGGTGACGACGCCGGCCGGCGCGGCCGCACCGTGCAGCGTGTCGTTCAGCATGCGCAGGAACGCGACCGATTCGAGGTTCTCGCGGCCGCCGTGCACGTTCGGCACCCATTCGCCTTCCTTGCGCGAATAGTCGCGGTACAGCATCGACGCGACGGCGTCGACGCGGATGCCGTCGACGTGATACCGGCGCGCCCACGCGAGCGCCGACGCGGCGAGGAACGCGCCGACTTCCGTACGCCCGACGTTGAACACGCAGGTGTGCCAGTCGGGGTGCAAGCCTTCGCGCGGGTCGGCGTGCTCGTACAGCGCGGTGCCGTCGAACTGCGCCAGGCCATGCGGATCGTCGGGGAAATGCGCGGGGACCCAGTCGACGAGCACGCCGATGCCGGCCGCATGCGCGCGGTCGACGAAGCGCGCGAAGCCGTCGACCGGCCCGAAGCGCGCGGACGGCGCGAACTGCGCGAGCGGCTGGTAGCCCCACGACCCGCCGAACGGGTACTCGGCGATCGGCATGAACTCGATATGCGTGAAGCCCATGCCCCGCGCGTATGGAATCAGCCGCTCGGCGAGTTCGTCCCACGTCGCGCTGCGGTTCATCTCGTCGGGCACGCGTTGCCACGATTCCGGGTGCACCTCGTAGATCGACCACGGCACGCGGTAGCGGTCGGCACGCGGCCGCGCGTGCATCCAGCCGTCGTCGTGCCACGCGAACGCGTCGAGCGCGGCGACGTCGGCGACCACCGACGCCGTGCGCGGCGGCGCCTCGGTCGCGCGCGCACAGGGGTCGGCCTTGTGCGGCAGCACGCGCCCGTCGGCCGCGCGCAGCTCGTACTTGTAGCACTCGCCCGCGCCGATGCCCGGCACGAACAGCTCCCACACGCCCGACGGCTGCCGCAGCCGCATCGGATGGCGGCGGCCGTCCCATGCGTTGAAATCGCCGACCACCGACACGCGCTGCGCGTTCGGCGCCCAGACCGCGAAGCGCACGCCGTCGGTGTCGTCGATGCGCAGCGGCGTCGCGCCGAGGCAGTCGAGCACCGCGGCCGGATCGCCGGCCGACAGGCGCGCGAGCGTCGCGTCGTCGAGCAGCGTGCCGAACGCGTACGCATCGTCGATCACCTGCCGCGCGTCCGGCCAGTCGACCGCGAGCAGGTAGTGCGGGGCGCCGCCGTTGCGCGCGATCGTTCCCGCGAAGCAGCCGGCGCGATCGACGCAGTCGAGCGTGCCGAGTTCGTCGCCGTCGGGCGACAGCACGTGCACGCCGGTCGCGCCGGGCAGCAGCGCGCGCACGACGGTGCGGCCGGTCTGCCCGTGCGGGCCGAGGCACGCGAACGGATCGGGATGACGTCCGGCGAGCAGCGCGTCGATGTCGGACCGTTCGAACAGCGTATCGGTCATCGGGTGCCTCCGTCGTCGGATGCGCCGCCGTCGTCGAGCAGCCGTTCGACCAGCGCCGCGAGCCCGCCGACCGGCACGCTCAGCCAGTCGGGGCGGTTCGCCGCTTCGTAGCACAGCTCGTACGACGCCTTGTCGATCAGGAACAGCGCGAGCAGGCGGTCGGCGTAGCGCGGATCGACGAAGCGTGCGGGCGCGAGGTCGGCGGCCGCGCGATAGCAGTCGACGAAACGGTCGGCGGCGGCCTGCCCGAAGCGGTCGAACAGCGCACGCTTGCGGCCGGCCGCCTGCGGCGGCGCCTTCTCGATCGCAAACTGCGCGGTCGCGCTCACATACGACAGCGAGCGCAGCAGGCCCGCCACGTCGCGCAGCGGATGCGACTTCGCGCGGCGGCGCTCGAGCGGGCGCGCCGGCTCGCCTTCGAAGTCGATCAGCAGCGCGTCGCCCTGCACGTCGAGCACCTGCCCCAGATGGAAATCGCCGTGAATCCGCATGCATTGCGCGTCGAGCGCGCGCGGCACGAGTGCGCCGAGGGCCCGCACGGCCGCGTCGCGCGATGCGAGCAGCGTGTCGGCCGCCGCGCGCATCGCGGGATCGAGCGCATCGAGCCGCGTGTGCAGCACGTCGAGCGCCTGCTCGAACGACGCGATCGCGTCCGCGCACCAGCCGTCGACATGGCCGGGCGTCGCCCGCTCCGGCGCGAACGCGGGGTCGTCGGACGGCTGCGCGAGCGCGACGTGCAGCTGGCCGAGCCGCGTGCCGATGATGCCCGCGAACGCCGCGTAGCCGAGCAGCGCTTCGGGTTCCTCGTCTGCTTCGTCGGTTTCGTCGTTGTCCGCGGCCGGCAGCGCGAGCTCGTCCACCGCGCGGCGCAGGAAGTCGAACGAGCGCGTCCACGCGTCGCCCTGGTTGTCCGCATAGCGCTGCAGGATCGCGACCGTGTGCGGCGTGCCGTCCGGGTCGACGTGCACGACTTCGCCCGCGAGCGTCGCGGTGTTCGGGTAGCCGATCCGCGTCAGGTAGCGGCTCATTTCCGCTTCCGGATGCACGCCGTGCGCGACCTTGCGCACCAGCTTCAGCACGATCGCGTCGCCGATCACGAGCGAGCTGTTGCTCTGCTCGGCCGCGAGCCAGCGCACTTCGGCGTCGTCGCCGGGGTCGAGCGCGGCGAGCGCGTCTTCCGGCAGGAACGCGAGGCGGCCGCCGTCGGAGGTCGGCACCACGGCGCCGTCGCGCAGCTTGCGCAGCATCCCGCGTGCGAACGCCGGCAGCGCGAACGCGTCGGTCAGGTAGCCGATCGTGTGGCCGCGCCGCACGCGCGCGAGCGCGAGCTGCGTGAACAGCGGCTGCGAGGTCTCGCCGCCCCATGCGGCCGCGAGCGGCACGACGTAGCGTTCGACGTCGCGCTGCGCGCCCGCTTCGACCCAGGCCTCCGCATACTCGAACGGCTCGCCCGGCACCGGCGTGACGACGTTCAGCCTGGCTTCGCCGATCGTGCGGTCCTTCGACGCGAACCAGCGCCGCCGCGCGAGCCACGACGGCAGCGCGTCGTGCGCGAGCGTGTGCAGCTGCTCGAGGTTCGGCCGCGCCTCGCCGCGCCGCATCACGAGCGTCACGTATTCGGGCAGCGCTTCCGCGTGCGGCTGCCGCCACGACGGCTCGCGGCCATGTTCGGCGAGCACGAACCACAGGAAGCCGTACGGCGGGAAGGTGAGGAGATACGGGAGCTGGCCGATCGGCGGAAACGGGGAATCCGACGTCATCTCGATCGGTACGCGGCCCGCGAACCCGGACAGGTCGAGCTCGACGGCCTGCGACGCGCGCGACAGGTTCGCGACGCACAGCACCGGATCGTGGCCGTCCAGCTCGCGCAGGTACGCGAGCACCTTGCGGTTCTCCGGGCGCAGGAAGCGGATCGTGCCGCGCCCGAACGCCTGCGACGCGCGGCGGGTCGACAGGATGCGGCGCGTCCAGTTCAGCAGCGAATGCGGGTCGCGCGTCTGCGCCTCGACGTTGACCGCGTCATAGCCGTACAGCGAGCCCATCACCGGCGGCAAGACGAGCAGTTCGGGGTCGGCGCGCGAGAAGCCGCCGTTGCGGTCCGACGACCACTGCATCGGCGTGCGCACGCCGTCGCGGTCGCCGAGATGGATGTTGTCGCCCATCCCGAGTTCGTCGCCGTAATAGATCACCGGCGTGCCGGGCATCGACAGCAGCAGCGAGTTGATCAGCTCGATGCGGCGCCGGTCGCGTTCCATCAGCGGCGCGAGCCGGCGCCGGATGCCGAGGTTCAGCCGCGCGCGCCGGTCGCTCGCGTAGGTCTGCCACAGCAGGTCGCGCTCGGAGTCGGTGACCATCTCGAGCGTCAGCTCGTCGTGGTTGCGCAGGAACACGGCCCACTGGTTGCTCGGCGCGAGCGCCGGCGTCTGCCGCATGATGTCGACGATCGGGAAACGGTCCTCGCTCGCGATCGACATGTAGATGCGCGGCATCAGCGGGAAGTGGAATGCCATGTGGCATTCGTTCTCGTCGCCGAAATACTCCTGCACGTCCTCCGGCCACTGGTTCGCTTCGGCGAGCAGCATCCGGTTCGGGTACTCGGCGTCGATCGTCGCGCGGATCTGCTTGAGGATCGCGTGCGTCTCGGGCAGGTTCTCGTTGTTCGTGCCTTCGCGCTCGACCAGATACGGCACCGCGTCGAGCCGCAGCCCGTCGATGCCGAGGTCGAGCCAGAAGCGCATCACCTGCAGCACCTCGCGCACGACGGCCGGGTTGTCGAAATTCAGGTCGGGCTGGTGCGAATAGAAGCGGTGCCAGTAGTACTGGCCGGCGAGCGGGTCGTGGGTCCAGTTCGACGTTTCCGTATCGAGGAAGATGATCCGCGTGCCCGCGTATTTCGTGTCGGTGTCGGACCACACGTAGTAGTCGCGGTGGTTCGAGCCCGGTTTCGCGCGGCGCGCGCGCTGAAACCACGGATGCTGGTCCGACGTGTGGTTGATCACCAGCTCGGTGATCACGCGGATGCCGCGCGCATGGGCTTCGCGAATGAAGCGCCGCACGTCGGCGAGCGTGCCGTAGTCGGGATGCACGTCGCGGTAGTCGGCGATGTCGTAGCCGTCGTCGCGGCGCGGCGACGGGTAGAACGGCAGCAGCCAGATCGTGTCGACGCCGAGTTCAGCGATGTAGTCGAGCTTCGCGATCAGGCCGGGGAAATCGCCGATGCCGTCGTTGTTCGAGTCGTAGAACGACTTCACGTGCACCTGGTAGATGATCGCGTCCTTGTACCACAGCGGATCGTCCGCGCAGAGCGCCGGTGCGCGGCGGCGTGCGCGGCGCCGGCGCGGCGTGCCGGCCGGCTCGAGCGACGGGAACTGTGCGCGACGTACGTCGTCGAGGGAATCTTCGCGTTTCATCATCCATGGGCTCCCGAAATGGGCCGGGCGTCGCCCGGTTCGCGCGCCGCCGCCCGCGCGGCGCCTGGAGACGGCGTGAGCCGCCAGATCGCATACGGCCGCACGTGCGGATCGAGCGAGACGTACTGGCGATGCCCGCGCCAGGTTTCCGCGTGCGTGGCGTCCTGTTCGAGCGCGTCGAGCGGTTCGCCGTCGACGAGCCCGAAACCGCGCCACAGCGATGCGTCGAGCGTGAAGTTCGCGACCTGCGGATGCCACGGGTCGGTGCTGATCGCGACGGCGACCACGCTGTCGAACGCCGGTGTCGCCTTCACGAACACGAGCACCGCGTCGTTGTCCGCGTCGGCGAACGTGATGCCGAGGTGCGTCTGCAGTGCCGGGTGAGCGCGGCGCGCGCGGTTCAGCCGCGCGATCTCGGCGCCGATGTGCGCGGCGCGGCGCCAGTCGCGCGCGCGCAGCTCGTACTTCTCCGCGTTCGCGTATTCCTCGCTGTCCGGCAGCGGCGCCGATTCGCCGAGCTCGAAGCCGGAGTACATGCCCCACGACCCGGCCAGCGTCGCCGCGAGCGCCGCGCGGATCACGAACTGCGTGCGCGGCGCGTTCTGCAGGTGGCGCGGGTTGATGTCGGGCGTGTTGACGAAGAAGTTCGGGCGGAAGAACTCGCGCGCGGGGCCGGCCGTCAGCTCGGTCAGGTAGTCGATGAATTCGCGCTTCGACTCGCGCCACGTGAAGTACGTGTACGACTGCGAGAAGCCGACTTTCGCGAGGCGATACATCATTCCCGGCCGCGTGAACGCCTCGGACAGGAACACGACGTCCGGATGCCGGCCGCGCACGTCGTCGATCATCCACGCCCAGAACGGCAGCGGCTTCGTGTGCGGGTTGTCGACGCGGAAGATCCGCACGCCCGCGTCGACCCAGAACAGGATCGCGTCGCGCAGCGCGAGCCACAGGTCGGGCAACGCATCGGGCGCGTAGAAATCGGGGTTCACGATGTCCTGGTAGCGCTTCGGCGGATTCTCCGCGAAGCGCAGCGAACCGTCGGGCCGCCACGCGAACCAGCCCGGATGCGCGGCGAGCCACGGATGGTCGGGCGAGCACTGGATCGCGAAATCGAGCGCGATCTCGAGCCCGTGACTGCGCGCGGCGTCGACCAGCGCGCGGAACGATTCGAGCGTGCCGAGCTGCGGATGCACGGCCGTGTGGCCGCCGTCCGGCGAGCCGATCGCATACGGGCTGCCGACGTCGTCGGGGCCGGCCGTCAGGCTGTTGTTGCGGCCCTTGCGCGCGGTCGTGCCGATCGGGTGGATCGGCGGGAAATACAGCACGTCGAAACCCATGTCGCGGATGCGCGGCAGGTGCGCGATCACGTCGTCGAACGTGCCGTGCCGGTCCGGATCGTCGCTCGCCGAGCGCGGAAACATCTCGTACCAGCTCGAGAAGCGCGCCGCGCGGCGCTCGACGTCGACCGGGAAGGGCGTCGTGTGCGTGACGAACGGGCGGTAGCGCAGCGCCGCGAACGCATCGGCGAGCGGCGCCGCGCCGAGTTGCGCGAGCCGCGCGTCGGCCGGCGCGTCCTTGAACCCGGCGGCCAGCTGTTCCATCCGCGCGAGCGCGCGCGCGTCGAGCGGGTCGGCGAGCCTGAGCGCGGTCGCGAGCAGCAGCTGCGCTTCGCGCAGTTCGAGCGTCACGTCCTGGCCGGCCGCGTCTTTCTTCGCGACATCGTCGACGAGCGACGCCCAGTCGTCGCGCCACGCGATCACGCGAAACTCATGGCGGCCGAGCCGGTCGAGCGTGACGCGTGCGTGCCAGCCGTCGTTCGGTTCGGCTTCGAACGGGATTTCGCGCCAGTCGTCGTCGCAGGCGGCGCGCCACTGCAGCGCGGCCGCGAGATGCGCGTGCCCGTCGGTGAAGATCGATGCATGGACGACGAGCGTCTCGCCGATCACGCGCTTGACCGCGAAGCGGCCGCCGTCGACCGATGGCTCGACGTGCTCGATCGCGATCCGGTCGGCCGCGAGCGCGGCGGACAGCGCGCCGCGCTCGCGCGCGGCGTCGGCGCGTGTCGTGGCGGGCGGGGCCGGCCACGCATGCAGCAGCGCGTATGCGCCGGGTTCGAGCGTGAACGGCTCGAGCGCGGCGGGCGGATTGGCTTGCGCACCGTCGTGCGTGACGACCCGCGTGAATCCGCCCGGCACACCGGGCAGGATCGTCGCGGGGTCGACCGTTGCCGCCGCGTCGAGATCGGGATTCAGGGCGATCAGCAGCGCGGCTTCGTCGTGTTCGAGCGACGGCCCGATGCCGCGCAGCAGCGCGGTCGCCGCCGCGCCGGGCGCGCTCAGCTGCACGATCTCGCCGCGCGCGGCCGCGACGGGCGTGGCGCGGCGCCACGCGTTCGCATCGGCGATCGCGCCGGACAGGTCGAAGCGCGCGCGCTCGAACGCGGCGCGGTAGCGCGCTGCATCGGCGTCGCGCGCCATCAGCGGCACCGTGACGCCGCGTTCGAAGCCCATCGGCACGAGCCAGCCGGTGCCGACGGCCGCGGCCGCCCACAGCGCGCGGCGATAGGCGCGGGCGACGGTATCGTCCGGCGCGTCGGGCCAGTCGTCGGCGAGGCGCTTGCCGTCGAACGCGTCGGGAAACGCGATCGGCGAGCCGATGCGCCGCAGCAGCCGGTGCTCGTCGACGAACCACGGCGCGCGCAGGTCCCACCAGCGTACCGATGAAAACACCGCGTCGAACCCGGTGCCTTCGAGCTGCGCGAGCGCGTCCCGCGCATGGCCGGGCACGCCCGCGAGCACCGCGACGTCCGGGCGCGCCCGGCGCAGCGCCGCGCGCCAGCCCGGCCACCAGTCGGCCGGCAGGTGATGCGGCGCGTCGACCAGGAAGCCGGCGGCACCCGCATCGGCGAATGCGCCGAGGTGCGCGCACCACCACGCGGAAAGCCCGTCGCGTACCGCGTCGCTGTCGAGGTTCGCGTGGGCGACGTCCAGCGCGTGCGCGGTGCCGCGCGGATCGATCAGCGCGTCGTCGTGCGTGCGCTCGACGTACCAGTCAGGATGTTCGGCGCGCAACGGGTTGTCGCGCGCGATGCGATCCGGCACGGCTTCGAGCAGCAGGCGCAGGCCGTGGCCGTGCGCGAGCTGCGCGAGCCGCGAGAAGGTTTCGAGTGCGCTTGCACGCGTCGCGAACGAGTGGGCCGGACGCCGGAAATCGGCCACGTGACGCGGAAAGCCGGCGACGCTCGCCGCCCAGAAGCCGCCGACCAGCACGTGATCGAAGCCCATGCCCGCGATGTGCGCGAATGTCTGCGGCCATGCGTCGAGCGGCCCGACGAGGCGGGCGTCGCAGAAATAGATATGCGGGGCGAAGGTCGGCGTGGAGTCCATGGCGTGGCGCGGGGCGGGTGGCGGCAGTCGATAGCGCCGATGTGCCGCAACCCGCGTGCCCGCCGGGCGGTGTCCCGCCGGGCAAGGCGCGTGCGGGAAGCCGGCCGGTGCCGGGACTGTCGTTTTTACATGAACGCTGGGTACAGGCATGCACTTACATGCGCGGTATCGAGCGGATGTCCGTGCTGTCGCCCGTGCCGCGATCGTCGTCCGCGTCGGGCAGCGGCACGCCGGGGTCGTAGCGCACCACGGCGCCGTGTTCGATCCGATGCGCGAACGGCGGCGGCGGGTCGATCTCGTCGCCGAAGCGCGCGCGGACGAACGCGCGCAGCAGCGCCACGCGGGCATCGCGGGCGTGCGCGCCGCAGGTCGACGGGCCGTCGGCGAAGGTGGCGTCGCATTCGACGTCGTCGCCGTGGCGGGTGATCCGCAGATCGTCGACGCGGTCGAGTACCGTGCCGGCGTCGGCCCACGATGTCGACGGCGTGAACGGGGCACCGAGGTGCCGGAACGCGTCGCAGGCGGCCGTCACGACGACGGTCGGCGTGACGGCGGTGAAGCGCAGCGTGTCTTCGTCGTCCACGCACAGTGCGCGGGCGCACCAGTAGTCGAGTGCCTGTCCGTCGAGGGCGTCGGTTCGCATGGGTGGGCTCCGTCCGGTCGAAACCGGCTCACCGCGCAAGCGACGTGCCCGCCGCGGGCGTCACGTGCATTCGCGCGACCGGCGGATAGTGGGCGAACGCATGCCGTGCGCGCACGCTGCGATGCACGGCCACGTCGGCCGGCCGCTCGCCCGGACGGGCCCGGGTCGGGGCCAGCGAGAACACCGGGCACACGGTCGGGAACGTGCGGGGCGCCGTCGGCCGTCGCGTCGGCGCGTGGCGCGTGTCGCGTGATCCCGCACGATCATCGCGCGTCGACGTCCCGGTCGCCGTCGATATGCTGCAGCAGCGCGTCGCAGCGTGCGCGCAGCGCCTGCAGTTCGGGCGAATCCGCATCGAGCCGCACGCGTTCGCCGCCGGCCGGATCGCCGTGCGCGACCGCGATGGCGTAGATGCCTTGCGCGATCGTCGTCGAGGCATCCGCGATCTTGATCCGCTCGAGCCATCCGCATTCGGCGCGATGGCAGGCGAGCCATGCGCGCAGCGCGTCCACGAGCTGGCGGGTCGAGAGCCATGCGCCGGACCGCATGCGCGCGGCCAGCTGGCACGACACGAGATGGGAGAGCAGGTCGGCGCGGGTCACGCGAAGCTCCTTGACGCGGTATCGGGTTGACAGGTCCGTACGCAGGCGATGCTTTGCAGCGTTTCGCAGATGGCGGCGAATTCCGGTCCGCTGGTGCGCGAGAACGAAACGGAAATGTCGTCGGTGTCGGGATCGTCGTCCGACTGCTGGACGATGAACCGCTTCACGCGCACCCGGCCCGGGCCGAGCGCTTCGTGCAGCGTGCCGAGCGTCAGGCCGCCGCGCTCGACCACGAGCTGCAGCGTGCGTTGCTGGCGCTGCGCGATGAAGCGGCGCTCGAGCGGCTTCACGCCCGCGAGGATCGCGAGCACGATCGCCGTCGCGCCGACCGACGCAACCACCATGCCGCCGCCCGCGGCAAGGCCGACACCGGCCACTGCCCACAGGCTCGCGGCGGTCGTCAGCCCGCGCACGACTTCGCCGCGCAGTAGGATCGAGCCCGCGCCGAGAAAGCCGATGCCCGACACCACCTGCGCGGCGACCCGCGACGGGTCGAGCACGACGCCGTTTTGCCCGCGCACGTCTTCGAAGCCGAACGTCGACACCAGCATCACGAGCGCGGAGCCCACGCACACGAGCATGTGCGTGCGCAGCCCGGCGGCCCAGTTCAGGCGTTCGCGTTCGAGCCCTATCACGCTGCCGAGCAGCGCGGCCAGCAGCAGGCGTCCGAGAAGTTCGAGGTGGCCGATCATGATGGGAAATCCTTGCGGCCCGCGCGAGGCGGCCCGGAGCGGTCAAGACTGTCGATACGGTCGATACGTAACGGGACGCAAGCCGCGTGCCGGCCGGGCACGGCGCGTGCGCACAAGGTTCGCCGCGCGCGCGGTGGTCACGCGGCGCGCATTTTTTGCATCGGAATCGCAGATAAGGACAGGAGGCCACCATGCAACATCAACAGGACGCACAGGTTCGCGACCCGTATCGCGGTCACGAAATCCTCGTCTGGGCCCGGCGCGACGAACGCGGCGCGTGGCGCGACGAGGTGCAGGTGTATGTCGGCGGCGCGCGCATCGAGCTGATCGTGCCGGAGCCGGCCGGCCCCGAGTGGCTGACCGAGGTCGACGCGCTGCGCGCGGGCGTCGAGCGGGGTCGGTACCTGATCGACAAGCGCGTGGACGACGACTGACCGGCTTGGCGGTTGCGGTGACGGGTGTTCATCGTTGCATGCGCGGCCCGCGTGGAAGGAACCGGTGAGCGATCCGCGCGCGCCCTTTATGTTTACCGCTACGACCCCGATCGAGACGTGCGGTCGTCCTGGCAGCGCTGCTGGATCGACGCGAGTCCTGACGATCGCATGCTGCTCGTCATGAAAATGACGCGATCAGTCGTTGCAGCAAAGGTATTCGCGCCGTCCACCCGTCCATCCTGGAAGGCGGCATGGCGACGAAGCGCAACGGAGACGACTTCGATTGGTCGTAGTAGAAAATATTGTCGTCGCCGTACTCTAGTTCCCGAGGGGCCGCATCGTTAATCGTGCGCACCGCGAAATACCGCTCCGCCAGCACATCCCCTGCCGGCCCTATCACTTGGAGCCGAATTTCGTCGCCGTCGCCAAACGAGCGACGTGCCCCACATAGCTCGATTTTGTATTTCTCGCCACCGAACTCTTTCGTTCCTCCGTTAAGAGCCCGAGTATAGCTTTCGCAACCCTCGTATGATTTCCGCAATGTAAGAGACAGAATCGCCAGCGCCAAAACGAGCGCGATCACGATTAAATTTTTTCTGGTGACCTGCATATTTCACCCAGGCTTAATTTAATGGGATTTGTCAATTTAAGATATCGTAATTCGGAATATATCACAAAATCCTCTCCGCGATTATGCTTGATTCGCCAGTCGTTGTAGGTTTTGTTGAAAACAGGATAGTACACATCACACGACCTGAATTTCTTGACTAGACCTTTTCGCGTGTCGATCGGTTTATCCAGGAAATCATCGATCAGATACTTCCATTTGATCTTCGACTCAACCTCGATGGAGTTGCCAAGATTCGAATTGACGCCGCCTCGATACAGAAGCTCCCTGATTCTTCCTCCGTTCGTAATAACCATGCCATTCTTATTCCAGTGTCCCAGGTACTGGCTACTCGATGGCGACTTCTCGTCATTGAAGGAATAGCTATCTTTTATGTACGCATAGATATGTGTTATGGATGCGGTCAAGTCGATGCAGTAGGATTTGGTTTTTTCATGATTATCGTATTTGTAATATCTGTCTCCGGAAAACTCCGCACGCCCAATGGCGGCATAGATGTTGAAGTTCGCCAGAGCAGCAGTCAAATCTGTCGGTGCATACGGGAGACCTCCTGTCGTGTCGAGGCTGGACACGTTAACGAGCTGAAATTGCCATTTTCTGCAAAATTCGACGAGATTACCTTTATCACCGACCGTCTGAAAATCGAAAGCTACCGAAGATGCGAATTTTTCTTTCACCACATGCCGCAGCATATCTCTCAACCTTGCTCTGGCATTTTCATTGTAGATATTTTTCGAGATAAGCTCGTCATACCGCTTTTTGACTTTCCCAAACTTGAGGGCCCAGTCAAGGGTGACGGTGGCATTGTCAAACGGCTGGTCCGTTTTGAAGCTGTTGTCCCAAACGTGCTTGGGGCCACTGAACCATCGTCTGGCGAGCCTGGCCGCAACAGGCCACTTCATTCGTTTCATCGCCTCAGGAACATCCAGCAGGTCGAAGGGAGGGGGATGCTCGCAATCTTCGGCGTCGGCTGGCTCGGACGACTTGCGAGGCGATGCTTGCGTGGGTGGAGGCATCGTTGCTGGATCAGGCGCTTTCAGCGCCTCGGGTTTTGCTGGCTTGGACTCGGGAGGCTTGAGGGGCTTGGGTTCACCCGGAGCAAGCTTGTCCATGCAAACCCCGTGCGGTGTATTCAAGGGAACACACCCGTTGACGCCAGCGTATTCCTTCCACTTCGGCAATGAGAATGGGATCGATGATGTCTTGATTTCATAATGCGGCACTTTCTTTACGTCCGGCATAGGGCTTCTGATAGTGATCTTTGAAATGGACGGGGAAAGAATTAATCCACACCCCAAAAAATCGAGCGGCAAAAAATGAAAACAACTGTCACATCATCCTGCGTACTAGACCGGCGTAAAGAAACGGACAGCCCTCGCAGGAGACGAACGGCAGCGCATTCCTGCTGTCTCAGCGTTTCCGCTTTGACTTGCTGATAGATGCAGGCGGCTCCTGTCAGCGTGTCGGCAACGCCTATTCGTTCATCGAAACTCGTCTAGTCTACCGGGATGCGGAATCGCGGCCACTGATGTCAGGGGAAGTGATCTTGTAATAGATCGGCGAATTAAATAATCGCGTCTACTCGCGAATCGCTAATTATGTTTCTCGCATGCGTGAAATTCACGGTTTCACAGATATTCGCGTGTGGTCATTATTTGTTGGCAAAAACGCGCAGGCGTCGCTCGCAGTGAGCGTTGATCCTGACGTTGTACGCATCACGCTCTTTGTGCCTACCGCGAAGCCCGACGTGAATGCCGGACAATTGTGCGCAATTGCTGCACCGCCCGTCGTGTAACCCCGTTGTCAGCGCCGACAGGCCGGCCGACGCCTACGGCCGCGCCGCGATCTCGTCGAGATGCCACAGCAGATCGGCCGGATCGTCGTACACGCGCAGCGCGCCCGCGCGTTCCAGCTCGTCGCTGCCGTAACCGCCCGACAGCAGTCCGACGCCGAGCGAACGGCAGCGGCTCGCGGCGAGCATGTCCCAGATGCTGTCGCCGACCACGACCGTGTGTTCGATCGGCACGTTCAGTTGCGCGGCGGCCGTCAGGAACAGGTCGGGGTCGGGTTTCGCGTACTTGACCTGGTCGCGCGTGACCACGACGTGCTTCGCCGGATCGACGCCGAGCGCCTCGAGGTTGATGGCGGCCGTTTCCATCCGTCCGCTGGTCGCGATCGCCCAGCGGATGCCCGCCGCCGACAGCGCGGCCAGCAATTCGCGCGCGCCGGGCAGCGGCCGGACCTGCGCGCGCAGCCGCTGGTACGCGGCCGCATGCAGGCGGGCAAGGCGCTCGACGCGCTCGGCGTCGAGGTTGCCCGACGTCTCCCGCAGCAGCTGATTCAGGAACAGGCCGCCGCTCATGCCGATCTTGCGGTGGATGCGCCACACCGACAGTTCGATGCCTTCGGCATCGAGCGCCTCCTTCCACGCGAGCACGTGCTGATAGACGCTGTCGACGAGCGTGCCGTCGAGATCGAACAGAAATGACGTTTCAATGCGCATGTGAATCTCCTGGCTCGCCGGGGGCGAGCGAACAAAGGTCGAGCGAACGGGTCGTGAAAGCGTGCCGCACATTATCGGCGCAAGGCCATGTCATGACCATGTCCCGCGGCCACCCCGCGCCGCGCCGTGTCAGGCGCCGCTGGTACAATCGCGGCGATCGCCGGGCCGGGTTCTCCGCGCCGCGCGCCCCCAACCCTCGTCTCGTCGAATCCACGTATGGCAACACCGGACGCAGTCAGTTCCAGGCACTCGTGGTGGGGCGTACTGGCCCTGGCCCTCACCGCCTTCATTTTCAATACCACCGAATTCGTGCCCGTCGCGCTGCTCAGCGCGATCGGCGACAGCCTGCACATGCAGGCGACCGACGTCGGCCTGATGCTGACGATCTATGCGTGGGCGGTGGCCGTCGTGTCCCTGCCGCTGACGCTGGCCACGCGCCATGTCGAGCGCCGCAAGCTGCTGTCGGTGGCGTTGCTGGTGTTCATCGGCAGCCATGTCGTGACCGGCGTCGCGTGGAATTTCGCGGTGCTGATGGTCGGCCGGCTGGGCATCGCGTGCGCGCACGCGGTGTTCTGGTCGATTTCCGTGCCGCTGGCCGTGCGCCTCGCACCGAGCGACCGGAAAAGCCGTGCGCTCAGCCTGCTGGCGATGGGCACGGCGATCGCGATGGTGGCCGGCATTCCGCTCGGGCGCGTGGTGGGCGAGACGTTCGGCTGGCGGGTCACGTTCCTGATCATCGCCGGCGCGGCGGCCGTCGCGTTGCTGCTGCTGCGCGCCACGTTGCCGGTATCGCCGAGCCAGGGCGCGGGGTCGCTCGGCAGCGTCGGCGTGTTCCTGCGCAGGCCCGCGCTGGTGGCGCTGTACGCGATCACCGTGCTCGTCGTGTCCGCGCACTTCACGTCGTACACGTACATCGAGCCCTTCGTCCAGAGCGTCAACCACGCGAGCAGCAGCCGGATCACGTATGTGCTGATCCTGTTCGGCATCGCCGGCATACCGGCGGCGATCTGCTTCAACCGCATCTATCCGCACCGTCCCGACGACTTCCTGCTCGGGTCGATCGTCGCGCTCGCGGGATGCCTGCTGATCCTGTTCCCGTGCGCGCTGAACATCGTCACGCTGTCCGTGCATACGCTGGTGTGGGGCGGGGCGATCGTCTGTTTCGGCCTGGCCATGCAGGCGTGGGTGCTGAAGCTGGCGCCGGAGGGAACCGACCTCGCGGTGTCGATCTTCTCGGGGCTGTACAACGTCGGCATCGGCGCGGGCGCGCTGATCGGCAACCATATCGCCGGCGACTTCGGGCTGCCGTGGGTCGGCACCTTCGGCGGCGTGGTCGGCGCGGTCGCGGTCGGGATCGCGTGGCTCGCGTTGCGCCTTCACGCGAAACGGGCGGACGCGGAGCCGACAGCGGCCATCGGCGGGTAGCGACCGCGGCCCGGCCCGGGGCATTTGCTTTCCGCACGAACAGGGATGGGCGAACCGACGGCACGCAGGCAAGGCGGCAAGTCGCGTGCGCGTGGCGCGGTTGCCCTGCCACGGGGGGCCGCGCCCTTCGTCGCAAGACACGCGGAACGCCGGCAAATTGCGGCATCATGGTGCCGCCGCACCCGCACGCGGTGCCCGATATTCGACTGGAGACCCTGCATGCCGATAGCCCGGATTGAAACGCGCGACGCGATGGGCGACCCCGACGAGGTCTATCTGAACCCCGGCCACGTGCTGTGGATGTCGCTGCCGACCGCCGCGCAGCGGCGGCCGGGCGGCATGGCCATCCGCGTGGACGACCGCGTGAAGGGCGGTGCGTTGCTGATGGCCGACCAGCCGCCGGCCGCCCGGCTCCTTCAGGAGCTCGGCCCGTTCGTGACGGTGACGCTCGCGAACCCGTCGTCCGACTATCCGGACGGTCTCGTGCATGTCCGCGCGCATGCGATCGTCAAGATCGCGACGGACGACCACGACAAGCCGCTCGCCGAGCGCACGCTCGGCTGGGTTCACGTCCGCGACGGCTCGGCGTTCAAGGTCAGGGATTACGCCGGCGTGGCCGCGTTATGGCAGGCGTCGGTCGCGGCGGCGTCATGAACCTGTCCGTCTCCGACATCACGCCGGAGGAGCTCCGGCTGTTCGGCGACATCGTCGCCCGCCTGGAAGAACTGGGGCCGGTCGTCGACGTGCGGACGGTCGTGCTGCCCGAGATCACGCAGCTGATCCGCGCGGATTTCGCCGCGTCGTTCGATTGCGACGAACACACCGGCCTGTGGCGCAACGGGTTCGCGTACAACGTCGATCCGCAGCAGATCGCACGGTACGAAGCGTGGTTCCAGCATATCGACCCGGTCACGTCGCAACTGCGCGCGCGCCGCGTGGCGACCTGCGTCGACGAGGTGGTGAGCCGGCACGAGCTGGAACGAACCGAGTTCTACAACGATTTCCTGCGCCGCGAAGGCATGCATCACGGCATCAACGTCTATGCGCTCGACGGCGCGACGCACGTCGGCGACCTGCGCATCTGGCGCGCGCAAGGGCGGCCGGATTTCACCGAGCGCGACAAGCTGCTGCTGAACGGCATCGAGCCGTTTTTCCGGCGCGCGCTGCTGCGGCGGCGCCACGCGTGCGCGGGGCTGACCGGGCGCGAGAGCGACGTCGCGCGGCTCGTCGCCGCCGGTTATACCGACAAGGACGTCGCGCGCACGCTCGGCATCGGGCTGTCGACGGTCCGCACGCATCTGCGGCGCGTGATGGCGAAGAAGGGCGTCGCCAACCGCGCGAGCCTGGCCGCCGCGCTGGCGTGACCGGCGGCGCGGCCGTCGGCAGGGGTCATCCATTGTGATGATGGCCGTCAAAATCGGCACACCCTACCTTGTAGCGATCCCCCGTGACGAGGAACGACGACGATGGCCACCCTGGAAACCCTGACGCTCACCGAAGCCCGGAACGCGATCCTGCGCCGGACGTTTTCCTGTGTCGAGTATGCGTACGCGCTGATCGAGCGGCACGCACGCTGGCGCTACCTGAACGGTTTCACGTGCGTCGACGATGCGCGGCTGCTCGCCGAAGCGGCCCGCTGCGACCGCGACCTCGCGACGTCGGCCACCCCGCACGCGCTGCTGGGCCTGCCGATCGCGATCAAGGACAACATCGATACCGCCTGCCTGCCGACCGGCAACGGCACGCTGGCGCTGCACAACCGCGTGCCGCCGCAGCACGCGCCGGTCGTGGCGCGGCTGCTCGCGCACGGGGCGCTGATCGCGGGCAAGGCCAACCTGCACGAGCTGGCATTCGGCGTGTCGGGCAACAACCGTGTCACGGGCGCGGTACGCAACCCGTACGATTTCAACCGGATTCCGGGCGGCAGCAGCAGCGGTTCGGGCGCGCTGGTCGGCGCGGGCGTGGTGCCCGCCGCGCTCGGAACGGACACCGGCGGCTCGGTCCGGATTCCGGCCGCGCTGTGCGGCGCCGTCGGCCTGCGGCCGACCGTGGGGCGTTACCCGTCGGGCGGCGTGGCGCCGATTTCGCGCACGCGCGACACCGTCGGCCCGATCGCGCGGTCGGTCGAGGACATCGCGCTGCTCGACGCGATCCTCTCCGGCACCGGCGCGCCGACGTCGATGCTGGCACGCAGCGCGTCGCGCCCCGTGCGCCTGGCCGTCCCGCGCACGACGTTCTGGCGCGGCCTCGCGCCGGACGTCGACGCGGTCGCGAATGCCGCGGTCGCGAAGCTGGAGCAGGCGGGATTCGAATGTGTCGACCTCGACCTGAACGACTATCCGGGGTTCTTCGACGACGAGCCGGCCGTCATCGCGATGTACGAATTCCGTTCGTCGATGCATGCGTACCTGGTCGAGAACGGCTACGACCTGTCGGTCGACGACATCGTCGCGAACGTGGGGAGCCCGGACGTCGCGAGGATCGCCCGCCATGTCACCGGCCCCGACGGGATCGGCGAAGCGGCCTACCGCACCGCGCTCGACCGGCGTACGCGTTCGCGTGCCGCGTATCGGCAGTGCCTCGCCGACAGCGGTGCCGACGCGCTGGTCTTTCCGACGACGATCGCCACCGCGTGCCCGATCCCGGCGGGCGACACGATGATGCTCAACGGCGAAACCGCTTCGGTGTTCTCGACCTACATCCGCAATACCGAGCCGGGCAGCAATGCCGGCGTGCCGGGCATGACCGTCCCGGCCGGCCTGACGGCTGACGGGCTGCCGGTCGGCCTCGCACTGGACGGCGCGGCCGGCACCGATCGTGAACTCATCGCGGTCGCGCTGGAGGTCGAGCGGGTGCTCGGGCGACTGCCGGCGCCGGACGACGGGTTCGGGGTCGAGGGCAGGTTGGGGGGGTATCCGGGCTGACGCCATGTCGCGGCGCCGGGAGGTGGACGTGGAGGCGGCTGAATTGCCGAAGCCGGCGGCGCTCGCCGCGAAGCCGGCTTCGGCATGCACGACCGGCGGATTCCCGTGACGCCGAACGGCCGTGGGTCGGCACCTTGGGCGGTGGGGTCGGCACGGTCGGGATCGTGTGGTTCACGTTGCGGCCGCACGAGAGGCGGGCGGGGGCGCAGGCGCCATCGCCGCACGCAGTATCAATGCGCGCCGGCGTTCGTGATTCCCGCTGCATCGAGCTGCCTGAGCTTCGCATACAGCGTGGTGCGCGAGATGCCCAGTTGCCGCGCGGCGGCCGACACGTTGCCGTCGTGCTCGTCGACCGCACGGCGGATCGCGTCGAGCGACTGCTCGTGCAGGCTCGCCTGCGGGCTGGCGGCCGGTGCGGTGCCGCACACGTCGGCGGTGTCGTCCAGCGCATCGGATTGCCGCCGCATCGTCGCCCGGTCGAGCGGTGCGCGCACGGCCCGCACCCAGATGTGGCTGCCGTCGTCGCGCGCGATCCGCTGCGGCGTACGCGCCGGTGTCAGCAAACGACGCTGCTGCGCGGGCGTCGCGCCGGGAAAGAGTTGCCGGAGATCGTGTGGTTCGATCGGCCCGGCAGGCGCGAGCTCGAGCATCTGCCGCGCGAGCCGGCTCGCCGCGCGCACGCGGCCCGCCGCGTCGAGTGCGACGACGCCCGCGAGCGGCGTGCCGAGCCAGCGCGGATCGTACTGCACCTGCAGCAGATGGCAGTCGCGCAGCATCGCATACAGCCGCTGCTCGGCGGACAGCGCCGCATGCCGGAACTGCTCGCGCAACTGCACGACGTTGCGCCGGCCGACGCCGGTGATGTCCAGCGCGCCGATCACTTCCCCGTCGAAACCGACCAGCGGCACCGCGAGACAGAACACGCGCGAGAATTCGTCGAGATAGTGCTGGGCGCCCGCGACGACCGCCTCGGTGCCGTCGTGAATCACGCAGCTCGGCGCGGTCGTGCCGATGTTCGGCTCGACGATCCGGCGCCCGGCGACGATCGGCGTCAGCAGCGTGTCGTCGCAATGCGGGCTGCGCCGCGCGTGGACGATCGTGCCGCGCGGATTGACGCAGAAGATCGTCCACTCGCTGCCGCCGAAAGCGGCCCACAGCTGCTCGATTTCCTGCGCGACGCAGCGGGTCAGCCGGCGGTCCGCGCGCGATTCGTCGAGTTCGCGCTGCATTTCGTAGCGGGCGGTTTGCCACGGCCGGAGCCCGGCGTCGCGCGAACGCAGCCACGAGCGCGCGACGCCGGCCGGCAACGCCGTTTCCGGCAGCGGTTCGCCCGCCGCGAAGCGGGCGCGGAGCCGGTCGAGGTCGACCGGCCGTGCAGGGGATTCGGGGGCTGTATTCACGCTGCGCTCCAGTTGGGTCGAAGGTTCGGGCCGGACGTGCCGGCCCGCGTGTCGCGCGAATGCGTAATATAGCCCGGCGCCCGCGGCGCGGTATTCTCGCGGCGGGTACGCCGCCGTACGAGATCCATGCGCGCCCCCGGTCGCGATTTTCCCCGCGACCGGGGGCGTGTCGCCGCTCAATGCGGCAAACGCAGGATCGGCTTGAGCGTGATGCCGCTGCTGCTGTCCTCCGCGGCCTGGTTGATCTGTTCGAGCGGATAGAACTTCACCAGCCGGTCGAACGGAAACCGCCCCTGGAGATGCAGCTGGACGAGCTGAGGAATGAACGTCTGCGGCACGCTGTCGCCTTCGACGATGCCGCGGATCGAACGGCCGCCGAGCAGCAGGTTGTTGACGTCGAATTCCGCCTTTGTCCCGAGCTTCGGCGCGCCGACGACGCCTATCGCGCCGCGCGAGCCGAGCGCTTCGATTCCCTGAGACAGCACGGCGGGCAGCCCGGTCGATTCGAGCGCGTAGTCGACCCCGCCGCCGGTGATCTGGCGGATCGCGTCGACGACATCGACTTCCTTGCTGTTGATCGTATGCGTCGCGCCCAGCTCCAGCGCCAGCGCGAGCCGCGACGGCACGATGTCGACGGCGATGATGGTCGTCGCGCCGGCGACGCGCGCGGCCATCACGGCGCTCATGCCGACCGCGCCCGCGCCGAAGCTTGCGAAGCTGCTGCCGGCACGTACGGCGAGTGAGTTGATCACCGCGCCGGCGCCGGTCTGGATCCCGCAGCCGAGCGGCCCGAGCAGTTCGAGCGGGGCTTCCGGCGGCACCTTGATTGCGTTGTTCTCGCGCGCGAGCGCATAGCTGGCGAACGACGACTGCGCGAAGAAATGATCGTGCAGCGGCTGCCCGTGTTCGTCGCGGATCGCGGTCTGTCCGTCGGCGTCGCCGCCACCGAAATTCAGCCCGAAGAAGTGCCGGCAATACGCGCCGTGGCCGCCGACACAGGACGGGCAGTGGCCGCACGCGCCGTAGGTGAGCACCACGTGATCGCCCACGGCGAGCGTCTTCACGTTCGGGCCGACCGCCTCGACCACGCCGGCGCCCTCGTGACCGAGCACGGCCGGCAGCGGCACCGGATAGTACTGGTCGCGCACGATCAGGTCGGTGTGGCACAGGCCCGTCGCGACGACGCGTACCCGCACCTCGTCGCCGCGCGGCGCGCGCAGGCGGGCGGATTCGATCGAGAAGGGCGCGCCGGCCGCGCGCGCGACGGCCGCGGTGACGGCGCGTGAATCGTTTTCGGTGTACATGTTCGGTCTCCTTGTCAAATCGGATACAGCGGCGCTTCACCCTTGATCGTCAGCCACTGCCACTGCGTGAACTCCTCCCAGTTGGCGGCGCCGCCGATGCTCGAGCCGTTGCCCGATGCGCCGACGCCGCCGAACGGGTTGATCACTTCGTCGTTGACCGTCTGGTCGTTGATGTGCAGCAGCCCGGTGTTCAGGCGCTCGCCGATCCTGAGCGCCCGGCCGACGTCGGCGGACAGGATCGCCGTCGACAGCCCGTATTCGGTACGGTTCGCGAGCGCGATGGCGTCCTCGTCCGTATCGAACGGCACGACGACCGCGACCGGCCCGAAGATCTCCTCGTCGAACGCCGGGTTGCCCGGCGCGACGCCGCTCAGCACGGTCGGCTCGAAGAACAGGTCGCGATGGCCGCCGCCCGTCTCGACGCGCGCGCCCGCGCGACGGGCCGCGTCCACCAGGCTCGCCGCATGGTCGAGCTGTGCGGCATTGATCAGCGGCCCGAGGCCGACGTCCGCGCTCGCGGGATCGCCGACGCGCAGGCTTCGCGCCTTCTCGACGAGCTTCGCGACGAAGCGGTCGTGAATGCCACGCTGCACGAGCACGCGGCCGGTCGCCATGCAGATCTGGCCTTGATGCAGGTACGCCCCCCACGCGGTATTGGCGACGGCGCGCTCGAGGTCGGCGTCGTCGAGCACGATCAGCGAGTTCTTGCCGCCGAGCTCGAGCGAGACCTTCTTCAGGTGGCGGCCGGCGGCTTCGCCGACCTTGCGCCCCGCCGCGGTGGAACCGGTGAACTGGATCATCGCGATGTGCGGATCGGCAACCAGTGCGGCGCCGGCTGCGCCGTCGCCGGGCAGCACGTGCAGCACGCCTTCCGGCAGGCCGGCGAGCTCGAACACGCGGGCGATCGCGACGCCGCCGCACACGGCGGTACGCGGATCGGGCTTCAGCACGACCGCGTTACCGAGCGCGAGCGCGGGCGCGACCGCGCGCATCGCGAGGTACAGCGGGAAGTTGAACGGCGAGATCACGCCAACGACGCCGCGCGGGCGGCGGCGCGCGAGCGACAGCCGGCCGGCCGCCGACGGCAGCACTTCGCCGGCCGCGCGCGACGGCAGCCCGGCTGCTTCGTGCAGCGCCTTGATCGTGACCGATGTCTCGAACGACGCCTTCGCGCGCGTCGAGCCGCTTTCGCGCACGAGCCAGTCGACGATCGCATCGAAGTGAGTTTCCGCGACGGTGGCCGCGCGGCGCAGGACGGCCGCGCGCTCGTCGTATGGCAGGCCGAACCACGCGGGCTGCGCGCGGTGCGCGGCGGCTGACGCTTCGGCCACCGCTGCGCCGTCCGCGAGGCCGAGGCGGCCGAGCGTATTGCCGGTCGCGGGTTCGATCACGTCGGCCGCGTGCGCGCTGGCGTGCCAGCGTCCGTTGAAAGTCTTGCCGTGCCAGATGTCGGCGTCGAACAGTGCCGTGTTGCTGCTGCTATCCATGTACGCTCCTGAGGAAATTCCGACCCGCCGGATCGGGCCTTGCATCGTCCCGACCGGCATGCGCGCGAGGGTAGGCGGGCGCGGCGAAGCGGGGCTATCCGGGTTTCTTCCCACCCGCGGAGGGTGCGTGGAATGGGGGGCGTCTGCGAATTTGTGTGCGGAAACTGAACAGTCGTTGTGCGGGTTGGTGCCGCACGCCGTCTGGGGACTCGGCAGGTTATGGCAGGTGTTGTGCGACGTGCGCTGCGTCTGAAGGCTCGGCGCGCAAACCTGTGGGAAGACACCTGAGCTCACGCTTCGTCGGAGCGGTAGTTGGCGACCCGCAAGGGGGTCGTGTTTGCGCAAAACGGACATTCGAAGCATTCGCCACGAACGTTGCACCGCATAGCGGTGCCTATCCCGGTGCTAGCGCGTTAAAGCTTCCATGGTTTGGACAATACGGCCAAACTTGTCATTGCCCTCAAAGGCCGCACAGGTCCGTGCGTATACCTGTTCCTTCCCGTCATTCTTGGAAAAAAATACTTCCGCGCAATCGCAGCGTAAGGTTGCCACCTTTGCATGAGTCCGGGTATCGCTTAACGTCGCGACCCAGCAACTATCGGCACATCCACAGCTACCGTAGGCAAGTACTTGATGGCGCCGGTGCCAAGGCAACGGCTCGGTCCTCACGCCTTGCGCTCCAACCTTTGACAAGAATAAGAGCGCGAGCAAACACACGGCCGTGCGCGTTCTATTGCGGTTCATGTCTATAACCATCGAGATTTGATTTTACTAATAGTGACCTGCGGCGGGATTTTGCAGCCACGCCCGATGAGTATCTTGGCCTCGGCGCGACTGCGGAATCCTTCCCGATTAAATCGCTTCTCCCGCAGCGTGCCGTTGGAACCTTCAGCGGAGTCGTTCTGCCAAGGGCGGCAAGAACGGACACAGCGTGTACGATCTGATCTTCAAGAAAACCATCCAAGGAGAGAGGAATGAGTCCGGAACAGGCCCGAGCCGAAGAAACCCAGGCGATGGAGCGCATGGTGGCCGCCACGCTGCGCGTGCAGAGTACGTTCGCCTCGATGCAGAAGCAATTTCCGCCGCAAGGCAGCGGCGAGCCTTCGCCGTTCGCGCTGCAAACCTTTGATGCCGCCCTGCAGGAACTTGAAGACGCACAGGCCGCGTTCGATGCGCTGCTGAACGATCTGATCGACGGTAACCGCTAAAGGCTACGCCCTTATCTGCACCGATTGCCGACGATCTAAAAAGCTGTGTCGAACGGCCGCTTGAATCCATCGCCGACGGCGGCCGGCCGCCGGTCTGTGACGCATGACCGGCGCAGATCGACCCGAAGTGGCCCGTCAGATTTCTCCGAAACGGCCATTTCGAGCCGTTCAAGTCTTACGCATCCTTCACTGACTTTGCTCGATCATCACCTCGCACGAAGCGCGTAACGACGGAAACACTCTCATTACCCTACGCAGATGTTCAATGCGGCTTGAACGCTCGATAAATGGATAAGCATCCTGATGCAGGGCGACCCAAACTTTACCGAAATCCGAGCATTCACTTACCCACCGTGTCAGGGTGCACATGATGCGCTGACCATTGTCGTTAGTTCGCCACGCCCACAGATTTAACAGGTCAGCAACATCCTGCAGGCAATAATTCTCCGGCAGGTCGGCCCAAAGCAATTCCGCCAAATCGCTGTTCTCTCCATAGATACTAAGCAGCTGGCGAAGATTCTCTTCGTCACCTCCAAAGTCTACGGCCCGTAGTGCTGCAACCTCGTCTAAGGTTGCGCGAACAAGTGCAATCCGGTCTGCCCTTTGGATCATGTATGTGGCAACGCTGCAAGCTTAAATTGTCGACGATTATGGAACTAGCAACGATTGACCAAAACTGGCCGGATGACGTCCATTTCATGATCCGGAAACCGCGCAATGCTGCTGCCAAAAGGTCCTCCTGACCGATTGTTTAGGCGTTGTCTCCATGAACCATAAGGGCATAAATTTCTGCCACACGTTCGACGGAAATTCCATTTCTTTGCTCAATCGCCAAAGAATGGTCGGTTGGCTCAAGTTCGATGTAGGGGCGAATTCCATCGTCACGCAAGTGAACCCGAGTTTTAAGATTCATGGTGTCGGGATATGGTTTTAGCCAAGCATTAAGCCATCCAAAGAATGGCCCGACATGAGAACGTTTGCGTTCTTCATAGCATTTCACCCATTCAACGTAGCTGGCCCGGCTAAGAGACACCCAGACTCCCCAGGAGAACGGCTCAGTTTCACCGTGAACGGGGATTTCGATGCAGCCGAGAACGAAGAAATATTCTTCGTCGATTACACAGTCGTCGCTGCCCAGATCACAACGCACCTCTCTCTCGGCGATCGGTATTTCGTAGTAGCTTAACGGTGCAGGAGCACCAAAGCTCGGCATGCCTTCGTGAGTTTGTCCGCACGTAGCGCATTGAAAGGCGAAGGACATAGTAGGTACCAGTGAAGGCGATGACCGAATTGTCGACGATCTAAGTGACCATGTCGACTGACCGTTCATGGCCGACAGCGCCCGTCAGCCTCTGATGAACAACGGACATCGACAACGAACGTCGACACCCGCTAACCCAATTCCTTCCGGTTGTTCGCGGAAACCGACGCCAAAGCTGAAGGCCGGACGGCCAGCCCCACCATTTTTCCCGTCAGGAAAACCCTGATCGACTCGGCAGGCCGTCGGTTTCAGGCCGTTTTCCCGCTGCCGCAAGCCGCCGCAGTGCGCCCCCGTCCAAACGGTACCCCGCACCCGCACGACCGCGCCCCATCAAGCCTCTCAGCCCGCATACCTAGCCAAAACAGGTATGGCGCACCGCAGTATTCAGTGTGATGAGCGTGAATTCAATACCTGTCAGGTATCAAAAATCCCGCCTAAAAGTATTGGACGCTCCATCTGGCCGGGACGTATAAATCGCCTCAAGAACTTCACCCCCCACGGCGTGCCCCATGTCCTCCGTCACCATCGAACGTATCGAAACCCGCCTCGTCGACCTGCCGACGATCCGCCCGCACAAGCTGTCGGTGGCCACGATGCACGGCCAGACGCTGATGCTCGTGAAGGTGTTCTGCAGCGACGGCGTGACGGGCCTCGGCGAAGGCACGACGATCGTCGGCATGGCCTACGGCCCGGAAAGCCCCGAAGCGATGAAGCTCGCGATCGACGCGTACCTCGCACCGGCGATCGTCGGCATGGATGCGACGCGCATCCAGACGCTGATGGCGTTCCTCGGCAAGCTCGCGAAGGTCAACCACTTCGCGAAAAGCGCGCTCGAAACCGCGCTGCTCGACGCGCACGGCAAGCGGCTCGGCGTGCCGGTGAGCGAGCTGCTCGGCGGGCGCCGGCGCGATCGCCTGCCGGTCGCGTGGACGCTCGCGTCGGGCGACACGGCTACCGACATCGCCGAAGCCGAGCGCATGCTCGACCAGCGCCGCCACAACGTGTTCAAGCTGAAGATCGGCGCGAAGGCGCCCGAGACGGATATCCGGCACGTGGCCGAGATCAAGAAGGCCGTCGGCGATCGCGCATCGGTGCGCGTCGACGTGAACATGGCGTGGAGCGAAACGCAGGCCGCGTGCGCGATTCCGGCGCTGGCCGATGCCGGCTGCGAACTGGTCGAGCAGCCGGTGGCCTCGGCCGCGGCGCTGGCGCGCCTGATGCGCCGCTTCCCGGTCGCGCTGATGGCCGACGAAATCCTGCAGGGCCCCGACAGCGCGTTCGAGATCGCGAAGCATCACGGCGCGGACGTGTTCGCGATCAAGATAGAACAGAGCGGCGGCCTGTTTGCCGCGCAGCGCGTGGCCGCGATCGCGGACGCGGCCGGCATCGAGCTGTACGGCGGCACGATGCTCGAAGGCGCGTTCAGCACGGTGGCGTCCGCGCACCTGTTCGCGAGTTTCGCGAACCTGCAGTGGGGCACCGAACTGTTCGGGCCGCTGCTGATCACCGAAGAGATCCTGACGCAGCCGCTCGATTACAGCGACTTCGAACTGACCGTGCCGGACGGCCCCGGTCTCGGCATCGAACTCGACGAGGACAAGGTCAGGCGTTTCACCCGCGATGGACTCACCCGCGTCGCGCGGTAGCCCGAGTCAGGCACAGCCGTCATTCCCCCCAAATACACGTGGAGACACCATCATGAGCGTCAAAGTTTTCGAAACCCGGGAAGTGCAGGATCTGCTGAAGGCCGCGTCGAACGCGGGCACGGACAGCACGAAGGGCGGCAACGCGCGCACGCAGCAGGTCGTGCTGCGGCTGCTCGGCGACCTGTTCAAGGCGATCGACGATCTCGACATCACGCCCGACGAAGTGTGGGCCGGCGTGAACTACCTGAACAAGCTCGGCCAGGACGGCGAAGCGGCGCTGCTCGCGGCCGGCCTCGGCCTCGAGAAGTTTCTCGACATCCGGATGGACGCCGAGGACGAAGCGCTTGGCCTCGACGGCGGCACGCCGCGCACGATCGAAGGGCCGCTGTATGTCGCGGGCGCGCCGGTGCGCGACGGCGTCGCGAAGATCGACCTCGATGCGGACGACGGCGCGGGCCCGCTCGTGATCCACGGCACGGTCACCGGTGTCGACGGCAAGCCGGTGGCCGGCGCGGTGGTCGAGTGCTGGCATGCGAACTCGCACGGCTTCTACTCGCACTTCGACCCGACCGGCAAGCAGAGCGACTTCAACCTGCGCGGCGCGGTGAAGACGGGTGCCGACGGCAAGTACGAATTCCGCACGCTGATGCCGGTCGGCTACGGCTGCCCGCCGCAGGGCGCGACGCAGCAGCTGCTGGACAGCCTCGGCCGCCACGGCAACCGCCCGGCGCACGTGCACTTCTTCGTGACCAGCGACGGCCACCGCAAGCTGACGACCCAGTTCAACATCGACGGCGACCCGCTGATCTGGGACGACTTCGCGTATGCGACCCGCGAGGAGCTGATCCCGCCCGTCACCGGCAAGACCGGCGGCGCCGCGCTCGGCCTGAAGGCCGATGCGTACCAGGACATCGAGTTCAACTTCGTCCTGACGCCGCGCGTCGAGGGCAAGGACAACCAGATCGTCGAACGCCTGCGCGCTTCCGCCACGGCCTAACCGCCCGACGGCACGGCGGCGCGCAGGCGCCGCCGCCGGCCGGGTTCCCGCGAGATTCAACCGATTACCGATGCGAGCGTGCTTGCAGGACGCGGCACGCGCATGGGAGGAGCCATCATGTCCGCCACGATCGACCAAGCCACCGACCTGGATCACCTGCTCGCCACCGCCGTGCAGGACGACAAGGAGGCCGGCGTATTCCGCTGCCGCCGCGACATCTTCACGAACGCCGAGCTGTACGAGCTCGAGATGAAGCACATCTTCGAAAGCAACTGGGTGTACCTGGCGCACGAAAGCCAGATTCCCGACAACAACGATTACTACACGACGTGGATCGGCCGCCAGCCGATCGTGATCACGCGCGACAAGACCGGCGAGCTGCACGCGGTCATCAATGCCTGCGCGCACAAGGGCGCGATGCTGTGCCGCCGCAAGCACGGCAACAAGGGCAGCTTCACGTGCCCGTTCCACGGCTGGACGTTCTCGAACACCGGCAAGCTGCTGAAGGTGAAGGACGAGAAGACGACGGAATACCCGGTGCAGTTCAACACGCACGGTTCGCACGACCTGAAGAAGGTGGCGCGCTTCGCGAACTATCGCGGCTTCCTGTTCGGCAGCCTCAGCGCCGACGTGCTGCCGCTCGAGGACTACCTCGGCGAGGCGCGCGTGATCATCGACCAGATCGTCGACCAGGCGCCGAACGGGCTCGAAGTGCTGCGCGGCAACTCGTCCTACATCTACGAAGGCAACTGGAAGATGCAGATGGAGAACGGCTGCGACGGCTACCACGTCAGCACCGTGCACTGGAACTACGCGGCGACGATGGGCCGCCGCAAGGAAGACGGCACCAAGGCCGTCGACGCGAACAGCTGGAGCAAGTCGGTCGCCGGCGTGTACGGCTTCGACAACGGCCACATCCTGCTGTGGACGCAGACGATGAACCCGGAAGTGCGGCCCGTGTACCAGCATCGCGATGAAATCAAGGCGCGCGTCGGCGACGTGCAGGCCGACTTCATCGTCAACCAGACGCGCAACCTGTGCGTGTACCCGAACGTGTTCCTGATGGACCAGTTCAGCACGCAGATCCGCGTGGTGCGGCCGCTCGGCGTCGACAAGACCGAGGTCAGCATCTTCTGCTTCGCGCCGAAGGGCGAGAGCGAGGCCGACCGCACGACCCGCATCCGCCAGTACGAGGATTTCTTCAACGTGACGGGCATGGGCACCGCCGACGATCTCGAGGAGTTTCGCGCGTGTCAGGCCGGTTATGCGGGCATCACGGCGATGTGGAACGACCTGTCGCGCGGCGCGCCGCTGTGGGTCGACGGCCCGGACGAGAACGCGAGGAAGATGGGGCTGAACCCGCGCATTTCCGGCGAGCGCAGCGAGGACGAAGGGCTGTTCGTGTGCCAGCACGAACACTGGGTGAACGTGATGCGCGATGCGCTGAAGAAGGAACGCGGGGAGGTGGCGGCATGAGCTTCGATTACCGGACTGTCTGCGCCGCGCTGTATCGCGAAGCGCGCCTGCTCGACGATCGCCAGTGGGACGAGTGGCTGACCTGCTACACGGAGGACGTCACGTACTGGATGCCCGCGTGGGACGACGATGACCGGCCGACCGACGATCCGCAAAGCCAGATCTCGCTGATGTATTACGCGGACCGCGGCGGCCTCGAGGATCGCGTGTTCCGGATCAAGACCGAGCGCAGCGGCGCATCGACGCCCGAGCCGCGCACCAGCCACAACGTGACGAACGTCGAGGTGCTGGCCGAACGCGAGAACGAAGTGGACGTGCGCTACAACTTTCACACGCTGAACCACCGCTACCGCGTGACCGATCACTTCTTCGGCACGATGTTCGTCACGTTGCGCAAGGCGGGCGATGAGCTGCTGATCTCGTACAAGAAGATCGTGCTGAAGAACGACTACATCCGGCAGGTGCTCGACGTCTATCACGTCTGACGCTGTTGTTTTGTCATGAAAGGAAGTGGAGGTGACACCATGTCCAGCTACAAGATTGCACTGAACTTCGAGGACGGGGTAACCCGCTTCATCGACTGCAAGGCCGGCGAGAAGGTTCTCGACGCGGCCTTCCGCGCGAAGATCAACCTGCCGATGGATTGCTCCGACGGCGTGTGCGGCACCTGCAAGTGCCGCGCCGAAAGCGGCCGCTACGATCTCGGCGACGACTACATCGACGACGCGCTCACCGAAGACGAAAAGGACGGCGGCCTCGTGCTGACCTGCCAGATGGTGCCGCAAAGCGATTGCGTGATCGCGGTGCCGACGTCGTCGGTCGCGTGCAAGACGGGCCAGAGCGGGTTCGCGGCCACGGTGACGAAGGTCGAGCAGCACAACGATGCGGCCGTCGTGCTCGAACTCGACGTCGGCACGGCCGCGCCCGTGTTCCTGCCGGGCCAGTACGTGAACATCGACGTGCCGGCGAGCGGCCAGCACCGTTCGTATTCGTTCTCGTCGGCGCCGGCCGATGCGAAGGTCAGTTTCCTGATCAAGAAGATTCCCGGCGGCGTGATGAGCACGTGGCTCGAATCGGCGCAGCCCGGCGACACGCTGGAACTGCACGGGCCGCTCGGCAGCTTCTACCTGCGCGACGTGCAGCGGCCGCTGCTGTTCCTCGCGGGCGGCACGGGGCTCGCGCCGTTCCTGTCGATGCTCGAGGTGCTCGCGCGCAGCGGCTCACAGCAGAAGGTGCACCTGATCTACGGCGTGACGCGCGATCTCGACCTCGTGCTCGTCGATGCGATCGAGGCGTATGCGGCGAAGCTGCCGAACTTCAGCTTCGCGACGGTCGTGGCCGACGCGGCGTCGAGCCATCCGCGCAAGGGCTGGGTCACGCAGCACATCCCGGCCGATGCGCTGAACGACGGCGACGTCGACGTGTATCTGTGCGGGCCGCCGCCGATGGTCGACGCGGTGCGCAAGTATTTCGACGACGAAGGCGTGAAGCCGAACAGCTTCCACTACGAGAAGTTCACCCCCAACGTCACGGCAAAGGCGGCATGATCATGCAACGATTCTCAGGCAAGGTCATCGTCGTCACGGGTGCCGCGCAGGGCATCGGCCGCGGCGTCGCGCTGCGCGCGGCGGCCGAAGGCGGCAGGGTGCTGTTCGTCGATCGCGCGGATTTCGTCACCGAGGTCGCGGCCGAAGCGACGGGGGGCGAGACGGCCGGGTTCGTCGCCGATCTCGAAACGTACGAAGGGGCGCATGCGGCGATCGCGCACGCGGCGCAGACGTTCGGCGGCATCGACATCCTGATCAACGGCGTGGGCGGCGCGATCCGCATGCGCCCGTTCGCCGAATTCGAACCCGCGCAGATCGATGCGGAAATCCGCCGTTCGCTGATGCCGACGCTCTACACGTGTCACGCGGTGCTGCCGCACCTGCTCGCGCGCGGCGGCGGCACGATCGTCAACATCTCGTCGAACGCGACGCGCGGGATTCGCCGCGTGCCGTACTCGGCGGCGAAAGGCGGCGTCAATGCGCTGACGTCGGCGCTCGCGATGGAATATGCGGAACACAACATCCGGGTCGTGGCCACCGCACCGGGCGGCACCAGCGCACCGCCGCGCCGCGTGCCGCGCAATGCGGCCGGCGACAGCGAACAGGAACAGGCATGGATGGGCGAAGCCGTGCGCCAGGTCACGGAATCGACGTATCTCAAACGCTACGGCAGCCTCGACGAGCAGATCGCGCCGATCCTGTTCCTCGCGTCCGACGAGGCGAGCTACATCACCGGCACGGTGCTGCCGGTCGCGGGCGGCGATACGGGTTGAGCCGCGCGTCGTCGCGCCGCCTGGCACGTGTTCAGGATGTTCGTCGACAACCCATCCACCTATCCACCCACCAACCGGCCGGCGCGAAGACGCCGGCCACGGAGACTTCCATGCGTGATCGCAAAGCCATCGTTCCGGCGGGAATGGAAGCTGTGTACGAGAAGATCGGCTACGCGCCCGGCCTGAAGGTCGGCGATACGCTGTACGTATCCGGCCAGATCGGCCGCGATGCGGCGATGCAGCTCGTCGAGGATCGTGAAGCACAGATCGTGCAGGCGTTCGAGAATCTGAAGCGGGTACTGGACGCGGCGGGTGCATCGTTCAGCCACGTGGTCGACCTGACGACCTTCCATACCGACATGCGCGACCTGCCGTTGTTCATGCAGGTGCGCGACCGCTACCTCGATGCGCACCCGAAGCCGGCATGGACGGCGGTCGGCGCGCACATGCTGGGCGGCGCGCCGGGCTATATCGTCGAGATCAAGGCGGTGGCCGTGTTGCCGGCGTGACGCGTGCGGGCGGGAGGCCGGCACGAGGCGACGTAGCGCACGCATCGAATCGACCCGACTCGCAGCGTGTCGGCATGGAGCGAGAGACTTCGCGATCCGCCGGGCAATCCTGACGAAATGCTTTCTCGCGACGTCGGGCGTGCGTCGTTGCGCCGCGGTCGGCGACAAGTCGCGCGAGTTCGTTTATGGTGCGAGGGAACGCAGCGTCATCTCTTTCCTTCCGTCGAGAATCCGCGATGAAATGCCTGCCACGCGTCGCCTTCGCCGCCCTCGCTTTCACCGTCGCGCAAGCCGCGTTCGCCCAGGTTCCCGCCACGGTGCGGCTCGAAGACATGACCTGGACCGAGCTGCGCGACAGCATCCGGGCCGGCAAGACCACCATCCTGATTCCGGTCGGCGCAACCGAGCAAAGCGGGCCGTACGTCGCGCTGGGCAAGCACAATGCGCGGGTCGCGGTGCTGTCCGAGCGGATCGCGCAAGGCCTCGGCAACGCAATCGTCGCACCCGTCATCGCTTATGTGCCCGAGGGCGGTTATGCGCCGCCGACGTCGCACATGCGCTTTCCCGGCACGATCACCGTGCCCGACGACGTCTTCGAAAAGACCCTCGAGTCCGCAGCCAACAGTTTCCGGGTCCATGGATTCACGAACATCGTGTTCCTCGGCGACCACGGCGGCTACCAGAACGACATCCGGCAGTCGGTCGCGCGGCTGAACAAGTCGTGGGCCGGCACGGGCGCGCGCGCGTTCGTGCCGGCCGAGTATTACGGCACCAGTTCCGACGGTTACGACCGGATCCTGCGCGAGCACGGCGTGCCGGCCGCGGACATCGGCACGCACGCGGGGCTGGCCGATACGTCGTTGCTGCTGGCGGTCGCGCCGGGCATGGTGAGGGTCGACAAGCTGCGCAACGCTTCGAAGCCCGGCGCCGCCGACGGCGTCTACGGCGGCGATCCGCGTCATGCGAGCGTCGAACTCGGCCGGCTCGGCACCGACGCGATCGTGTCGCGCACCGTCGACGCGATCAGAAAGGACACCGCCGGCCGCTGACGCCGCCGCGCCATTGCGCCGCCTTTGCCGCCGTTCCATTCCATCGAACCGGGACATCGTCATGCAACCGCGCCTTCGCCGTCACATCCGCTTCCCCCGTCCCGCGATCGTCGTCGCGGCTGCGCTGGCCGGCTTTTGCGCCCAGGGTGCGATCGCGGCGTCCGCCGTCGCGGCCGTACCCGGCATGCCGCCCGTGATCAACCCCGACAACCTGTACGGCGAGGCACGGGCCGGCCGCATGAGCGCGGCGGTGGCGGGCGCGCTGCCGCGCATCTACGTGCCGAACCTGCGATCGAACGACGTCTACGTGATCGACCCGGCCACGTACAAGGTCGTCGACCGGTTTGCCGTCGGCCGCAGCCCGCAGCACGTCGTGCCGGCGTGGGACCTGCGGACGCTGTGGGTCGCCAACAATGCGGAAGGGCGCACCGACGGCAGCCTGACGCCGATCGATCCGAAGACGGGCAAGCCCGGCCCGGCAGTGCGCGTCGACGACCCGTACAACATGTATTTCACGCCCGACGGCAAGGAGGCGATCGTCGTGGCCGAGGCGCATGCGCGGCTCGACTTCCACGACCCGGGCACGATGGCGCTGAAATCGAGCCTAGAGGTGCCGCAATGCAAGGGCATCAACCATGCGGACTTTTCGATCGACGGCCGGTATGCGCTTTTCACGTGCGAGTTCGGCGGCATGCTCGCGAAGATCGACCTGGTGAATCGCAAGGTGCTCGGCTACCTCGAACTCGACCGGAAAGGGATGCCGCAGGACATCCGCGTGGCGCCGGACGGCAAGGTGTTCTATGTCGCCGACATGATGGCGGACGGCATATACGTCGTCGACGGCGACCGCTTCGCGAAGACCGGTTTCATCCCGACCGGCGTCGGTACGCACGGGCTGTATCCGAGCCGCGACGGCACGAAGCTCTATATCGCGAATCGCGGCTCCAATCTCGTCCACGGGCCGCGCCACGGCAAGGGCAGCGTATCGGTGCTCGACTTCGCGACGCGCAAGGTGGTCGCGACCTGGCCGATCCCCGGCGGCGGCAGCCCCGACATGGGCAACGTCAGCGCGGACGGCAAGACGCTGTGGCTGTCGGGCCGCTTCGATGACGTCGTCTACGCGATCGACACCACGAGCGGCGCGGTTCGAGCGATTCCCGTCGGCATGGAGCCGCACGGCCTGATGGTGTGGCCGCAGCCGGGGCGCTATTCGCTGGGCCATACCGGCAACATGCGGTAGGGCGGCGGACGGTAAGGGCGCCCGTTCGTGCGTTCGCGTGTCACGACCGGCGGTGCATCACTCCCACGCGTGCTTGCTGAACTGATAGCCCTTGCAGCGGATCGTCTTGATGCGCTTCGGTTCCGTCAGGTCGTCGCACAGCTTGCGGCGCAGCTTGGAGATGCGGCCGTCGATCGAGCGGTCGAAGCCGTCGAACTCGATTCCGCGTAACAGCTGCGTCAGGTCTTCCCGGCTGACCACCTCGCCGGCGCGGCAGACGAGGGCCCACAGCAGGTCGAATTCGGTCGAGGTCAGGCGCGGCGCGCTGCCGTCGGGAAGGCGAATCTTGCGATCCGCCCGGTCGATCGAAAACTTGCCGAACTCGAATCGCTGCGGCGACGCCGACGCGCCGTCGACCGGGCGCAAGCGCATCCGTCGCAGGTGGGCCTTGATCCGCGCGAGCAGGATGCGCGGCTCGACCGGCTTGCGGAGAAAATCGTCCGCGCCGAATTCCAGGCCGAGCAACTCGTCGAACTGCTCGTTGCGGGCCGTCATCATGATGACGATGCCGTCGTACTGCATGCGTGCGTCGCGGCAGATCTCGAAGCCGTCCTTGCCCGGCAGGTTGATGTCGAGCAGCACCAGGTCGGGGCGGCGCGCGACGATCGTGGACACGGCGTCGGTGCCGTCGAACAGCGTGTCCACCTCGTACTGATGCATGCGCAGATAGTCTGCGATCAGCGAGGACAATGGGACGTCGTCTTCGACGAGCAGGATTCGGATGGGCATCGCTAAACGAGGGGGCGAAACGGGAAAGTGGCGAGCGCTCAGGCCCGTCCGAACATGGGGAAGCCGAAGAGACGCGCATGATACTGAGAAACATTCCGGCAGAATGTGGCGAAATCTGCATCGTTCGGTGAGCCTCGCCGCGGGTGGGGCGTCGCCGCGTTGCAGGAAGGCGGACGCACGAAGATGCGGCGTCGTGTTTAGTCGAACGACGCGATGTACGCGTCAACACGTTCGGAGCGGTATCCGGCGTGCAACCGGCTGAAATACCGGGCGGGATGTCGTTCGTGCGGAAACGTTTGCGAAAGCGCCGCGCATGCGGGTATCGCGCACGCTCGCCAGAGCAAAACCGGTAAAGATTGCTCTACATATCATTACAAAATATTACCTGCCGGGTGGCGTGCGGCCCGCCGTATCGCCGCGGGAGATTGCCTTCGCGCTACCGTCGGATCGCCTTGCGCAACCGCGACACCTCCTGCTCCGACACCGGCGCCGCACGATTGCCTCACGCGCTGCGTACACCTGACCACCGATGGCGACGCGCGGGCGCGACCGTCGGGCACGCACGTTGCTCGGCTGTGGGCGGCGCCCGCCTGCGGGCGCGGAACCGCGTGCCGTTGCGCACGGCGGGCCCGCGCGTGCGCCGATATCGACATTCGTATCCGGGAGGCGCCATGCGTGAATCGAACGATCCATCCCGCGCCAGGACGGGCCCGGGCGGCCGGGCCACGACCGATCCCCGGGCCGTCACGGTCAGGCACCCCGTCACGCGCGCGTTCGAACGCTTCGCGTCGCACGTGACCGTGTGGGCCGGTTCGCCGGTCGCGTTCGGCAGCGCGGTCGCCATCACGGCGCTGTGGCTCGTCACCGGCCCGCTCTTCCACTATTCGGATGCATGGCAGCTCGTCATCAATACCGGGACGACGATCGTCACGTTCCTGATGGTGTTCCTGCTGCAGCGAAACCAGAACCGCGACAGTGTCGCGATGCACCTGAAGCTCGACGAACTCGTGGCCGTCACGCACGCGGCGAGCGACCGGCTGATCGGGATCGAGGACGCGTCGGAGGAGGAGTTGCGCGCGATGGCGCAGACTTACCTCGACATGGCGAAGCGGGTGGCCGCCGGGGACGGCAATCCGGATGGCGATCGCGATCGCGAGCCGGCGGAGCCTTCGCCGGAATCCTGACGGACGTGACGCTGCACGGCTGCACGCGATCGGCTCGCGGCCGGCGGACGATTTTTCAACCGCTTGTCATTTCTGTCCATGCGGCGCGGCATGCAGCGCATTCGCGCGATGAGCGCATCGTGGCGTGCCGTCTGCCGCCGGGCGGAACGCGCGAAGCGGGCGGCATCCAGCACGCGCGTGCGGCCGAAGTGCTTCGATGCGATGTCGGCAGCGGCGCTGCCGACGGTGTGCAGTCGAGCATGCATCCGGCAAAAAACGTTTGTGGAATTCCGCTGTCTCAAACGCCGCCTGTGTGAGTCGAAGCCCCGCCAGGCATCCCACAAAGTAAAGTCCTGACATGTGCCCCCAATGAAAGCCCGATGATTCCGCAAGACGACCTGTCCGAGAGTCTGACTTTACTTTTCGGGGATGCGAACTGAATTTCGATCTTGTTGATGGCGCAAAGCAAAGTCGAAACTCTGCAGAGACATGGTGGTGGACGATTGCAGTCTGGCTGATACCGCCGGGCGCTCTGTTTCTCTGTCGAATATGGCGTTGAGCCTTACTGGGCGGGCAGCTCGCGTCGGATATCGATGGCTATCCAATCGGATCAACGAGATAAGCTGTCTTGGCCACAATTAGATGAGGGCTGCATTCGTCAATCAGACGCATCCGAAAAGCAGAATTTGTGGTTTTCCATCAACGACTTGGCAATTGTTGACAGTCATTTCTCGGGGTTTCGGTAAGGTCGCGTTCGATAACCAACGAATGGACGCGGGCCGCGTCAACGAGAATGAACAAGAATACGCATCGCCTGGTGTATTCCAGGCTTCGGGGTATGGTGGTGGCCGTCGCGGAGACGGCGACGGCTGACGGGAAATCAGCGACGGGCGAGGCACGTGTGCGGCGGCGCTCGTCGACGTCCGGCGTTCGCGTTGTGATGGCGGGCGTCGCCGCGCTCGGCATGCTACCCACCCTGTCCGGTGCGCAGATCGTTCCGACGCCCGGCACCAGCACGCAGGTGATCCAGACGCCGAACGGCTTGCCTCAGGTCAACGTGGCCAAGCCTTCGGGCGCCGGCGTATCGGTCAACACCTACAACCAGTTCGACGTACAGCGCGCTGGCGCGATCCTGAACAACTCGGCCACGATGGTTCAGACCCAGCAGGCGGGCTGGATCAACGGCAACCCGAATTACGGCGCAGGCCAGGCCGCGCGGATCATCGTCAACCAAGTCAACAGCCCGAACCCCTCTCAAATTCGGGGCGCTTTGGAGATCGCAGGCGCTCGCGCCGAGCTGGTCATCGCTAACCCGTCCGGGATTTTCGTGGACGGTGGAACCTTCCTGAATACCAGCCGCGCAACCTTGACGACCGGCGTGCCGTACTACGGCGCCGACGGTTCACTCGCCGGTTATAACGTTAACCGCGGGCTCGTAACCGTGTCAGGCGCCGGCCTGAACGCAACCGGTACCGATCAGGTTGACCTTATCGCCCGTGCCGTACAGGTGAATGCAGCGGTCTATGCGAAGAACCTGAACGTGATCGCCGGGGCGGCCCAAGTCAACCACGACACGCTTGCCGCGACGCCGATCGCCGGCGACGGCCCCGCTCCGGCGGTCGCGATCGACGTGAGCCAGTTGGGCGGAATGTATAGCAATAGGATCTTCCTCGCATCGAATGAATTCGGCGTGGGGGTGGCCAACGCCGGTACGATCGCTGCGCAGGCGGGTGATCTCACATTGCAGTCGAACGGCCGACTTGTGCTGACGGGCAAGACGACCGCGAGTGGCAACCTCGCGCTGTCGGCGGCCGGCGGCATTCAGAACAACGGCACGACGTACGCGCAGCAATCGCTATCGGCCAGCACAAGCGCCGACCTCACGAATAGCGGCACGTTCGCTGCGCAGCAGAACACGACCGTGAACGTCGGCAGCGTCAATTCGACCGGCACGCTCGGCGCGGGTGTGAACAACGACGGTTCCGTCGCGCACAGCGGCGACCTGAATCTGACGGCGTCGGGCCAGCTCACCGCGACCGGCCAGAATGTGGCGGGCGGTAACGCGTCGCTGACGGGCGGCAGCGTGAATCTCGCCGGCAGCCAGACGGCCGCAAACGGCAATCTGTCGCTGAACGCGACGGCCGGCGACATGAATCTCGCAAATGCGACGACGAGCGCACAAGGCGCCATTCAGGCGAATGCTTCCGGCACGGTGATCAACGATCACGGCAGCTTGTCGAGTGGCGGCAGCACGACGCTGACCGGCGGCAACCTGTCGAACCAAGGCGGCAAGGTCTCGTCGCAAGGCCCGCTGTCGGTCAACGTGGCCGGCCAGATCGCCAACCGGTCTGGCGAGATGGTGTCCGAAAGTACGGCGGAGGTGCGTGGTGGCGCCATCGCAAACAACCAGGGCACCGTTCAAAGCGCGGCCGGGATGACGGTGGCCGGCGCGTCGCTGGACAACACGGCCGGCCGGATCACGTCGCTTAACGGCGACGGCCTGTCGGTGATGACCACCGGTCAACTGACCAATGCGGCGGGCACGACCGCGAACGGCGCGCACGGCGGCGTTATCGGCGGCAACGGCGATGTGTCGGTCCAAGGCGCAAACGTTGTCAATCGCGGCGTGATCACCTCCAATACGAATCTGCGGGTATCGGGCCAGTCGGTCGACAACGGCAGCGGCACGCTGCAGGCCGCGCAAAAGGTGGTTGTCGACGCAGGCGTGCGCCTGGTCAACAACGGCGGCTCGATCGTCGGTCTGACGGCCGCGCTGACGGGCACGACCCTCGACAATAGCGCGGGTGCCGTACAGGCCAACCAGGTGTCGTTGAATGCGACCGACCTCGTGAACCATGGCGGCACGATCACGCAGACGGGCGCTGGCGCGATGGCCGTGAACGTGTCGGGCACGTTCGACAACTCGAATGCCGGCACGCTGCAAACCAACAGCACCGACCTGGCGCTCACCCCCACCGCACTCGTGAATGACGGCGGCACGATCACGCATGCCGGCAACGGCACACTGACGCTCGGAGGCGGCTCGGGCTCGATATCGAACGTAGGCGGTTCGATCGCGAGCAACGGACGCGTCGCCGCCCAAACCGGCGCGCTAAACAACGCGGCGGGCTCGATCAACGCGCAGAGCGGACTGACGGCAACCGTTGCCGGCACGCTGAACAATGCGAGCGGCAAGCTGTTGTCGAATACGGATCTGAGCGTCACCAGTGGCATGCTGACGAACGATGGCGGCCAGATCGGTGCGGGCACGAACGCGGCAATCCACTCAGGCTCGATGACGAACCAGAACGGTTCGATCGTCGCGCCGAACCTGTCGATCACGGCCGACTCGACGCTCGACAACAGCGGCGGCAAGCTCGAGGCCAATCAGATTGCGCTCACGGCAGAAAACCTCGTCAACCACGGCGGCACGATTACGCAGTATGGGTCGTCAACGATGGGCATGAATGTCAGCGGCACGCTCGACAACTCGGCCGCTGGCGTGATCCAGACCAACAGCACGGATCTGACGCTCAAGCCCGCCGAGCTGAACAACGCAGGTGGCAACATCACACATGCCGGCACGGGCACGCTGACGATCGCACCGGGCAATGGCTCGAGCGCGCTGAACAACACGTCGGGCACCATCGTGACGAAGGGACAAGCCATCGTCAACGCGGCCGCCTGGAACAACGCGAGCGGTATCCTCGCCGCGCAACGCGGCATCAATGCGACGATCGCAGGCGATGTGAACAACGCGCAGGGCCTGCTGCGATCGGACGCGTCGCTGTCGTTGAAGAGCGGCGGTGCCTTGTCGAACCAAGGTGGCCACGTCCAGGCCGGACAATCTACTGCTGGTGACACCAGCACACTCGACATTCAATCGGCTTCGATCGACAACGCGGACGGCGCCATTGTCGACCTCGGTGCTGGCAAGATGACGGTGCAAGGCGACAACCAGATCGCGAACAGTCATGCCGGCGGTGTGTCGGGCATGGGTGCGATTACCGGTAACGGCGACGTGACGGTCAGCGCGGCATCGATCAGCAATACGCAGGGCGGTCAGCTCAGTGGTGCATCGCTGCATGTCCAGGGGAACTCGCTCGACAACAGCGGCGGCTTTATCGGTAACGTCACGAATTCGAACGGCAACGTGAACGTTACGACGGCCGGCGCGGTCACGAACACGAACGGCCAGATCGGCTCGACGCACGACCTGTCGGTCGCAGCGGCCACGTTGCAAGGTGGCGGCACATACAGCGCAGCGCACGACGCCAACGTGAACCTGCAGGGCGACTACACGGCGGCATCCGATACGCAGTTCAACGTCGGTCACGATCTCGCGTTCACGTTGCCCGGCACCTTCACGAACAACGCGAACCTGCAGTCGGTCAACAACCTGAGCGTCAATGCGGGCAACATCGTCAACGCGGGAGCCCTGACGGCCGGCGGCTTGCTGCGTACGCAGTCGACCGATCTGACCAACACGGGGGCGCTGGTCGGCGCCAGCTTATCGCTCAACGCGACGAATACGATCTCGAACCTTGGACCGACCGCGTTGATCGGCGGATCGGACAGCAACGGTATGCTCGAAATCCTCGCGCATGACATCGAAAACCGCGACGACACGACGGCCACCGACTCGATGGCGACGACGGCGATCTTCGGAATGGGCAAGGTCGTGCTGGCAGGAGGCAAGGACGCAAGCGGCAATTACACGAACGCCGCGCTGGTCAACAACGTGTCCGCGCTGATTCAGTCCGAAGGCGATATGGAATTGCATGCGGACAAATTGACGAGCACGCGCCGCGTGATGAAGACCTCGACGAGTTCGATCGATCCATCGCTGCTCGGCCAGTTCGGTATTCCGATCAGCGGCCGTACTGGCCAGGTTGGCGTGAAGGATCCGTACAGCATCGGCGGCGTCTACACCGAGCCGCCTCACGGCGGTCAGTGGAACAGCACGTATCAGTTCACGACCTACTATGCGGACAGCGCGACGGCGACGACCGTAACGGACATCAGCCCGGCTGCCCAGATCGTGTCGGGCGGCAAGATCGACGCCTCTTCGGTCGGTACGCTGCAGAACTACTGGAGCAACATCGCGGCGGTCGGCGACATCAAGATGCCAGCCCGCTACGACGCCGACGGCTGGGCGGCGTCCGGCCAGAAACTGCCGGGCGTGTCGGTTTCCTACTCGGGGCAATATCACTACAACAATTACGATAATTCCGAATATGACTGGAAGCTTCCGTTCGGCAATGCGCCGTTTGTCGGCTCTCGGCCGGGTGGCTACACGCAGGCGGCGCCAGCATCGATCAAAGACTACAAGCTGCCGCGTTACGATGCGACGTTGAATTCGAACGGCACGATTTCCGGTACTGGAGTGAGTGTCAACAACTCGGCGGGCAATGCATCGATTCCGTCGCTCGGCTTGCTGCCGGGACAGTCGGTGCCGGGTCTCACGCCTACCAATCTGAGTGGGAACGCGAGCGGTGCGAAATCGGGGGCGTCGTCCGTGCACGGTGGTGCGCCCGCGCCGGTCGATCCGATCATCGCCAGCGCGACGGCGCTGAACGTGCTGAACAATCTCGCCATTCCGCAGGGCGGATTGTTCAAGCCGACTACCGCGCCGAACGCGAGCTATGTGATCGAGACGAACCCTGCGTTCACGAACCAGAAGAATTTCATTTCGAGCGACTACTTCTTCGGCCAGCTTGGCGTCGATCTCACGCATATTCCGAAGCGACTCGGTGACGGCTTCTACGAGCAGCAGCTTGTGCGCAACGAAGTCACGTCGTTGACCGGCAAGGCGGTACTCGGGCCGTACGCCGACCTGGAGACGATGTACCAGTCGTTGATGGCGGCCGGTGCGAGCCTGTCGAAGTCGCTCGATCTTCCGATCGGCGCGAGCCTGTCTGCCGATCAGGTATCGAAGCTGACCAGCAACGTAATCATGATGGAAACGCGTGTGGTCGACGGTCAGTCGGTGTTGGTGCCCGTCGTGTATCTCGCGAAGGCCAGCCAGCAGAACATCGACGGCCCGCTGATCAGCGCAACGAACATCGATTTCCAGAACGCGCAGTCGTTCACGAACAGTGGCACGATCAAGGCGGACAACACGCTGGCAATCCAGGGCAAGCAGATCGACAACGCATTCGGCGCGCTGCAAAGCGGTGGGCTGATGTCTCTGAAGACGGAGAACAACATCGATCTGACGTCGGCGAACGTGAAGGCGGGCAGCCTTCAGCTTGATGCCGGCAAGGACTTGATTCTCGACACGGCGACGAAGACGAATGCGCGCGTGAGTCGGGACGGCGCGACGAGCGTGGTGACGACGCTCGGGCCCATTGCCAAACTGGATGTCGCGGGCAACGCGTCGATCGTCACCGGCGGCAACTTCCAGCAGAACGCGGGCAACCTGTCGGTCGGCGGCAACCTCGGGATGAACGTCGGCGGCAACTGGGATCTCGGCGCGGTGCAGACGGGCGAGCACAAGATCGTGCAGCGGGCGAACGGTGTGTCGAACACCGACATCAACAAGGTCACCGGCAGTTCGGTGACGGTTGGTGGGCAGTCGAGCATCGGCGTGGGCGGTGATTTGACGGCCAAGGGCGCGCAGATCGACCTCGGCCAGGGCGGCACGATCGCCGCCAAGGGCGATGTGACGCTCGGCGCGGCGAGCGCGACGTCGACGGTCAACAGCAACAGTTCAGGCAGTGATAGTCACGGCAGCTACGCGGAAACGCTGCACACGTCCGATCAGGCACTGTCCGGGACGACGCTCAAGGGCGGCGATACCGTTACGTTGGCGTCAGGCAAGGATCTTACAATCAGCGGTAGCACGATCAGCCTGGATAAGGGTAATGCGAACCTGATGGCGGCCGGCGATGTGAATATCGGCGCCGCAACCGAAACGCACGAGTTGAATTCGCACGAAACGCATAGCCATAGCAATGTGGTGAGCGGCGTGAAGGTTGCGAGCGGTATCGATCAGACGATGACGCTCAATCGCGGCAGCCTGGTATCGGCGGACCGCGTGAACATTGTCAGCGGGAAGGACGTCAACGTTCAGGGCAGTACCATCGTCGGAACGAATGACGTAACGCTCACGGCAGCGCGTAACGTGACGGTGACGACGTCGCAGGATACCTTGCAGTCGTCGAGCTACTACAACAAGAAGGAATCCGGGCTGATGTCGGGTGGAGGACTGTCGGTGTCGGTGGGCAGCAGCTCGCTGAAGACAACTAGTCAGACGACCGAGGTGTCGAACAACGGGAGCACGATCGGTTCGCTGAAGGGCAACCTGAGCATCACGGCTGGAAACGACCTGCACGTGACGGGCAGTGACCTGATCGCAGCGAAGAATCTCAGCGGGACAGGCGCGAACGTGACGATCGACGCAGCACAGGACAAGAACCACCGCGGTGAAACGCAGGAAGTCTCGAAGAGCGGCCTGACGCTGGCACTGAAGGCGCCGGTGATCGACGCGGTGTCGAATGCCGTGGGTCAATCGCGTGCGTCCAGCAATAGCCAGGATGGTCGGGCCGCGGCGCTGCACGGGATGGCAGCGGCGAGTGCGGCATGGGATGCGAACGTTGCCGCGGGCGATGTGGTTCGAGCGCTGGGGGCGAGCGAAACGCCTCAGTTCAAGGTCGAGGTCAGCGTCGGCAGCAGTCATAGCAAGAGCGCGTTCTCCGAAGACAGCGTGATGAATCGCGGTTCGAATGTGAACGCGGGCGGGACGGTGGCGTTTGCGGCGACCGGCAACGGTCAGACTGGCAGCGGCAATGTGACGATCGCTGGCTCAAACGTGAACGCGAACGATGTGATTCTGGCGGCGAAGAATCAGGTCAATATCGTCAATACGACGGATACGGATTCGACTCGCAGCACGAATGAATCGAAGAGCGCGAGCGTGGGCGTGTCGGTCGGCACGGGCGGGTTCGGTGTTTCCGCGGCGATGTCGAAGGCCAACGGCGATGGTAACAGCGATCTGGCCACGCAGAACAACAGCCATGTGAATGCTGCAAACGGCGTGACGATTATCTCGGGCGGCGATACGAACATCATCGGCTCGAATGTGAAGGGCAATCAGGTGAACGCCGATGTGGGCGGGAACCTGAACATCGTCAGCGTGCAGGATACGCTGACGAGCGCGGCGCATCAGTCGAGTTCGGGCGGCGGCTTCAGCATCAGCCAGGGCGGCGCCAGTGCGAGCTTCAGCCAGAGCAAGGGCAACGCGTCGGGCAGCTATGCGGGAGTCAATGAACAGGCTGGGATTCACGCGGGTGACGGCGGCTTCAATATCAACGTCACCGGCAATACCGACCTGAAGGGCGGACTGATCGCGAGCGGCGCGGATGCGTCGAAGAATTCGCTGACGACGGGTTCGCTGTCCTTCTCGGACGTCCAGAACCAGTCGCACTACGATGCGAGTTCGAGCGGCTTCAGTGCGGGTGCGACGACCGGCGACGGCGGAATGAACTACAGCACGCATGGCAGCACGTCGGGCAAGAATACGGGTGGCGCTGCACCCATGCTTGGCCAGAACGACAGCGGCAGTGATAGCGCGACGACGAAGAGCGGCGTGAGTGCGGGGACCGTTACGATTACGGATTCGGCAAACCAGAAGCAGGATGTGGCCAGCTTGAACCGCGATACGACGAATACCAACGGGACGGTCGCCAAACTTCCGGACATGCAGAACCTGCTGGCCAATCAGTCGGACATGATGGCTGCGGCCAGCGCGGCCGGTGAAGCGGTGTCGCGCCGGATCGGAGACTACGCGGACGAAATGAAACGGCAAGCCGAGAAGAATGGCGATCAGGCCGGTGTCGACGCGTGGAAGGAAGGCGGAGCGAACCGGGCGCTGATGCAAGGCGCCGGTGCGGCATTGGTAACAGGGTTGGCGGGGGGCAACGCGGTAGGCGGCGCAGCCGGTGCGGCGATTGCGTCGATCGCGTCGGGCAAGCTGAACGAGCTGAGCAGCGCGATCGCAGGCAGCGATCCGACCGGCAACGCCAATATGAATCAGGCGCTGGGCAACATCGTGGCGAACGCGCTTGCGACCGGGGCGGGTGCGGCGGTGGGCGGTGAATCGGGGGCGTTCTCTGGGTACAACGTTGATCGGTTCAATCGGCAGCTCCACCCTGAGGAAAAGACGCTTGCGAAGCAGCTGGCAGATAAGAGCAAAGGAAAATATACCCAAGCGCAGATCGAAGATCAGATGCGGATTATGGGTGTGTCCGTGAATGGGATCCACGAATCCGGCGCGCCGGCGACGCTCGTTGGCACGACACCGACTGACATGGGTGCGCAATGGGTCGGCGCACCGGCTACGGCCGATGGCAAGATGGTTTTAACTCAGAAGACGGCTACCGCAAATCTTGAGTTGCAGTCTTATATCGTGGCAAACGCGGATTCAGCTGCGCCTAGTCAGGTGCCGAGTCAGTTCAGCTACGATCAGCCGGCGAAGCCAGATTATCATTTCACGTTGACAGGGCCATTTACTCGTCTGCCGAACCAAACCGACGTGAATTACGTCAAGTCAACGACGGGCGATTTGGCGTCGGCCACGTCAACGACTGCCGGGTGGGTTGGGTCGACGAGTGGCGCACTGGCGTCTGCTCCGTCTCCCTTTGCTCCATTGTTTGCGCAAATTGCATTCGGGGCGACGGCCGTTGGTGTCGGCGCTGATGCTATCGGGCAGATGGTGAGTCCGAACTTTGGGCAGTACGGGGTTGGCGGCATACTGAACGTGGTGTCGAATGCAGCATCGGAGAAATATCCCCTTCTCGGCCCGGTTATCAATGGAGTGTCGAATACTATGAACGGCAGCGATATATCAAATAAGGTTCAAGAGATGCTCAATTCTTATTGGCAAGGTGTCGTGAAATCGACAACGGGAAATTCTGGAGGGAATGGTGCGAAAAATTAAGATGATCGAGGATGGGAATTTTCCTCGATGGGTCAGGTTTAGTTTGATTGTGATAGGAGTGTTGGCGATGTATGTCGCAGTCAAATTCATTCCACCATCAATTTTCGGAGGGATTGTGTTATTGGCTGGTTTCGGGGTGGCTTTGATCGGGGGCTTTACAAGTCGCGCCGCGATGTTGAAGATCAAACCCTTCGATAACAGCTACAAAAAGGCGCGCAAGAGCTATGAGGTGAAGAACGACGAGACGGAAAAGCCACGGCAATAATATAGTGCATTATTATTGCAAAATAATCATTAATATATATTTATAAATTTTCATGAAATAATGCACCTATAACATGCTCGACTGAATTGTAGTTAACGATCAGATATCTAGAAAAACACATGAGAACTATTCGCCGGGGGAATTCTGCTGCGGCAGCGCTGCTGCTTATCGCGACCAGTGTGTCCGCACAGGAAGCGCCGCGCCTGACCGTTCCGGGCAATGACCAGAAAACCCGACAGCAAGAAGAGGCACGTGAGCGCGAGCGAACCGTCACCGCGCCTGGGGTACGATCGAACGTGACGGCAAGCGCAGGGTATCCCACGCTGCCGTCGGAGATGCCCTGCTTTCGGATCGAGCGTTTCGCACTCGACGTACCCGATGCGCTGCCCGCTTCCCTGAAATCACAAGGCGCGTCGGCGTTGCCGATGGATCGTTTCGCATTCGCGCGCGAATGGCTCGAGCACTACGCCGGCCAGTGCGTCGGCAAACAAGGGCTCGACGTGCTCGTCAAGGGCCTGTCGCAAGCGATCCTGGCGCGTGGGTATGTCACGACGCGCGTGCTGCTGCCCGAACAGGATCTGTCGACCGGCACCCTCAAGTTTTCTCTGATCCCCGGTGTGATCCGCCACGTGCGTTTCGCCGACGAGAAGCTCCGAGGCACCTGGAAAACCGCCTTCCCGACCGGCGACGGCGAACTGCTGAACTTGCGCGACCTCGAGCAGGGCCTCGAGCAGATGAAGCGCGTGTCGAGCCAGGACGTGTCGATGCAGATCGTGCCGGCCGACGTGCCGGGCGAAAGCGACGTCGTGCTCGACGTGAAGCGCGCCAAGCCGTGGACCGTCGTCGCGTCGATCGACAACTCGGGTACGCGAGCGACCGGCCGCCTGCAGGGCAACCTGTCGCTCGGCATCGACAACCCACTCGGATTGAACGACATCTTCAACATCGGCGTGAGCCAGGATCTCGAGTTCGGCGACAAGCGGCTCGGCTCGCACGGCTGGAACGGCTTCTATTCGATCCCGTGGGGCTACTGGACCGCAACGCTCTCGGCGTATACGAACACGTATTACCAGCAGATCGCCGGCGTGAACCAGAACTTCATCGCGAGCGGCAATTCGAAGACGGTCGACTTCAAGCTGAATCGCGTGCTGTCGCGCAGCCAGAACGATGTGTTCGGCGCGCAGTTTCGATTGTCGCGGCGGTTTGGGCAGAGCTTCATCGAGGACACCGAGATTCCGCAGCAGCGCCGTAACAACACGTTCGTCGAGTTCGGCCTGACCGATCGCCACTATTTCGGCAACGCGCAGTTCGACGGCACGCTCGCGTATCGGCAGGGCATCGGCGCTTTCGGCGCGCAGGACGACATGTTGGCGGCCGACGGCGGCCCAACCTATCGCTACAAAATGGCAGTGCTCGATGCGAACCTATCGGTGCCGTTCGCGATTGCGCAGCAACCGTTCCGCTACGTGACAACGTTCCACGGCCAGTACACCGGCAACACGCTGTATTACATCGACGACCTGACGATTGGCAGCCGCTACACCGTCCGTGGCTTCGACGGCGAGACGATGCTGGCGGCGTCTCGCGGCTTCTACTGGCGCAACGAGTTGCAGGCGCCGATTGGACAGATCGGGATGGCGGTCTATGCGGGCCTGGACTACGGCCGTGTGTGGGGCCCGCAGCCGGTCGCGCTGGTCGGCACGCAACTGGCGGGCGCGGTGATCGGCGTGAAGGGCAGCGTCGCGACGCGTTTCGGCGGCTACGGCTACGACCTGTTCGCCGGTACGCCGGTGTACAAACCCTCCGGCTTTCCGACGAACCGGGTCACGCTCGGATTCCAGCTAACCGCCCAGTTCTGATGAACGCCCGATCGAGCCACCCGACACTTCGCCGATCCGATACCGCCGGCGAGGACAAGGAACTGACGGCGTTTCTGACCGCCCAGCTCGACAGGATCTTGACCGCGAGTCACGAACCGCGTCCCCGCTGCCCGCGCTGTGGCGGCGGCCACATCATCAGTGCGGGATTCCGAACGCGCCCCATCGGTCGGCTGCCGATGTTCGAGTGCCAGACTTGCTGGCGTTACTTCAGCCGCACGGCCGACACCCCGCTCGGCGAGAAGCACCTCAAGAAACTCGATCTGTTCGTGTCCCTGCTGTCGCAGCCGATTTCGTGCGTTGATGCGGGCGAACAGATGGGCAGCCTGTCGACCGACATCAGCCAACGTGTGGTGGCCTGGCGCGCGTGGCTGTTGCAGCTCGACCCGAGCAGCAAGTGGGAGCGCCGCGTGAGGCTCGGTGGCCGCCCCACCGAACTGGAACCTGTGCCGCTGGCCTTCGCCGAAATCGGCGCGCGCGAATACCTCACCTTGACAGCTCGTCTGACGCGCGAATTCGACGAACTGAATTCACTCAGCCATCGACCTCCGCATTGCCCGGACTGCGGCAGTCACCAGACGCGTTTCGATGAATGCCCGAACGGCGCCTTCCCGCGGTTCAAATGCGCGAATTGCGGGACCAAATTCACGCGGCGCCGCGGCACCCCGTTCGTCAACACGAAGATGAGCTCGCTCGAGCGCATGCGCCTGTTCATTCGGCACCTGTCGCTGCCGTTGTCGGTCATGCAGGTGGCGGACTTTGTCGGCACGAGCCATGGGATGGTCCAGAAATGGCACAACATGTTCACCGATTTTGCGGATCGGCTCGAACCGAGTGGCAGTCTTTCGGCGCGGATCCGGTTGGGCATCGAATCGACAGCAGCGACGCCGTGTCCGTTTTGCGGTCGCGTCGGCAGTGCGCAGCAGGTCGATGGCCGCGGGTGGGCGTGTGCAGGCTGCGGGCGGCTGTTTTCGATGCGGCGCGAGGTGGCTGACCGCAACGGCCGGTTGCAAATCGTGGCCGATGAAGCGTAACGTACCGGGGCGCCTGGCCATGCCGGGCTGATTGAAAGAACGAATCGTTTTGATCGATGAGCAAGCAACCTTTATCCCGACCCCCGCGGCCACCGCGCACGAAGGAAATGCTGTTGCCGCTGGCAACGGCCAAGGTGCGCGCGCTATCGTTGGAAAACCATCTCGCCCTGGCGACGGTCAGCGCCGGGCGCGGTGATTTCGACCAGATTTGCTGCCTGATCCGGGTCGTCTACCTCGCGTACTTCATGTGGGGCGAGACTGCGGCAGGTGATGGTCTTGAGCCCTACCGCTGTGCGGACGCCGCGCTCGACGCGTGTATCAAGCGCATCGAGCAGGATCAGCCGTGCCTGTTGCTCGACCATGAGCAAACGGTGGTCGAACGCGTGCTGGTGCTGCACGACGAGCAACTGGCGGCCGCGCCCAAGTTTCGCTACCTCGAGGCGTGGGAGCAACTGCAGCGCTTCAACGCCAGCGGCAAACATTCGCCGATTCCGGCGCCCGCAGCCGGTTAGCGCCCACGATGGCAGAGAAGGGTGCGGGTTTCGGCGGGTGGCCGCGAGATAATCTCTCTTATCATGACGGCACGATTATCCATTCAAACTCGGGTTCCGCGGAGCGCGTGACCGCGACTGCCGGCGCTGCAACGGGCACGACAGTGAAATCAGGCGTTCGGTGGGTTCGAACTTTCCGATCGTAACTGCCCCGGAAAAGGTCCAACTTTACTTCCCAAATCAACTCATATCATTGATTTGCAAAGGGAACGTTTCGCGCGCACCGGGGCAAATTTTTGAAAAAACGCCCAAGTTCAGACTTTACTTCGCAAAACGCACCAACTTTACTTCGGCTGACGCCAGGCAAGGTTACTCGACATTTCATTACAAACTATTACCGATGTCGCCGCGTATCGTTCCCTACAATTTCGCTTCCTGATGCGCGCGCATGATGCGCCGCGAATTCGTCCGTCATGCGGACGGTGACAGGCAACTGACGGGAAGGCGACATGATGCCGTGGCAAGTCGTGCAGAGTCTCGAAACGCTCACGAACGCGATCGAAGCCGCGGTGGCGCGGGCCGACTGGGCCGGGGCCGTCCGCGCCGCCGAGACGCGTTCGCGGTTCGTGCTTGCGCTGGCGCCCGATCAGCCGGACGAGGTCATGTCGGCGCTCGGGAGAATGCAGGAGACCGATGTCCGGATCTCCGTCGTCGCTCGCGAAACGTTGCAGGCGCTCGTCGCCGAGGGCTGGGCGGCGTTGCGCGACACGCGGGCGGCGACGCATGCGTTGAAGGCCGGGCAGCGCGCGCTCGACGCGGACGCTGCGGCATCGCGATGCGCGCCCCGCGCCGACACGCGATTCGCGCTTCGTCATTGAGCGCGACGCTGATATCCGCTTTCTTGGGTGGCAGGATGAGATTCAGAAAACGTACCGCCTACGTCGATGCCACACGATGGTTCGTCGATGGCGACCATGACCGGGTGGCGCGGCGCCACGACACGTGGGCAGTCGCGACGCCGGAAGGCTGGCGTCCGGTAAAGCCGGGCGACTGGATTCTGCTCGACGAAAGCGGGAACTGCTGGCCGATGGACAACGGCCTCTTCCTGCGCTTTTACGAACCGGCCTTGGACTGACGTGACCGACGAACCACGCTCGCCTATCGGCGCTTGCGCGAAAACAGCAACGAATCGGCGTCGTTGAAGCGGATACGCTGCGGCTCGCCATAACCCGCCTTCTCCGCGACGCGAATCGACGCCACGTTGGTCGGCGCGATCACGCATACGCTGCGCTCGAACCGTTGCTGCCCGTCGAGCCATGCAAGCGCCGCCGCGAGCGCCTCGGTCGCGTAGCCCTTGCCGTGCGCCCACGTCGCGAGAGCCCAGCCGGCTTCCGGCACACCGCGAATCGACGGCTCGATGAGCCGGTGGAAATCGGCGAAGCCGAGGTCGCCGACATAACGGCCCGACGTCTTCTCTCGAATCGCCCAGTAGCCATAGCCCAGCAGCGGCCACAGCCCGCGATACGCGAGCATACGCATCCACGAGTCGCGCGGCGCGGACGGCTCGCCGTTGAAGATGTGCTCGACGACCTTGGGCTCGGCCCACATCGTGGCGAGCGCATCGAAGTCGCCGAGCGGATGGCCTTCGAGGATGAGGCGCGGCGTGTCGAGAACGGGCGGGGAAGAGACAGGCGGCATCGTGGTTTCCGAGAAAGAAGGGGGCGCATGGGACGGCCGGGCCGTCGGCACGTCGACGCCGCGCTGGTCGGGGCCCGTTCACGCGCTCGCCGGCAGGTCGGGCGGCGGTGTGGGTCGGTGAGCGGCGGCGTGCGATCGGCGGTACGCGAGCGCGGCACGCTGCGAGCGGGCATGTCCATTTCGGCAAGACAGGGCGCGGGAATGATAGCAAAACCCTTGTCGCGGCGGGCGTCGCGTCCGGCGGCCGCGAGTGACGCCGGTGCATCGACGGCGTCGAACCGGAAACGTGCGCGATTGCAGCGGCTGGCCGCGCGATAATCGAACTTTCATGCGGCGCACGCCGCACTTCCGATGTGCGTTCACCCCTCGACATGACACTCGAATCCGACTGGCTGAGCCGCTTCATGGCACTCGTCACGGTTACCGGGAAGCTCGAAATCCGCTGCGCGTTCGGCGCGCCGTGGGCGGTCACGTATGAACGATCGCCTGCGTGCGAGATCCCGTATCACGTGGTGCTGCGCGGCCGCGCGATCCTCGAGAATCCCGACGACGGCTCCGTGCGCGAACTCGGCGGCGGCGATCTCGTGCTGTTGCTGCACGGTTCCCCGCATGTGCTCCACGACGGCAGCGGGTTGCCGCCGGTGCCGGCGGTCAAGCGGCCCGGCGGTCACGTCTTCATTGGCGAGAACGCGGGCACCGGCGAGCGGCTGGACATGCTGTGCGGACGTTTCGTGGTCGCGCCGCCGCACGACCGGCTGATCCGGCGCCACCTGCCGGCCGATCTCGTCGTGCGCGCGGTGGCGGACAGCCGCACGGCGGACGCGCTGGCCGCCACCGCGCGGCTGACCGCCCTCGTGGAGCTGATGCGCGCGGAATCGCTCGAGCAGCAACTCGGCGGTCTCGCGATCCTCGACGCGCTGTCGGCGGCGCTGTTCGCGCTCGCGCTGCGCGCGATCAGCGAATCGGGGCAGGCGCCGACCGGCCTGCTGGCGCTGGCCGGCCAACCACGTCTCGCGCCCGCGATCGTCGCGATGCTCGACGATCCGGCAAGGCCGTGGACGCTGCCCGAACTGGCCGCGCTGTGCAGCATGTCGCGCGCGACCTTCATGCGTCATTTCCAGTCGAAACTCGGGCACTCGGCCGCCGATCTGCTGACGGATATCCGGATGAGCCTCGCCGCGAATGCGCTGCGCCGGCCGTCGGCCAGCGCGGAGGCCGTTTCGGCCGACGTCGGTTATCAGTCGGTGGCTGCGTTTCGCCGCGTGTTCACGCGCTGGGCGGGGATGACGCCAGGTGAATGGCGGCGCCAGTCGTTCGGTGGTTCGCGCGACGCGGTGGCATCGGACGACGGCGTGGCCGGCGATGCGGAGTAAATGCGAAGGAGGCGGCGCCTGCTGCGGTTCGATGCACTCGCAGACGGATCGGCCAGATGTCGACGCACGGTTCGATGCCGGGCCCGTCGCTACGGTTGTCCGGCTCGACGAACCACTCGGCGACAGCGCGGCACTTCGGTTTTTTCGATCCCCCAAGCAGCGCCGTGGCCGTCATCCAGACGGCACGCCCGCCGCGGCAATGGAGCCGGCGACGGGCGCGATCGGAACGGCAGCGGCACCGCATGCCGTCCCGATGCTCTTGCAGCCGCGCGACTTACTTCACGGGCGGGAAATCGACGACCGTGTCGTTGATGCGGTTGAACGTGTTGGTGAAGATCGTCAGCGCGATCGCGAGCGAGATTTCCGCGAGTTGCGTGTCCGTGTAGCCGGCATCGCGGATCGCCGCGAATTCGTCGTCGGTGATCGTGCCGCTCGTCCGTTGCAGGTTCAGCACGAAACGGATCAGTGCGTCGCGCTTCGCGTCGCCGGTGTTCGGCTCGCGCGAACGGATCGCGCGCAGTGCGTCGGCCGACAGGCCGGTCATCTTGCCGAGCAGGTTGTGCGCGGCGACGCAGTAGTCACACCCGGTATCGGCGCTGACGAGCAGCTTGATCGTTTCGAGATCCTGCCTGGTCAGCGTGCCGCCGGCGAGCACACCTTCGGCGTCGAGCACGGCCGCGAGCGCGTTCGGCGCGAGATGGCCGACGGCGGCGAACAGGTTGGGGACAGTGCCGCCGGCGACCTTGCGGACTTGTGCGTACACGTCGGCGGTTGCGCCGGTGGCGGTTTCGATGGCGGGGATGGCGATGCGGCTCATGACTGGCTCCTTGATCGGAAAGTTGACGCCCGTTCGTTCGGGGTGACTCCACTTTAGAAGCGCAGGGTGATCCTCATAAGGCGCAAAATCGCCATTGTGATGCTCAAAAGGATCAAGTCGATCCGCCGCCGCCGGCGGTCTACTTCCGGCTTTTCAGGAAGGTCCGCCCTTCGGCCGTGATCGACGCGCCGGAGCGGCCGTGCGCGGAATGGCTGACGAAGCCCGCGCTGACGAGTTCCCGCGCGATCGACCAGCCGAGCGCGGGCGCATCGCGCCCGTAGCGGACGTCGGCGAGGCGCTCGAGCGCCCAGATGGCGGAGGCCGACAGGTTCGGGGTGTTGGACGTGAAGTTGTCGCTCATCGCTTCCTCGTGAAAAGGGGATTCGGGGTGGGCGGGATGCCGTGACGCCGGGTGGTGCGCAAATCAGCGCGCTTGCAGCACGGGCAGCAGCGCCTGCAGCGCCGCCTCCTCGTCGGGGCCGGTGGCCAGCACTTGCGCGGACGCGCCGCCGTGCACCTGCAGCGCCGCGATGGCGGCGCTGTCCTTCGCGTTGCTGCTGATCCCGTTCGCGATCAGCAGGATGTCGCTTTCGAAGCCGCGCGCCGCGTCGACGGCTGCTTTTCGTGCGGCGCCGCCGCGGTTGCGGTTCCAGGCGGGGCCGATTTCAACGTACACGACGGTTGCCACGATGTCGGAAAGCCTCTGAACGGAGAATCGGTGTGCGGTGCCAGGCCGGCGGTGCGCCTGGCGCGCGTGAAACACGCTTTCCCGCGGAACCCGGAGCAGCCGTCGGCGAGGCCGGGGTGTGTGCATCCTGCTTGGATGTGCCGGCATTCTCGTGGAAACGGGTTGCAAATCCGGCGAACGGCGCGAAAGCGGTGATTATAATACAGCGGTCAAGATATGTGAATTGCATTATAATGCCGTGTGCGCCGACGGCGGTCCGCCGATCCGTCGGCGCGTGCCGTCAGGCCGGCCGGGCGACGCTGCCAGCGCGCCCGGCATTTTTATCGACGACCCAACTCCTCCTGAATGGAAGCTGCAATGAACGCCGCCCCTGCCTGCCCGCAATGCGCGATGGAAAACACTTACCCGGACGGCACGCTGACCGTATGCGCGGACTGCGGCCATGAATGGTCGGCCGGTGCCGGCGCCGAAACCGGTGACGAGCCGGCCGGCGACGTCGTCAAGGACGCGAACGGCAACGTGCTGTCGGATGGCGATTCGGTCGTGCTGATCAAGGACTTGCGCGTGAAGGGCTCGTCGATCACGCTGAAGATGGGTACCAAGGTCAAGAGCATCCGGCTCGTCGGCGGCGATCACGAGGTCGACTGCAAGACCGACATGGGCGGCTTCATGCTGAAGGCCTGCTACCTGAAGAAGGTCTGAGTGCACCCGCGCCAATCGACTGCTTGATCGACAGCCCACCATGGCCGAGGAACGATTTTCCTACGATGCGTTCGTCAGGTTCCTGGCGACGCCGCTGAACGACGGCCGGCCTTTCGTGCTGGAGACGCAGCACGCACTTTCGCTCCATTTCGATCATATCGGCACGCAGAGCTTCATGTCGCTCCGGGATCCGGGCCGGCTCGAACTCGGCTATACACGCGTGATGATGGGCTTTCTGCTGCTGCAGCCGGAGCCTGCGCACATCTGCATGCTCGGGCTCGGCGGCGGTTCGCTGGCGAAGTACTGCTACCGGCACCTGCCCGGTGCGGCGATCGACGCGGTCGAGATCAACCCGGACGTGATCGCGCTGCGGGACGTATTCAGGATTCCTGCTGACGACGGCCGGTTCACGGTGGTGTGCGCCGACGCCGCGGATCACCTGGAAAGGGCGGATGTCCGGACGGACGTGATCCTGCACGACGCGTTCGTCGCGGACGGCGAGCGTGGCCGGTGCACGGGTGCGGCATTCCTCGCAGCATGCCGGGCGCGCCTGAGTGATACCGGCGTACTGGCGATCAACTTCATGGACGACGATCCGGAATTGCCGCAACATCTCGAGCAACTGCGAGCGGTGTTCGGTGCGTCGTATACGCTGGTGCCGTGCGGCGACGACAACAACTACATCGCATTTGCGTGGAAGGGTGGCCAGCGGTTGCCGTCACTCCGCATCCTGCTCGAACGCGCACTTGCGTGCGCACAGGCCGGCGAGCTCAAGCTGGCGGCCACGGCGAGACGCATGAAGGCCGGGGAGTGCATCGAGCCGCAGCGGCTGGTGCAGCGTACGCAGCCTAAGGGGCGGTGGGAGATTGGCGCGTAAGTGGCGTCAAGCGGCGTCAAGCGCCGCCGCGTGCGCGGCCGCGCTTACTTCACGCGCTTGCCGAGCGCGCTCTTGGTCTTGTACGTCACGCCGTGACGGTCGAGATACTCGCGGATCAGTTGCCGCACGACTTGCGAAGGCGTGAGGTCCTGCTCTGCGCAGAGCATCTCGAATGCTTCCTTCTTCGCGGGATCGATCAGGACGGTCAGGCGGGCGGTTTTTGTTTCCATTGCGGGGCGAGGGTGGTCGGTATGTTAATCAAATTATAATCGATGAGCCTTCGGCGCTACTACCGGGCACGCGGGGAAACGCGGCCGGGTGCGCGCTCAACGCTTGCTGCGGACCAACGCGAGCAGGTCGTCGATCACCGGTACGATCGCCAGCGTGACGAGCACCGCGGCGAGCGGCACGGTCGATACGTAGCCGACATGCTTGAAGCCGATTGCGCCGGCCAGGCCGCCGATGAAGAACGACGAAAGCATCGTTGCATGAATCCGCAGCTTCGAGCGGTTGGCGACCACCGCATGCGCGTCGACGTCGATCGCCGACCGGTTCCAGTAGAACAGCTTCCCGAGTTCGATGCCGAGGTCGGTCACGATGCCGGTCATGTGTGTGGTGCGGATCTCCGCGCCCGACAGCTTCGTGATTGTCGCGTTCTGAAGCCCCATGATGAAACACAGCAGCGTCACGGTCACCGGTACGAAGAAGGTTTCCCACAGCGCGAGATGGCTGCCGAGCAGCCCGAACAGAAGCAGCAGCGCGGCCTCGACCAGCAGCGGCAGCATGAACTGGCTGTGCAGGCCGCGACGGCGGCCCCAGTTGACGAGGATCGCCGAGCAGCTGGCGCCGATCAGGAACGACCCCAGCGAGCTGATGCCGGCCAGCGCGAGCCGCACGTCGCCGAGCGCCGTCTGGTCGGCGATCGCCGATACGATGCCGCTCATGTGCGACGTGTATTGCTTGACCGCGAGGAAGCCGCCGGCATTGGCCGCGCCGGCGACGAACGCCAACGAAAACCCGAGCTGACGGTTTGCGTTCGCGCTGCGGTGTTTTCCCGTCAGGTTTCGAAAGTACTGCGCTGGCATGGTGGCTTCGCTCAATCGCCGCGGATCGCGGGCACGGACATGAAAACCGGCGCCGGGCGGCAGGGCGGGAACGCCGCATGCGTGCGGGCGCCGGGTCTCTTGAATCATGTGATGAACATGATAATGTCATTATCATACTCTGTCAGCCGTATGGGGCTGACAGTACAATGTCGTGCTGCGCGGACCGGCCGCGGCTTCGCTGCCGCATTGCCGTGCCGCCCGCATTCGCGATCACTTCTGCCCACCGTTTCATGACCCCGATCAAGTTCATCCTTCGCTACACTGCGATCCCGTTCACGGCCATCGTGGCCGTGGTGATCTGGACAGTCATACCATCGTCGAAAGAGATCGATGCGAGACAATATGCGGCGCTGTCGCGCGCATACGCGAGTTTCCCGCTGCCGTTCCGGCGCGAGATCTCGGAAACGATGGACCACGGCCGGATCAACGACCGGCGCTACCAGGCGCTTGTGCGCGATTCGCTGGGCAACGGCGTCGCGCTGGACTGGCCGGCGTCGGGCGTCGGCGCGCTCGCCGACGAGCGGCAAAAACTGGCCGAACTGATTCAGGCCGATTCAGATCTTCAAGGGCATCACCAATGAAAACTCTGCTGGTTTCCGTGGCATTCGCGATGATCATCGCGAGCCTGATCTTCGCGCTGTATTTCATGAATCACGATCGCGGCAAGTCCAAGCGGATGGCATGGTCGCTCGCGGCACGCGTCGGGCTGTCGGTCACGCTGTTCCTGTCGCTGCTGATCGCTTACAAGCTGGGCTGGATCGAGCCGACGGGGTTGCCGATCGGCCGCTGAACGACGGGTGCCCCGTTGCAGCCGGGGCGTTCGCGGAAATTCGCGTTTTTCGAGGCGAGTGACGATGCGATTGCGTACGCGACGTGACGGGCGGAGGGATGGCCGGGTCGTTCAATCCGGCTGAAGGCAAAGAAGCGGTGGCGCAACTGCGGCTCGAGCTTCGGGCATCGTGGATGCGTTACTGCCTGGGGTGCTTCATTTCCTCGGCTTCCATCGCGGCGAGTCGTTCCTCACGTGCGGATACGGACTCCATGGCTTCGTCGATCGAGGCCAATGCATATTCGCAGGCCAGTTTCACTTCTTCGACGGTAGCCTCTGGCGTCTGGTCGTCGCTTGGCGGAGGGGAAAGCATGTCTCCGAGCATCATCGCCAACTCAGGGGTGTCCCACGCTTCGCCCTTTTGCGCCTTTTTCTTTATATAGTGCCGGATTTCCGCATCCTGCTCGGGCGAGAGTGGAAGGTGTCGAAACGTGTTGCCTGGGTTGGCGTCGATCATGATGGTGCTCCTGGGATTGCTCCCTGCAATGCGCGTGCACCCGGAAAAAGAGGGGCGAAGAAGGAGTCGGCTCCTATCTTCGGGAGCGTGAGTCCTGAATGCGTTCGAGGCGGGCCAGGAGTTCGTCCACCTGGAGTGAGAGAACCTTGTTGCGCTCGGATTGCGTGCGGAGCTTGTTGAGCTTGACTCTCCAGTACGCTGGATCGTTGACGGTCGATCTGTTGATGAACGCGTGTTGCGCTTGCTCAAGCAGCCCGATTGATCGTCTGATATGGGCCAACTCGCGTTCCGCGTCGCAGTACCAGCTCATGTTTTTCGCCTTCTGATTATGGTTTTCATTTTGACTTGCTGCACGGCGAGCGCACGTGCGCTCGCTCGAAAGGCGATGCTGGAGTCAATTTCGGGCAGCACCACGGCTGCGCGGCGTGACGGGCGTACTGATCATCCTTCTTGCGGCTGCGGAGGCGGCCGGCCGGCTTGCAGCCTGCGTCGTCCGGCCACCTTAATTCATGCCGGGGGCCGGGATGGCGACGCAAGCGGGCTCCCGGCCGGAACGGCGTGCACGATGTTCCTAGAACATTTTGCGGGGCGGCATCAGGCGCTTCGTCCGCAAGCGCTGCCTGGCAACGGCGCTGGCCTTTTTCCGCTTGCGCTCCGTCGTGGGCTTTTCGTAGCTGGTGCGACTGCGCAACTCCCGAATCAACCCGGTCTTCTCGATACTGCGCCGGAATCGTCGCAGCGCGACATCGATTGGTTCGTTGATCTTCAGTGTGATGGTTGTCATGTAACTCCTGGTTGAAAACGGTCGACGGGAAAACTAGCCGAGTCGTGTCATGACGGTGCTTGCGATCTCGTCAGATTCGAATTCCGAATACCCGGCTCCGATTGAAAATGCGCGCACAGCCGCGAACATCTGCAGCTCCTGTTGATGACATAGCGCGGAATGGGTTATTCCAGCGGGCAGGACAGCGTCGCTCCGAGTGACCTTGCACCCTCTGATCAGGTCAAGAAGTTCGTCGACGATCATTTCGTCCTCCAAATTGCTGGAAAGTTACTTTGCCATCGTGAGTCGCGTCAGACGGCGCTCGAAAAGAAGCCCTGCTTTTCGCGATTTTCGTCGATGACGCTTTCGGCATAGCGCAATGACGCACGACGTGCGTCACCGGCGGTATCGAACGGACTGTCGTCGAGAAGCCTGAAAGTCTGGCTCTGCGTCAGCGTATCGGTGGTGCCGCGAAGACAAATCTTGACCGCTGCGTCGAAGCCGGCATCGTAGTTATGCGGGTTGCCATCCAACGCAGGCACGTGTGGGTAAATCAGTGGATAGATCTCGAATCCACGGTAAATATGCATGCTCATCATGAACTCCCGGCGATCGATTGCGGCGACTCGCAAGGACGAGCGTATGCAGCCAGCATCGCCTGATGCATGGCGCGGCGGGTCGGTGTGAAAGGGACAAACGTTGCGAGCGAGGCGGTACGCGACGCAACACGGTGGCGAGTGGAGGGCGAGCGGGCAAACAGCAAACGGGCGCTCGAATGAAACCATCATACGCGCATCGTCGATCGGGTGTCCATCTTATTTCGACCGCGCCAAGGCAACTGCCTCGACAACCGGCCGACGCCGACCATTCATGCCTTATACGGAAAACGACACCTCTCCCGATTCCGCGACATGGGGCAGGGGGGATGCACCTGACGTTGCTTGCCGAAATTGTGACAGCCGTCGAATCGACAGGGGGCCAGCGTCTGGACGTCAGTGCGAAGGCGGCGTCAGTCGCCAGCCGATGCACGCCATTCCGTGATGCGCGCGGTAAGCCGTTGCGATCATTCGATTGGCGTTCCACGAAACGGGATTCGGCACGAAGCGCGCATGCACTCGCAGCCGGGCGTAGACAGAAAGGACGTTGTCACCGGCGAGGCTGCGCAAAGGCTCATGCCAACCTTCGACAGGGCCGTCACGACGGGGACGCTCGTGGTCGCGTGTTGCCCGGATCGCAAGTTTGATCTATCTATAGTGGTGTTGTGATAAGAAAACTTATCCCGATGATTTTGATCGGAATGAATCCCATCGGAGGATGGCAGCATCGATGGCGTGACTGAAACGGGTTCTGGGGCGCCAACAGAGGCGGTAGCGTGCCGGGCGATGACGCTAGCCGCCCGTCCCGCCCGTGATGTCATGTCGATAGGCACGAGGAGAGCAACCCACGATGCGCTTGAACGCATGTCCGAACGCGCTATCCGAGTCGTAGCCGAGCATTTGCGCGATTGCCGATATCGATGCGTTCGAGCGCCGCAGTTCCCGCATCGCGAGCTGCACGCGCCAGCGCAGTACGTACTCGAGCGGCCCGAATCCCAGCCGCCGCTTGAAGTGCAGCGCGAACGTCGACCGCGATACGTGGCAGCAGGTCGCGAGTTCGTCGACCGTCCAGCGTCGCGCGGGCTGCGCATGAATGGCGACAAGTGCCGTGCTCACCCGGGAGTCCGCGAACCCGGCAAGCCATCCGACATCGCTGTTCGCGCCGTCGTCCACGTAGCGGCGCAGGATCTCGACCAGCATCATGTGGCCGAGATGCCGAACCATCAGCGACGCCCCCGGCGATGGTTTGCCGAATTCATGTGCGAGCCGCTGCAGCGCCCAGCGTAACACCGCCGCCTGCTCGGAGTCGCCGCTCACGATCACCACGGGCGGCAGGCTGCCAAGCAGCAGCGGCATGCCTTCCTCGTACGAGAAGCGACCGCCGATCAGAAAGCAGTTCGCCGGTTCGCCATAGTGCGCGATGCCGTGTTCGACGTTCCGGTACACGTCGGCAGCAGGGACCGGCGTAACCGATGGATCGCTCGCCAGCGAAAATGCCCGCGGCGATGCGAGCAGGAAGCAGTCTCCCGTGCGCAGCCGGATCGGCGCCCCGGCGCCGTCGACGGTCAGCCAGCAACTTCCCTCGACAACCGCATTGAACTTGATTCCCTCGGGCGGGGGAATGGCAACCGCCCACTGGCCGCCTGCTCTCAGGCCGGTGAAATACGAGTCGCGCGTTTCCAGCAGCGACAGCACTTCCGACAGGGGATCCACGTTCAAGCTCCGGACGATCTCGACGAAAACTCGGATTCTATTGCATTCACAGTCCGGGGGCGCCGCCGGAAAATGGCCTCGTGCAGTGACGCGACCGACAGGCGGGCGCGTGCTTCACGCATCGTTCCAGGAGCCTTCGATGACGAGCAGGCAACACCCCCTTCATTCCGGATTCGGCGCAGCATCGACGGCAAGCGACGTACTGGCCGATCTCGACCTTCGTGGCAAGACCGCCATCGTCACGGGCGGCCATTCGGGCCTCGGCCTGGAAACGACGCGCGCACTGGTGCAAGCCGGTGCGACCGTCGTCGTCGGCGCGCGGGGCGTCGATGCCGCGCGCGAAGCAACGCGCGGCATCGACGGTGTGGAGATTGCGACACTCGACCTCGCCGATCTCGCGAGCGTGGCCACGTTCGTGGCGCGGTTCGTCGATGGGCGGCGCAACGTGGACATCGTCATCAACAGCGCGGGCATCATGGCGTGCCCGGAGACACGCGTCGGCGATGGCCGGGAAGCGCAGATGGCCGTCAATCATCTTGGCCATTACGCGCTCGTCAACGGGCTGTGGCCCGTGCTCGCGCATGGCGGCGGCGCCCGCGTGGTCGCGGTGTCGTCGCTCGGGCACCGGCTGTCGCCGATTCGTTGGGATGACGTCCAGTTCGCACACGGCTACGACAAATGGCTCGCGTATGCGCAGTCGAAGACCGCCAACGCGCTGTTCGCGGTGCAGCTCGACGCGCTGGGCGCCCCGTTCGGCGTCCGCGCCTATTCGCTGCACCCGGGCAAGATCGCGACGCCGCTGCAGCGTCATCTGACACGTGAAGAGATGATGGCGCAGGGCTGGGTGGACGAGCACGGTGTGCCGGTCGATCCGACTTTCAAGACGCCGGCCCAGGGTGCCGCAACCCAGGTATGGGCGGCAACGTCGCCGCGCCTTGCGGCGATCGGCGGTGTCTATTGCGAGGATTGCGACGTCGCGGTCGTCACGCAGGGAAACGAGGAATTCGGCGTGCGGCCGCATGCGATCGATCCGGATGAGGCGGCGCGTCTGTGGGCGTGGTCCGCAAAGCTGACCGGAATCGATGCCTTTGCGGCGAGCCGCTGACGCCCGAGCGCGTATGAAGGAGGGCACCGGCACCGGCGGAGACAGGGCATGCGGCCGGCGCGAGATCCGCGCGCGGCCACTTGGTCACGCGTCGCGCGAAGCGCGCGGCTCATCTCCGCGATCGGTATTGCGGAAAGCGAGTCGGGGTTCGAGGCAAGTGCATCGAAGGTTGATGCGAGTTGGCTGATCGCGAAGCTTGAGAGGGCGATTGATTCCAATCAAGAGGGGGCAGTTCACGGCGGCTGATTGCCGCCGAGAACACTGTGCATATATCAGGGGTGGTAAGCAAGATCAGGCCGGTGGTCGCATCCGCCGTGTCAACTGGGTCAGGTTCCGACGCCACCGCGGTGTGCCGGCGCCCGATCGGGCGATCGCCCGTCGCGTATCCGTTCAAGTCGCCCGATCGCCTCAGCGTGGCCTCGAACACGAATCAATCCGCTGCTGTCTGCCGATCCGAAGTGGATCGAGTCGTCGCCGTACACGAATCACATGGGTTCGACGCACTGTCGCGATTGAAACCGGAGAAGCGGCCCGGCATTGCCGGGCCGCGACGACGATTACCTTACTTCACGGGGGTGAGGACCGGCGCGCCTTTGTTCTTGATCAGGAACACGACGAATTTTGCCGGCTTCGTGCTGCTGGCATTCCGCCCGACCGTGTGGACGTCATCCGGGCCTTCGTGGAACGTGTCGCCGGCATGGAGCGTGACCTCCTTGCCGCCGTTCAGGCCCATCACGATGCTGCCGTCGAGCACGTAGACGAACGCGTGTGCGTCGTGACGATGAACGGGGTCGACGCTGCCGGGCGGATAGTCCACGACGATCATCTGGACTTCCTTGCCCGGATACTCGGGCAACGGCTCCGTGGTCAGCGGCGTGACCTTCGCTTGCGGTGCGGCGACGGCCGGCTGAACGGCCATCAGCAGCGACGATACCAGCGGCGCGAGTACGAGCATGATGCGTTTCATGTCGTCACTCCAGGTTGGCCTTGTCGAGCCCGAACATCTTGTCGAACGATCCCGGCACGATGCGGAATGCGACATTCAGCCGGTTCCAGCTATTGATGGCACCCACGAGGACGGTGAGATCCGACAATTCCTGCTCGGAATAGTGTTCCCGTACGCGTGCGTAGAGATCGTCCGGCACGCCATGCGCAGGGAGGCGGGTCAGTACCTCGGTCCATTCCAGCGCGGCGCGCTCTCGGGGTGAAAACAGCGTCGATTCGAGCCAGATCGCGACGTGATGCAGGCGCAATTCACGCTCGCCATGAATCTTTGCCATCTTGATGTGCATGTCGACGCAGAATGCGCAGCCGTTGAGCTGCGATGCCCGGATCTCGACGAGCTCGCGGACCGGCGCCTCGATCGTCGTCTTCTGAAACAAGCCGTCCAGCTCGATGAGCTTCCTGACCAGTTCCGGCGATTGCTGAAAGTAGTTGATACGTTGCGTCATGATCTGTTCTCCTGATCGGTTGAAGCGGTGCCGTGGGCGCGTCGGATGGCGATTCGCCGCAGCACCTGCCCGGCAACCATCGTAATCGTGCGTCCCGGGAGCTAGTAGTGCCGGCAAGGTGCGCACTCTGTTGCCGCTTCCGAACCAATCGCCCATCATGCCGACACGGCGATGAAGCCGCATATGCCTTGTCGTGCCATCTTCGTATAAGGACAGAGACGTTCGGTGTCGCGTACGAGACCTTCCGCGACGGGCAACTCGACACCCGGCATGCGGACGGTGACGTTGGCAACCAGCGCATATCCGCCATCTACCGGATCGCGGCCGAACGAGACTTCGACGGTGACGGTCGTTTCCCGGATATCGACCCGCGCGCGTTGCGCCAGCAGGCTCAGCGCGCCGTGAAAGCACGCGGCGTAACCGGCGGCAAAAAGCTGCTCGGGATTGGTGCCGCCGCCCGGGCCGCCCAGTTCGGCGGGCAAGCGCAGATCGAGGACGAGACTGCCGTCGTCGGATTTCGCGACGCCCGATGCACGGCCGTGCCTGGACGTGCCGCCAGAGACCGTGACCGTGGTCGTGTAGAGCGGGGAGAATTCCTTCCCGCGATATTTGTCGAGCAGTGTCAGCGGCGGAGGTTGCAACCTCTCGTTCTCCATATGCCTCCCGGTTGCCGGTATGGCCAACGCGAGCGGCTCTCGAACCTTGGGTATCGAGGCGATGCGTTGTTCTTCGAAGCGAATCAGCGCAACGGCGCAGCGCTTGCCTGCCAGTCAATCCCCACGAGCGCCATCCCGTCGATGGACCACACGTACTTGCATGCTAGGCAAAGACGAGCCGACGCACCAGATCGACTCGGGATGCATGGTGTTGCCCGGTCCGCACCAATGCAGTCGATGGAAGAGTGGGGCGTGCAGGGCGGCCAAACCCTGGTCCAGACACCGGGTCGTCCGATCAGATGTCACGCGTGCGCGGGATGACAACCGCCTGGCCGTGCAGTGTGCCGTCGGCGTCGAGCAGTTGCCACAGCGTGGCTTCCTCGATCATGAAGCGCTGGCCTGACTTGGTGACCCGCACGCCCTTGTAGCCCGCCTCGTAGCCGAGCCGCTGTACGCGTGCGAGGAATTGCTGCCGCTCCTCACGATTCGGGGCTTCTGCTGAAAGCCGGGACGGCAGTCGGGTGATTTCATCCCAGCTGTACCCGAACCGGCGCTGCGCGGCCTTGTTGCCGTAAATGAAGACCGGGTCGGGATCGGTGTTGTGCGCGAGTACCGCGAACGGCGCACGCTCATAGAGCCATTCGGTAGCTTCGTCCACGTGCATGGCCTGATGCACCAGGGGGCGGCCAAGCAGCCGGGCGTAGCTGTCGGCAAGGAGCTGATAGAACGCTGGATCGCGGTGGAGTGGGATCATCTGGGACATCTCGACGGAGATCGTGGGACCCGTCTGCGCGACTGTGAGGGTGCTTACGATACAGCATCTGCAGACGACTATTCCTGGTTAAATGATTTCCGCGACACGGACAATGACCAACGCCGCCGGAACGAGCGCCGCCTGAGCGCACAGCGTGCCGAGAACTCGCGCACCGGCGAGCGTCGTGATGGCCCGCCGGAAGCTGTTTTCCGATATCCGGCCTTCGATGACATCGTCGGTCATGACAGAAACCTGCGGGTCGATGACGACGGCCAGCACCACGGTCGCGAAGCCGTTGATGACGGACGACAGGTTCGCGCATGTCACCCTCAGGTCGGGTTTCAGGTAACCCGCATACAGCGACGCGAACACACCGACCGTCCAGATCGCCATGGCTGCCACGTTCAGCACGATGACTTTCCAGGACACGCCGGTGCTCGCGGTCAGTTGCGTGACGTTGTGGCGGGAAGGCAGTCGTGCGCCCACGCGAAGATAGTTGACGCCGGCGGGACTGCAGGCGTCGACCAGCAGCCGCGGAATCGAGCGGTTCACCTGGAAATGTTCGACGGCGCGGCTGAAATAACGCTGGAAAGTCGGGATCAGGAAGGCGCCGGCAATGCTCGCCACGGTGGCGCTCAGCAGGAAGAGCCGAAAATCGGTGAGCAGCCCGCTGCCCATCCGATGCGCGATATCCATTTCGACTCGTTTCGCGATGAACGGCCCCTGAAAGGAGTTGGCCGTCCGGGAAACCAGCGCGATGATCCCGAACAAGGAAAACGACAGGGCGATCCGGCGCGTTCGAACGCCGGCGATCCGCACCGCATAGGCCAGTGTCGCGATCACATGGATGACGAATGTGAGCCCGCAAATGATCCAAAGCTGACTGTCCATGCTGTGACGGCGCGTTTAACGGAGGCATGAGTGTACCCGAGCAAAGTACCGGCCCGGTTGTCGCGAGGCGCGCAGTCGCGGGAGCGCAAGGCCCGGCTCGTCGAGGATCGGGGTGGGAGGACGCGCGAAGCCGGGGCAGCAAGAGTCGTGATGCCGATTCGGTCGTCCGCCGCACGAGCCGGGCGATACGCGCTGCTTCGGCGCATGAAGGCGCCATGGCAGTCATTGCGTGAAAAGCTGCTGCCCGGCGGCGCCGATTGCCGTGTCGTTCATCGCGATCATCGGTTCCACGTCGAAGCCCGCGACACGCCATGCCTCGATGCCGCCGGTGAGCGGCAATGCGAGCTTGACGCCGGACAGCCGCAGCTGCCTGGCCACCGACGCAGCAGACGCTTCGTGCGGACACGCGCAATAGATGACCAGCGTCCGGTTCGTTCCAAAGCGCTCCATGATCTGGCGGGGCTGGCGTTCATCGGCGATCAGCGCGCCCGGAATGACAAACGGATCGCGCGTTCTCCACTCGGCGGAACGGATATCGATCACGGCCGGCCGCGGCTTGTTCGCGAGCAGCGCATGCAATTCGCCCGCGCTGATCCGCGCCTTCCCGAGCGCATTTGCCATCATCTGCCTGCGGCAGTAGCCATACAGAAAGTACAGCACCGGGGCGATGCCGATCACGACGAGCGCTTGCCAGCCGAGCCGGGCGACAGTCGCGAAGATCGCATCGATCTGCGAGGCGAACAGCGTGCCGATGGCGAGGCCGATCGATGCCCACAGTGCAATGCCGGCGCAATCGTGCAGGACGAAGGCGCGCACCCGGACGGCCATCGCACCGCAGAGCGGAACGGCAACGAGCGAAAGGCCGGGTACGAACCGCGCAACGACGAGCACGCGAACGCCCCAGCGCCCGAAAAAGCGCTCGGTCGTCGTGACGCACGCTTCGCGCGACGGCGACAGGCCGCAGACGGTGTGAAGCGTGCGCTTGCCATACCGTTTGCCTCCCTGGAACCAGACCAGATCGCCGAGCAGGCCGCCGACCACGGCGGCACCCAGTATCGTCAGGAAATGCAGCAGCGTCGACGACCCGACATGCGTGACGAGCGCGGTGCCCGCACCTACCGTGATCAACGTCGGTATGGCAGGCAACGGGAGGCCGAGCGAAGACCCGAGCACGTTCAGGAATACGACCCATGTGCCGTACCGCGCGATCAATTCATGCGACATCATGATGCTCTCCTTGAGGCTGCCGCGTAGCCGGTCCGGTCCCGAAGACCGGCTGCGGCGCCGCCTGATCCGGTCTTGCAGGGCGGATACGTCGAGTCGGGGGCCGCACCGGCCGGGTCGCTCGTCACGCGATGCGGGCGCTTGAACGACCGCCTTGCTGCCCCGTGGCGGGTGTCGACGCGCGTTACCTGGCGACGGACGATTCCTGCTCCGGCGAATGTTGCCGTGCCGGCAACGCATCCTTGCCCGACCAGCCGGGTTCGTCGACGTCTTGCCGATAGCGGTGCACGTCCCGCGTGACGAAGCCGATTTCCCGGCTCGGAATCTCGAACCACTCCGGGTGCCCGAACGTACGGCGAATATCCTCGAGGCCGCTTGCCCAATGCTCGCGCATCGTGTCCTTGCTGAACTCGTAGTCCTTGTAGTGCCCCTCGAACGTCTTGTTCTTGTAGATCAGGTGCACGACGTTCACGGCGCTGCCGTCCGCCGTTTTCTGCGCGTCGCGCAGCAGCGGGTGGGCAAGCCGAACGTGTTCGGGAATATGTTCGAGCAACGCCTTGATCATCTGGGCGTGCTTTTGGTTCTGCGACATGAACGCGGTGATGGCGCGCGTGCGGCTCGAATACTGAATGTCCTTGGTGCGCTCGCTGACGTCGAGAAAATCGCCCGGCAGCTTGCCTCGCGCGCTCCACAGGTCGAGCTGGAACACGAGCGTGTCCTTGTGCTGGCTTTCCCGGATGATCTCGGTGAGCGGCGTGTTGGACACCAGGCCGCCGTCCCAGTAAAACTCGCCGTCGATCTCGACGGCGGGAAAGCCCGGCGGCAATGCGCCCGACGCGATGAAATGCTCCGGCGCCAGACGCATTTTCGAATTGTCGAAATAGACGAGATTGCCTGTTCGCACGTTGACCGCGCCGACGGAGACGCGAATGTTCCCGTCATTGATGCGATCGAAGTTCGCGTACCGCAGAAGCGTGTCGCGCAAAGCCGACGTGTCGTAATAGCTGACCTGGTCGGGACGCTTCCTGCCGAATCCGCCGAAAGGCGCATGCATGCGCGGAGCGAAGAATCCGCCCTGGCCTTCGATCAGTGTGCGCGTGGCGGCCCATGCGCTCGACCACCTGCGCCCCACGTCTTCAAGCCCCGGCCAAGCCGACAGGTACGCGCCGACGTGCGAGAGCGGGTCGGTCGGCTGGCTGACGGTGTTCCAGAAGCCGCGCAACGCTTCCGTGCGATCGGCAGGCGCGTTGCCCGCGATGATCGCGGTATTCAGCGCGCCGATCGAGACGCCGGCGATTTGCGTCGGTTCCACGCCGACCTCGGCCATGCCTTCATAGACGCCGGCCTGGTATGCGCCCAGGGCGCCGCCGCCCTGCAGCACGAGCCCGATTTCGTCATAGGCGGGGAGCTCGATCCGATGGGGCTGCTTCAGCTTGTTTCGCTGGCTCGATTGCATGGTGTTCTCCTTACTGCATGAACCAGCCGTGGCTGACCACGATCGATTGTCCGGTGAGTGCGTTCGACTCGAAGCCGGCCAGGAACGCAACCGTGTTCGCGACGTCGGCCACCGACGTGAATTCGCCGTCGACCGTTTCCTTCAGCATCACGTCCTTGACGACCTGCTGTTCGGAGATGCCCAGGACTTTCGCCTGCTCGGGAATCTGCTTGTCGACCAGCGGGGTCCTGACGAAGCCCGGGCACACGACGTTCGCGCGGATGCCGCGCGACCCGCCTTCTTTCGCGACGACGCGCGCGAGGCCGAGCAACCCGTGCTTCGCGGTCACATAGGCGGACTTCAGCGGCGACGCTTCGTGCGAATGCACCGAGCCCATGTAGATCACCGAGCCGCCCTTGTTCGACGCGTACATGTGCCGCAGCGCAGCGCGGGTCGTCAGGAATGCCCCGTCGAGGTGAATGGCCAGCATTTTCTTCCAGTCGGAGAACGTGTAGTCCTCGATCCGGTTGACGATCTGGATGCCCGCATTCGACACGAGCACGTCGATGCCGCCCAGCCGGTTCACGGTATCGGCCACGCCCGCATCGACGGCTTCCTCGCAGGTGACGTCCATCGCGACCGCCGATGCTTTCCCGCCGCCGGCGACGATGTCGTCGGCGACCTGTCGTGCCGCCGCGAGATTCAGGTCGGCGATCACGACCGTCGCGCCGTCCGCCGCGAGCTTGCACGCGCACATTTCGCCGATACCGCTTGCTGCGCCCGTTACGAGCGCGACCTTGTCATTCAGTGCCATATGTCCTCCGGGAGCTTACTGGTTGACCGCGAGCTTCAACGGCTCGGCGGGGGCGAGGTAGTCATGGGCGACTTCGCCGATATCGAGTGTGAGATTCGCAATGACGTGACGCGCGCCGATCACCTTGCGAACCGGCAGATCGGCAACCGATGCGAGCGCATGCGGCCGCAGCTCGAGCGCGGCAGGCCCCTCCCATGCGCCGATCACGTCGACGTCGCGCAGGAAGAAACGCACCAGTTCGCAGATGCGCGCCGAGCCGTCGACGTGCGGAATGACCTTGAGCAGATAGTTGGGCGTGTCGGCGAGCTTGCGGCGCTCCGCTGCCGTGTCGAGCGCGCGGTACTTGTAACCCATCGTGCCGGTGGCGATGCGCTGCGTGCCGTAGTCGAGCGTGCCGAGCAGCGTGTCCTTGCCGTCGATGCAGAGCCTGGGCGAGGCCAGTTTCTTCGGAAATCCCCAGATCTCCCGTCCGGCTGCGATCGGGCCTTCGTCGTCGAGGTACATCGAGTGCGTGAAGTTGGCCCGGTTGCCGTCCGCGTCCAGAACGGAGATCACCTGACCGCTTTCCGTGTAGTCGCCGAATCCCGACGAATCGGGCATGCGGATGAACTCGTAGTGAACGACGGCATGGTCGACCGTCAGCGGTGCCGGCACGACGGCACGGAGGGCATCCAGGTCCGTCTCATACGAGATGATGAAGTACTCCCGATTGACGAAGCGGAAGGGCGGACGCGGATACGCCGGATTGGGGACGGGCATCGCGAACGCTTTGCTGCGGATATCTTCTTCTGTCACGGATCGTTCCTCGGTAGGTGAGGTGCCGGGGGCACCCGTCGCGACGGCGTTTGCCGTCGCGACCAATGACGCGTGAAGACGCGACGCGGCGCAGATTCGCCGCATGGTTTCGCGCGTTGCGCTTGCGGTGTCGTCCCTGTGCTCCGGAACGCACCGGGCAGCATGTACGGCCACCGTCAGCGCCAAGCGTAGGCGATGTGGCCGCGCGGCAGTAGCGCCGCGAAGGACCTCACCATGTTGTCTCGGCGACAACAATCGACGAAAGGAGGATTGCCCGGCAGGGCACGCGGTGCGGCCCGAACGACGGCATCGACGGCGGCACGTGCAGCGTGAATTCGTGCCGAGCGGCGTCGGAAAGGCGCTGAACGCCCTATAGCGCGATGATCGTGCGGCTCGACGATTCGCTTTCGTGTTCTCCGAGCATCGCCTTCAGGTCGCGCTCGATCGTGCTGCACAGCGTTGAAATGGGTACATCGTTCGCGCCGCCTTCAAACGGATTCTCGGTGCTTTCGCCCACCTGTTCGAGCGACGTATACATCCACGAAACGGCGACGCTGCACGGCACGACCAGCCATACCATGTTGCCGTGCATGAAGCCGCTCACGCTGTCGTTCAATCGATTGAATTCGTTCAGAAGACCGAACGGAAGCGAAAGGCAGAAGAACCGCACGAACAGCGAGCTGACGGTCGCGTACTGGCGCGGATAGGGGAAGTTCTTGAATCGCTCCGACCTCGACTGGAGATCGACGAAGTCCCCGATCGTCTTTTGAAGCTCCATGTAAAAACCCGAATTCAGCTGGCCGGCCAGGTAAAGCGTCTTGAGCGACGTACCTTGAAGGCTCAGCACGCATGTCGTGATGGAGGAGGACGACAGCGCCTGCGCCGTTTCCGCGGGAGACAGGTATTGGGGCAGCAGTTCCCTGATGTCCTTTTCCCATTCGGGAACACGATAGAAGCGGCGGTACTCCGCGTTGTAGCGTTTGGTCGTGCTTTCCCAGACCCGCGGGCGACGCAGGTCGTATCGCAGCGCGGTCAGCCAGGCGAGGTGGCGGTATACCAGCTTTCGGGCAACCTCTTCATCCGCGACGAAGTCGCGCGCAATTTGTCCCCAGCGGCGGCTCTTGCTCAGGATGCCGGTCCAGATTTCGAGCGCGTCCGCTGCACGGTTGTACGTCTGGACGTTCTTGAAGCCGACGATGAACGACGTCGCGGTGCCGAGGAGCACCACGATCGTCAGGGGGATCGACAGCCACGTGATCGAAAAGAACTTGTACAGCACGACCGGAACGGAACCGAAAATGAGCAGCTCGTAGATCTTCCAGCGCGTCCAGATCAGGAATTCCGATAGCTTGTACGATCTTCCGAGATGCATTTCATTTGCCTCATCGACGATTCAGGTGGGTGACGAAGGGGGCGGCAACGCACGAACTTCGCCGCACATCATGCCTGCGATCGATTCCGGTGACATGCGATCGATTGGTGCCGCGAAGGCAACATCGTGAGCACGGTTGCGGATCTACTGCACGCGGCCGCATCGCCCTACGATGATTTCGCGCGGCGGATGGCCGCGGTCGACATCAACCGAGGGCAATGATCATGTCGCAGAAAATCCTGATAGTGGGTGCCGGTTTTGCCGGCGTGTGGGGCGCACTGGGCGCGGCTCGCGTGCTGGACGGTGCCGGCGTCACGAGCAGTGACGTTGAAATCACGCTGGTTTCCCCGAAGCCGGAGTTGCAGATCCGGCCGCGGTTGTACGAAAGCGGGCCGCAGCAAATGGCCGCGCCGCTGCTGCCGCTGCTCGATGCCGTCGGCGTGAAATTTCTCGAGGGCAGTGTCGAGGAGATCGACGTTCGCGAGAAGACGGTCGGTGTTGCTTGCGCCGACGGCGAGAAGCGCCTGATCGCGTATGACCGGCTGTTGCTGACCAGCGGCAGCAAGCTGAGCAGGCCGCCGGTGCCGGGGCTCGCGGAACACGCGTTCTCCGTCGACTGCATCGAGGACGCGGTCGCACTCGACGCGCACTTCGCGACGCTCGCGAAACTGCCGGAATCGCCGGCACGCAATACGGTCGCGGTGGTCGGCTGCGGCTTCACGGGTATCGAGGTCGCCACCGAGTTGCCCAAGCGATTGCGCGAGTGGTTTGGCCCGGATGCGAAGCGCCGTGTCGTCGTGATCGGCGCGCAGGACGACATCGGTCCCGATCTCGGGCCCAATCCTCGCCCGTACGTCGCTGAAGCCTTCGATTCGCTGGGCGTCGAAGCCGTGCTCGGTTCGCGTGTCGTGTCGATCGCGGCCGACGGCGTTCGCACCGCGTCGGGCACGCATATCGAGGCGATGACCGTGATCTGGGCAGGCGGAATGCGTGCCAGCCCGCTGGCGGCGCAAGTCTCGTCGCATCTCGATGCGCTCGGACGTGTCGCGGTCACGGCCGATCTTCGGGTCGCCGACGCACCGCACGTGTTCGTGGCGGGAGACGTGGCGCGGGCACGGTGCGACGACGACGGGCACGATGCATTGATGTCGTGCCAGCACGCGATCGTGATGGGGCAATTCGGCGGACACAACGTCGCCGCGGATCTGATCGGTGTGCCGACGCTGACGTACCGCCAGCCGTTCTATGCGACATGCGTCGACCTTGGCGAGTGGGGCGCTGTCTACTCGGAAGGCTGGGATCGGCAGATCAAGCTGACGCACGCGGAAGGAAAGGCGCGCAAGCAGATGATCAACACGCAGTGGATCTACCCGCCGGCGCCGAATCGTACCGACGCGCTGGCAGCGGGTAATCCGCTGGCATCGTTCGGCTGACCGGTCGGCAACCCGCGCGTGTCACGAGATGCGCGGCGGGGCGCGCAGTCACGCGGCGGCGGCTGAAGAGTGTCGGCGAACAAGACGCCGCCGCGGCACGCAAGGCGTCGATTCAGTCGACGACGGTCATGATGTTGACGGTGCCTTGCCGCGCCATCTTTGCATACGGGCACAGGCGCTCGGCGGTGCGGACCATTTCCTCCGCGAGGCTGCGATCGACGCCCGGCATCCGCACCCGAACGTCGACGAGCAATGCAAAGCCGCCGTCCATCGGATCGCGGCCGAACGACACCTGCACTTCCACGGCCGTATCGGGGGCCTCCATTTCGGCGCGTTTCCCGAGCAGATTGAGCGCGCCGTGGAAGCACGCCGCGAACCCTGCCGCGAACAACTGCTCCGGATTGGTCCCGTTGCCGGGCCCGCCGAACTCGGCGGGCAGGCGCAGGTCGACCGCGAGATTGCCGTCGTCGGAGCGGGCCACGCCGGATGCGCGGCCGTGTCCCGTCTCACCGCCGGAAACGGTGACGGTCGTCGTGTAAAGGGGTTGAAAGTCACGGCCCCGATACCTGTCGAGGAGAGACAGCGAGGGGGCTTGCAGCTTCTTGTCATCCATGATGCTTGCTCGAGTTCAGCGACGCGCTTCGACGGTCGAAACGTCTTGCGAAGGGGGCTGCACGTCCCACGCAAATTGCGTCTGCCGCGAATGGTGGGTGTCGAGCGATCGTATGACGAATACGGCAATCGCCCGGTGCAGCCTGATTCCTGGTTCGTCCACGAAAGAACGACGTTTCCATGCTAGAGGCGTGCACATGGCGGCGGTATAGCCGTTCAGGGCGATTGTCTGTTTCCCGTCGGACACCAATCCGGAACCCGGTGCGACGGGCGCAGCCGCGAATTTCCGTGCGTCAGCGGTCCAGGCACGCGCGCAGCGTGTGTGCGTGACGGTGCGCTTCGGCCGCATCGACGATGTTCGCGAACCCGATGACGAGCCCGCGCGGCGTCTGTGGCGTGTGGCTGTTCGTATACCAGATCGAGAGCGGCAGGATCGCAAGGCCCGCTTCGCGGGCGCGCGCGGCAACGGCGACGTCGTCGACCGGCCCGTCGGGCCCGTCCGGGAACTGCACCGCGAACTGGATTCCGCCGGGCGGCAGCTCGACGATCAGCCGCTCGCCGAATGCCTGCCGCAATGCGTTCACGATCAGCGTGCGCCGCTCGCCGTACAACGCACGCATGCGCTTCAGGTGCCGGGCAAAGTGCCCCTGTTCGATGAAATCCGCCAGGGCGGCCTGCAGCAGGGTCGGCGAGCCGGCATTCATGCTGCATGCGACGCGATCGACACGCTCTACCGCGCGCTCGGGCACGACCGCGTAGGCGAGCCGCAAACCGGGATACATCGCCTTGCTGAAGGTACTGCAATAGATCACGTGATCCCGGCGGTCGAGACTCTTCAGCGCCTGCAGCGGGCGGCCGAGATAGCGAAACTCGCTGTCGTAGTCGTCCTCGACGATCCAGCCCGACGTCTTTTCCGCCCAGTCCAGCAGCGCGATGCGCCGGGCAAGCGACAGGGTGTGCCCGAGCGGGCTCTGATGCGACGGCGTCACCAGCGCGAAGCGCGCGTGCGCGTCGAGCTGCTTGCCGCGCTCGACGTCGATGCCCTCGGCGTCCACCGGTACCGGAACGAGCTGCACACCGGTCTCGGACAGGAAGGTGCGGGCCAGCAGGTAGCCGGGATCCTCGAACCATACGCGATCGTTCGGCCGCGCGAGGCTGCGCAGCACGAGTTCCAGCGTGGCGCGATAACCGCCGGTGATGAACACCTGTTCCGGCACGCAGGTGACGCCGCGCGACAAGCCGAGATAGGTGGCGATGTGCTCGCGTAGCGGCCGGTAGCCGGCCGGATTCGGGTAGCCGAGCAACGCGCGTTCGGCGCTGCGTGCACGTTGAGACACGAGCCGGTGCCACACCTTGCGCGGAAACGCGTCCAGTGCGGGGAGCCCCGGTTGCAACGGGCGCGGCTCGCCGCTCAGCGCGACCGCGATCGGCTGTGGGCGGCGCGGAGGCGGAAGCTCGCGCGACTTGCCCGGCACCCGGAGAGGGGCGTCGTCGGGGCGCCATGCCTGCTCGTCGCCGCGCGCGGGCGTCGGCCGCGTCAGCGATTTCGGCAGGGACGGCGAGACGAACGTGCCGGCCGCGCCGCGCATTTGCAGATAGCCCTCGTCGACCAGGATCGTGTACGCCTGCTCGACGGTGCCGCGCGCCGTGTTCAGCTGCGTCGCGAGGCCGCGCAGCGCGGGCACGCGATCGCCGGGGCGCAGATGGCCCGCCGCGATCGCGGTTCTGAATCGCTCGCAGATCTGCAGGTAGATCGGCAACTGATGGTGCCGGTCGATTTCGATGGTCAGGGCGGGCGTTTGGGCGGGCATCACGGTCTCGTGGGCGACGGGAGCGGACGGCATGGACCAGTCCGATCGACGATTCTTGGCACTGATGGATAGGACATGATTCTTCCACAATTGCGCCATGCGATGCGACGGTCATGACCGTTTTCATCGGAGGCGGCGAGCGTCACGCGCCGCGCGCGTTCCAGGAAAACCCTTTCGTCAGGAGATTTTGCGATGAAGATCGTTGTCATCGGTGGTTCGGGCCTGATCGGCTCACGCGTCGTCACGTTGCTCGGCGAGGCAGGGCACCAGGCGCTTGCGGCGTCGCCGCGCACCGGCGTCAATTCCATCACGGGCGAAGGCCTGACCGACGCATTGACGGACGCCGACGTCGTCGTGGACGTCGCGAACGCGCCGTCATGGGAACCGCAGGCGGTGCTGGATTTCTTCCGCACGTCGGCCCGCAATCTCGGCAAGGCCGAAGTGGCCGCAGGCGTGCGCCATCACGTCGCGCTGTCGATCGTCGGCTGCGACCGGATGCCGGAGAACGGCTATTTCGCGGCCAAGGTCGCGCAGGAACAGGCGATCGAGGCGGCCGGCGTGCCGTACACGATCGTGCGTGCCACGCAATTCATGGAGTTCATCGGCGGCATTGCGGATTCCGGCACCGAAGACGGGACCGTGCGCATCGGCGACGGACTGTTTCAGCCGATTGCCGCGGAAGACGTCGCGGCGCTGCTCGCGCAGATCGCGCTGGCCGGGCCGCTGAACGGCACGGTCGAGATCGCGGGCCCGGATCGCGCGCCGTTCGCGGAGATCGTCGCGCGCTACCTGAAGTCGGTCGGCGACACGCGTGCGGTGGTGACCGATCGCGAGGCCCGCTATTACGGCGGCCGTGTCGAGGAACGATCGCTCGTGCCGCTCGGGGCAGCGCGGCTCGGCACCATCGGCCTGAACCGGTGGCTCGCAAGAAGCTGATTCGCGTGTCGAAGGTGGGGGTGCAGGCGTACGCCTGCGACGGGCAATCGGGATGGGCGGGATGTCTGGGGGCAGCGGAAATGAATCGATCGGATACGTCGGAGCACGGCGTTCGTCGCGACTTGCCAGGGCGCGCCGACGCGTTGTCGGCCAGCTTCGGTGCAAGCTACGCGGGCATCCTTGCGTTCGTCGCGGTGGCGAGCGAGGGGAGCTTTACCAAGGCCGCCGAACGTCTCGGCGTCGGCCGGCCGGCCGTGAGCCGCAACGTCCAGAAGCTGGAGGCGCAGTTGAGTACGCGGCTGTTCCAGCGGACCACGCGCATGACGGAACTGACCTGCGAAGGCCAGCGATTCTTCGAGAACTGCCACCAGGGCGTGGCGCAGATCGTCGAAGCCATGAACGACATGCTGGAACTGCGGGAGGGGCCGCCGCGCGGCCTCATCCGGATCAGCTCGGCGGTGGGTTTCGGCCGGAAGATCGTTGCGCCGCTGCTGGAAACGTTTGCGAAAGCCTACCCCGACATCGTCATCGATCTGCTGCTCGACGATCGGCCGGTCGATCTGGTATCCGAACGAATCGACGTGTCGTTCCGCAATGGACGCATCGAGGATTCGAGCATCATCGCCCGGCAACTGATTCCGATGCAGATGGCGCTCTGCGCGTCGCCGTCGTATGTGGCCGCGCACGGGCTTCCGCAGAGTCTGGAGGATCTGGGCCGGCACGAGTGCATCAACTTTCGCTTTGCGAGCGGCCGCATATTCGAATGGGAGTTCAACGTCGACGGCCGCGTGCAGAAATACCTGCCGAAGTCGCGGCTGACGTTCAACGACGCGGACCTGGTGCTGCGTGCGGTCCTGAACGGTTCGGGCATCGCGCAGATGGCGGGTTACCAGATCCGCGACCATATCGCTTCGAGCGAACTCGTCGTCGCGCTCGCGCAGCATGTGCCGGAAGATCGCGGCCACTATATCTGCTATCTCAGCCGGCAGCATCTTCCGACGCGCATTCGTATCTTCGTCGACTTCATGACCGAGCAGATACGCGCACTCGACCTGAACTGCATGACCCGATTCAATCCGGATGTCGCGGTTGCGTCGCCGACCGGACTCGCGGCGTGACGAGCTGGTGATGCGCATCCATCACGGGCCAGGGCCGGTTCGTCAGGCATCGGCCGCGGTGAGCGGACGGCACGCGACCCGTGCGCGGCCGCTTACCCGCGCCCCTGCCGCAGCGCGCGGCCCATCTCCGCGATCGGCATCGAGACGATCGAGTTCAGCAGGCGCATTTCCCCGGCGTCGGGGCGCGCGACCTCGCGCACTTCGTCGAGCGTCTGCGCGACGCTGCGATCGAGCGGTTCGAGAAAGCGCCGCAGCTCGTTTTCGGCTGCCTTCTCCCTGAGCCCGAGCGCGTTGCCGAACGCGACCAGCGCACCCAGGTCGATGTCGGCGAAGCGCGTCGCCGCGCCGAGCGGCATCGTCAGCTCGCAGTGCGGCCAATGATCGCCGCGATGATCGGGCCGGTGCGTGGGCGTGTGATAGACGACCGTGCTGACGATGTCGTAAAACGGCGCGAGCCGGTAGCCGCGCGCGTCGACGAAGAACGACAGGTTCTTCAGGTGCGCGTCGCCGTTGCCGACCACCACGTTGAAGATCGTCCAGCGGAACACCGACAGGCGCGCCAGCGCGCGCGTGCTGGTCTGCCCGATCGCGCGGCCGAGTTCTTCCGCGTTCGCGCGCTGGTACTTGAAGCCGCGATCGTAGTTCAGCAACTGCATCGCATCGATCGTATGCAGCCGTGCGGCCGGCTCCGATGCGGTATCGCGGTCGAAACGGTCGATCACGTAGCACGCGGACGGCGCGCGCAGAAAGTGCACGTCGGGCACGTCGAGGCCCATCCGCTTCGCGAGCTTCATGCAGAAGAACTCGTTGATCGCCGAATGCGGATAGCCGGCGGCGCGCATGTCCGGTTTCAGCAGATGCATCGACGGTTCGCTGCCGACCGGTTCGAACAGCGTGTAGTCCGGCGCGTCGCCGCGCAGGATCAGCAGCAGCTTCTGCTGCGCGCCGGCCGCCGACATGCGCTTGGGCGCGGTGGCCGTCAGCGCGCGCTCGGGCATCGCCTGGATGCGGCGTTCGAGTTCGTCGAGCGGGAGCGGCTGCATGCTGCCTGCCGCTTCCTGCTCGCCTTCCGCGAGCAGCGTGAGCGCGCCGGCCGATTCGCGCCCGAAGTACGCGAGCAGCCCCCACGCGTCGGCGGCGTCGACCCTGGCCTCGCGCGCAAGCGACGTGCGCATGCCTTCTTCCGGCAGCAGGTTGTCGAAGAACCACTGGACCGGGCGATCGGTCGAGGTATCGGTGAAGGTGCCGGCGCGCAGCGGGAAAGCGGGGGACAGCGGGTACGCGCGTGGCGATGCCAGCCACTGTGCGTCGTACGTGAACGACCAGACGCCTTTGTCGTCGGTCAGCGCGCCCATGCGCAACCCGTTCGCGGAGGCGATCAGCGTTCTACTCGCCATGGCGGCTCCTGCGGCGTTGCGCGGCCTTCAGCACGTTTGCTGCCGAAATCTCGATGGACGATTGCGCGAGCAGGGTGATGCCCAGTTCGCCGAGCAGCAGCAGGATCTTGCCGACCTGCGCGGTGGGTTTCCCGGCCTCCACCTGGCTGATGAATTTCGGCGAAAGCCCCGTGGCGTTCGCGAGTTCGTCCCGCGTAAATCCCTGCTGGAGCCGTGCCGCGCGGATGAGGTTGGCGAGTGCGCCGATCGTGCCGACGGGCAGGATCTCGTGCATGACGTCCTCCGTGCTTCGTATCTGATCGGGAACAGTATTGCACAACTCGTTGGCGCAGGCATCAATTCGTATCCGAGCGGAAACGAATTGATCGTACCGGCAACGGAATGCCCGTTTCGTTCCCGATCGGGAACCGGATGCAGCGAAATGACGATCGTCGACGTGTTCGTATCCGGGCGGATACGCGACGGATCGACCGAATGTCCCGAAGGAGGCCGGGGCAGCGCACGTCGCCATGGTTAGAATGACCGCCGCACGTCCGTTCATTCCGTGGCCCGTCACCGGGTCGACACGCGCCCATGACCTTGCAAGAACTCGAAAAACTGATGCGAAGCCTGTTCGAGGATGAGAGCCTCGACATCGTCCGTGACACCGGCTACAGCCTTTCCTTCGTCGTGCCCGGCAAGGTCCGGGACGTCAAGGCCGCGCTGCTCGCGCGCACCGACCCGGCCGGATGGGACGGCGAGGCGATCCACTGGTTCTACCGGTGCGACGACGAGGACTGGGCGCTGTATCTGCGCTCGGTTCCGCATTCGGTGTACTGCATCGCGACCGTGCAGTCGCTGCATGCGCGCCACATGCAGCAGTACGAGGATGCGGCGCGGGTCACGCCGGAGCAGCAGGCCATCTACGACGCCGAGGAGGCGCAGCGCCGTGAGGAGGCGGAAGCGCGGCGGCGGCGCGACACGCGCAACGAGCCGCTTGCCCCGCTCGGCGGGCCGTTCCATAGCGATGGCGAACGCGTCTGGGCCCGCACCGGCAGCGGGCACCAGTATCGCGCGCTCAACAACTTCGATCTGGGCAGCTTCCGGCACCTGGTCGACCACTTTGCCGTCGATGCGTCGGGGCTGCGCTACTACGCGGGCGGCGCCGCGTTCAGCTACGACGATGCAGGCGAAGGGCTCGTTGCCGACGGCGATGCCGCCACGCTGGAACCCCTGGGCGGAGGCTGGTATCGCGATGCACGGCAGGCTTACCACGTCGAGCGCGACATCCACGATCCCGATCGCGGCCCATGCCACCTGACCGTCGTCAAGGCCGACGTGGCCAGCCTGACGCATATCGGCGGCGCGTACGCGCGGGATGCGAAGCACCTGTTCTGCGCCGGTGTGCGCAAGCGCGGCATCGACGATCCGGCCGGCGTGGTGAGCCTCGGCTACCGGTATGCGCGGCTCGGCGCGCAGATCCTTTACGACGGCAAGATCGTGACGAAGCCGGGGCGCGTCGACGTCGAGACCGCGCGCGGCGTCTTTCACGACATGCTGATCGACGCCGACGGTCACGTGCTGTGGGGGAAGAACTACCGCAAGCCGCTGCCGGGGATCGACGCACGAAGCCTGCGCTTTCTGAACTGGGCCTTTGCGGTCGACGACCAGCGCGTGTACTACCGCACCAATACGAACCTGGCCGTGTGCGAGGGCGTCGACCGTGCGAGCGTGGAGGTCGTGCCGCCGATCCGCATCCGCGACAAGCACGGGCTGATCGACATCCGGTATCCGGAGGGCATCGTGCGCGTACCCGACCCGTCGACGGAATCGTGACGGTCGCCACGCGCGACCGCGCCGCGCCGGGGTATCGCGCAACGGCGCGATGGTGCGATGGCGCGCGACCATTCCCGGCACACGCATAACAAAAGCTGAAATCGGCTTTTCACGCACACCGGGGGCATCCCTATACTTTGCGGTGCCGTATGTGCGCCGGTTCGCGGATGCCGCGATCGCACCGCGCAGCGGCATTCCCGAATCTCTCGTACAAGGAACCGCAGAATGACCGCCCGTGATGCCGTCGATCCGCGCGACGCGTTGCGCGACGCGCTCGCCGCACTGCCCGATCTCGCGAGCGCGATCGGGCAGGATGCCGCGCAACGCGAGGCGCGTCGCGAATTGCCGTTCGACGGTTTCGCACACTTCCGGCGCTCGGCGCTGGGTGTGCTGCGGATTCCGGTCGCGCGCGGCGGCCTCGGCGGCACGCTGGTCGACCTGTTCGACACGATCGCGACGCTGGCCGCCGCCGATTCGAACCTCGCGCACGCGCTGCGGATCCACTACGACCAGACCGAGACGCTGCGGCTGTCGCCGCGCACGCCGTTCAACGACGTGCAGCTCGAGCGGGCACTGGCCGGCGCGATCTTCGGCGGTGCGTCGACCGAGCGCGGCACGTCGCGGCCGGGCGAGAACACCACCGTGCTGCGCCGGGACGGCGAGCACTATCGCGTGACGGGGCGCAAATACTATTCGACCGGCACCGCGTTCGCCGATTTCGCGCGCATCAACGTGGAGAACGAGCAGGGCGACGCGGTCGCCGTGATCATTCCCGTCGCGCGCGACGGCGTACGGGTGCTCGACGACTGGGACGGCATGGGCCAGCGCATGACCGCGAGCGGCAGCCTGCTGCTCGACGACGTGCAGGTGTTCGCGGACGAAGTGGCCCCGCGCGACGGCTCGACGCTCGTCGGCCGTCATTGCGGCGCGCTGCGCCAGCTGCATCTCGTCGCGACGGGTGCGGGCATCGTGCGCAACGTGGTTGCCGATGCGCGCCGTTACGTGCTCGCGCACGGCCGCCCGGTGCTGCACAGCCCGGCGCCGACCGCGCGCGACGATCACTTCATCCAGCAGGTCGTCGGCGAACTGTCCGCGCACAGTCACGCGATCGACGCGCTCGTGCGCGAAAACGCGCGGGCGCTCGACCGTTCCGCCGACGCGATCGAGGCCGGCGACGCCGATGCGGATGCACACGTGCTCGACAGCGCGCTCGCAACCGCGCGTACGCAGCTCATCGTCAGCAAGCTCGCGCTGCACGCGGCCGAGCGGCTGTTCGAAGTCGGCGGGGCATCGGCGACGGCGCGCGAACACAACTTCGACCGGCACTGGCGCAACCTGCGCACGATCTTCAGCCACAACCCGCTGCTGCACAAGGCGCGCGTGATCGGCGACTACGACCTGAACGGCGTGACGACGCACCTCACCGAAGGCCGCGTGTTCTGACCCGGCCGTGTCGAAACGGTGAGTGCCGCGGCGGGCGATGCGTCCGCAGTCCGCGTCAGCGCCGCAAGCCGGCGTCGTGCAGCAGCGGCAGCACGCGCTCGCCGAAGAAGTCGAGATCGGGCTTGAAATCGTAGAAGCTCAACTGGATGCCGTCGATGCCCGCACGGTGCAGCCGCACGATGGTGTCCGCCACTTCCTCCGGCGAACCCGTGATCGAGATGTTGCCGCCGATCGCGCGCGCGTCGGCCTGCGCGCGTTGTTCGAAGCCGCCTCGCCACGCATGCGCGTCGCTGTCGAAACGGTGGAAGCTGCCTTCGTCCGCATGCGCGACGATCGCGTCGCGATACGCGCGCGCTTCGGCTGCCGTTTCGCGGCAGATCACGAGCGGGTTGAGCAGCGTGCGGATCGTCCGGCCGCGCGCGGCGGCGGCCGCCTTCACGCGCGCGGTATGCGCGGGCAGGGCGTCGATCGCGCGTTCGGCGTCGGGGCCGGCAGGGCTCGTGACGAACACGATGTCCGAATAGCGCGCCGCGAACTCGATGCCCGCGTCGGAGCCGGTCGCGTTGATCAGCAGCGGGCGGCCGTAGCGTGGTTTCGGCGTGACGAACGCGCCGCCCAGCCGCCAGCCCGACAGCGCGGGCGTGTAGCTGAAATTGTCCGGTTGCGCCCACAACTGCTGCACCGCGTCGACGAACTCGGCGGCCATTTCGTAGCGCCGGTCGTGCTCGATCCGGTTCCAGCCGAACATCTCGTGCTCGATGGCGCGATGACCGGTCACGACGTTGATGCCCCAGCGCCCGCGCGAGATGTGATCGAGCGTCGCGGTGAACTTCGCGAAATGCAGCGGATGCCACGGCCCGTACAGCACATGGCTCGTCGCGACCAGGATGATCCGCTCGGTGCGCGCGGTCAGCGCGGCCAGCGTCATGAACGAGTCGAGCGCGTGGCCGTCGAACACGCCGCCGTAACCGCCTTTCGGCAGCCATTGCGACAGCGCAAACACGAGATCGAAGCCGAGCGCTTCCGCGCGCGCGACCAGCTCGGCGTTGTAGTCGAACGTCCAGTCGGTCGTGCGCGGCAGCGTCGACGCGCTCCAGCCGCCGGCCTGGATCGGCAGGAACAGCCCGAGCATCAGCGGCTGCGCGAGCACGCGCGACACGGGGCTGTCGGGGAAATCCGCCGGCGAGCGGACGTCGACGAACGGTGACGTCGCGACTGGAGCGGCGACGGAGGGGGCGCTCATGATGGCTTCCTTGCGGGTTGGGCACGCACCGCGCGACAACGGCGGGCACGTGCGGCGGCGAATCGCCCGGGTGCGATGCCCGATGCGCCGGCGTGCCGACGCAGTGCCGCACGCCGGCTGCTGCGCGGCACGCGGGGAGGGAGTCGGTCATCGTCGAACGCGTATCGCGCCTGCGGGCAGCGCACGGGAAACGCACATTCTCGGCAACCGGGCACGGCGCGGCAAACAACGATTCCCGCTTTGCTTATCGCGCGTCACCGCATCGCACCGCACCCGCTGCGCATGCCGTCAGAACTTCACGCGCAGCCCGCTGACGAGCGCGACCTGGCGGTTCGTCGACGACGCGCTGCCGATGTTCGAGATCGCCGCGATCCTGCGATAACCGCCCGCCGTCGCCGTGCTCGCATCGCCGGCCGCGAGCTGGTAGATGCCCGACACGTAGATATCGGTACGCTTCGACAGCGCATAGTCGAACCCGAGCGTGAACTGGTGCCAGCGCGGCTTCAGCGTCTGGCCGCCGGTGCCCGGCAGGCCGCTCGCGCGCCCGTCGGTGAACGTATAGACGCCGATCAGCGTAGCCGCCGGCGTGATCTGGTAACGCGCGTTCACGTCGTAGTTGTTGAACTTGCGCGACGAGCCGTCGAGATAGTTGAGCTGCGTGTGGCTCCACGCGAAGCCGAGCGTCGCGCGGCCGAGCGCGTAGTTCGCGCCCGCCACGCCGATCTGCTGCTTGAGCACACCGCCGTTCAGCCCGTAGAAGAACGCGCCGCTGTAGTCGTTGCCGGTGGTCGAGGTCGCGCCGCCCACCGCGCCGGTCGTGTTCGACGTCGCATTCGGGTGATTGAGTCGCACGTAACCGCCGCCGACCGACAGCGGCCCGTTCACGTAGTTCGCCGACACGCCCCACGCATTGTTGTTCGAGAAGCCGGTGCCGGCGCCGCCGTTCGCCTGGTTGCTGAACGCATAGAGCAGGTCGGCCGTGAAGCCGGCGATCGTGTCGCTGCGGAACTTCACCGCGTTGTTCAGGCGGAAGCTCTGGTTCATGTTGTCGTTGTCGCCCACGTGCGTGGCCGGCGACCAGAAGCCGGACCCCGAGTACTGCGCGACGAGATCGGTGATCGGCTCGTACTGGCGGCCGAAGGTCAGCGTGCCGATGCCGGACTTGGCCAGGCCGACGTACGCGGAACGGCCGAACTGCCGGCCGCCCTGGCCGAGCCCGCCGTCGCTCGGCCGGAACCCGCTTTCGAGCGTGAAGACCGCCTGCAGGCCGCCACCGAGATCTTCCACGCCTTTCAGGCCCCAGCGGCTGCCGCTCAGCTTGCCGCTCGTCTGCTGGATGTTGCTCGCGCCGCCCTGGTTGTTCGTATAGGCGAAACCGGCATCGACGACGCCGTACAACGTGACCGAACTCTGCGCATGCGCGCTGACCGAACCGATCGAAACCAAACCCAGGACCACCGTTTTTTTGATCATGACTTTCCTCTGTTTTTATGAGTAAGACTGTAAGGAGCACGATGCTATTGACGCGGGGTGAACCGGCGAACGGTCGATCCGTGGTTTGTAAATCGCTGCGCGGCCGATTTGTAATGTGCATTGCTGCAAGTCCGGCATGTGCGTCGCGATCGCGTCCGGCACCCCTGCTGCGGCGAACGCATCGCTCGAACGGCGAACGTCGGGCGCCGGCTACCCGCGGCCGCCGTCATATCGATCGATGAAATGGTTCGATATCCGCAATGTCCGCGATGCACCGGGCGATGCATTTACGCAACGGCCATCTGTGCGGCGCACGATCGATGCGCTACGCGCGCCGGCATATCGATTTCTCAAAACGTTGGTAGGGCGGTGCGACGCGCAACGGTAGAGTCGGGCATCCGGCCGCGGGCCGGCCTGCTCCGGGACCATGACTGCGCCGACGTGCGCATGCGTCCCGGCTGAACAACGAACACGGGAGCCGTTTGACATGAGTCGCGATGTACTGTTTTTGCTGGAACCGGGCTTTGCCGATCCGAAGCATCCGGGCCAGCGTTTCGTCTGTCCGCACGGACTGTCGATCGAGGGGCTGTTGGCGAGCGCGCCCGAGCATGCCGGCCGCATCGACGTGAAGCGCGTCGGCTTCGAGCGGCCGCGCCACGCGGTGATCGAGGCGCTCGACGATGCGCACCAGGGCTTGCCGGTCCTCGTGCTCGGTCGCGACCAGCCGGCGCCGGACGACGCGCAGACGCTCGGCGACGTGCGGTTCGTCACCGACGCGCGCCGCATCCTCGAACTGCTGGCCGAGCGCCACGGGTTCCCGGTGCTGCATTGATGCAGCCGTGCGGGCTTCCGCTCAATTCGCAACCGATCGACAGGAGGATTCGATGGCGTCAACGTCGGCGGCACGCCGCCGCCTGATTCTTGCCGGCGCCGCAGCCGTGGCGGCGCCGTTCGCCGCGAAGGCCGCGTTCGCCACGCCGGCCGTCAACACCGATCTCGCCGGCACGACGTTGCGCGTCGCGACCTACAAGGGCGGCTGGCGCGCGCTGCTGCAGGCGGCCGGCCTCGGCGACACACCGTACCGGATCGACTGGCGCGAACTGAACAACGGCGTGCTGCACATCGAGGCGCTCAATGCAGATGCGCTCGATATCGGTTCGGGCAGCGAAATTCCGGCCGTGTTCGCCGCGCGCCAGAAGGCCAGCGTCCGGCTCATCACCCGCGTGCGCGAAGACCTGAACAACCAGGTCACGCTCGCACGCAAGGACACGCCGATCCGCAGCATCGCGGACCTGAAGGGCAAGCGCGTCGGCTACGTGCGCGCGACGACGTCGCACTACTTCCTGTATCGCCAGCTCACGGAAGCGGGCCTGGGCTTCGACGACATCCAGCCGATCAACCTGTCGCCGACCGACGGGTTGTCGGCCTACGATCGCGGCGACATCGACGCGTGGGCGATCTACGGCTACAACGGCCAGCTCGCGCGCAATCGCTACGGGGCGCGCGTGCTGAAGACGGGGAAGGGTTATCTGTCGGGCAATTTCCCGGTGTACGCGAACCCGCGCACGCTCGACGATGCGCGCCGTCGTGCGGCGACGGGCGATCTGCTGCTGCGGTTCCGGCGCGCGTATGCGTGGGCGAACGGGCATTTCGGCGACTACGCGCGGGTGCAGAACCAGGAGACGCGCGTGCCGGTGGCCGATCTCGTCGCGATGTTCGACCAGCGCAGCGAAGACTATGCGCTGCTGCCGGTGACGCCCGACGTGGTGGCGCAGCATCAGCAGGTCGCGGATGTGTTCGCGCGGATCGGCGTGCTGGATGGGCCGGCGAATGTCGCGCCGTTGTGGGATACGTCGTTCAACACGCTGGTGGCGTCGGCGTGACGCGATGCGCCGGGAAGACGCGCTCGTGACCCGGCGGCTTCAGGCCCGACGCAGGTTTCGTCGGGCGCGCCGGTTCGGCGGGATCAGGCGAACGTCGTCGCGACCATGATGCCGAACACGAGCCCGAGCGCGATCCCGCAGAGCCGGCCGTAGATCGACGCGCGCACGTTGTCGTCGAGCACGAACGGCGAGCGCTTGTGCTTCCACACCGTGCTGAATGCGACCGGGCGGGTCAGCAGCGCAATGCAGGCGAGCAGCACCGGCGTGGCGATCAGCATCGCGATGCGCTGCCCGTTCCAGTCGACGCCGTGCATGGCGAGCGACACCAGCGCGGCGAGCGGCACCTCGACGCACAGGCCCAGCAACGAGCCGTTGACGAATGAATCTCCCGGGGTCTGGAACATGATCGGTCGTAGCGTCCGGATGAAATCGGTGCCCCGTTCAGGCACCTGAAAAATGAAAGCCACGGCCGGAGTCCAGGGTCGGTCAACCGTGATCGGCGTCAGTCGAGATGACGGCCGGATGTTAAGGCAAATTGCCGGCCGGTTGTCGGTCATTCAAGCTATTTAACAAATGTTCCGGATCGCGACGCATTTTCAGGTCGCGCGGGAATATCGCGCCGTGGTAAAAATCGAGCATCCATTTTCCGGCGAACGGCCCCGGCGAACGGGGCTGCCGCCGAATGGATATCGCTCGCAATCGTATGACGATAACGGGTATTCGACTGCCTTCCGATAATCGGCGTCGCGTGTAAAGGAACACCGGCAGCCGGACCGATCGGAACGACGGACTGACCAATCTCACCACACGCATGAACACGTCCGACAACAACGAGACCGACCGCCAGCAACTCGTCGCGTTCGCGATCGACGACAACACGCAGGCCTGGTACGAAATGGTCATCCCGTTCATCGTCTCGCTGCGCGCGACGGACTACCGGGGGCGCATCGGCGTTATCGGCTACGGGTTGTCCGACGAGAAGCAGCAGCGGCTGCGCGCGAACGGGATCGAGGTGTACGCGGCGGCGGGCGTCGGCGACCTTGCCTGGGACCGCTACATCTCCGCGGCCGCGATCTTCGACACCGATCCGGCGTTGCAGACGCTCGCGCTCTACGATGCCGACATCTGGTTCCCGGGGCCGCGGTTCGACATCTTCGACGTCGTGCCGCACGACGACGCCCTTCACGTCGCGCCCGATGCGCACTTCTGCGCGTTCGTGATGACGCCGCTCATCGGCGAACGGCGCGACGCGCTGATCCACCAGTGCGTGCAGGACGTGCTCGAGCGGCTGGGGCAGCCGCTGCAGGCGGGGCTCGTGGTCGGCGGCCGCGAGCCCTGGGCGCGATTCGCGCGGTTTGTCCGCGAACAGGCCGGCAGGATCGGCCAGGACTTCGCGGCGATCTACGGGCTGGACACGACCTTCCTGCATCTGTGGGGCGGCCGCGGCCACGTGCGGCTCGTGGGCTGCGAGCAGAATTTCGTCACGAAATGGGGGCTGCACGAGCGGCACGATTTCGACGCGGTCCGCATCGTGCTCGAGCATCAGGGCAAACCGATCCGTGGCCTGCACATGACGGGCGACGTGCGCTTCCTGAATCACTGGCGCTACCTGGCGCGTCATGCCGAGCATGCGATCGCGCTCGGGCAGGCGTTCGCGCTGGCGCCCGAGGCCGGCAAGCGGGCGCAGCCGGCCGATCCCGGCCTGCTTCGGCCCGAACGCTTCGTCGCAAGCGGGTTGTCGGTGCTGGCCGCGCACGAGGACGTGCTGGCGAACGTGCCGCGTCTGGCCGCGGGGCCGTCGTTCCGCAACCCGCAGGGCCATGCACTGAATGCGTGGGCGGCGCACACGGTCGAATTCGCGGTGACGCGCGACCGGCTGGTGCTGGACATCTGGCTGTCGCATCTGAGCGGCCAGCCTGCGGCGCCGGGCTTGCAACTGGAGCACAACGGCGCGACGGTCGCGCTGCTGGCGCCGCATAAGTTCAGCGTCGCGACGCAGCAGGGCGATCGGGTGGTGCTGCGCGCGCTGACGCTGCCGGGGCAGGCGTGTCATACCGCGTGGGATATCGTCGTGCGCCACGCGTGACGGGCCGGCCGGCATGCGCGATCGACCGGAGCGGCGCGCACCGCCGGACGGTCACGCGCGCCCCATGATCCGCGTGCCGAGCGAGATGCCGAGGTCGGACAGCGACGCGTTGGTCGCGAGCTGACGGCGTTCCCAGCCCGCCAGCGCGGCGTCGAACGCGGGGCCGTGCACGACGCCGCGCAGCGCCTCGGCGAGCCCGACCGCATTCTCCGCCGCTTTCGCGACGCCCGCGGCCGTATGCGGCCGCACGAGGCAGGCCGCGTCGCCGAGCAGCACCGCACGGCCGAACGCCATGCGCTCGACCGAGAGATCGAGGATCGCCTGCGCGAACGGCGCCTGCGTCGCGTCGACGAGCGCGGCGAGCGTGGGCGCCAGCATCCGGCGGCCCGCGTCCACGAGTTCGAGCCGGTTGTCGTCGCGCATCGCGCCGGGCGGCAGCGAACCGTCGCGCTGCGTGCCGTCCCGCGCGAGAAACAGCGACGGCAGGCTCGCCGGTGCGAGCCGCCGGTACCAGACCCAGTTCACGCGCCGCTTGCCCGGCTCGATCGCGCCGTCGCGGCCGGGGACCAGATAGGTGAGGAACAGGTGCGCGTCGCCTTGCTGGAACGTGAAGCGGTTGCGCAACACGTCGAGCACCGGGGCCGGCAGCAAGTGCTCGTCGACGAGCCCGCGCCACGCGACATAACCCGCATACGCGGGCCGCGCATCGGGCAGCAGTTGCGCGCGCACGTTCGAGCGGCCGCCGTCGGCGCCGACCAGCAGGTCGGCCGGCTCGACCCGGCCGTCCGCGAAGTGCGCGATCACGCGTTCGCCGTCCTGCTCGAAGCGCTCGAACGACACGCCGCCATGCACGACGCCGGCGGGCAGCGCGCGCTTCAGCGCCGTATAGATCACGTTCCACGCGGTCTGCGTCTGCGGCATGGCCAGGCGTTGCACGATCCGGTCGTGCGCGTCGAGATAGATCCGGTCGCCGGAATCGACACCCGCATCGTGCGGCACGGGCACGCCGCCGAACGCGAACGCGCGTTCGATCGGCGTTTGCAGCACGATGCCGCCGCCGCGGCTGTCGAGCTCGTTCGGCGATTGCTCGAAGACCTTGACGCGCCAGCCGGCCGCCCGCAGTGAAGTGGCGGTGAACAGCCCGCCCACCGATCCGCCGATCACAACCGCCAGCGGGCCCGAAACGTCGTTCATGCTGCCTGCCTCCCGATGGTTCGTTGCGTGCGCATCGAATCAGCCTTCCCAGTGCTGCAGGAAGTCGAGCAGCAGCGCGTTCACGCGCTCCGGCTGCTCCTCTTGCGGCAGGTGCCCGCACTGTGCGATCGGCTCGGCGCGCAGGTCCGTCGCCATGCTTTCCCACACGGATTTCATGTCGAACATCTTGCCGACCGCGTAGAAATCCTCGCCCCAGAGCGCCATCGTCGGGCACGCGATCTTGACGTCCGCGTCGACGAGATCCTGCTGCACGTCCTCGGCGTTCGCGCGATAGTCGGCCAGCGCGCCGCGCACGGCGCCCGGGCGCCGGTACGCGCGCACGTAGGTGTCGAACGCGTCGCCGGAGATCGCGTGCGGGTTGTAGCACCAGTCGGAGAAGAAGTGGCTGAGCCACTCGGCTTCCTTGCCGGCGATCAGCGCCTCGGGCAGATCCGGCACCTGGTGGAACAGGAAGAACCAGTACGCGCGCGCCGTTTGAGCGGTCATGTTCTGCGCGACGATGCGCGTCGGTACGTTGTCCATCACGACGAGCCGGTCGACGCGCTCGGGGAAGTCCTTCGCGAAACGCGTCGCGACGCGCGCGCCGCGGTCGTGCCCGACGAGCGCGATGCGGCCGATGCCGAGCGCGTCGAGCAGCCCGGCGACGTCGCGCGCCATGTTGCGCTTGTCGTAACCGGCGGCCGGCTTGTCGGTTTCGCCGTAACCGCGCAGGTCGGGCGCAATCACGCGGTAGCGCTGCGCGAGCGCGGGAATCTGGAAGCGCCACGCGAAGCTGGTCTCGGGAAAGCCGTGCAGCAGCACGACAGCGGGCCCGCTGCCGGCGTCGATGTAGTGCTGGCGGATGCCGTTCGCGGTGACGGTGTGATGGGTGATCGAAGGCATGGAGAGGGTCATGGGTCGGTCGCTGTTCGGTTCGGCCCGCGCGAAACCGGCGCGGCCGCAAATGCCTTTCGAGAATAGGCGAATCGTGCGGCGCGCCGAATAAATTGTTCTGAATTCGCGTGATTGCGCGCACGGCCGGAACCGGCTTGCCTGGTCACGGGCCGGCCGTGGCAGGCGGTTGCCGATCCCCATTTGATTCGCTCGGCCGGTGGCGTCCCGTCGCGTGCGGGCCTGACGAAGACGCACAAGCGTGAACATGCCGGACGACGATGCGACCGTCGTCGCACGGCATGCCCGCCACCCGTGTCAGCCGCGCCGGCGCCGCCGCGCGGGTGCGTCCGACGTGAGCTGCTTCAGCGCGGCGGGCGTGCCGTGCAGGAACGCGTCGATCAGCCGTTCGATCTCGGTGTCGAGATCGTCGGGCACCGGCAGGCCGTAGACCCACTTGCGCACGCCGAAATAGAAGATGCTCGCGTGCAGGCTCCAGACCAGCTCGACTTCCGCATTGCGCTGGGCCTCGGTGGTGGGCGTCGCGATGTCGTATTCGTGCCGCAGCTCGCGCAGCACCGGCAGGAACACGCGTTCGCGCAGCCGCGACAGGTAACGCGTGTTGAATCCCTCGCGGCTGAGCCCCGCGAAGATGAACGTGCGGATCCATTCGCGCCGCAGGATGGTTTGCGCATAGTCGCGATAGAACGCGACGAGCCGCTCCTGCAGCGACACCGTGCGGTCACCGATCAGTTTTTCCCAGTCGGGGTTCCACGTGTAGATCTCGTCGTACACGCGGTCGATCAGCGCCTCCTTGCTCGGGAAGTAGCGGTACAGCAGCGGCTGGGTGACGCCGATCTGCCGCGCGAGCTCGCGGGTGCTGCCGGAAAAGCCGTGCGTCGCGAAGTGCTCGATCGCCTTCTCGACGATCTGCCGCTCGCGCGCTTCCGGCGCGAGCCGGCGGCCCGGCGTGACGGCGTTGCCGTCGGCGTCCGTCCCGCGCTCGCGGGCCGGCGTGCTGCGTTTTCTTTCGGTCATGCATCGGCTCCCGATGGTGCGCCTGCGTTAACTATCGATCGAAAAATAGCACGGTTGACGGGCCGCATGCCGCGCGCGGCGGGGCTTTCGGCGCGCTGCGGGGCCGGTGCGGGGCGCAAACCGCGTCGTGCCGGCCCGGCCCCCCGGCCACGCGAGCCCGCCGCCGATTCAGAAAAATTCAGGCGGCCGCCATGACATTAAGGTCAGCCTTCACTAGTCTGGCTTCCGAACCGCCGCACGGGCCGGATGCCAGTCGGCAAGCCGGGCCGGTCGGCGCAACCGGAGCGGAACATGCGTTATCAGATCTCGCCGGGCGCCGGCGCCACCATCCAGGAAACCGGGTCATGCCGTCGCAGCCGGTAACCGCGGGCGCCGTGCCCGACCGCGTGCGCGGCGAGGACGTGTTTCTCGCGTCGATCGCGGGATATGTCGACACGCTCGGCTTCGTCGCGCTGTTCGGCCTGTTCACCGCGCACGTCACCGGCAACTTCATCCTGATCGGCTCGGGCCTGGCCGGCGTCGGGCAAGGGCTCGCGATCAAGTGGCTCGCGTTTCCGTCCTTCATCGCGGGCATCGTCGTCGCGCGCGTGCTCGACCACCGGATGCGCCAGCTGGGCCACGGCGTGCGTGCGCGTTCGCTGTATGCGCTGCAGGCCATGCTGCTGGCCGGCTTCATGCTGGCCGGCGTGATGGCCTCGCCGATCGCCGATGCCGACGCGCCGAGGACGATCCTGTGCGGCCTCCTCGGCGCCGCGGCGATGGGCGTCCAGAACGCGCACGCGCGGCTGACGGCCCGCTCGGTCGTCGCCAACACGGTGATGACGGGCAACGTCACGCAGGCGGTGATCGATGCATTCGACTGGCTGGTGCCGCTCGCCGCGCCGGCCGAACGCGAAGCCGCACGCGTGCGGCTGAGGCGCACGCTGCCGCCGGTCGCGGGCTTCGCGCTCGGCGCCGGCGCGGGTGCGATGGCCTATCTGTTCGCGGCGTTCTGGGCGCTCGCGCTGCCGCTCGCGGTGCTGTGCTTCCTCGCCTATCAATCCGGTCGGCCCGACGAGCGGCCGACGTCACGCTGAATGCGCGCGCGGCATGTGGCCGCGCGTGCCACTTTCAAGGAGAACCCGATGATCGCACTGAAATTGCAACAGGCATGGCGGCTGACGGCCGCGTCGGCGGCCGTGCTCGGCGCATTGCTGGCCACCGCGCCGGCCCATGCCGACGAGACGCGCCTGCTCGAGACGACGTCCGCGAAGGTGCCGGCCGTCGCGGTCGGCCCGCAGTACGACACGACGCACGTGTGCGTCGCGCCGGAAGATTTCGACCGCTTCACCGACAGCTTCGTCGCGACGTTCGGCGGCAGCAAGTCGAAGCAGGGCGTGTTCCAGGTCACGCCGACGCCGAGCCAGACGATGTCGCAGCTCGTGTTCACGCCGGCCGGCACGATCTCGGTGTTCGGCTTCAAGACGCCGATCCCCTATCCGTTCTGCGAGGAGCGCACCGGCTACCTCGTCACCGACATGGACGTCGCGATGAAATCGGCGCGCGCGCACGGCGCGGACGTGGTCGTCGACACGTTCCCCGACCCGATCGGCCGCGACGCGATCATCCGCTGGCCGGGCGGCGTGAACATGCAGCTCTACTGGCACACGCAGGCGCCGAAATACGACCCGCTGCAGACGGTGCCGGAAAACCGCGTGTACGTGTCGCCGGAAAGCGCGAGCAAGCTGGTGCACGACTTCGTCGCGTTCTCGCGCGGCAAGGTGGTGTCCGACGTGCGCAAGGCGCCGGGCATCGAGATCGGCCGGCCGAACGATACGTATCGCCGCATCCGCATCGAATCGGGTTTCGGCAAGATGACCGTGCTCGCCACCGACGGCCATCTGCCTTACCCGTTCGGCCGCGAGATGACCGGCTATGAAGTGCCGGACCTGGCCGCGACGCTGAAGCAGGCGCAGGCCGCGGGCGTGACCGTGCTGGTGCCGACGTTCACGTCGGACGGGCGCGATGCAGCGCTCGTGCAGTTCCCGGGCGGCTATGTCGCCGAGATCCACGCGCGGTCGAAGTGATGGAGCGCGGGTCGATGGGGCGCGCATGGCGCCGCGTGCTGCCGGCCGCCGTGCTGGCGGGCGGCGTCGCGGGCTACGCGGGTACGGCGGCCGGAGCCGAGGATGCCGCTTCGGCGGCTTCGGCGGCTTCGCCGGCCCCGGCCGCCGGCACGACGTGTACCGCGAAGCGGCCCACGGTGCTGTTCAACCGCTGGCAGGAGGACTGGTCGGTGCTCGCGAACCCGTGCGTGCCGCGCCAGCCGGGCGATGCGCTGAAGTACATCCCGCTCGGCGGCGACCCGTCGACCTACCTGTCGCTCGGCGCGAACCTGCGCGAGCGCTTCGAGCTGAACAACGCGCCGCTATTCGGGCTCGGCGCCGCGCACGACGACAACTACGTGATCCAGCGTGCGACGGTGCATGCGGATCTGCGTTACGCCGGGCATTTCCAGGCATTCGTCCAGTTCGTCGATGCGCGGCCGTTCGGCAAGGACACGGTGTCGCCCGTCGACAAGGATCAGTTCGACATCGAGCAGGCGTTCGTCGCGTATGTCGACCAGATCGGCGGCGGCACGTTCAAGGCGCGGATCGGCCGGCAGGAGATGGCGTATGACCTGCAACGGTTCGTGTCGGTGCGCGACGGCCCGAACGTGCGCCAGGCGTTCGACGCGCTGTGGGCGGATTACGAAATCGGCAAGTGGCGGCTGATCGGCTATGTGACGCGCCCGGTGCAGTATCGCAACGACGCGGCGTTCGACGACGTGTCGAACCGGCACCTGCGGTTCGACGGCGTGCGTGTCGAGCGCACCAACACGGGCCCCGGCGACCTGTCGGCGTACTGGTCGCGTTATACGCGCGACAACGCGCGCTATGTCGCGGGGGCCGGCACCGAGCGGCGCGACGTGTTCGACATGCGCTACGCGGGCAAGTCCAGCGGGTTCGACTGGGACGTCGAGGCGATGCTCCAGACCGGGCACATCGGCCAGGACACGATCGGCGCGTGGGCATTCGGCGCGCTGGGCGGCTACACGTTCGCGAAGACGCCGGGCACGCCGCGCGTCGGCATCCAGGTCGACGGCGCATCGGGCGACAAGCATCCCGGCGACGGACGCATGGGCACCTTCAACCCGCTGTTCCCGAACGGTTATTACTTCACGCTCGCGGGCTACACCGGCTACAGCAACCTGATTCACGTGAAGCCGTCGCTGACGTTCAAGCCGTCGAGCAGCGTGACGGTGCTGACCGCGGTCGGTTTCCAGTGGCGCGAAACGACGGCCGACGCGATCTACGGGCAGGGGATGTCGGCGGTGCCCGGCACGGCCGGCAAGGGCGGTTCGTACACGGGGATGTATGCGCAGGCCCGCGTGGACTGGCTCGTCAATCCGAACATGGCGCTGGCCGTCGAGGCCGTGCACTTCCAGATCGCCGACTCGATCCGCGCGCTCGGCGCGCGCAATGCCGACTACGTAGGCGTCGAAGCGAAGTTCGGCTGGTAGCGCGGCGCCGCGCGTCGCGTGGCACGCCGCCGGACGGCTCAGTGCGGCGCGCGCACCAGCGTTTCGACGAAATCGATGAACGCGGTCACGCGTTTCGAGCCGCGCTGCGTCGGCAGGTAGAGCGCGGTGACGACCGAGCGGGCCGTGCCGGGCGTCACGTCGTATTGCTCGAAGAGCCGGCGCAGGCGGCCCGACTGGACGTCGGCCTCGACCAGCCAGTCGGGCAGCAGCGCGATGCCGGCGCCGTCGAGCGCCGCATCGCGAAGCACTTCGCTGTGGTTCGATTTCAGGCGCCCGGTAACGCGCACCTGCGCCGTGCCGTGCGCGTCGACGAACGACCACGCCTGCTGGTCGCCGCCGAAGTGAAAGCGCAGGCACGCGTGATCGACGAGCTCGCCCGGCTCGGCCGGCGTGCCGTGCGCGGCGAGATAGTCGTGGCTCGCGACGACGTAGCGGTGGAACGTGCCGAGCGTCCGCGCGACGACTTCGGCGGACGGCGCCGCTTCGCCGAGCCGGATCGCGACGTCGATGCGGCCCGCGACGAGATCGACGCGTTCGTCGGTGAGCTGCAGGTCGAGGTCGAGCTTCGGATGGCGCGCGAGGAACGCCGCGACGTGCGGCGCGATGCGGCGCACGCCGTACGCGACCGGCACCGACACGCGCAGCGGCCCGGACGGCTCGTCGCCGCGATCGGAGACCAGCGCGTCGGCTTCCGCGAGTTCCTCGAGCAGCTGCTTCGCGCGCGCGTAGTACATCGCGCCCGCATCGGACAGCGTGACCTGGCGCGTCGTGCGGTTCAGCAGCACGGTGCCGAGCGACGCCTCTAGCGCATCCACCGCGCGTACCACCGACGATGCCGCGAGGTCGAGGCGGCGCCCCGCGCTCGAGAAGCCGCCGGCTTCCGCTACTTCGACGAACGCGCGCAGCGCGGAGAATTTGTCCATGTCGTGCTCTTCGAGTCTTTGTGCCTTTGTGCAGGCCGCAACGATGCGTTGCGTGCCGTTCGCATTCTATCGTCGCCGCGCAAGCGTTATCTTCCGGACTGCAATGTACAGGAGATGACGATGAAACCCGTCGAAGTAACCGTGACTTACGACCTGATCTGCCCGTGGTGCTGGATCGCGGAGCACCGGCTCGCGGAGGCGATCGAAGCAGCCGGCCTGGCCGGCGCCGTGAACGTGCGGTTCGTGCCGTTCGAGCTGAACCCGACGATGCCGGCCGGCGGCATCGACCGCAAGGCGTACCGGAGCGCGAAGTTCGGCAGCTGGGCGCGTTCGCAGGCGCTCGACGCGCATGTAGCCGACGCCGGCCGCGCGGCGGGCCTTGTGTTCGACCACGCACGGATCGCGCGCACGCCGAACACGCGGCTCGCGCACCGGCTCGTCTGGTTCGCGCAGCAGCGCGGCAGCGCCGTCGCGCTCGTCGATGCGCTGTTTGCCGCGTATTTCCGCGACGGCCGCGATATCGGCGATGCGGACGTGCTGGTCGAGATCGCGGCCGGTGCCGGCCTGGCCGGCGATGCGGTGCGTGCATTCCTCGCGTCCGGCGAAGGGCTCGACGCGGTGGTCGCGCTCGAGGAGGCGGCGGTGCGCGACGGCATCGCGTCGGTGCCGTCGACGCGCATCGGGTCGACGGTCGTCAGCGGCGCGCAGCCGGCCGACGTGTTTCGCGCCGCATTGCTCGACGCGCAGCGCGCGCGGGATCGGGCCGCGTAAGCCGGGCCGGCGCCGGCGGGTGCCGGCTTTCAGAACGATTCATGTCGCGCTCAGGATTATTGCGAAACCGGCCGGTAAGCTCGGTGTCGCGCGCCTGACCGGCCGGGCCGGCAACGCGCGCGATATCTCGATACGCAACCGGGGAGCGGACATGAAGAACCTGAACTGGCGTACCGGCGGCATGCTGGTCATCGCGTGGTGCTTCGGCATCCTCGCATCGGCCGCGTGTGCGGCCGGACCGGGCGGCGCGGATCAGGCGCCCGGCTTCTATCGGCAGCAGCTCGGCAGCCTGCGGATCGTCGCGCTGTCCGACGGCACGCATCCGTTTCCGGTCGATACGGTGTTCCGCGGCATCTCGAAGGACGACATCCGGCGCGATCTCGACCGCGCGTTTCTCGAGCCGCCCGTGCAGGGCTCGATCAACGCGTTCCTGGTCGATACCGGCACGAAGCGGATCCTCGTCGATTCGGGGGCCGGCGTCCTGTACGGCGATTGCTGCGGCAAGCTGCTCGCGAACCTGCGTGCGGCCGGTTATGCGCCGGAGCAGATCGACGAGGTGCTGCTCACGCACCTGCACAAGGATCATGTCGGCGGCATCGTGACGAACGGCAGGATGACCTTCCCGAACGCGGTGGTGCGCGTGAACGAGATCGAAGCGAACTACTGGCTCGATCCGGACAACAAGGCACAGGCGCCGGCGTTCCTCGCGTCGTTCTTCGATGCGGCTGCCGCGTCGGTCGCACCGTACGTCACGGCGGGCCGCTTCAGGACGTTTCGCGGCGAAGCGACGCTCGCGCCCGGCATTCGCGCGGTGCCGATGCCTGGCCATACGCCGGGCCATACCGCGTACCTGATCGAGAGCGGCGACGCCGGGCTGCTCGCGTGGGGCGACATCGTGCACGTCGCGGCGATCCAGCTGCAGGACCCGGACGCGACGGTCCAGTACGACAGCGATGCGGACGCGGCGCGCCGCACCCGGCGCGATACGCTGAAGCGCGTCGCGGACAAGCGTTACCTCGTCGGCGCCGCGCACATCGCGTTTCCCGGGCTCGGGCATTTGCGCAGGGACGGGGAGCAGTACGACTGGGTGCCGGTCAATTACGACGCGACGCCGCTCCGGTGAGCGACGGGCGATGCGCGCCGTGATGTGCCGTGATGTGCCGTGTCGTGCAGTGAGGTGCGGGGCGCGCGCGTAGCGGTGGCGCGCGGCCGGGTCAGCGCGTCAGTTCGCGCCGCCAGGCGCCGGGCGGATGGCCGACGATGCGCGCGAACACGCGGTTCAGGTGGCTCTGGTCCGCGAAGCCGCAGGCGGCCGCGATTTCCGCGAGCGACATGTCGGTCGTCTCGATCAGTTGCCGCGCGCGGATCACGCGCTGTTCGAGCAGCCATTGATGCGGCGTGCGCCCCGTCGTGCGCGAGAACGCACGAATGAAATAGCCGCGCGACAGATCGCACTCGCGCGCGACTTCCTCGATCGACACGCCGAGATCGGCCTTCTCCATCAGCAGCTCTTTCGCGAGCGCCGTTTTCGCCGGCGACAGCAGGCCCTTGTGCTGCAGGTCGCGCGCGTCCGCGTTGCCGTACTGGCGCGCGAGATGCGCGCCGATCGCGAGCCCCATCTGCTCGACGAACAGCGCGTTCAGCACGCCGGGCTCGTCGAGGCTGTCGGCCACCGCGTGCGCGAGATGGCCCAGCACCTCGTCCTGTACGTCGGGCGCGCAGGTCAGGCCGCCGATTTCGGTGCCGTCGTGCTCGCGGCCGAGGCCGTCGAGATACGCGTGCGACAGCTCGACCAGCAGAAAGTCGAACTTGCCGTACAGGTCGGCACGAAAATTCCGGGAGAAGTCGCGAATGTAGATCGAGTTGTGCTGGAACCGCCGCTCGGAGCGGGATTGGCCGGTGCCGCCGTAGATCGTGCGCCGGTGCCCGCCGTTGAGCGACACGCCGATCAGGAAGCCGCGATCGCTGGCCGCCATCTCGATGCGCTCGAAGTGCTCGTCGCGCATGCATTTGCGATGGAGCGTGAGCCCGCCGACCGGGCGTTCGATGTCCTTGGACAGCAGGCTCGACAGGCAGCCGAGCGTGTCTTTCGGCCGTGCGGCCGGGGACGCGACGAGGGAATCTGGCATGGCGGAACAATCCTTCGATGGGGGGCGGCGCGCGAACATATTTACGCGAAGTTTAAACGGTGCATTCGACCGGCCCAAGTTAACTTGAATAAATGTCCACTTGCTGACGAAATGCTTGCCAGCGGCCCGACCCGCACCGCGCCGGCCTCGACGGGCACGCGAGCGCGCCGCCATGGCCAACGCGGGGCCGATGTCGCCCCATTTTCATTCGGCGCGGCGCCCGCCCGCGGGCGCGCCGGTGTGCGGGAGGCCAGCGCATTTTCCTTCAAGATTTTTGTTAATTCGGTGTTTACACTCAGTCCACATTTTGAGACTTTGCGCCCGGCCGGCAGCGCTGGACGGGTGTGCATTCCCGCCCTGGTGAACGGCCGTGTTCACATGGCGGTCATCGTGGGGAACCTGGAGGCGGCCATGATCCAGATCGGGACGTTGTCGGTGGATTTCGAGCAGCGTGACATTCGCCACCACGGCGCGTCGCTGCGTATCGGCGCACGCGCGCTTGACATACTTGAAGTGCTGCATCGCGCCAACGGTTCCGTCGTGTCGAAGGACGACATCATGGATGCCGTGTGGCCGGGCCTGATCGTCGAGGAAAACCGGTTGCAGGTCCACGTCGCGACGCTGCGCAAGGCGCTGGGCGCGGACCGCGACCTGATCAAGACGGTGCCGGGCCGCGGTTACCTGCTGATCGCGCCTCCCGCCGTCGCGCACGAGGCCGCGCCGCGCGCGGCCGCGTTGCCGGCCGATCCCGTCGCGGCGGCCCGCCCGGTTTCGCTCGTCGGGCGTCAGGCGGAGATCGGGCAGATCGTCGACATGATCGAGCGCGCGCCGGTCGTCACGCTCGTCGGGGCGGGCGGCATCGGCAAGACCAGCCTGGCCGGCCGCGTCGCCCACGAGCTGCGCGAGCGGTCCGGCGAACGCGTGCTGTTCGTCGCGCTCGCGAGCGCCGCGACGCGCGACGACGTGCTGCTCGCGATCGCCGCGGAACTCGGCCTCGAGACCGACGGCGTGCCGGGCATCGACCGGATCGCCGGAGCGTTCGCCGCATCGCCGGCCCTGATCGTGCTCGACAACGCGGAACACGTCGTCGATCTGGTGGCCGATCTCGTCGATACGCTGACGTCGCGCGCGCCGTCGCTGCGCGTGCTCGCGACGAGCCGCGAACCCCTGCATATCTCGGCCGAAGCCGTGTTTCGCGTGAGCCCGCTGGCGGTGCCGGACAGCGACGCGCCGCTCGACGAGATCGTGCGTCATTCGGCCGTCGAGCTGTTCCTCGCGCGGATCCGCGCCGCCACGCCCGACTGCGCGGTCGATGCGGCCGGCATCCGGCTGATCGGCGACATCTGCCGGCGCCTGGACGGGCTGCCGCTCGCGATCGAGCTGGCTGCCGCGCGCGTCGCGACGCTCGGGCTCGAGGCCGTCGCCGCGCGTCTGGACGACCGGCTGAACCTGCTGACCGGCGGGCTGCGATCGGCGCTGCCGCGCCACCAGACGTTGCGGGCGACGTTCGACTGGAGCTACGTGCTGCTGGATGCGGCCGCGCGCTCGCTGTTTCGCCGGATGGCGTGCTTCACCGGCCCGTTCACGTTCGATGCCGCGCGCGAGGTCGCGATGGATCCCGGGATGTCGGCCGCCGAGACGATCGCGGTGCTCGGCGAACTGGTCGCGAAGTCGCTGGTGACCGTCGAGTTCCACGGCGCGCACGCGCGTTACCGGTTGACGGAATCGACGCGCGCGTATGCGCTCGAGAAACTGCGCAACGAAGGCGAATTCGACCTCGTCGCCGAGCGTCATGCGTGCTACGAGCGCGAGCAGGGGGGGGCGCGGATGCAGGCGCCGGCGCCGGCCGCGGATCTCGCGAGCCCGCGTGTCGCCGCGGACGCACCGGCGCCGGCGCCGCGCGAGCCCGTCGCGGTCGAGCCGCGAGGGCACGAAGCGGACGCACTGGCGCTCGCGTTGCTGGAACCGGCGCGGATGCGCGAATGCGCGCATCCGGCGCGGCGGGCGCTCGACGCGATCGAGGCCGCTGGAACCGGCGATGCCGGCGGCATCGACGCGGCACGCGAGCTGCGCCTGCGCGCCGCTTACGCGACGGCGCTGCTGCATACCGACGGCGATACGCACGCGGCGGCCGCGATGTGGGACCGGACGCTCGTGCTCGCGGGCCGGATCGGCGACGAGGCGTTCGACGCGTGCGCGCTGGTCGGGCTGTGGAACACGATGCTGACGCGCTCCGACATCCACGAATCGCTGCGCTACGCGACGCGCTTCGAGCGCGCGGCCGAACGGCGCGGCGACCGGCCGCAGCGGCTGCTGGCGAACGCGATGGTCGCGACGTCGCTGCATTACTTCGGCGAACACGCGCAGGCCCGCGAGCGGCTGGAGGCCGCGACCGCCGGGCTGGCCGTGGCCGGCGAGCCGTCCTGCGCGGAAGCCGCGCTCGGGGTCGACGTCGCGACGCTCGGCCGCACGATGCTGATGCGGCTCGTCTGGATGCAGGGCGATCCGGAATACGCGATGCGGCTGGCCGCGCAGGCGGTCGAATCCGCGCGCCGCACCGGGTCGGGGCTGGCGCTGTGCGTCGTGCTCGGCGCGGCGGCCGTGCCGATCGCGCTGCGCTACGGCGATCACGACGTGATTTCCGACTATCTCGGCACGCTGCGCTCGACCGCGGAGGCGAACGGGTTCGACATCTGGCTCAGCCACGCGGAAGGCCTCGCCGGGCAGTTCGACATGCAGGCCGGGCATCCCGGCGCCGGTCTCGCGCGGCTCGAACCCGCGCTGCGGCGCATCGAGGCGAGCGGGTTCCGGCGCCTGCTCGCGCCGCTGGTCGTCGCGTACGCGGAAGGGCTGACGCGCACCGGCCGCGCGGCCGAGGCATGCGTGAAACTCGACGCGACGCTCGCGCGCTGCCGCGCGCACGGCGAGCATCTGTTCGTGCCGGAACTGCTGCGCGTCCGGGGGCTCGCGATGCTCGAGCAGGCCCGCACCGCGGAGCCCGATGCCGCGCTCGCGTACGAAGTCGAAGGGCACCGGCATCTGCTGACCGGGATCCATACCGCGAACGGGCAAGGCGCCGCGATGTGGGCGCTGCGCGGCACGCTCGATCTCGCCGATCACCTGATCGAGCGCGGGCGGACGGGCCAGGCGTCGTCGCTGGTGGCGAACCTGTCGGGGCATTTCGATCCGCAATCGCGCGCGTTCGACGTGCGACGGCTCGCGCGCCTGCAGAACTTCGTGCGCCCGGAGCCGGTACTGCCGGCGGGCCGGTCGCGCATGCGGCACGAGGCGGCGGATGCGATGCAGCAGGTGGCGTAACGGCATGCCCGGTTCGCGCAGGACGACACCGCGCCATCGCGCCGCGGCCCGTCGGTCCGATCGTTCAATGTTCAAGGGGGAGTGGATGGTCCGTGTATCGTCGAACCGGAGGCAGGCGGCATGCGGCCGCGTGCCGGCTCACGGCGCAAGCGGAGGGCATGACGGTGCTTAGGGCGACGGCATCCGCCGCGGCGGCGGACCTCATCGTATGCAACGGCAAGATCGCGACGCAGGACGACCGGCAGTCGTTCGTGACCGCGCTCGCCGTGAAGGACGGCCGGATCCTCGCGGCCGGCAGCGGGCACGACGTGATGCGCCATGCGCATGCCGGCACGCAGTGCATCGACCTGAACGGCCGCACCGTGATCCCGGGGCTGAACGATTCGCACCTGCACATGATCCGCGGCGGCCTGAACTTCAACCTGGAACTGCGCTGGGACGGCGTGCCGACGCTGGCCGACGCGCTCGCGATGCTGCGTCGCCAGGTGCTGCGCACGCCTGCGCCGCACTGGGTGCGCGTGGTCGGCGGCTGGACCGAATTCCAGTTCGCCGAAAAGCGCGGGCCGACGGCGGCCGAACTGAACGAGATCGCGCCCGACACGCCGGTCTTCATCATGCACCTGGGCGACAGCGCGCTGCTGAACGCGGCCGCGCTGCGCGCGATCGGCTACGGCCGCGACACGTCGAACCCGCCCGGCGGCGAGATCCAGCGCGATCGCCTCGGCCGGCCGACCGGCCTGCTGATCGCGCGCCCGGACATGGCCGTGCTGCACGAGGCGCTCGAACGGGCCCCGAAGCTCGGCCACGACGACCAGATGAATTCGATGCGGCATTTCATGCGCGAGCTGAACCGGCTCGGCGTGACGAGCGCGATCGACGCGGGCGGCGATTTCCAGGCCTTTCCGGACGACTACGGCGCGATCCTGGCACTCGCGCGGCGCGGCGAAATGACCGTGCGCGTCGCGTACAGCCTGTTCGTGCAGCATGCGGGGCGGGAGCTCGACGACTACGCGCGCTGGGTGACGCTCGCGAAACCCGGCGACGGCGACGCGTTCCTGCGGATGAACGGCGCCGGCGAGCTGCTGGTGTATTCGGCCGCCGATTTCGGCAATTTTCTCGAACCGCGCCCCGATCTGCCGGCGGCGCTGGAGGCCGAACTGGCCGCGGTGGTGCGGCTGCTGGTGCGGCACCGCTGGCCGTTCCGGCTGCATGCGACCTACGACGAATCGATCGGCCGCTTCCTGAACGTGCTCGAAGCCGTGAACCGCGAGACGCCGTTCGACGGCCTGCGCTGGTTCTTCGATCACTGCGAGACGATCACCGATGCGAACATCGCGCGCATCGCCGCGCTCGGCGGCGGCGTGACGGTCCAGCACCGGATGGCGTTCCAGGGCGAGTACTTCATCGCGCGTTACGGCGCGCAAGCCGCGATGCGCACGCCGCCGATCCGCGCGATGCTGGCGGCCGGGCTGCCGGTCGGCGCGGGCACCGATGCAACGCGCATCGCGAGCTACAACCCGTTCGTGTCGCTGTACTGGATGGTGTCGGGGCGCACGGTCGGCGGCACGGCGCTGTATCCGGAGCGCAACCGGCTCGGCCGGATGGAAGCGCTGCGCTGCTATACGGTCGGCAGCGCGTGGTTTTCCGGCGAGGACGACTGCAAGGGCGCACTGGTGCCCGGCCACTACGCCGATTTCGCGGTGCTGACGGACGACTACTTCACGATCGACGAAGCGCGGATCACGTCGCTGTCGTCGGTGCTGACGGTCGTCGGCGGCAGGATCGTGCATGCGGACGACGAGTTCGCATCGCTCGCACCGCCGCCGCCGGCGGTCAGCCCCGCGTGGTCGCCGGTCGCCGAATTCGGCGGTGCGGGCCGGCGTCGTTCGGCCGAGTCGGCTTCGCTGCGCGCCGCGTCCGGCGCGGGCCTGCCGGCGGCCGGTGCCGCGCGCGGGCTCGGGCGCACGTTCGTGCAGCGCCTGCATGCGGCCGCGATGGAAACCGCCGAGCAGTGCGAAGCATCGGGTTACCCCGGTTTCGCGTACTAGGCCGACGCCGTACCGGCCGCCGGCGTGCCCGCGCCGGCTGCGTCGGCGCGGGCCGCGCGAGGCATGGACAATTTTCCGCCCCCGGCGAGGGGCAGAAGGAGACGAGATGAGTTCTGCGCACACGTGCGCGTCGGCCGACGACGAAGTCGCCGGTGTCCGCATTCCGCGGACGCCGATGGCGATCGAAGCGGCCGAAGCAGCCCGCGCGTCGCTGCCGCGGGCGATCACCGGGCATGCGAGCCGGGTGTTCGTGCTTGCGTCGCTGGCCGCGCAGCGTGCCGGCGAGACCTGCGATGCCGATGCGCTTTACGTGGCCGCGATGTACGCGAACATGGGACTGAGCACCGCGTATGGCCGCTCGGCCGCGCGCTACGAGCTCGACAGCGCCGATGCCGCCGATACGTTCCTGCTGCGCCACCAGACGTCGCAGCGCCTGCGCGACGACGTGTGGCACGCGATCGCGCTGCATACGACGCCCGGCGTGGCCGCGCGCGTGTCGCCGCTCGCGCGCGTGCTGGCGGCCGCCGTCTCGACCGACCTGATGGCCACCGATTTCGACGCGTATTCGGCCGACGAGCGGCGCGCGCTGCTCGCCGCCTACCCGCGCGACGAAGGCTTCGGCGACGCGTTCCTCGATGCGGTCGCGCGCGGCGTCGCGCACCGGCCGGCGTCGACGTTCGGCACCTGGAGCGCCGACGTGCTCGAACGCGCCGATCCGGATTTCCACCGGCTGAATTTCTGCGGGCGCGTGCTCGGCGCACGCTGGCAGGACGCCTGACGGCGTCCCGCGGGTTCCGGCTGGTTCCGGCGGCGTGAGCCGGGTGCACAGGTGCTCGCGCGCCTGCGCACCCGGGCGCTTACGCATTCACGCCCGCCGCGTCGTGACGCGCATAGTCGACGTAGCCCGCGCGGTCGCCGCCGTACCAGCCGACCGCTTTCGGCGCGGCGAGCGGTGCGTTCGCCGCGAGGCGTTCGACCAGATCGGGGTTCGCGATGTACGCACGCGCGAACGCGACGAGATCGGCGTCGCCCGCGTCGATCAGCGCATTCGCGGCATCCGGCGCGATGCCGCCGTTGACGATCAGCGTGCCGCCGAAATGCTTGCGCGTGTTCGCGACGATGCGCGGCAGGTCGGGCTCGCCGCTCCAGCCGTTGGTGTCCGCCGCGTGCACATAGGCGACGCCGGCTTCGTCGAGCATGCGGCCGACGTACGCGTACGTCGCATCCGGATCCGCGTCACGCACGTTGTTGTATTTCGCGTACGGCGAGATGCGCACGCCCACGCGGCCGAGCGGCATCACGGCGCCGACCGCGTCGACGATCTCCTCGAGGAAGCGCGCGCGGTTCGCGACCGAGCCGCCGTAGCGGTCGTCGCGGCGGTTCAGCGTCGACGACAGGAACTGGTGCGGCAGGTAGCCGTTGGCCGCGTGGATCTCGACGCCGTCGAAGCCGGCCGCCATCGCGCGTACGGCCGCGTCGCGGAATTCGTCGACCGTGTCGGCCACCTCGCCCGTCGTCATCGCGCGCGACGGCGTCGCGTGAATCTTCGTGTAATAGCCGTTCTGCAACTGCGCCCACACCTGCAACTGCTCGAGATCGTCGTTGACGCCGGACGGCGACAGCGGCGCATCGCCGCCGAGCAGCGTCAGCGAGCTCACGCGGCCGCCGTGCCACAGCTGCGCGAAGATCCGGCCGCCGTTCGCATGCACGGCGTCGGTGACCTGCTTCCAGCCGGCCGCCTGCTCGTCGGTGACGAGCCCCGGCGTCAGTTCGAACGAAGCGGACGCCGGGCTGACGTTGGTCGCCTCGGTGACGATCAGGCCGGCGGACGCGCGCTGCGCGTAGTACTCGGCCATCAGTTCGGTCGGCTGGCCGCGCGACGGCGCGCGCGAGCGCGTCATCGGCCCCATCACGACACGGTTGGGAAGCGGCAGGCCGCGCAGGTCGTAGTGGCTGAGCAGGGAAGACATGATGGATTCCTTTTTGCGGGAGGCAGGGCGGCGCCGCGTGTCGCGTGGTGGCGACCGGTCAGGCGGCGAGCCCTGCGGAAAGTTCGGGAAAGAAAGACGGGGGTAACGTGCCGGCAGCGTTCCGGCGCGAGCGGCCCGAAGGGCGCCGCGCGTGAACCGGTGCCGGCGCCGGTTCAGGACTGGGCGTGGCGTCGTGCGTGCGGACGCCCGATCGCGAGGTAGTGGGCGAGCGCGACGACCGGGAACGCACCGGCCACCGCGGCCACGAGCGGCCAGCCGCCGTGTTCGTACAGCGGGCTCGCGAGCGCGGAGCCGATCGCGCCGCCGACGAAGATGCTCGTCATGTACAGCGCGTTCAGCCGGTTGCGGCTTGCCGCGTGCAGCGCATAGATCTCGCGCTGGCCGAGCACCATGTTCATCTGCACCGCGAAGTCGAGCACGATGCCGGTGACGACGAGGCCATACAGGCCGGCGCCGTGGATCAGCGCGACTGCGTACGACAGCGCGCCGGCGACCAGCGCGATCAGCGTCGCCCGCACGCCGTGGCCGGCATCGGCGAGGCGGCCGGCGACCGGGGCCGACGTCGCGCCGATCGCCCCGACCAGCGCGAACAGGCCGATGGCCGATTGCGACAGCCCGTAGTGGCGCGTGAGCTCGACCGGCACGGCGGTCCAGAACAGGCTGAACGACGCGAACATCAGGCCCTGGTAGAACGCGCGATGGCGCAGCACCGGCATCGTGCGGACCAGGTGCAGCAGCGAGCCGATCAGCTCGAAATAGGTCGCGCGGTGATCGGGCTGGCGCGACGGGATCGTCAGCGCGAGCACGGCGGTCACGAGCGTCATCAGCACCGCGGCGGCCGCGAACACGAAGCGCCAGCCGAACGCGTCGGCCACCACGCTCGACAGCGGGCGGGCGAGCAGGATGCCGAGCAGCAGCCCGCCCATGATCGTGCCGACCACGCGGCCGCGCGAATGATCGGGCGCGAGGTGCGCGGCGAGCGGCACCAGGATCTGCACCGCGACCGAGCTGAAGCCGATCAGCAGCGAGATCGCGAGGAACAGCCCGGGCGTCTGCACGACGGCGGCCGCCGCGAGGCTCGCGATCGACACGACGGCCGTGACGATCATCAGCTTGCGGTTCTCGAGCAGGTCGCCGAGCGGCACGATGAAGAACAGGCCGAACGCATAGCCGATCTGCGTCAGCGACACGATCAGGCTCGCGGTTGCGCCGGACATGTGCAGGCTGGGCGCGATGAGTTCGGTGATCGGCTGCGCGTAGTACAGGTTCGCAACGATCGCGCCGCAACTGAACGCGAACAGCAGGATGAGGCCCTGCGTGAGCTTGGCTGCGTGCCCATGGGCCGCGAGCGGGGTGGATTCTGCTGACATGGTCGACTCCTTCGAAAGAGATGTCGGGTGCCCGGTCGTCGGGCGGGCGTGATGGGATACGGTGTTCGGTTGTTCCGGTGTTCGCCGCGGCGAAACGCAAGCCGCCGCATTGCCGTCAAGGTTATTGATCGAGCGATAACAAGAGAATACGGCCGGCGCGCAATCGAGCTTTGCGTGCCACGCAAAGGGGTCGGAGCGCGTGCGGGTTCATGTGAGGGGGGCGAGGCCGAGACCGGTCGCGAGCCGCATGCCGGCGAGGGCGGCCGCTGCGATGCGGCCCGTGCGCGAACGCGGGGTCGAGGACATCGAAAACGTCCTGGACGGACGGGCCGGCGGTCGCGATCGTCATGTCGGGCCTCTCGAAACGGGCCTCCGGCGCGGATATCGCGGATCGCAAGGCCCCTGAGAGCAGTCTGGATCGGGCGGACTGAATAGTCCTAAACCGCGTCTTAATTCACTTGATCGATGCGGTGCGCGCGGGGGCGCGGCCGCGCGGTTTCAGCGACGGGCATCGACGGCGGGCGTCAGCGGCGCTGCCCCTGCAGCGTCGGAATCTGCGCGAACAGCCCGGCGAGCCAGTCGACGAACACCTTGAGCTTGACGGGCGTATGCCGGTTGGGCGGATACAGGATCGAGATCGGCCGCGGCGGCGTGTTGAAATCGGTCAGCACCTCGCGCAGGCGCCCCGATTGCAGGTACGGCTCGACCAGGTACAGCGAGGTCTTGATCAGGCCGATGCCGGCGAGGCCGCATGCGATGTAGGTGTCGGCATCGTTGACCGCGACGGCGCCGCACATCTGCATGATGCGCGTTTCGCCGTCGACCACGTAGTCCCACGGCCGCGGCCGGCCCGTATCGGCCGACATGTGGCTGACCGCGATGTGCTGCGTGAGATCGTCGACGGTTTCGGGCGCGCCGCAGCGTTCGAGATACGCGGGCGCCGCGCACGTGCAGGTGGTCAGGCTGCCGATCCGTTTCGCGACCAGCCCCGAGTCATCGAGCGCGCCGATGCGCACGACGCAATCGACGCCTTCGCCGACGAGGTCGATCTGGCGGTCGGTCACGCCGAGTTCGACCGAGATGCCCGGATGCGCGGCGAGAAACTCGGGCAGCGCGGGCACCATGATCTGCTTGGCCATCGCCGGCGGCAGGTTCACCTTCAGGCGGCCGCGCGGCACGTTGCGAGCCTGCGAGACGGCCGCCTCCATGTCGTCGATCTCGCGCAGCACGCCGATGCAGCGCTCGTAGTAGGCCTGTCCGTCCTCGGTCAGCGAGATCCGGCGGGTGGTGCGGTTCAGCAGCCGGCAGCCGAGATGCTGTTCGAGCGTGCTCAGCAGCGCGGATACGCGCGGCGTCGTCAGCCCGGTCGTGTCGGACGCGCGCGTGAAGCTGCCCGTTTCGACGATGCGCGTGAACACGCGCATCGAAAGCAAGGTATCCATCGTTCGGAAATCTCCAGCCTGTTCGTTGCCTGCGCCGGTGCATGCCGGCGCGGCTTTTATGTCGGGGTACCGCCGCTACGCGTCGATGCGCTTCCTGAGCCCGTCGCCCGCGAACGGCATTTCGCGCATCCGCTGGCCCGTCGCATCGAAAATCGCGTTGGCCAGCGCACCCGCGGTCGGCCCCATCGACGCCTCGGCCGCGCCGAGGAACGGCGCGCCCGGGCGGTTGATCAGGTGCACCTTGATGCTTTGCGGTGCCGTGCCGAAACGCAGGATCGGGTAGCTGCTCCAGTCGAAGCTGCGGATGCGCTGCGTATCGTATTTCAGCGCCTCGTACAGTGTCCAGCTCGCGGCCTGCACGATGCCGCCTTCGATCTGGTTGCGGATGCCGTCCGGCGACACGACCTGGCCCGCGTCGACGGCCACTTCCGCGCGCTCGAGCGTCACGTGGCCCGTTTCCGGCACGACCGTGATCTCGACCGCCATCGCGACGTAGGCCATCAGGTTCTTGTATTTGCCGAACGCGAAACCGACGCCGCGGTTGCGTTCGCGCGGCGGCCGGGGCCAGCCGAATTTCGTCGCGGCGAGCTTGATCACCTGGCTCGCGCGGTGATCCTGCAAGTGCCGCAGCCGGAATTCGACCGGATCGACGCCGGCGGCGTGCGCGAGCTCGTCCATGAAGCTCTCGATCGCCCACACGTTGGTGTGCGCGCCGAGCGAGCGCATCGCCGAGGTCTGCAGCGGCATCGTCGGCGAGAAGTTGTTGACGATGTGCATGGTCGGCAATGCGTACAGCGGGATCGCGTTGCGATCGCCGCCGCCCTCGGGCTGCAGCATCGGCGTCGACGGCGCGGGCACGAACGGCGGCTCGAGCATCCGCGCGGGCAGCAGCCGGCCCGCATTGACGATCCGTTCGTTGTGCGAGCTGCTCCACAGCGCGTAGTTCCAGTCGACGATATGGCCGCTCGCGTCGAGCGACGCGCTGAGCTCGGTGACCATCGCGGGCGTGAAGTGGTCCCACGTATGTTCCTGCTCGCGCATCCATTGCACGCGGATCGGCTTGCCGGGCAGCGCCGCCGCGATCAGTGCCGCATGCGCGGCCACGTCGTCCGCGCCGTTGTGCCCGTAGCAGCCGGAACCCTCGGTGTGGATGCAGCGCACGTTCGCCTTCGGCATCGACAGCATCTCGGCGAGCGCGTCGCGCAGCGGATACACGCCCTGCGAGTGGGTCCACACGGTCAGCATGCCGTTCTCGAGATGCGCGACCGAGCACGACGGCCCGATCGAGCCGTGCAGCAGGTAGTTCTTCAGGAACGTCGCGGACAGCGTTTTCGTGGCCGGCGCGGTGTTGCCCTTCGTGTTCGCGATCTCGATGCGCTGCGTCGCGATCCGCTTCAGGTCCTGGTGCACGGTGCCGCGCTCGGGCAGCGCGCGGCCGGCCGACCAGCGGCTGCCGGCGGCCAGCGCGCGCTGCGCGACGACCGCCTGCCATTCGCCCTGCGCGACGACCGCGAGCATGCTGCCGTTGCGCACGATCCGCACGACACCGGGCATCTTCAGGATCGCGGCTTCGTCGAACGACAGCAGCTTCGCGTCGTACACGGGCGGCATCACGACACGCGCGTGCAGCATGCCGGGCAGCTCCATGTCCTGCACGTAGCTGACGCCGCCCGTGACCTTGTTCGGAATGTCCACGCGCGGCAGCGACGTGCCGATCACCGAGAACGTGGCCGGCGGCTTCAGCGGCGACGTCGGTGTCGCGTTGCGGTGCAGGTCGACCGTGCGCACCGCGTCGCCGTAGCGCATCGTGCGGCCGTCCGGCGCCTTGATCACCGCGTCGGCGACGGTGAGCGTGCGCGCCTCGACGCCGAACTGTTTCGCCGCGCCGTCGACCAGCAGCCCGCGCACCTGCGCGGCCGCGTTCAGCAGCGCGGAGCCGCTGTCGGCCATCGTGTGGCTGCCGGCCGTCAGGCCCTCGTCCGGCGATGCGCCGGTGTCGGCCGTCAGGAACGTGATCAGCGAGGGCTTCATGTTCAGCTCCTCGGCCGCCACCTGCAGCAGCGCGGTCCGCACGCCGGTGCCGAGCTCCACCTTGCCGGTGAACACGGTGACCTTGCCGTCGGGCGTGATCTTGATCCATGCGTCCAGCAGCGGGTTGGTCTTCAGGCTGCCGGCCAGCGTTTCGGTCGCCTTGGCGACGTGGACGGCGGCGCCTTCGTCCGCGATCACGAGCTGCGCGGCGGCACGCGTGACCGGCGCGAGGCTGAACGCGACGAAGAGCGCGCCGGAAACCATGAAGTGCCGGCGGCTTTCGTCGATGTCGTCGGGTGGGTTCATCAGAGTCCCTTGCTGATCATGACGGGCGCGGCGGCCGGCTCCGGGTCGGGCAGGCCGGCGACCTGGCGGATCGCCGCCAGGATCCGCATGTGCGTGCCGCAGCGGCACAGGTTCGGTTCCATCTGGGTGCGCAGTTCGTGTTCGGTGGGTTTCGGGTTGCGCTCGAGCAGCGCCTGCGCGCGCATGATCATGCCCGCGATGCAATACCCGCACTGCGCGGCCTGGTGATCGATGAACGCCTGCTGCAGCTTGCCCGGATGCCCGGCGGTGCCGAGGCTTTCGACGGTCCGCACGCGGCGCTCGCCGAGCGCGGACACCGGAATCAGGCACGAGAACATCGGCTTGTCGTCGACGATCACGGTGCATGCGCCGCATTGCCCGAGGCCGCAGCCGAACTTCGCGCCGTGCAGGTGCAGGTCGTTGCGCAGCGCGTACAGCAGCGGCGTGGATGGGTCGATGTCGAGCGTGTGCCGCACGCCGTTGACGGTGAGGGTGATCATCGCGCGCTGTCCTCCTTTCTGAGCTTCGCGGCCAGGGTGTCGACGCCGCTCCACGCGGGACGATCGGAATACGTTTCCCGCAGGTACGCGGCGAGGTCCGCGATCTGCGCGTCGTCGTACTGGTCGATGAACGACGGCATGTAGTTCAGCGTGTCTTCGCCGTGCCAGCCGATCCCGTTGAACATCATCTGGATCGCGTTGCGCGGCGTATCGGCGGCGACGGCCGTGCTGAACGCGAGCGTCGGCCGCTCGCCGATCGACTGCATCGGCGCTGCCGGCCCGTGGCACTGCGCGCACGACGCCTGGAACAGCACCGCGCCGCGCTGGCCGGCGGGCGTCGTCGGGCCGTGTCCGGCACCGGCGGTCGCGGGCCGGGCGGCCGCCGGCTTCTGGATCGACAGGATGTACGCGGCGATCGCCTCGACGTCCTCCTGCGGCACGGTCGCGAGATCGCGCGTGACGGGCAGCATCGGGCCGGCCGCCGCGCCGTGCTCGCTCGCGCGGCCGGTGCGCAGGTAGGTGACGAGCTGCGCCTGCGTCCACGGCTTGACCGCGCTGCCGAGCGCATTGAGCGGCGGCGCCTCCCAGCCGTCGACGATGCCGCCGTCGAACGCCTTGCCGGCCTGTTCGCCGCCGATCGCATTGAGCGGCGAATGGCACGACGCACAGTGCCCGAGGCCGTCGACGAGCAGCTTGCCGCGATTCCATTGCGCGGATTGCGACGGGTCGGGCCGGTACGCGCCTTCGCGCAGGAACAGCACGTTCCAGAACGCGACCAGCGGCCGGAAGTTCAGCGGGAAGATCAGGTCGTTCGGCGGCGTTTTCGTCCGCACCGGTTCGCGGGTCATCAGGTACGCATAGGCGGCCGTGATGTCGTCGTCGGACATCCGCGTGAAGTGGATGTACGGAAATGCCGGATAGAGCGGATGGCCGTCGCGGGCGATCCCGCTGCGCAGCGCGCGTGCGAACGCATCGCGCGACCAGCGGCCGATGCCGGTGTCGGCATCCGGCGTGATGTTGGTCGCGTAGATCGTGCCGAACGGCGTCGCGAGCGGCAGCCCGCCGGCGAACGGCTTGCCGTCGTTCGCGGTGTGGCACACGACGCAATCGCCGAGCGCGACCACGCGCGCGCCGGCGCGAACGAGTTGCGGATCGAACGATGCGCGGGCGGGCGGATCGATCGGCGCGATCGACGGCTTGACCATGATGCCGATCGCGACCGCCAGGCCGACGACCGCGATGCCGGCCGCGCCGAACCAGAGTCGTTTGTGCTTCATGCGCGCTCCACGCGAACCGGTTCGCCGGCGATCATTCGAGCGGCGGGGCAATGGCGCGGATGCCGGCCGCGCGCGACGGCGCGGTTTCGGCTGCCGCGGCACGCGGGGCAGGATGGAAGGTCGGGCTCGCGCGTGCCGGTGGCGGTCGTTCCGGTCGGCGCGGCCGGATGACGGCGGCGCATCGCCGGGCGATCCGGCCATGGCGAGGCGGCCCGGTGGCAGCGGTTCGCGGCGGAGATCATGTCGTTGCTCCAGGTATGGGGAGGCCGCGCGGGCAATGGCGCAATCGCGTCATCGTGTGCGAGGCGGATGATGGAGGGCAGTCTACGTGGGCGTCGGCGGCATTTCCTGAAACTGCGCTGAAACGTTCTGAACTCCGCCGCGACGTGGCCCGGCGCGGGCGCCGCCGCGTCAGCGCGGCGTGCCGAGGCCGAACGCCGCGGCCAGCTGCGGGCCCTTCTCGAGCAGCGACGTCACTTCGTCGCGCCGTCGCGCCGACCATTGCGCGAGGCGCGCGACGACGTCGGTCGCGTCCGCCGGCAGCGCTTCGGCGAGCGACACCGCATCACTCGCGGCCTTCGACGTGCCCGATGCGGTATGCGGGCGCACGGTGCACGCCGCATCGCCGATCAGCGCGACGCGGCCATCGACGAACGCGGGGCTCAACGCATCGAAGATCGCCTGGTTGAACGGCATGCGCGTCGCGTGCACCAGTTGCGCGAGCAGGGCCGGCAGGCGTTCGCCGGCGAGTTGCCGCAGCGTCGCGACGACGTCGTCGGCGAGCTGCCCCGGATGCACGGACGCGTGATGGACGTGGCCGGCCCGATCGGTCAGGTGGCGGCGCAGCGTGTCGCGATCGGCTTCGTTGCGATACCACAGCCAGTTGAAGCGGCGCGTGCCCGGCACGAGCGAGCCGTCGAGCGCGGGAATCAGGAACGCCATGAACAGCTCGCCCGGCGCCTTGTGCAGCGTCATGTTCTCGACCAGCGGCGCGATCGACGCGGCGTCGAAATCCGCTTCGTCGACGATCCCGCGCCACGCGAGGTAACCGGCGAACGACGGCGCGTAACCGGGAAAGAGCTGCGCGCGCAGGGTCGAGCCGGCCCCGTCGGCGGCGATCAGCACGTCGGCGCGGAGGCGCTCGTCGCCGAGGTGGACGTCGACGCCGTCCGCGTCCTGGTCGAAGCCGGTGACCGTGCGGCCGTACCGGATGCCCCCGTGCGGCAGCGTTTCGCACAGCGAGCGGTAGACGGCGTCCCACGACGAAAACGGCAGCATCTCGGGCTCGTCGCGCGTGACGATGCCGTCGCGATCGATCCAGCGCCGCCGGTGTGTCGGCACGCTGATCGCGTGGCGGCAATGCCGGCCATGCTGTTCGAGAAACGCCATCATCCGGCGCAACACGGCCACGCCGCCGCCCTGGCCGCGCAGCGGCGACGGCGAGCGTTCGCAGACCGTCACGTCGTGTCCGACGCAGTCGAGCGTCAGCGCGGCCGCGAGACCGGCGATCGATCCGCCTGCAATGACTATCTTCATCGTGGGTGACTCCGGTGTGCGGCCGATGGCGTGCGCCGTCGGCCAGGCGTCGTGATGCACGGCGCCGCGCGCCTGCGGCCACGGCTGCTGCGGATCTTGCCATGTCCGGCCGCGGGCTGCGCCGACGGTGCAAGCGCCGCGCGCCGACCCGCTAGATCCGCAGCAGCTTGCCCGCATTGCCGCCGAGGATCATCGCGCGCTGCTGCGCGCTCAGGTCGACACGGTCGAGAAAGCGCACCGGCTGCTCGTAGCCCATGTCGAAACAGTAGTCGCTGCCGAGCACGAGCCGGTCCACGCCGACGTTCTCGATCAGGAAGTTCAGCACGGGGCCCGAATGCGACACCGTGTCGTAGCTGAAGCGCCGCAGGTAGCTGCTGGGTTTCTGCGCGAGCCGGCGCGTTTCGGGCCGCACGGTCCAGCCCGCGTCGAGGCGCCCGACGAGGATCGGCAGCGCGCCGCCCGCGTGCGGCAACGTGATTTCCAGCGTCGGGTAGCGGTCGAGCACGCCGCCGAGGATCAGGTGCGAGCCCGCGATCGCGGTATCGAACGGGTTGCCGAGCAGGTTGCTGAGGTAGAAATCGCCGAGCCGCGCGCCGCCGACCGTCTGCTGCGGATGCAGGAACACCGGCAGGCCCAGCTGCTCGATGCGGGCGAACACGGGCGCGAACAGCGGATCGTCGAGATCGCGGTTGTCGATGTTGGTGCCCATGTACACGCCGCGCACGCCCGGCAATTGCGCGGCGCGTTCGAGCTCGTCGATCGCGTCGGCCGCGTTCAGCATCGGCAGCGTCGCGAGCACGACGAAGCGCGTCGGGTGCCGCTGGTAGACGCGCGACGCCGACGCATTCCAGTCGCGCGCGAGCTTCGCGTTGAACGGCCGGTCGCCCCAGTACGCCATCGGCACGCTGAGCGACAGCGCCTGCACGTCGACGCCGGACGCATCCATGTCCTTGAGCCGCGCATCGACGTCGATGAACTTCATCGGCAGCGGGCCGAGGCCGCCGGCGGGCGTGCGGAACGTGAACGACGTGTCGTCGCACACGAACGAGCCGCCGAAGCGCTTGCCTTCGCCGCCGACCAGGTTGCAGAAGCTCTCCGGGTAGTAATGCGCGTGGATGTCGATCGAGCGCGGCCGTTGCGGCGGCGGCGCGGCCGGGGTATCGGCGCTGCCGGCGGCCGACGCGGACTGTCCAGCGACGGCGGTGCCCGCGAACGCGGCGAGCGCGCCGAGCAGGCGGCGGCGTCCCGGCGACGGGCAGCAGGTGCAATTCAGCATGGTGTCTCTCATGGTGTATCGAGGGTGCGTGACGTGCGGCTCAGCCGCGTTGCGTGATGGTCGTGGTGGTGCCCGCCGTGAGGCCCATCTCGCACGCGACGAGTTGCGTGTCGAACTGCGCGCGCTCGCGTTGCGCACGCGCCGAGCGATCGGTGACGGAGAACAGGACGACGCCGGCGAAGGCCGCCGCCATCGAGAACAGCGCCGGGTATTCGTACGGATAGACCGCGTGCGCATGGCCCAGTACCTGGACCCACACGGTCGGGCTCAGCACGGTGAGCGTCACCGCGGTGGCGAGCCCGAGCAGGCCGCCCAGCACCGCGCCGCGCGTCGTCAGCCCGCGCCAGTAGATCGAGAGCAGCAGCACCGGGAAATTCGAGCTGGCCGCGATCGAAAACGTGAGGCTGACGATGAACGCGATGTTCTGCTTCTCGAACGCGATGCCGAGCAGGATCGCGAGCACGCCGAGCACGACGGTCGTGGCGCGCGCCACGCGCATTTCGTCCCGGTCGGATGCCTGACCGCGCCGCAGCACGTTCGCGTAGAGGTCGTGCGAGATCGCCGACGAACCCGCGAGCGTGAGCCCGGCGACCACGGCCAGGATGGTCGAGAACGCGACCGCGCAGATGAAGCCGAGGAACACGTTGCCGCCGACCGCGTGCGCGAGGTGGATCGCCACCATGTTCGCGCCGCCGGCGATCGCGCCGGACGCGTCGTGGTACTGCGGGTCCGACGCGACGAGCGCGATGGTGCCGAAGCCGATGACGATGATCAGCACGTAGCCGGCGCCGACGATCCCGGTTGCGTAGAGGATGCTCTTGCGGGCCGCCTTGACGTCGCTGACCGTGAAGAAGCGCATCAGGATGTGCGGCAGGCCCGCAGTGCCGAAGATCAGCGCGAGGCCGAGCGACACGGCCGAGACCGGATCGGACACCAGCCCGCCGGGGCGCATGATCGCCGCGTGTTTCGGGTGAACGAGAATCGCCTGCGCGAACAGCGCGTCGAGACTGAAGCCGAAACGGCTCAACACCATGATCGCCATGAACGCCGCGCCGGCGAGCAGCAGCACGGCCTTGATGATCTGGATCCAGGTGGTGGCCAGCATCCCGCCGAAGAACACGTAGACGACCATCAGCACGCCGACGATCAGCACCGCGACCGTGTAGTTCAGGCCGAACAGCAGCTCGACCAGCTTGCCCGCGCCGACCATCTGCGACACGAGATACAGCAGCACGATGACGATCGAGCTCGACGCCGCGAACGCGCGGATCGGCCGTTGCCGCAGGCGATACGACACGACGTCGGCGAGCGTGTACTTGCCGAGGTTGCGCAGCGGCTCGGCGATCAGGAACAGGATGATCGGCCAGCTCGCGAGAAACCCGACCGAATAGATCAGCCCGTCGTAGCCGCTCGTGAACACCAGCGCGGAGATGCCGAGCAGCGACGCGGCCGACATGTAGTCGCCGGCGATCGCCCAGCCGTTCTGGAACGCGGTGATCTTGCCGCCCGCCGCGTAGTGATCGGCCACGCTGTGGTTCTTGCGCGCGGCCCAGCGCGTGATGAAGAGCGTCGACGCGACGAACACGACGAACATGCCGATCGCGACCGGATTGTGCCCGTGCGCGAGCGCGGCGGGGCCGGCCGCGAACGCCGGTGCACAGCTGCAAGCGGCGAGCAGTGCGGGGAGCAGGCGTTTCATGATGCGTCTCCGTGGCGAAGGGCCGCGACGACCGTGTCGTGCACCGCATTGGCGCGGAACACGTAAAGCGCGACCAGCGCGAACGTTGCGACGAACATGCCGAACCCGACCGGGATGCCCCACGGAGTCGGCCGGCCCGGCACGATCGGCGCGCCGAGCAGCGTCGGCGAAAACGCCAGCGTCAGGATGAACGCGAAATAGAGGGCGAGCATGACGAACGTCAGCGACCAGGCGAACAGCCTTCTGCGCCGGACGTGCTCGCGAAAGCGGGCATCGCGCAGCAGCGGATGCGTGGCATGTGACGGTGCGGCCGGTTCGGGCGCGGTGCCGGCGGTAGCCGAAAGCGGGTGGTTCACGGTGTCTCCTTCTCATCTGGAATGGCCTGGCATGGCTTGGCTTGGCGACGGGCGCCGCGCGTGTCGCGCACGGCGCCCGTGCGTGCTCAGAAATGCGGCGGGACGGCGGTTTCCCGCATCACGACTTCCGGCGTGCGATAGCGCTCGGCCATTTCGCGCTCGGTGTCGTTCTTCAGCTGCGCCTGCATGTAGGCGCCGAGGTGACGCGCGTGCTCCACGATCGCCGCGCCGAACGCCGTGCGCGTCTCGCTGTATTCGCACACCGCGTCGAGCGTGTCGGCGCGCGTGGCGAGTGCCGTGACGAGCGCAAGGGCATCGCCGGCGGCCTTCGTGACACCCATCCCGCAATGCGGCCGCGCGACGAACGCGGCGTCGCCGAGCAGTGCGATCCGGCCGAACGCCATGTTCGGCACTTCGAGGTCGTAGATCGGCTGGAACAGCGGCTGCGTCGCGCGCGCGACGACCTCGGCGAACTGCGGCGCCAGCAGCGCGTGGGCGGCGTCTTCCATGTCGTCGAGCACCTCGCGCCGGATCAGCGTCGGCGGAATGCCGCCAGCCCACAGCTTGCCGGTCGCGTCGGTGAGCAGGTTCGGCAGGTCGGTGTCCTCGCGGGTCGCGCGATACCACACGAAGTTGTAGCGGCGCTCGCCCGGCTTCGTGCTGTTGCCCTGGCCGGCGACCGGATAACCGAGGATCTGTTCGTGCGGCGGCAGGCCGAACGCGAAATTCCCGAACAGCGTCGCGTGGGTGGACTCCGACAGCCCGGGTTCGTCGACCAGCCCGCGCCACGCGACGTAGCCCGCATATTGCAGCCGCGCGTCCGGCAGGAATTTCTCGCGGATCGCCGAGCGGAAGCCGTCGGCCGCGATGACGAGGTCGGCATGCACGACCGAGCCGTCGGCGAGCGTGACCGACGCGTGCCCGGGGCCGTCCGCCACGTCGGTGACGACCGCGCCCGCGCGGTAATGCTGGTCGGGCAGCGCCGCGCGCAGCACGTGGTACATCTTGCTCCACGCGGTGAGCGTCTGCGGCATCCGCCGTTCCGATACGACGGTGCCGTCGCGGCCCAGCGTGATCCGCGACTCGACCTTCACGCCGATCGATGCGTCGATGCGCACGCCCGCGGCGCGCATCACGTCGAACAGTTCGGGGTGCGTGACGATCCCGGCGCCGCGGCCCGACAGCGCGTCGGGCACCCGTTCGAACACGTCCACGTCCCAGCCGTTGCGCAGCAGGAGATTCGCTGCAAACAGGCCGCCCAGCGAGCCGCCGACGATCGCGGCGCGGCGTTTGGTCGAAGTGCCGTGGTTCATGTCAGTCTCCGTGTGCTTGCGAGTCGCCGGCCGGTACGGTGGCGGGCAGTGCCAGCCCCGCGACTTCGGCGGCGGGGAAGTTGAGTTCGATCGTCACGCCGGACGGGTCCTCGATGAACACCTGGTGCAGCCCGAGGCTCGGCACGGTGCGATCGCGCCACGCGACGTGTTCGGCGCGTAGCGTGTCCCACATCGCCTCGACGCCGGTCGCGAGGAATGCGATGTGGTCGACCGTGCCGGTACCCGACGCCGGCAGCGCCTTGTCGCCGAGATAGGCCGCGAGCCCGTCCGGGTTGGCCGGGTCGACGCCGATGATGTGGACCGTGCCGTAATCGCTTTCGTCGCCGCCCTTGTAGAGCCAGGCGCCGGGAAAGTCGAACGGCGGCCGGTAGCCGCGTTTGAAGCCGAGCACACGTTCGTAGAACCGGCACGATCGCTCGAGATCGAGCGTGCGGATCGAGTAGTGCGCGAGTCTGGATACCGTCATGATGGACCTCTTGTTTATCGATAGATAAGTTATCGTTCGATAAATACTAGTCGAAAAAAGCGGCGAGAAGAAGCCGCGATCGAACCGTGTATACCCTCGGTCGAAAACGGTGCCGGATAGAGGTGCGCGGCGGGTTACGGCGTGATTTCGCCGGCCATCACATCGTCGGCATAGCACCAGACCCAGCGCTCGCCGGGCTCGATAGAACGGGCGAGCGGGTGCGTCGTTTCATGAAAATGCCGGCTGGCGTGACGGTTCGGCGACGAGTCGCAACAGCCGACATGCCCGCAGCTCAGACACAGGCGCAAATGCACCCATCTGCTGCCGGACTTCACGCATTCCTCGCAGTAGTCCTTGTCGGTGTTCAGGATGCGCGCTTCACCGAGATGGGTGCAGGTCGTGGCCATCTGTCGCTCCGATGCCGGCGCCGGGGGGCGCTCGCAGCGCGGCCGGCGCGAAGCTGCGAGCGGGGGGAACGCGATTCATTGTGGACGGCGCGCACCGCGCGCGAACCTTAATTCTTATGAAATGCGGCGGCCGCGGCGGCGATGACGACGTACAGTCACGCGTGCGGCCGGCGCGGGAGCCGGCCGGGATCCGACACGCGGTCACCGGGAGACGCTCATGGCGCAGTCGCAGCATGTCAAGGTCATCGGCCTGCCTCACAGCAAGGAGGCCTACGCGATCCGCGACTTCCTGAAGCGCGGCGTGGTCGAGTACGAATGGTGCGAGCTGACGTCCGACACCGATTGCGTGCGCGAACTGGGCATCGCGCCGCTGCGCGACGTCCGGTTGCCGGTGGTCGTGTTTCCGGACGGCACGTGCATCTACCAGCCGACGCTGCCGGAGATCGCCGCGAAGCTCGGCTGGGTCTCCCGGCCGCGCTTCATCGAGTACGACGTCTCGATTTACGGCGCCGGCCCGGCCGGCCTGTCGGCGGCCGTCTACGCGGCGTCCGAGGGGCTGCGGGCCGTCGTGATCGAACGCGACGCGATCGGCGGGCAGGCGGGCACAAGTTCGCTGATCGAGAACTACATGGGCTTTCCGGACGGCATCCCGGGCGCCGAGCTGGCGGAACGCGCGCGCCAGCAGGCGGTGAAGTTCGGCGTCGAGTTGCTGATGATGCGCGAGGGCGTGCATGCGACGTTCGTCGACGGCAAGATCCGCGTCGACATGGCCGACGGCTCGATCCTGACCGCACGCTCGAACATCTGCGCGACGGGGATCGAATACCGCAGTCTCGGCCTGCCCGACGAATCGAAGTTTCTCAACGCGGGCCTGTACTACGGCGCGGGATCGAGCGAAGCGCCGATGTGCGAGGGCAAGCACGTGTTCATCGTCGGCGGCGGCAATTCGGCCGGGCAGGCCGTGATGAACTTCGCGCGGCACGCGCGCGAAGTCACGATGATCGTCCGGGGCGCGTCGCTCGCGGCGACGCTGTCGCGCTACCTGATCGACCGGATCGAGCGCATGCCGAACGTGACGGTGCGCTACGGCACGACCGTCGACGCGCTGCAGGGCGACGGCCGGCTCGAGGCGATCGTGCTGCGCACGGAAGACGGCGCGCGCGACGTGCTGCCGGCCACGCACCTGTTCGTCTGCATCGGCGGCGCGCCGAACACCGAATGGGCGCGCGACACCGACATCATCCGCAATCCGGGCGGCTACCTGGTGACGGGCAGCGACCTGTACGACTGCCCGGACTTCGCGCGCGTGTGGCCGCTCGAGCGCCGGCCGTACTACCTGGAAACGAGCGTGCCCGGCTCGTTCGCGGCGGGCGACGTCCGTTCGGGATCGGTCAAGCGGGTGGCGTCGGCGGTCGGCGAAGGGGCGATGGCCGTCACGTTCGTGCACCGGTTCCTCGGCGAGGACGCGCACCGGCCGAGCGGAACCTGAATCGCGCGGCGCGGGTGACGGCCCGCGCCGGTCGCTTGCGTCAGCCCGCCGTCGACACCGGCAGCCGGAACGTCAGCACGGACCCGCCGTCACCGCGCGGCGCGGCTTCGAGCGTGCCGCCGTGCGCTTCGACGATCGAGCGGCAGATCGCGAGGCCCATCCCCATGCCGTTCGATTTCGTCGTGAAGAACGCGTCGAAGATCCGGTTCGCGATCCCGGCGTCGATGCCCGCGCCGCGGTCGGCAATGGAGACGGTCGCGTAGCCGTCGCCGGCCTGCGACGCGATGTCGAGTTCGCGCGATGCCGCCTGCCCGTCCATCGCGTCGAGCGCGTTGGTGACCAGGTTCAGGATCACCTGCTGGATCTGCGTGCGATCGGCCATCACGCGGATCGCGGCGCAATGCAGGTCGACGCGCAGCGCGACCTGCTTCGCGTCGATTTCGGTCGCGGTGAGGTGCAGCATGTCGCGGATCAGGTCGTCGATCGCGAGCGGTGCGAGCGCGGGCGGCGCCTGGCGGGCGAGCGAGCGCAGCGCGCGCACGATGTCGGCCGCGCGGACGCCGGACGCGCGGATGTCGTCGAGGCTCGCGAGCGCCTCGTCGAGATCGGGCGGGGTGCCGCGCAGCCAGCGCATGCCCGCGCCGGCGCTCGACACGATGCTCGTCAGCGGCTGGTTGATCTCGTGCGCGATCGACGCTGCCAGCTCGCCCATCACGGTCATGTGCGCGGTGCGCGCGAGCTCGGTGCGCGCATGCCGCAGCGCGGCCTCGGTTTCGAGCCGGCGCGCGTTTTCGTCGATCAGTTCCGCGTACAGCCGCGCGGATTCCAGCGCGTTGGCCGCTTGCGGCGCGAGCATTTCGAGCATCGCGATGCGGCGCGGCGAAAACACGCCGTTGCTCAGCGCATTCTCCAGGTACAGCACGCCGATCAGCACACCCTGCTTCAGCAGCGGCAGGCAGAACAGCGAACGCGTGGGGTGCGCGCGCAGGCTGTCGACGTGGTCGGGCAGGCCCTCGCGCTGCGCGTTCGCGAGCACGACCGGCTTGCGGGTGCGCGCGACGGTGTTCAGGATCGACAGCGGGACATCGTGCTCGGTGGGTTCGCTGCGGGCGATCTCGACGACCACGTCGCTGTCGACGATCCGCGCGGCGGCCTCGATCGTCAGCCGGTCGTTGCGGGCGAGCAGCAGCAGGCCGTAGCCGGCGCCTGCGTACACGATCATGTTGCGCATCAGCGTCTGGATCAGGCGCTCCAGCACGATTTCCTCGGATAACGAATGGGATGCGCGCATCGCGAGTGCGAAATCGAGGTCTTCGCGCGCGGGCACGGCCGCGCCGCCCGGCGGCGGCTCCATCACGAGGAACGTGTGCTGCGCTTCCAGCGCCTGCGCCTTGCCGGTCGCGCCCCAGCGCCGGTAGCACGCGTGCGCGAGCCGCCACTGATGGCGCGCCGGGCCGGTGAGCCCGAGCGACATCGCGTGGCGCGCGGCCAGTTCGTGCGCAAGCGCCTGTTCGTGCACGAAACCCCGTTCCGCGGCGAGGCTGGCCGACGCGTCGTACTGCTGCATCGCCGCGACGTGGTCGCCGCGCACGCGCGCGAATTCGGCGTCGATCAGCGCGAGCTTGTTGCGGAACGTCGCCGGATTCCGCTCGCTCCAGCCGGCGAAGCGCGCGCGCTGCGGCGCGAAGCGTTCGAGCAGCGGCCCGGGCGGCGTCGCGCCGCCGTCGGCCGCGATGCCGGCGAGCACGCTGAACAGGTGGAAATCGGACGTCATGATGTGCGCGGGCGTCGACCACGCGCTTGCCGCGGCCGCGTCAAGCGACGCGCGTGCCGCGGGTGCATCGCCGAAGACGAACGCCGCCTGGCCCGCAAGCACGTCGGTCCAGAACTGCAGGACCGACATCGGCGTTTTCGTCGACACGCGCATGCGCCACGTGCCGACCGGCCGGTCGTAGCCGAACTGCAGCGCGTCGACGAATTCCGACTGGGTGGACACGAGGTCGACGATGTCGTCGTAGCGCGCGCCGCGCGCGATCGCGAGCAACGGATCGATCTCGTCGCGAATCGCCGGCAGCGCTTCGCCCATCGACAGCAGGTCGCTGACGATGTGGTTGCAGCTGTAGCACATCCAGCGCAGCTCGGCGCTCGCGTTGCCGGCCGCTTTCGCTTCGCGTGCGCGTTCGAGCGCGTACGACAGCGGCTGGGTCCACACGCTCACCTGGTCGAGCGCGATCAGCGTCGCCGAGCGGTAGCGCTCGAAGCCGTGGCGATCGACCAGCGCGAGCGCGACCTTCGCGAATTCGAAGCCGTCTTCATACGCGCCGTGATGCTCGGCGATGCTCACGCCGTACCACGCGAGCCCCTGCACCGATGCGGCGGTGACGCCGTGCTGCAGCGTCAGCCGGACCATCGTCGCGAAATGCAGCAGCGGCAGCCCGCCGCTCGGATAGAACATCGCGGCTTCGAGCGCGGTCAGCAGGGCCATCGTCGCTTCGACGCGCGTGTCCGTCATCACGGGCAGCCCGACCAGATCGCCGATCGCACGGCCGGCGAGCGCGTCGCGCACGGCGTCGCCGGCCGCCGCGAGATCGGCGGCGGTCGGCGCGGCCGGCAGCGTCACGCCGAGCAGCGCCAGCCCCTGCAGCGCGACGTCGACCGCCTGCCGGTAGCGCGACTCGACCGTGAGCTGCGCGGCCTTCAGCCGGTGGGCCTCGGCGCGGTCGGCCGGCGTGCGCGTGCGCGCCATCAGTTCGTCGATCGTGCTCGATGCCTGCGCGGTGGCGCCGGTCGCGAGCAGCAGGCCGCCGCGCAGCATGCCGATGCGGCTCGCGAGACCGTAATGCTGCGCCCACGCATGCGGGCCGAGCAGCGTCTGCGCGCACGCGAGAAACGACAGCGCGCGATCGCGCGCGGCGACCGTGGCCGCCGCTTCCGCGGCTGCGACCAGCGCGTCCGCGAAGGCGAGCGCGAGCGTGCGGTCGAGCGGCGCGGTGCGCGCCTGCTCGATCTGGGCGGCCAGTTCCAGCAGCGCTTCGGTCGCCCGGGCGCCCGGGCGCGCCAGCATCGCGGCGGCGATCCGGGCGTGGCACTGCGCGCGCTCCGCCCGCCCGGCGAGCGCGTGAACGGACTCGATGACGCGGTCGTGCACGCAACGCCAGCGGTCATCGGCGTGCGACGCGAGGCCGGCCTGGCGCACGGGGTCCATCCAGAACGCGAGTTCGGCGCGCGTCTTGCCGGCGGCGGCACACAACAGCGCGACGTCGGCATCGGTGCCGATGCAGGCCAGCAGCGACAGCAGCGTTCTGGATTCATGCGGCAGCCGCTGGATGCGGACGGCAAGCAGGCTCACGACATTCTCGGCGAGGTGGTGCGCGTCGAGGTCGGCCGGCTGCCACTGCCATGTCCGCCGCACCGGGTCGTAGGCGAGCAGTTGCTCGTCGATCAGCGTGCGCACGAACTGCTGTACGTAGAACGGATTGCCGCCGGTCCGCCGCGTCACGATGTCGCCGAGCACGGACAGCCGGTCCGGCGCTTCACCGAGCAGGCCGGCCAGCATGTGCGTGACGCCGGGCGCGTCGAGCGGCGCCAGCGTCAGCGCCGACACGCGCGCGGGGGCGAGCTGCTGCAGGAAGCGGCGGAACGCCGGCGGGTGATCGTGCTGCGACCCGCTGCGATAACCGGCGACGAGGCAGACGTGGGGCGGCGGATCGAGCGCGACCGACGCGAGGAACGCGAGCGTCGCGTCGTCGGCCCACTGGACGTCGTCGAGCGTCATCACCAGCGGCTCGGCCGGCGTCGCGAAGGCGCGGAACGCGTTCACGACGATGCGGCACAGATGAAACTCCGGGATCGCGTCGGTATGGCCGAACGCGACGGGCTCGACGTCGAGCAGCCACGCGATCTCCGGAAAGATGCGGGACAGCAGGCTGGCCTGGGCGCCGATGCACGCGCGCAGCCGTGCGACGATCGCGGCGATTTCGTCGTCGCGCCGGGCGAGCGCGCTGCCGAACAGCGCGCGCAGCGCCGCCAGCACCGGCGCGTAGGGCCGGGCCGGCTGGAACCGGTCGACCTTCGCCGACGTGCACCAGGCCGTACGCGATGTCGCGCGCGACGCGCGCATGAAGTCCTCGGTCAGCGCGGTCTTGCCGACGCCGGGCGGCCCGTCCACCAGGACGATGGCCGCCTCGCCGGTCTGCAGGACCGCGGCCAGCGCGGCCGCGAGCCGGCGGGATTCGGCTTCCCGGCCGACCAGCCGGTCGGGCGTGCGCAAACCGGCGAGCGGATCGCTGCCGCCGAGCGCGAACGGCTCGACCCGGCCGGCTGCCAGCCAGTCGCGCCGGATGCGTTCGAGATCGTGCTGTACCGCGTCGCAGGACGGGTAGCGCTCGGCCGGCTCCTTCGCGATCAGCTTCAGCAGCAGGTCGCTCAGGATCGCGGGCAGGTCGTTGCGCAGCCCCGTGGCGGGCGACGGCTGCATCGCGACGTGCGCGTGCACCCATTCGGACGTCGACGCCGCCTTGTACGGGAGTGCGCCCGTCAGCAGGCGGAACAGCGTGATGCCGAGCGCATACAGATCGGAGCGTTCGTCGATGTCCGCCCCCTCGGAGACTTCGGGGGCCGCATACGCGGCGAATTCCGCGCGCAGCGGCTCCGCCGCGGCGTGTTCCGTCCGACGATTTCGCGCGTGCGCGAACGCGCGCAGCATGACCGTGCCGTCGGGCAGGGCGACGAAACTGGCCGGTTGCAGGTCGCCGTGCAGCCAGCCGAGCCGATGCAGTGCGCCGAGCGTGCGCACCGAGTGGATCGCCGTGTCGAGAAACGCGTCGAGCGGCAGCTGCGCGTCGGCGAGCGTGTCGAACGCGCGCCCGTCGACACGCGGAAAGACGAGCACCGGGCCGTCCGCCGCGCGGATCAGCGCGGCCGGCAGCAGCGCCCATGCCGGATCCAGCACGCCGTTCAATGCGTACTCGCGCTCGAATTGCCGGCAGCGCCCGTCGGATTCCCAGCCGGTCCGGCACGCGGACCACACGCGTCCGGTCTCGGTGTCGGTCAGGTCGAAGCACAGCACGTCGTCTGCGCGGACTGCGTTCGACAGGCGGGCGCGTGCCAGCCAGTCGGCATCCATTCGGTTCGTGTCGTCGGGGTTACGCAAGGGTTGGTTCACGATGAGGGCAGGCTGGATGGAACGGGACGCAACGGCATGTCGGCAGGCAGCGGCCGGGCACGATCGCACGCGCGGCATGCCCGGGCATTGTCCGACAGCCCGCGGAAATCTGCAGCACCCCCTCCCGGGGTTGCCGGCGCGCGGGTAGCGTCCCACTAAACCAATAGATAATGGCCGGCGCGCGCGCCACCCCATACGATAGGGTCATGCCTGCCGGCCCGCATCGATGCGACCGGACGGGCGGAACAGGGGGTGTCGCCTCGCTGGGCGGCGCACGATGCGGAGCAGCATAAGGCGGGTGCGGATCATGTATACGTTCGGGCGGGTGACGGTTTCCCTTGAGTGCCGCGAAGTCTGCGTCGACGGGCAGCCCCGGTATATCGGTGCCCGGGCGTTCGAGATTCTCGAGCTGCTGGTGAAGGCGGCCGGCAAGCTCGTGTCGAAGGACGAGATCATGGAGGCCGTGTGGCCGGACACGATCGTCGTCGAGAACAACATCCAGGTGCACATCTCGACGCTGCGCAAGCTGTTCGGCGGCAAGCACGGCTGGATCCGGACCGAGTCGGGCCGCGGCTACCGGCTCGCGCCGCCGGTCGATGCCACCCATGCAGCCCATGCCGGCCGCCTGCCGGACGCGCTCGAGCCGGTGCGCAGCGTCCGCACGGGTGCCGCACCGCGCAAGTGTCCGCTGATCGGCCGCGAGCCGGAAGCGGCCGAACTCCACGCGCTGCTCGAACGCGAGGCGTTCGTCACGCTGGTCGGTCCCGGTGGCGTCGGCAAGACGCATCTTGCGCTGGAGGTCGCCGCCGCGTGGTCGGCCGTGCGCGGCATCGAGATGGTCCGGATCGACCTGGCCGGCTGCCCGGGAGGCGCGACGCTGGAGTCCGCGGTACTGGGCGCGCTCGGCCTGCCGGGCGGCCCGGCCGCCGGGCAGGCGGACGTCGTGCGCGCGATCGGCGGGCAGCGCGTGATGCTGGTGTTCGACAACGCGGAGCAGCATGTCGGCGAACTGGCGGACCTGTGCGAAGCGATCGCCGACGAGAATGCCGGCGCGATCCTCGTCGTGACCAGCCGCGAGCCGCTGCGGGTCGCCGGCGAGCGCGTGTATCGTGTCGGGCCGCTGCCCGTGCCGCCGGCCGGCGCGACCGAAGGCGAGATCGTCGCGTGCGGGGCCGTCCGCATGTTCCTGGCGCGGGCGCGCGCGATGGGCACCGACGTGCCCGCGGATGCGAAGACGCTGGACGCGATCGCGACCGTCTGCCGGCGCCTGAGCGGCCTGCCGCTCGCGCTCGAACTCGGCGCGGCACGCGTCGCGCTGCTCGGGATCCAGGGGCTGGCCGCCGATCTCGACAAGTCGGTGCTGTCGTTGTCCGGCGGCCTGCGGACCGCCCATCCGCGCCAGCAGACGCTGCGGGCCACGATCGAGTGGAGCTACCGGCTGCTCGACGACGCGGAACGCACCGTGCTGTGCCGCCTCGCGGTGTTTCCGGATGCGTTCCCGCTCGACGCGGCGTGCGCGCTCGCCGCGTGCGACGAACTTGGCGGCGCACGCGTGCTCGACTGTCTCGTCAGTCTCGCGTCGAAATCGTTGCTGGTCGTTCATTCGGTCGGGCTGTCGAAGCGTTATTCGCTGCTCGAGGTCGTGCGCGCGTATGCGCTCGAGAAGCTGGCGGAATCGGGGGAAGCGCACCGCGTGCATGCGCGGTGCGCGTCGTTCACCGCCGCCGAACGCGCGGATTCGCGTCCGCCGGCGCCGGCCGCGCCCGCGCAGCCGCGGCTGGCCGCGGCGCCGTGGGCATGACGCACGGATCGCGGGGGCGGGGCGACGCCCGTCGACGCGGCCCCGCGTTGCATCACGCTGTACTGGATTGACACAATTTTCAGGTTCTCATTTCATGGCCATTGTTTGCATCATCGATGACGATGCGTCGGTCCGTAAGAGTCTCGCCAGCCTGCTGAAATCGGCTGGCCATACTGCATTGCCGTTTGCGTCGGGCGAGGAATTCCTGGCGGCCGATGCGCCGGCCGGCGCGATTTGCGTGCTGGTCGACCTGAAGATGAAAGGGATGAGCGGGCTCGACGTCCAGCGTCAGCTGATTCAGCGCAACGCGACGCTGCCGGTCATCTTCATGTCGGCGCACGGCGACGACGAATCGATCCGCCGCGCGCTGGCGCAAGGCGCGATCGCGTTCCTGCGCAAGCCGTTTCCGTCAGACGACATGCTCAACCTGATCGACCAGGTCGCATCCGGCACGCCGCCCGCGTGAGCGGCGCTCCGCCGGCCGGCCGCGCCGTCCGACGCGTGGCGGTTCCGCCCGGCATTTTGTTAGTTTATCATTTGATAATGAAGCGGATGCCTACACAGGGAATGCAATGGCGAGTACGCCGGACATGACGTCGAGCGGCAACGGCGGCGCGGGAGAACCCGCGCCGATCGTCTATGTGGTCGACGACGACGAAACGTTGCGGCGCGCGTTGAGCGCGCTGTTGCGTTCGGCGGGATTTCGCGTGGAGACCTTCGCGTCGTCGCGTGCGTTTCTCGCGTTCGAGCGGCCCGACGTGCCGAGCTGCCTGATCCTCGACGTGCGGCTCGCCGACGAGAGCGGGCTGGCCGTCCAGGAGGCGGCGGTGCGCGCGGGCCTGAACGTGCCGATCCTGTTCATGACGGGTTACGGCGACGTGGCCACGACGGTCAAGGCGATGAAGGGCGGCGCGCTCGATTTCCTGACGAAGCCGTTCGACGACGAGGCGATGCTCGATGCCGTCGGCCGCGCGCTGGAGCGCGACCGCACGCTTCATGCGGTGCGCGGCGCCTATGCGTCGTTGACGCCGCGCGAGCGCGAAGTGATGAGCCAGGTCGTCGCGGGCCTGATGAACAAGCAGATTGCCGCGAATCTCGGCCTTCAGGAAATCACGGTGAAGGTGCATCGCGCCCAGGTGATGAAGAAGATGCGGGTGCGCACGCTGCCGGATCTCGTGCGGCAGGCCGATGCGCTGGGCGTGCGCCCGGCCGGCGCGCGCGACTGAGCGCGCGGGGCCGGCCTGGCGGCGCAACGGTGAGGGTTTCGATGTGGCGGGCCGCGTCGCGACGATGACGACGGCGGCCCTCATGCGGCCACCGTGTTGCCAGCGACCGTGGCTTGCGTGACCGCGCGCACGTCGTGTTGCACGGCCGGCCGCGCGGCCGGCGCATCGTCGAACGCGGCGACGAGATGGTCGGCGAGCGCGCGGATGCGCGCGGGCAGGTTGCGGCGCGAGTGATAGAGCAGCGATGTATCGAGATCGCCGACCTGCCAGTCGGGCAGCAGGCGAACGAGCGCGCCGTCGCGCTCGAGCGGCCGGGCAAGATGCTCGGGCAGCACCGCGAAACCTGTGCCGCGGGCCGTCGCGAGAATCAGCGTGTCGAGGCAGTTCGAGCTGATCGCGCCGGCAAGACGGATCTCCGCGATCGCGCCGCTGCGCCGATGCCGCAGCGGCCATGGCGACCCGGCGGCGCCCGTCTTGCCACCGTGCGGATCCATGCGTTCGAGCGCCTGCGGCGTGAGCGCGTCGCCGCAGGCGGCGCGATACCGCGGGCTTGTGTACAGGCCCATCGGGATGCGCCCGAGACGCCGCTCGATGCACGTGAGGCTCGACGTGCGTGAGGTGACGATCGACAGGTCCGTCGCGCCGTTCAACGCCGCGCTCGGATGATCGGTCCAGTCGATCCGGACCCGTACGAGCGGATGTTGCCGGTTGAAATCGGCGAGCGCCGGCACCAGCCGGTCGGCGCCGAACAGGTTCGACACCTCGATCGATATCTCGCCCTGCATCTCGCTTGCGTTGGCGTGACAGCAGACGGAAAAGTGCTCGTATTGCTCCAGCAGCACGAGCGCCTGTTCGAGCACGTCGTGGCCGACGCGGGTCAGCGTCACCTTGCGCGTCGTGCGGTGAAACAGCAGCACGCCGAGCGACGTTTCGAGGCACTGGATCGAGCGGCTGACGCAGGGAACGCCGAGCCCGTGAAGCTCGGCGGCTTTCGTGAAGCTGCCGTGCTCGGCAACCGTCTTGAGTATCTCGAGCGTTTTCAGGCGATCCATGACGGGTCTCGCTCCGGTGAATTCGATACGCTCAATGTAGGCAGTGCGCCGGCACCGGGCAACACAAAAAACGTTAGGTAAGCTTAAGAGCAACTTGAAAATTCGTGAGGCCGCCGGAATGACCGGCGGGCCGCACGGCGGGTATCTTTCAAAGCCGGTCGTCGCGTTGCGCGACGTTTTGCGGTGCGACGGAGGGCGGCGTCCACCCGCCGCCCAGCGCGCGCACCAGATCGACCGTCGCAATCGCGAGCGCCTGGCGGCTGTGGATCAACTGGCGTTGCGCGTTCAATGCGTCGCGGTCCGCGTCGATGACCTCGAGATAGCTGACGTAGCCATGTGCGTAGCGGCTCAGCGACAGCCGCGCGGCTGCTTCGGTCGAGCGCGCCGCGCTGTCGTAGCGCACGATCCGCTCGTTCTGCGCGGCGATGTCGTTGAGCGCGTCCTGCACCTCGCGCAGCGCGCCCAGCGCGGTCGCTCGATAGTTCGCGTCGGCGAGCGCCGTGCCGGCCGTCGCGGCGGCTACCGCGGCGTCGCGCTTGCCGCCGTCGAACAGCGTTTCGGCCACGCTCGCCCCGAGGCCCCACAGCGAACTGTTGCGCTCGAGAAACGAGCCGAGGTCGCGGCTCGCGAACCCGCCCTGGGCCGTCAGCGTCAGCGTCGGCAGCCATGCGGTGCGGGCAACGCCGGTTTCGAGCGATGCCGCATCGACACGGCGTGCCGCCGCGTAGACGTCCGGCCGCTGCGCGAGCAGCACGGACGGCAGGCCGGGCGGCACCGCCGGCACGCGAATCGCGGCGGCGGTCGGCGCGACCGTGAAGCCGGTCGGCGACACGCCGGTCAGCACCGCGAGTGCATCGACGAGGTTTTCGCGCAGCCGCCGGCTGTCCGCGAGATCGGCGCGCGCGGTATCGAGATCGGCCGCCGCGCGCAGCGCGTCGAGATCGCTTGCCGCGCCGGCCCGCACGCGCGCGGCGATCACGTCGAGCGCGGTGCGGCGCAGCTTGATCGCGCGGGCGAGCGTCGCCAGATCCTCCTCGACGAAATGGAGCGTCAGGTAGTCGCTCGCGACCTCGGTCGCGACGCGCAGCCGCACGGCCGCGCGATCGGCGTCGGCCTGCAGCACGTTCTGCCTGCCGATTTCCGCGTCGCCGCGCAGGCGGCCCCACAGATCGACTTCATAGCTCGCGTTGAACGGCACCGACCAGTTGTGCATCAGGCGCTTCGGCAACGCATTGTCGACCGTGCCGGACACACGCGAACGGTTGAACGACGGATCGACGCCGACAGTGGGGGAAAGCGCGGCTTCGCGCACGCCGAGCAGCGCCTGCGCCTGGTCGACGCGCGCGGCGGCCGCACGGATGTCGAAGTTGCCGGCCAGCGCCGCATCGACGAGCGCGACGAGCGGCGCATCGCCGAACGACGCGGTCCATCCGGCGAGCGACGGGGCCGGTTCGCCGGGCGCATCCGCGTGGCGGAACCGGTCGGTGCCGACCGGGACGGGCGCGAGCGGCTGCGGCGCGATCGTGCAGGCGCCCAGCAGGCCGGCGGCGAGCAGCGCGACGAGGCGGCTCATGGCTGTTCCCGGCTGGCTTGCAGCGTGACGACGACCGACAGGCCGGGCCGGATGCGCGGCTCGGTCGACGCCTGCCCGTCGAGCAGGATCTTGACCGGCACCCGCTGCGTGACCTTCGTGAAGTTGCCGGTCGCGTTGTCGGGCGGCAGCAGCGCGAACTGCCCGCCGGTCGCGGGGGACAGGCTGTCGACGTGCCCGTTGAAGGTCAGGTCCGGCAGCGCGTCGAAACGCAGCCGCACCGCATCGCCGGCGCGCACGTGCTTGAGCTGCGTTTCGCGGAAGTTCGCGACGACCCACGGGTGCGGTTCGACCAGCGTGAGCAGCGCCTGGCCCGGCGCGACGTGCTCGCCGGTCTCGACGGTCTTCTTCCCGACGCGGCCGTCCGTCGGCGCGATGACGGTCGTGTACTGCAGTTGCAACTCTGCATCGCGCAAGTCGGCGTTGCCCTGGTGCGACACGGCGTCGGCCGCCTGCCATGCGGCCTGCGCGCTGCGCTGCTGCGCTTGCGCCGCGTCGATGCGGGCACGCGCGGACTTGCGCGCCGCGTTGGCCGCATCGAATTCCTGTTGCGACAGCCCGCGCGGCGTCTCGCGGGTCAGCTCACGCGCCCGTGCGTAGTCGAGTTCGGCCTTCTCGGCGTCGGCGTGCGCGGACACGAGCGTCGCGTCGGCCTGCTCGACCAGCGCCTTCGCGCGCATCGCATCGGCGCGCGCCTGCGCGACGCGCGCACGCTGCAGCGCGACGCGCACGTCGAAATCGCGCGGGTCGAGCCGCACGAGCGGGTCGCCCGCATGCACGAACTGGTTGTCGTCCACCAGCACGCGCTCGACGGTGCCGGCCACGCGCGGCGAGATCACGTGCAGGTGGCCCGTCACGTACGCGTCGTCGGTGCCGCGTTCATGCGCATCGTATTCGTAGACCAGCAGCGCGACGAGCCCCAGCGCGGCGCCGGCGATCAGGACGATCGGCCATTTGCGCGAGCGTGCGGGGGAGGCGGGCGGCGGGTTCGACGCGTTCGTCGGGTTCGTGCTCACAATCGGGTAACTCCATCGAACGGACAGGTTTCTTCACATCGCGCTATGCTTGCGCGAGCCTCAAATACGGGAGCCGCACGACGATGAATACCACGTTCGCCCCCGGTGGCGCGACACCGGGGCCGGCCGCGCCGGCCACCGACATACCGACGTTTCGTTCCATCGCCGCGATCGCGGCCGTACTGCTCGGCGCGATCATCTCGACGCTGACCTCGCGCATCACGTCGCTCGGGCTCGCCGACGTACGCGGCGCGCTCGGCGTCGGCTTCGACGAGGGTGCGTGGATCAACACCGCGTTCACCGCGTCGCAGATGTTCGTCGGGCCGCTCGCGATCGCGGCGGCCTTCGTGTTCGGCACGCGCCGCGTGCTGCTGGCGGGCGCCGCGGTATTCCTGGCCGTCGAAAGCATGCTGCCGCTGTGCACCGACTTCGGCACGTTCATCGCACTGCAGAGCGTAGCCGGTTTCGCGTCCGGCGTGTTCGTGCCGTTGACCGTCGGGTTCGTCGTCCGCACGCTGCCGCCGCGGCTCATTCCGTTCGGCATCGCCGCGTATGCGATGAACCTCGAGATGTCGCTGAACCTGTCGGCGACGCTCGAAGGGTGGTACAGCGAACACCTGAGCTGGCGCTGGTTGTTCTGGCAGAACGCGCTGCTGACCGTGCCGTTCATCGTGTGCCTGATGCTGTCGCTGTCCAACGAACCGGTCAAGCGCTTCGCGTCCGGTATCGACACGCGCGGCATGGTGCTCGGCGCCGGCGGGTTCGCGTGCCTGTGCGTCGCGCTCGACCAGGGCGAACGGCTGTTCTGGTTCCAGTCGCCGCTGATCGTCACGTTGCTGTGTGTCGGCATCGTGATGGTGGCCGCGTTCCTGATCCACGAGCTGGCCTCGCGCAGCGCCGGGCTCGATCTCGGTTACCTCGCGCGGCCCAACATCGCGTGGCTGATCGTGCTGGTCGGCCTCGTGCGCTTCACCGTGCTCAATACGAGCTTCATTCCGTCGGCGTTTCTCGCGAGCACCTACGGGCTGCGCCCGCTGCAGATCGGCGACACGCTGCGCTGGATCGCGATCCCGCAGCTGCTGTTCGCGCCATGCGTCGCATGGCTGCTGCAACGCGTCGATCCGCGCCGGCTGATCGTCACCGGCTTCGTGATGGTGGCGTTCGCGTTCGCACTCGGCGCGCGCCTCACGCCCGTGTGGGCCGAACCCGATTTCATCCCGTCGCAGCTGCTGCAGGCACTGGGCCAGACGATGGCGCTCACGTCGGTGATCTTCTTTTTCGGCAAGCACGTGACGGCCGAGCACGCGCTGACGTTCGGCGCGGTCGTGCAGACGACGCGCCTGCTGAGCGGGCAGCTCGGCACGACGTCGATCGCGGTGATCCAGCGCATCATGGAGGCTACCCATTCGAATCTCGTCGGTCTGCATGTCACGCTGTCGGATCCGCAAACGCTGGAGCGGCTGCGGGCCGGCGCGGCGTCGCTGGTCGCGCACGGCGCGACCTTCGCGGCCGGCGACCAGGCGACTTACGCGCTGCTCGACCGGGCGGTTCGCGTCCAGGCGACCACGCTCGCGCTGGCCGACAACTTCAGGGTGGCGATGGCGTTCGCGATCGCGGGTGCGTTGATCGGCTTGCTGCTCAGGCCGGCGCGTACGCCGTGAGCGCCCGCCGCCGCGGCGGCAATCCTGGCGACGGCGCATGCGGCATGCGGAATCGCGTCGGCCTGAAAATTCCTGAAAAATGCTGAAGGGCGCGCCGCCGTGACGGTATGACGGCCGGGCGCGCCGTGTCGCGCGGCTTACGCCTTCAGGAATGCGAGCAGTTCGGCGTTGATCCGTGCGGCATCGACGACGCACATGCCGTGCGAGCCGCCCGGGATCACCTTGAGTTCCGCGTGCTTCACGATCTTCGCGGACAGCCGGGCCGAATCGTCGATCGGCACGATCTGGTCGTCGTCGCCGTGCAGGATCAGCGTCGGCACGTCGATCTTCTTCAGGTCTTCCGTGTAGTCGACCTCGGAGAATTCCTTCACGCACAGGTACTGGCCGTGCACGCCACCCATCATGCCCTGCGCCCAGAACGCATCGATCGTGCCTTGCGACACCTTTGCCTGCGGCCGGTTGAAGCCGAAGAACGGCACCGCGAGATCCTTGTAGAACTGCGAGCGGTTTTCCGCGACGTTCTTGCGGATCCCGTCGAACACGTCCATCGGCAGGCCGCCGGGATTGGTCGCCGACTTCACCATCTGCGGCGGTACGGCGCCGATCAGCACGGCCTTCGCGACGCGCTTCGTGCCGTGCCGGCCGATGTAGTGCGCGACTTCGCCGCCGCCGGTGGAGTGGCCGACGAGCGTGGCTTCGTGCAGGTCGAGCGCGTTCATCAGCGCGGCGAGATCGTCGGCATACGTGTCCATGTCGTTGCCCTGCGACGGCTGGCTCGAGCGGCCGTGACCGCGGCGGTCGTGCGCGATCACACGGAAGCCGTGCTGCACGAGGAACAGCATCTGCGAATCCCACGCGTCGGCGCACAGCGGCCAGCCGTGCGAAAACACGACCGGACGGCCGCTGCCCCAGTCCTTGAAGTAAATCTGGGTACCGTCTTTCGTGGTGATCGTATTCATCGTATGGGCTCCTGGATGGGTGGAAGCGGCATGCTTGGGGGCAGCCGCGGCGGCTGCCGGCAGCGCGGCGGCTGCAACGGCGGTCGCGCCGGCGAGCAGCATGTCTCGGCGGCGTGCCGAGGGAACGGCGTCGGTATCTGCGGGACGCATGAAGTCTCCTTGAACGTGCGGTATATCGATGCCGCGTTGGATGGTGGGTTCGGATCTGCCCGCAGGCGGCAATCCAGCGGGCAGCCGGCGTGCGTTCGAGCGGCCGCGCGCAGGCCGGCGCGCGAACGTCGTGAACGAAAGCCGACAGGAGCCTATCCCGCGGCCATGCGGGCTGTACTGAAATCGCGCTGAATTTTCGTGAAGCCGTATGTGGTGCACGCCGCGCGACGCATGTGCGCACCGGCCAGAAAAATTAAGTCTCGCATCAAGACTCTTCAGCGGCGGCCCGCTATCGTCAGTGTCAGGTCATCCCGTCGCGGGCCGGTGCCGGCTCGCGCGGCGGATGACGATCGCGTAGCGGGCGGGTGCAAGGCATCCGGCCCGCCTCACCTGCCTGGATCTGCCATGGACGCATTCGATCGCTGGGAGCACGTGATGACGCTGCTCGACCCGTCGCCGGCCGCACGCCATTGCGCGCCGTCGCTTGTGCGCGACCCGGACACCGCGCGCCGCCGCCATTGCAACGACGCATCGGCCGCGTCGAGCGGCGGCGTGCGCCGTCGTTGCGCGATCATCGCCGCCGAGCGGCAGACCGATTCGTCGGTCCTGGTGTCGTGGAGCGACCCGACGCGCTGCCGCTACGACGAGCAGCGCTGGATCAGCGCGAAGTCGCGCGCACTCGCGCGCTGCGCGCTGACCGGCACGACGATTCGTCCCGGCGACGCGATCTACAAGCCGCAATGGCGCGGGGCCAAGCGTCCCGCGAACTACCGGGAAGTGATCCTCGCGTCCGAGATGGACCGGTTCATCGGCCGGCTGTCCCGGTCGTGACGGCGGACGCGGTACCCCGTCCGCCGGCCGACGCCGGCGCGCACCGCTTTTTCACCACTGAGGAATCCGTATGAGCACGTTCACGACCCGCGACGGCGTGTCGATTCACTACAAGGACTGGGGCGCCGGGCGCCCGGTTGTGTTCATTCACGGCTGGCCGCTGAACGCGGATATGTGGGACGTCCAGATGCATCACCTCGCGTCGAACGGCCTGCGCGGCATCGCCTACGACCGGCGCGGCTTCGGCCGCTCCGGCCAGCCGTGGACGGGATACGACTACGACACGCTGGCGGACGATCTCGCGACGCTGATCGACACGCTCGGGCTGCACGACGTGACGCTCGTCGGCTTCTCGATGGGCGGCGGCGAGGTGGCCCGCTACATCGGCCGGCACGGCACGCGGCACATCGCGAAAGCCGTGCTGATCGGCTCGGTGACGCCGCTGGTCGCGCGGCGCGACGATCATCCGGACGGTGTCGACGTCGCCGTGTTCGACGGGATTCGCGCGGGCATCGTGGCCGATCGCGCGGCGTTCTACGAGCAATTCTGGCCGCTGTTCACCGGGTCGAACCGGGCCGCTTCGACGATCTCGCGCGCTGCGCTCGACTGGACGTCGTTCATGGCGCTGCAGGCCGGGTTGAAGGGAACGCTCGACTGCGTCGGCGCGTTTTCCGAAACCGATTTCCGTGCGGATCTCGACAAGTTCGACGTGCCGACGCTCGTGATTCACGGCGACGACGACCAGACGGCACCGCTCGCGCTCACGGGCGCCGTCACGGCGCGGCGCGTGCCGCACGCGACGCTGAGCATCTACGAGGGCGGCCCGCACGCGTTGTACCTGACGCATGCGCAACGCCTGAACGACGAACTGCTGGCGTTCGCGCGCGCATGATCCGGCGGTGGCGGCGGTGACGCGGCCGCACGGGCCCGGCCGGACGGCCGGCTCACTCCGCCCATTTCGACCCGAGCACCAGCCCGCAGAAATTCGTCCGACGATAGTCCGGGTCGCAACGCTCGAGCACGTCGGCGGACACGTTGCCGAACGCGGCAGCGGGGCGATGTGCGGTGCCCGCGGCGAGCGCTTCGAGAAACAGGTCCTTGAAGCAAGGGCCGCGCGGCCATGCGCGCACGATCGCGTCGCGTTCGGACAGGCTCACCTCGTCGAAGTGATGCGCGAAGAGGTCGGTCTCGACGCCGGCGCCGAGCAACGCCGTCAACGGCGTCATGTACGGGTGGATCCCGAACGTCGCATGCAGCGCGATCGCGCGCCAAACCTCCGCCGCGTCGTCGGCGGCGACGCCGTATCCTCCGAGGAATGCGTGCGCCGCATTCGCGCCGTCGATCTCGAAGCGCCGGCGCGAATGCCGGTAGCGCTCCGTCAAGCCGAAGTGATGGAACAGCGCGGCGACGTACAGCAGCTCGGCGTTGAACGCGATGCCGCGACGCAGCCCGATGATCGATGCAAACGCGAACACGCGCATCGCGTGCCGGAACAGCAGTTCCGGTTCGCACGCGCGTACGGTGTCGGCGGCGTCCCGTGCGAGCGGGGCGTCGGGAATCCTGATGCCGGCGATACGGTTGCCCATGGTCGTATTCCTCACGGCGTGGTGAAAGTCGCTCGACGCTGGCGCCATCGACCCATCGTTGCGCGCCGCGCCGCTGAATGTCCTGAGCGGCGCCTGAATCGTTATGAACGGAAAATCCGACCGACCGCCGCCCGCGAAATCGGTTACACCACGTCCGGCATGTCTTTTTTACCCGGCCTTATCCGCAAATCAGGCGTGCGGTTTTATTTAATTGATGAGTCGAAGAAGTTAATTCCGGCAAATCTCAGGTTTTATCCTACGAAACGGATTCATGGATGAATCACTGTTTCGCGTGCAGTGAGCGCGGGATGCCGCACCGCACTGGGGCAGCGGCGCCCGCACGTGGAGACGCCGGGGAAATCGTGGTTTTCATCGATTCAAAAAATTTGCTCAATAGCTTCTGATAATTTGAATCATCTCAAGAGGCAAATGCCGTAGCATGAGCGTCCAATCGATGTCATTTTTGACAGGGCATCGATGCACGCTATCGATTGAAAATTCTCATGATCCGAATTGGAACGCTACACGTATTTCTTGACAGGCGTGAAATTCGCTCGAACGGCAAACTGCTGCGTATCGGCAGTCGCGCATTCGAAATTCTCGAACTCCTGATTCGGGCAAACGGCGCCCTGGTCTCGAAAGACGAGATCATGCAGCGCGTGTGGCCGCACACGGTCGTGGAGGAAAACAACCTGCAGGTGCACGTCGCCGCGTTGCGCAAGGCGCTCGCCGACGATCGCAACCTGATCGTGACGGTGCCGGGGCGCGGCTATCGGCTGGTCGGCGGCCGGGCCGAGGTCGCGGCCCCCGTGCGCGCCGTGACGTCGCGGCTGACGGCCGCGCCGACCGCGCTCGTCGGCCGCGAGCAGACCGTCGCCGAGGTGCTGGCGGCGCTCGACACCGCGCGCGTCGTGACGCTGGTCGGGGCGGGCGGCATCGGCAAGACGCGGGTTGCGCTCGAAGCGGCCATGCGCGCCGAAGCCAGTTTTCCGGACGGCGCCGCGTTCGTGTCGCTGGCCACGGTCGCCTGTCCGCAATTCGTGCCCGACGCGCTGGCGGCGGCGTTCGGCATCGCACAGTCCGCCGGATCGCTGACGCTCGAGGCGGTGCTGGCCAGCGTCGCGAACCGCCGGATGTTGCTGGTGCTGGACAATTGCGAGCATCTGCTCGACGCGGCCGCGCGGATCGCGAGCGCGCTGACCGAATCCGACGCCGGCTTGCGCGTCCTCGCGACCAGCCGCGAGGCGCTGCGTATCCAGGGCGAGCGGCTGTGTCCGATCCCGCCGCTCGAGGTGCCGCGCGAAGGTGCCGACGATGCCGAAAAGCTGGGCGCGAGCGCGGTGCAGCTGTTCTCGGCGCGTGTGCAGGCCGCCGATCCGCGTTTCCCGCTCGACGAACGCAGCGTGTCGCTGATGGCATCGGTGTGCAGGCGCCTCGACGGCCTGCCGCTCGCGATCGAACTGGCCGCGGCCCGCGCGGCCGTGCTCGGCATCGACGTGCTGGCCGCGCATCTCGACGATCATTTCCGGTTGCTGACCGGCGGGTTTCGCACGGCGTTGCCGCGTCATCAGACGCTGCAGGCGATGTACGACTGGAGCTACCGCCTGCTCGGCGATGCGGAGCGCCTGCTGTTGCGATGGCTCGGCGTATTCCGCGACACCTTCTCGATCGACGCGGTGCGGGAGATCGTCGGCGCCACGCGGCTGGCCGATGTGGACCTGCTCGACACGATCGCCGGCCTCGTGTCGAAGTCGCTGCTGAGTCTCGAAAGCGCGCACGGCGCACCGCGTTACCGTCTGCTGACGACGACGCGTGCATACGCGTTGCAGCAGCTCGAGAACAACGGCGAATGCGCGGCCGCCGCCCGCGCTCACGCGAACTACTTCCACGCGCTGTTCCGGCTCGCGCCGGTCGACGACGGCGGGCCGCTCGCCGAATCGCGGCTCGACGTGATCCGGCGCGAGCTCGGCAACCTGCGCGCGGCGCTCGACTGGGCGTTTTCGCCGAACGGCGATGCGGAGATCGGCATCGCGCTGGCGGCCGTGGCGGTGCCGTGCCTGTTCGACCTGTCGCTGGTCGACGAATGTCGCGAACGCGCGCGCGCGGCGCTCGATTCGATGCGCGACATGGACGAGACGCGCACGCGCGACGACGCGCGCGTGCGTCTGCTCGCCGCGTATGCGGCCGCGCTCGCCCATACCGCCGGGTCGACGCAGGTCGCGCACGACGCGTGGTCGGAAGTGCACGCGCTCGGGTTCGACACGGGCGAGAGCGAGCTGCCGCCGCGCGAATCGTAGCGGCGCGCGGCCGTCGCGGCTTCAGAACGTTTCAGGCTGAACACATGACCGGGCCGGCCGGTGCGTCTACATTGATCGGACGCACGGACCGTCGGCGATACGCGGGCAGGCCGGCACGCCACCGGCTCGCGCTGCGGCGTCGCGCGGTCGCGACGCCGCTGAATGCCGGCGCGGGGCGGCGGTCGCCACACGTGCGGCCGCGGCGGCTTCGCGCGTCATCGAACGACTACCGCATGAAACCTGTCCAGTCCGACCTTTCGCGCCACGATTCGCCGCCCGCGGCCACACGCCGGATCGGGCCGTGGGCGATGTGCGCGCGCGGGTTCCGCTCGCGACGTGTGTCACGCTTGCCGTCCGCTCCATCATGCTGAACCTTTCCGCCACGGTCGCTTACGGCGCACCGATCGTCATTGCCGATCTCGTCGCATGGCGGTTGCTCGGGCCCGGCCGTTCGACGGCGAAAGCGATAGGGCGCTGCGCGTCGTTCGCCGCGCTGACCTATGTGCTGTTCGCGACCGGCGTGAGCCCGCTCGCGGTGCCGCCGTCGCCCGACCGGCTCGACCGGCTGGCGATCCAGGTGATCGGGGTCGCGTGGTGGCTGCAGTGCGCGCTCGTGTTCAGCCTGATGCTTGACCATCTGCTGCTGCCGCGCGCGTGGCGCACCCAGCGGCTGTTTCACGACATCGCCGCCGGCGCCGTGTTCGGCGCGGCCGCGGTGGCCGCGCTCGGCTACGTGCTGGGCCTGCCACTGAGCGGGCTGGTCGCGACGTCGGGTGCAGTGGCCGTGATCCTCGGGCTGGCCGTCCAGAACACGCTGAACGACGTGTTCTCCGGCCTCGTGCTGAATACCACCCAGCCGTTCCGGCTCGGCGACACGGTGGCCATCGGCGAGCTGGAAGGGCGCATCGTGGAAAGCAACTGGCGCGCGACCAAGCTGATCGACGGCCTCGGCAACCTGGTCGTCGTGCCGAACAGCACGGCGGCGAAGACGACGATCGTCAACCTGAGCGAACCCGAGAACGTGCACGGCGTGACGTTGACGATCGAGATCGATCCGGAAGTGCGGCCGGCCATCGTCGTCGATGCGCTCGACCGCGCCGCCGCCAGCTCGCTGGACGTGCTGCCCCGTCCCGCACCGGTTTCGGTCGTCAAGGCGTTCCGTACCAATTCCGTCGAATACGAGCTCGTCTGCTACGTCGATGCGCTGCAGAAGAAGATCGCCGTGCGCAACCAGCTCTACGACCTGGCTCACCGGCACCTGGCCGCCGCGGACATCGCATTGCGCCCGCTGGGCGGGACGGCCGCGACGCACCGGCCGGTATCGCGCGGGCAACGGCTGCTGCGCGCGGTCGAACTCTTCCGGCAGCTCGGCGACGACGACCTGGCGGTGCTCGCCGATGCGCTCGCGTCACGCGTGTTCCACAAAGGGGACGTGATCTATGCGTCGAATGCCGATACGCGCCTGCTGACCATCGTCGGCGCCGGCGTCGCGTCGGTGTTCGTGCCGGGCGCGGCGGGGGACATCGAGGTCAGGCGGATGGCGCCGGGCGACGCGATCGGCCAGTCCGTCGTGCTGGCCGGCACGCAACTGCACGCGAGCGTCCATGCGGTAACGACGGTAACGGCGTTTCAGCTGAGCAGCGGCGACCTGTCGCCGCTGATCGCGCGCAAGCCCGAGCTCGGGCGGCTGATGTGCGAATCGCTGTCCGAACACATCGCGACCGAGGAGAAGATGATGATCCCGCCGGCCGCGAGTGCGCATGCGTCGTTCAAACTGATCGAGTGGCTCGAGAAGGAGATGAAGCGCCTGCACGATTCGTTCGGCTGATGCGGGGCGGTTGCCTGCGGCCGGGGGGGCGAACGCGGGCCGCGGGCGGCGGAATCAAACGAGCGCGGTAAACCGGTCGACGAGATCGGGTTGATCGAGCTGGTCGACCCACCAGTGCAGCGCGCGTCCGGCTTCGTCGCCGCGCCACGCGAGATAGCACTGCGTCGTGTCGCGCATGCCGGTCACCTCGCGTGCGACGAGCTTGCCCTGCGCGATCGCGCGTGCCGCGATGCAATCCGGGAGCGTGCCCACCGCGAGCCCTTCGCACTGCGCGGCCAGTTTCGCGGCGAGCGTGGGGACCGCGAGATACGGCTGTCCGGCATCGATCGCGACCGAGCGCGGCTGCAGCTCGCGCGATGTATCGCTGATCACGGCGCCGCGATACTCGACGACGGACGCCATCGACAGCGGTTCGGGCAATGCCGCGAGCGGATGGGTGGGGGCGACGGCGAACACGTGCCGGAGCGAGCCGATCGGTCGCGCGACGATGTCCGGCAGTTCCGGCGGCTCGCCCGCCGCGCCGACGACGAGATCCGCGCGCCGCGAAATCAGCGCATCCCAGGTGCCGCCGAGGACTTCGGTGGACAGGCGCAGCCGCGTGTCCATCTCGAGCCCGTAGAACGCATGCACGTATGGCCACAATGCCTCGAAGGGCAGGATCTCGTCGATGCAGATGCGCACCTCGGTTTCCCAGCCTTGCTGCGCGCGCTGCGCTTTCAGTTCGAGCTGCTCGGCCGCATGCAGGAGCCGGCGGCCTTCCTCGACGACCACGCGCCCCGCGTGCGTGAGCTTCGCGCGGCGTCCGCTGCGGTCGAACAGCGCGACGCCGAGATCGCTTTCGAGCTTTTGCACGAGATAGGTCAGCGCGGACGGTACGCGGTGCAGCAACTCGGCGGCCTCGGCGAACGTGCCGGTGCGGTCGATCGCGTCCAGTGCCTCGAGCGCTTCGAATGACAGCTTCATGATGAATTCCACGGGGGCATCGGGCTGTCATGTTATCGCCAAGCACGCCCGGCTCCAACACGATTCACGACAATTCAGCCGCGTACGCGATCGGAGCGCCCTCGATCGGCGCGCATCAGGCCGGCGTCGACGGCCCTTTCTTCGCGGCGGCCCGGGTGGCCTGCGCACCGGGCAGCGTGCCGAACATGTGCTGGCCGCACTTCGCGTCGCTCCACGCGGTTTTCAGCTGGATCCCGGACAGCACGCGGCGTGCGACCGGCAGGATCTGTTCGCCGGCGAGGATGCCCAGCAGGCCGGCCAATGCGACGGTGGGCGGCGCCGGCGATGCAACCCCGATCAGCGCGTAGACGACGCCCGCGAGGATGCCGGCCAATAACGATGCAATATAGGACGTCATGATTCGAATTAGGGAAATGACAACCGTGTGAAAAATACGGATAAATACCGATCGGTCGATGATCGGAAAATCAATTTGGAGCGTAGCAGGTCTGCTCCGGAGGCGCGTATTTAATTCGGCGGTTTTAAGATCTTTTAAGGCCTGAATTTAGGGTTTTTATTAATCAAATCGATTAATTGGCGCTACGATGAATTCGCGTGTTGAATGACACCGGCTGGTAGGCGAACCTCCCGTCACAGCGCAGTGGGCGCCTCCCGGTTGGCCGGTGAGGCTGGCTCTCTCTTTTCCCGCGTCAAAGGATATGACCGCCATGAGCAATCCGAAACTTGAAGTACTCACTCCCCACAACAGCCAGATCATCTTCATCGATCAGCAGCCGCAGATGGCGTTCGGCGTGCAGTCGATCGACCGCCAGGTACTGAAGAACAACGTCGTCGGGCTCGCGAAGGCCGCGAAGGTGTTCAACATCCCGACCACGATCACGACGGTCGAGAGCGACAGCTTCTCGGGTTACACCTACCCCGAACTGCTCGACGTGTTCCCGAACCAGAAGACGCTCGAACGTACGTCGATGAACTCGTGGGACGACCAGAAGGTGCGCGACGCGCTGGCCGCAAACGGCCGCAAGAAGGTGGTCGTGTCGGGCCTGTGGACGGAAGTCTGCAACACGACGTTCGCGCTCTGCGCGATGCTCGAAGGCGACTACGAGATCTACATGGTCGCCGATGCGTCGGGCGGCACGTCGAAGGACGCGCACGACTTCGCGATGCAGCGGATGGTGCAAGCCGGTGTCGTGCCGGTGACCTGGCAGCAGGTGCTGCTCGAATGGCAGCGCGACTGGGCGCACCGCGAGACCTATGACGCTGTGATGGCGATCGCGAAGGAACACTCGGGCGCGTACGGGATGGGTGTCGACTACGCGTACACGATGGTCCACAAGGCTGCACCGCGCACGGCGACGCCGCACGAGTCGATTCCGCCGGTTCCGGCGAAGTAATCGCGGGCAGTTGCGACTGCCCGTGCCGATGCCGCGTGTTCTGCACGAATACGCGCCATCGGCTCCATGAAAATCGCGGGCGGCTGCCGTGACTGCCTCACGGATGTCGCCCGCGCCTGTTTTCCAGGACGTAAAGCCTGCATTTCAACCTGACCGGGACATTGATCGTATGGAACCTTATCTGGTTTCCCTTGGCGCGGGTTTGCTGATCGGCGTGATCTACAGCGCGATCAAGGTCCGTTCTCCGGCACCGCCGCTGATTGCCCTTGTCGGGTTGCTCGGCATGGTGATCGGCGTGCAGGCCATTCCCGCCGTCAAACAGCTTTTTGGCTTCTGATCGATACGAGGTGACGCACATGACCGCAACCGAGTCCCAACCGGATCTGATCCTTCACAACGGAAGGTTCACGACCCTCGACCGCGCGAACCCCGTCGCGAGCGCCGTCGCAATCAAGGACGGCCGCTTCGTCGCGGTCGGCCACGACGCGGACGTGATGCCGCTCGCGGGCCGCGCGACGAAGGTCGTCGATCTCGAGGGCCGCGGCGCGCTGCCGGGCCTGATCGAC
>NZ_SSWO01000009.1:0-369032 GCF_004803625.1 Burkholderia sp. LS-044
TCTCAAGGCGATTTGAACAAGATCGCCTTGCAATTGAATCAACGCCCGAGAAAGATATTGGGTTACATGACGCCTGCAGATAAACTAAACGCCAGCATCGGTGTTGCATTCACCGGTTGAACCCGTCACGTCTTTGATATATAGGGAAAGAAATTATCCTATTGGGAGCCGGCATGACATCTTCGGTTAGCACGTATCCGTGCTCGGTCGCCGCGACGGTCGATGTCGCGGGAGGGAAATGGAAGCCGCTGATCGTGCACTATCTGCTGGACGGCACCAAAAGGTTCGGCGAGTTGCGCGGCTTGATCGGAGCGGTGACCCAGCGCTCGTTGACGTTGCAGCTTCGCGAGCTCGAATCGGACGGCATCGTGACCCGTACGGTTTTTGCCGAGGTCCCGCCCCGCGTCGAATACACGTTGACCGAATTCGGCAGAACGCTCGCCCCGGTGCTCGACGCGATGAAGCAATGGGGCGATGCTTACCTCGCGCGACTGGAGCAATCCGCGGGGCGCCGGCCGTGTTCGTGAGTGTCCCGTTGCGGCGCCGGTGGATGTCCGGACACCCTTGCCCGGCGAGTCGTTGAAAACGCGCACGTGCCATAATTCGCCGGTTCCTGGGCTACCCGACGCATCGTGTCCTTCACGAAATGATTTTGATCAGATCTCTTGCCGCCGCCTGCCTGTTGCTGGCGGGATGTATTGCCGCGGCGCACGCCGAGACGTATCCGCCAGAAGTGTCGAGAAACATCGACAAGCTCCAGTCCCGATGTGCCGGCAAATCCAACGACCCCAAGGCGGCCGCCTGCATCGAATACAAGGCCACGCTGGCCCGCACCGTTCCACCCGCTGTCCAGGAGCTGATGCGTCAGGAAGAAGCGGTCGATGGCCAATGCAGGAACGGCGCGGCGCCGAAACTCTTGCCTGACGGGCAATATGCTCCGGGCAGTGCGTGCGCACAACGCGAGCTGATGATGAAAACCATTCGCCAGCACGGCTGGTGCTGGGGGCACACGGACATGGATAGCTATCATCCGGGTTGGGTGGTCTGTCATCCCGGCGAATGGCAGTGAAGCCGGGCGAAGCTGTCGCTGAAACGCACGCGTGACGGCATCGGCGGCGTTCGCGGATGGTTGCGGATTCGACGCGCGGGGGCGACGGGTCGAGGATTGTGAACGATCGAGCGGCTCGTGCCGAACGACCTTTTGAATCCGCCGCCGAACCCGGTCGCTGCCTGGTTCGACAATCCGCGACTGACCCGACCCGATCCGCTGAAGGCTATCGACACTGGTGCGTGTTGAAAACACGCCGACTGTCAATCGGATGACGCCGGCACCTCATTTCCTTGAGCCGCACCGCATTGATGGCAATGCGGGAAGAAGAAGAAATTCCGGCCGCCGCATTCGCAGACATTGAAGAGTCGTAATCCGCAATGCACGCAGAACGTGGAGTCGTCGCCGCCGAGGTTCCATTGTTTGTCGCATGACGGGCAGCGCTTTTTTTCGAGCGAACGAACGGCTTTTTCGTAGCCGATCGTGCGCGCGCGTTCTCCCTGATCCTGCTGCAATTCGAGCCGTTTGCGTTCGGCATAGCGCTGAAAGGCCTTCATCATGTAAAGGCCGGCGAACACCGTGAGCGCAATGCCCACCAGGACCCGGACATAACCGCCGAAATTCGGCAAGTACGGGACCAGTTCGATGAAGAACGCGCTCAGTGCAAACAGGCCAAAACCGTACACGAAAGGCCAGTAGCGTACCTTGCGATAGCGTATGAACAACCAGATCGCAACCAGCAGTATCGGCAGCGTCAGCGCAAGCCGCAGCCCGAACACTTGCAGCTCGTAGTGCCGTGTCGCTTCGTCGAAGCGCCGTTCGGCTGCTGCGTCCGCTTCGGCGATTTGCGTGTCTACTTGGGTCTGCTGCGATGCCAGCGCCCGTTGCTGGTCGTTGATCGCATCGATCTGATGCTGCCAGTTGACCACCACGGCCTGGAGCGAATCCAGCTTGCGAGTTCTCGCCAGAATGTCGGGATCCCTTGCACTGTCGCCGGTCACCGAGCGCGTTGCCAGCCAGTTGCGGAAGCTTTCCTTCTCGGCCGCATATTCCTTTGCGGCGCGGCCGCGCGCGACCTCCATGGTGTCGGCCTTGTCGGCAAGCGCGTTGTGCTGCGCCTGAAGATTGCGCCGCGCCGCGTCCAGCCGCGCTTTCGTCGGCGCATCGGCGAATTGCTCGATGACGGGCGGGCCGCCCGTCGGGGCAAACGCCATGTCGCGGATCACGAGACTGCCGAGCATGTTCAGAAAGACGGCGAAGATGATCGCGATTACCCATGAGGCGAGTCGCAGGAGCCGCGCGGGACTGGTCAGGCCGTCGCCGGAAGTCATCATTGTTTTGCCTTGGTTGGAATGGTTCGCAGTGTTATCAATCTTGACACAATGGTCGACTGCCTCTTTTTGGCCGGCTGCCGCCCGATGCGGTCAGCGGGAATGCGCCAAAGCGGCCGCCGGCCACCCGGAAACGCCGCCCGTCGCGCTGAACCACGCAGCCCTTGACGTTGGCTCGGATGAAATGTCGGGCTTGCAAGGCGGTCATCGCGGCGAATCCAGGCCGAGTTGCTCCACTAGCTCAGGGAAGCCAAGCGACGTTGCCATCCTGGCAAAGGCATCCTGCTCTGTTGTCGATGCAACTGCAAGTGCCGCTGCGATCTCCTCAAGTGCGTTGACGTCGTCGTCCTCGGTGTGCAAGTTACTCCGCTGATCGCGGGAGCCACGACACATGACGGGCCACTTGCGAGCTCATCTGCAATTCGCAAAATCGCTCGATGTCGGACGGTACGTGTTCACGGAGTCGAACGGGGCATGAATTCATTCAGGTAGCGGAAGCAGCCAGGCGCATTTCTCGAAAGGAGTCACACGCGGTCACGGAATCATCAAGGCCCGGGCAGCTGCGGAAGCGACGGGAACCTCGATGGCAGCGAGCACTTCGAGAGAATGGCGTGCAGCGTCTGTCGTCAGCGCGTAAGCGCTCCCGTTCGACACCGGGTTTTCGTCTGATCGTGGATCAGCGTCACGGCGCGGATCTTGCTGACGCGGTGTCCTCGGGCCAGTTCCTATAAGGGTAAGTCCGGCATGGCGCAACGTTATCAAACCAGATTAACTTATATCAAACAATTTTTGACGCAAAATTATGTTCCTGATATGGTCTTTCGCACTCGCTAAGCGCGATCCGGCCACGTTGGTGCTCGGCGATTAGGTTCGCGTACTTCGCCAGCGGTTGAACCGGACGCTCAAGCAGCCTGTAATGGCGGCCGGTACTTCCAGACGGTCTTTTGTAGCAGGTGGAGCGTGGTCCGGTTTCGTCATCGCCGACCTTGCTCGCAGGCATTGCATGGGCGCTGGACGTGACGACGCCGGACTGCTCCGAAATGCCATCGGGGAAAGTTCGGCTGAGCGCGGTGATCCGCTCGAGTTGTCCGGCTTCGCGGATTCGGCACATCGGTTCGCCGGATCATGAATACGGCGGGAGGACGTCAGTTCGAATGAATCCTCTAGTGCGCGCTCGTGGCCAAGGCGCGCCCGGAAATCACCGCGCAGGGGGCAAGTTTCTTCGCGTGATCGACGGTGAAGTTTCGCCGGAGCTGGAAGGCAAGGTATTGATGCAGCAAACAGGCGACTCGGCACATTCTCGATCCACGGTGCCGTAGGGCTGGAGCGACAACGGAAGCAAGGAAGCGGCTTTGATCCAGGTGGGCACGCCACGATTGTTCTGATCGAAAGAGTGCCGGACAGGTCGAGATGCGCGATGCTTCTCCGCATGCAATTTTGAGGATGACGAAATGATTGATTTGATTATGCCGATTTGGCGAATATGACGCTGGCCGTTGCGGCCAAGACGACGCGCAGGCCGTGCGCCGTCATCTGCATTCGAATACGACACAACCCGTTTCAAACAATCCCAAAACCACTCCTGACAGTGAAATACAGATGAAAAACAAAAACATCAACGTCAGCGTTATCGCTGTTGCCGCATTCGCCGCATCTTCGGCAGCAATGGCGCAGTCGTCGGTCACCCTGTACGGCATGCTCGATTCGGGTATCGGCTACACCTCGAACATCAATGGCCACAAGCGGTTCGGCCTCGACGGGGGCGCCGTAGGTTCGAACAAGTGGGGCCTCAAGGGGGACGAAGACCTCGGCGGCGGCCTCAAGGCGGTATTCAAGATCGAAAACGGTTTCAATATCGGTACGGGCGGCATAAACGGCCAGGGGCCGATTGGTGCCACGCGTTCGTTGTTCAACCGCCAGGCATACGTCGGCATTGCTTCCGATCGGTACGGTACGCTGCGCATGGGGCGCCAGCTCGATGCCGTAACGGAAATGGTGCAGGGCCTGACGGGCGACGCCATTTCAGCGTCGACATTCTCGACCCCCGGCGACGTCGACAACAACGACAACACGACGAACCAGAACAGCGCCGTGAAGTACATTTCGCCGGTCATCAACGGCTTCCAGGCTGAAGGCGCGTACTCGTTCGGCGGTGTTGCCGGTGCGATGGGTTCGGGGCAATCGTGGTCGGTGGCGGCGAACTACGCTCAAGGCGGCCTGACCGTCGCCGGCGGTTACTTCCGCGCGGCCAACCAGGGTGAGAACGGGTGGCAGAACGCAACGGCACAACCGGGTTTCGGTACCGCGCTGGGCTATCCGAGCTCGGGTTATAACGGTGGCAATGCGTTCAAGAGCGCGGGCATCGCCCAGATCGCAACTCAATACCAGATCGGTCCGTACACGGCGGGCTTGCGGTACTCGAACGCGCAGTACCAAGGCAACAATGGCCAGCCGTCGATCCACTTCAACGTGCTGGGTGCGCTCCTGCAGTACCAGGTCACCCCGGCGTTGTCGCTGGCCACCGGGTACACGTATGTCTACGGTTCCGCAGCCACGCCCAGCCAGGCTGCCGAAGGCCGCACGATGGCTTCGATCAACCAGGCGTCGCTCGGTGCCATGTACGCGCTGTCGAAGCGCACGTCGGTTTACGCCGTGGGCGCCTACGTCCATGCCCAGGGCGCTCAGGCTTCGGCTGCCGACTTTGGCAACACCTCATCGGGCGGTAACCAGGTTCAAGTCAACATCGGCATGCACCATAGCTTCTGATCTTCAAATTGCAGGCCCGGAAGCCCGGAGTAGTGGACGCACTACGCCGGGCTGGCAGCATTCCGGTGGTTCCACATGACCATGAGCGCTCGGATCGTCAACCATTCGAGCGCTCGTGTCAGACGGCCGCAAGCGGCCGGGGCGCAGCTGGTCGCCCGATCTCGAGTCTCGTCCGCGAATCGCCCGGACTTCACGGCAGCCGTGGACGGCTTCCATCCCGCCATGAGCGCCGCCGGTCCATGCGACGCCTTGTCACCCGCGTGTAACAAAAAGCCCTGCTGAAGCCGGGGGTGTCTCGGCCGCATTGACGGTTCACCCGTCCCGCAGCCGCTCGACTTGCCGGCGCGCAGCACGAATGTCGTCACGGCACTCAACTCTTCCAAGAATCTGTCGTTAACTCAGGGCGGCTGCCTCCGAGTGGGCGGCGCTCCGGCGTCTGAACCCGCTGGACAAGGGATCGTCAAATGCGACGTCGCGGCTCATGTGCCACGCTCGCCGCCGCGACGCCTCACGCGATGGGTCAATGCCCCGTCTGCGAATTCGATGAGTACGCAACCATTCGAGGCGAGCGAGATCGCACCGCGCCTGTCGCCGCGGGCGAGCCTGAAGGTTGCCGGATCGAAGCGCGCCGACGAGGGCTTTTCGTCTTGGTTAGAGAATGTATCCGAGCAGCTACGATGTTCCGATTGCGCGCCTCGTCGCGCGTCAGATTCTGTCCTGCACGCCCGCCACGCCGGTGCGGGAGGTCGCGCGACGCATGTTCATCGAGCGTTGCAGCTCGATCGTCGTGATGGAGGATGAACAGGTCGTCGGGATCTGGACCGAGCGCGATGCACTGTCGGCCGGCGACGATCCGCACGGGCTCGATCGGCCGGTCAGCGAGGTAATGAGCCATCCGGTGCTGACGCTCGAGGCCAACACGCCGCTGGGTGAGGCCGCGATGAAGTTCAAGCAGTCGGGCGTCCGGCACTTCGTGGTGGTCCGCGATAACGCCGCGATCGGCGTGCTGACGCAGACCGACGTCGTCGTGAACCAGGGGCCGGAGTTCTTCCTGCACCTGAAGCCGATCGAATCGATCCGCGTCCATCCGCCCGTCGTGGTGTCCGAGCAGGTCGCGCTGCACGACGTTGTCACGCAGATGCGCACGCAACGACTCGATGCGATCCTGGTCGGCTACGACGACGGCGAGCACGGCATCCTGACCGAGCGGGACATCGTCCGGCTCCTGGCGGAAGGCGCGTCCCAGGGCGCGGTCGGGGCCTACGCGAGCAAGCCGCTGCAGATGCTGAGCGCGAAGCAGAGTTTGTATACAGCACAGCGCTTCATGACCGAGCACAATATGCGGCACGTCGGCATTCGGGACGAGGCGGGCAGGCTGACCGGGCTGCTTTGTTTCGCGGACGTGCTGCAGAGCATCGAGCATGAATACGCGAACGAGTTGCGCAGCGCCGTGCGCGAGCGCGACGAAGCGCTGGGTCTCGCGCGCTTCAACTTGCGCATGGCGGATCGGGTGTTCGAATCGGCGCTCGAAGGCATCATGGTGACCGATCGGCACGCGAGGATCGAGCGCGTCAACCAGGCCTTCACGCGCCTGACCGGGTACACCGCGGACGAAGTGATCGGGCGCAACCCGGGCCTGCTGAGTTCCGGGCGCCAGACGCCGGATTTCTACAAGCAGCTGTGGCATTCGCTGACGACCGACGGCCACTGGCAAGGCGAAATCTGGAATCGCCGCAAGACCGGCGAGCTGTTTCTGGAATACCTGACGATCACCAGCATTCGCGACAACGATGACGAGATCTCGCACTATGCGGCGATCTTCTCCGACATCACGCAGCGGCGTCAGGCGGAGGAGCGGCTGGGCTATCTCGCCACGCACGACGTGCTCACCGATCTCGCGAACCGGGCGCTGTTCGAGGAGCGGCTCGCGCACGCGATCGCTCACGCGAAGCGGCTCGGTCGCAAGGTCGCAGTGATGTACCTCGATCTCGACCGCTTCAAGCTGGTCAACGACACGCTCGGCCACAACGCCGGCGACGAGGTGCTGAAGCAGGTCGCGGAGCGCATCGTCACGTCGGTGCGCGCGAACGACACGGTGGCGCGCATGGGCGGTGACGAATTCGCGCTCGTGCTCGAGGAATTCGACGATGTTCGCGACGTCGGGCGCGTTGCACGCAAGCTGCTGGACGAAGTGGCGAGGGCGATCGATGTCGGCGGTCGCGAGATCTTCGTGACGCCGAGCATCGGCATCAGCATCTATCCGGACGACGGCACCGAGGCGGAGCACCTGATCCTGCTCGCGGACCAGGCGATGTATGGCGCGAAGAGCCGCGGCAGGAACGTGTTCCAGTTCTTCGAGAGCAAGATGACATCGTCGGCGATGGAGCAGCTGGAGACGCTCGGCGAGCTGCACCGCGCGCTCGAGCAGAACGAATTCCGGCTGTTCTACCAGCCGCAATACGATCTGGCCAGCGGCCGGATCGTCGGCGTGGAGGCGCTGCTGCGCTGGCTGCATCCACGCAAGGGCCTGGTGCCGCCGGGCGACTTCATCGGGCTGGCTGAGCGGTCGGCGCTGATCGTCCCGATCGGCCGGTGGGTGCTGCGCGAAGCCTGCCGACAGGCGCGCCGCTGGCTCGACGAGGGTTTCGAGTTCGGGCGGGTGTCGGTGAACGTGTCGGCACGGCAGTGCTTTACCGACCATTTCCTCAGCGACCTGACGACCATCCTCAGCGAAACCGCGTTGCCGGCCGAATGCCTGCAGCTCGAGTTGCTCGAAAGCATGGCGATGAACACCCGCGAGGAAATCGGCATCCTGCTGCGCGAACTGGCGACACGGGGGATCAGCCTGGCGATCGACGATTTCGGTACGGGCTATTCGTCGCTGGTGTACCTGAAGGATCTGCCCGTCGATACGCTGAAGATCGATCGGTCGTTCCTGACGGACTGCGGTTCGGGCAGCACGGATGATGCAATCGTGCGCGCGATCGTTGCGATGGGGCGCGCGCTGGGGCTCGATGTCGTGATGGAGGGCGTCGAGACGGAGAAGCAGCTCGCGTTCCTGCAGGAAATCGGCTGCCACCAGGTGCAGGGGTTTCTGTTCGCGCGGCCGCAGCCTGCTGAACAGCTGGCCGGGATCTCGTCGCGTCGCGGTGTTGAGTTGCTGACCGAGTGAGGCGGTGGGGTATCGATATGTCAGCAGCCGAGGTTTCCCGCGATCGCGCTGCTGCCGCTTTTGAATGACAGCATGTCCATCACCTCGCCGGTATAAAAATCGACGATTTCACCGCCATGCGTCAGCAGCCGGTCGCCGAACCAATCTGCTGCCAGTCGCGCGGGCGGCCCACGATGACGTTGAATGGCATGTTCGACCGCACCGGTATGTGCGTCGATCACCAGATCCTCGCCCCAATTGCAGCGTGCCGTTTCCGGCAAGGGTAAGCACAAATGGCTGCCACTCTCGTTGAACAGGATGTTGGCCGAGCGAACCTCGCCAAATTCGCCAATATCGCGCGACCATACCACCGAGCCATTCCGGTCACAGCACAGCAATTGATTGGTATCGCTCGCGACGAACATGACCGACCCATCGCGCGCAAAGCGCAGGCGCTTGATCTTGCCGCCCGCCGGGAGGTTGACCTTATTGATTTCGCCGCTGCGGCAATTCACGGTCAGCACCGAGTTCCTGGTTCGTTCGTCTGGAGCCCAAAGGAGTCCGTCGACCGGATCCACGTCGCCGAAACGTGCATCGAAATCACGCGCGACAGGATCGCCATGCTCGCCGGTGTCCAGATCGATCACCACCGGACGGCCTTTGTCATTGCTCTTGAAGGCGCTTACCAGCGCATAGCGCCCGGAAGGATCCAGGCGTGTCCAGAACGACAGAAACTTGTCGGTCTGATGCAGGACGGCGCCATCGGCAACTACGGTCAAGCGGCTGCGGTTGGTATTGCGTGCGACTATCCACGACGCCGATGCCAATGCAAGACGACGGCCGTCGCGCGATACATCACATACCGTATCGTCCGTCTGCGCGCCGGCGACCGATGTAATCGTTTTCGAATCACGGTCGTATTGCACTAACGCCGGGTCGGGAAGGAAAGCGTCAGTTTGGTCGAAGAACACGAGACCGCGGGGTACATCGATGTACACAAGTAACTCCGGCAAGAAATGCGCAAAAGACGTGTCGATCGCGATTGTTTGGGTTAGAAGTGACGCCTTGCGTCGGCGGATCATGTCCTGATTATCAACAGACTGGCACGTGGCGTCGAGCGATTGGTCGTGGGCGGCTGGTCGGAGCTGGTTGACCGTGGTCGACCCATCCCGGTCACTCATAGATCGCTAACGTGAGTCTCCTTTCGGCGAAATACGGTCATACTTCGAAACTGGGCGACGCGGAGCCGCGACGCATTGCGCGACACATCGCCTTAAAAAAGGCCGAGGACTATTTCGTGGGTAAATCGCATCGTAATCATCACTTTGTTCCAAGATTTCTGCTTGAAGAATGGGCCGGCGCGGACCGCAAGCTAACCTACTTCAACTGGCGACGAGACGGCGAACTGCACGTCGGACGCTGTGGGCCTCGCGGCGTCGGCGCCGAAGAGCACCTGTATTCACAGCGGCAAGCATCGGGGGAGATGGACCCTGAAATCGAGGTCGATGTCTTCGGAAAGATTGTCGACACACCTGGCTCACTGGTCCACAAGAAGCTCCTCGCTGGCGAACTTAACCGATTGACGACTCAAGAGGAGAAGGCTTGGAGCAATTTCCTCGTGGCGCAGATGATCCGCGTGCCGTCGATGGTTCAATACCTCCGTGATAGGGGGCGGCAACTTCTGCTCCGAGACATAGAAGGGATTGAGCCGCCCGATGACATTAAAGAGCAGCTTGGGCAGTTGACGCTCCAGCAATATCTGGAATCCGATGGGGCTTGGCTGCTTGATAACGCGTCGCTGCGTGCTCTGCAAGTGATTATCGAATCGCAAACGCTTAATAGCGTTTTCCTTGGTGCCACATGGGCGGTGTGCGACGTCAGCGATTCAAATCTTAATCTCGTAATTGGTGATCGCCCACTGCTACAGGAAGGGAAAATGAGCGAGCAATATCTTTTCATGCTCCCGCTGTCACCAACCATCGCGTTTGTGGCCTCCAACCAGGTGCACGCTGTGCAGAATTTGTCAGCCGAGAAGTCGCGGAATGTCGTCATGACGTTCAATAAAGAGGCAACCCAAGTAGCTGACACGCATGTTTACGCTACGGGCCGAGAGCAGGAGTCAATGATCGCTCGATACCTTCGCAAGGCGACCGCGCCTGACGATCGACACGTTGTCTCGGGCCTGAGAGAGGCCCTGGCTGGTTAAGCAAGCTATACGCAGTGTGAGTATTGGACTGTTAAGCATGCCCCAGCAGACAGCGGTCACGGTGGAGTGTCAGGAAGCACTACCAAACCGGACTGTCAAGGCGAGGGTTGAAGTGTCTCTTCATGGCCGGCAAGCGACCGCTTGCCGGCCGTGATGCCATTAAACCTCCGTCTGCTCCTCCATCTCAAGGGCATCGTCGACCTCGATGCCGAGATAGCGCACCGTACTTTCCAGCTTCGTGTGTCCGAGCAGCAACTGCACCGCCCGAAGGTTCTTCGCCCACCGGTAAATCCGCTGCCTTCAGTCCTCGCGCTTCGATCCAAGCTTCGAGGCTCTTACGGGTCTGTTCCGTGATCTCGAATTGCACCGGCCGCTGGGTCTTCTGCTGCATGATTGTCGCTCTGGACGCCACGTGGCTTCCGTGGCGGACATCTTGAACCAGCAACCGCGTAAGATCGCACGCTCGGAGCTTGCTATCAATTGAGAGATTAAACATCGCGAGCTCACGAAGGTTCGGCGCCATTTGAAGTCGCGTCCGAATCGCCCAGATTTCTCGGAGTTTTAACGGCGGCTTCTGCCCGGTGAGCTTGCCCTTGTTCCATGGCGCACGGTCACGAACGACGACATTCTCGGATTCCATGACAATCTCCTTTCAAGCAAAGCGAGATTGAGTGCGCGCTTATCCGGCGGGCGCTATCGACCCGGAGCAGCCGCTCAACGAAATACACTTCCGAGGTCCGCTCCTGGCGCACAGGAGCCATTCGTCGAACCTGAACGCCTTCAATGTCTGTCACGTCATATCGCCGAAACGCAATTGCGTTTTGAGGTAGTTCAGAAAAGCTTGCAGCTTGGGCGAGGGAACCAGCTCTCGCGGAAACAGTGCGTTCAAATCCTGCGGTGGACCTATCCATTCGGGCAGCACTCTCAGTAAGCGCCCTGCCTCGACTTCGGGAGCCATGCTGGCATCCATAGCCAGCAACAAGCCTTTTCCGGCGCGCGCGGCGTCAAGCATAAGTGCGGGGTCGCTGGCGACGATCACCGGTTCCAGCGCATAGTGAGTCGCCTTCCGTCCCGGCTTGCGCAGGGGCCAGGTATAGCCGCTGTCGCTACGAGCCTGATGAAGTGCGAGCGCAGGATGGAGCCGGAGTTCATCGGGAACGGCCGGCGCACCGTGCCGTTCGACATAGGCGGGACTCGCATAGACCGACGTCGAAAAAGTCCCGAGTCGCCGCGCCACGAGACTGGAATCGGGAAGGACGCCAAGACGCAGAGCGACGTCCACTTCGTCATCGAAAAGATCCAATGGCACGTGCGTCGCCAGAATATCGAGCCGCACATCGGGATAGCGAGAGGAGAATCCGGCGATCAATGGCGCGATCCACGTGACGCCGAACGAATACGGAAGCGTCACGCGCAGCCAGCCTGCGGGCGTGCCGCGAATACGCTGCACGGCATTCTCTGCCTCGTCGAGCTGTGTGCAGATAGTGCGGCAGTGCTCGAAGTAAGCCGTACCGGCCTCAGTCAGACGCAGTTTGCGCGTGGTCCGGTGCAACAGGCGCGAACCGAGGTGCGCCTCGAGTTCCCGCACTCGCCGGCTGACCGTCGTCTTGGGAATCTGCAACGCGATCGCTGCCGCAGTAAAGCTGCCTGATTGCACGACGCGAATAAATACAAGCGTGTCGTTGAGATCCCTGGTCATCGACGGCAATATCCGGACTGAGCATTTGTTGATGGCTTGAGCCTAGCATAGAGATTGTGCCGCTGATGGCTCAATCTTTGCTGTAAGAACGGGCTAATCACGAGCCCGCGCCTGCAATATCTTGTCGCCTTCAACCTGGAGGCGCACATGAATCTCAGCGAATACACAAGTCACGATGCAATTGGGCTTGCAAAACGCGTGTCGGACCGCGAAGTCACGCCTGCCGAGCTTGCCGAACTCGCCCGTTCGGCGATCGAGGCCGTCAATCCCGCGATCAATGCGGTTATCGAGCACTGGCCGGCCAGCGATAGCGGAGGCAACCCGGAACACTGCACTGGTCCGCTTGCTGGCGTCCCGTTTCTGATCAAGGATCTTGCGGTTGCCATGAGCGGTAAGCGGCTGGAACTCGGGAGCCGGCTCTCCGGTGACGTTGTCGCCCCGGCCGATTCGTGGCTCATGTCGCGGTTCCGCGCCGCTGGACTCGTTACGATTGGCCGCACGACTACGCCCGAAATGGCGTTCAGCACGACCACGGAATCCACGCTCCAGGGTGCGACGCGCAATCCCTGGCAGCCGGATTCGAGCGCCGGCGGTTCGAGCGGTGGCGCCGCCGCCGCCGTCGCAGCCGGCGTCGTCCCACTCGCGCATGCTACCGATGCCGCCGGCTCGATACGGGTGCCGGCAAGCTACAACGGCTTGTTCGGACTCAAGCCGACGCGCGGGCGCAGCTCGAACGGGCCAGCCCTCGACGAAGTTTTCGCAGGATTTGGTGTGCAACTTGGCGTGAGCTGGAGCGTGCGGGACAGCGCCGCGCTACTCGATGCGATCCAGGGGCAGGCGATCGGCGAGCCTTACCTGACCGCTGCGCCGGAGTACAGCTTCCTGTCGCAGGTCGAGCGCGAACCTGGCAACCTCAGGATCGGCATGATGACCGATCCGTGGAGCGCGGATCGAACCGACCCGGCAATCGCGGCAGCGGTGGAATCGACGGCACGATTCCTGGAAGAACTCGGTCACACGGTATTCGAAGTACGGCCGTCACTGGGTGTCTCGTGGGACGCGTTTGTGCAGATGAATGCGACGATCTGGACGGCGACGCTGGTCGGCTGGATCGAAGGCCTTGCTGCCGCAACGGGACGCCCGATCGATGAGACGACGCTGGAGCCCGCCACATTGGCCTGTTATCGCTATGGCAAGGAAGAAAAGGCGTCCGCATTCGCCGCTGCTCTGGCGATGCGCAACGTTGTGACACGGGCTGTCGGGCATTGGTTCGAAGACTTCGATGTGCTGCTAACGCCGACGCTGCCGCAAATGCCACCGCGCATTGGAGAGTACGGCGAGGGCGCGGAATCGATGAACGGCCTCGAATGGACTCAGCGAGTATTCCGGCATTCGCCTCTTACCCCGCCGTTCAATGTCGCCGGTGTTCCCGCGATGTCGGTGCCGCTAGCAAGTCATCCCGAAACGGGTCTGCCGATCGGGATGCAGTTCGCGGGAGCATTCGCGCGAGAAGATAAATTGCTGCGACTCGCAGGGCAGCTCGAACGCGCACGGCCGTGGATCAATCGGCGGCCCGTAGTTTGGGCGGGACGTCAGGAGTAACCGCGACAACGAGTGCGTTTCATGCGGGCGGCTCGGTCCGCCCGTCTTTGCCTGCGCTCTCACGCAAGGGTAACCTGCCGCCGAACCGTGAACATCTACGCGTTCATGGATTGTCGACGATCTTGCTGCTGATATCGAACGTCCCTTCCTGCGGCGGCAGCCGCTTGCTCTCCCCAGCATCTGGCCAAAGATTGTTGAACGTCTCTATAACCCTTCTTGCGCGAACGTGACCGATTCGCTTGCAATCGGCGTTTAACCCGGAATTCATCATCAGACGAATTCGTGCGATAGCAGGTCACCAAACGCATTCAGAACGTGTGCTCGTAATTCAGTCGAACGTGAACCGTGTCGGCACTGCTATGGCGAACGTGCTTGACGAAGGTCAACCAGGTAAAAGCTGACCGCGCGAAAAATTGCCGTGTACGAGATCGTCGGTTGCCACTGGGGGACATTCATGAGCACCACCACTTCACCCGTCCAGGCCGTCCCCGCTCTGCGGCGGGTGCTGGTCGCCGTCGACGGTTCGACCGCATCCGTGCATGCACTCGCGTATGCCAAAGCGTTCCTCCCATCGAATGCGGCGGTGCACATCATCAGCGTTGCGGAAAATCCGAGAACGCTCGTCCCGCTCGGGTCGAAAACCATGGCGTTCCTCGAATCCGCGCGCGTCGAGTTGCTCAGGGATGCATCTGATGCGGTGTCGCGCGCCAAAGCCGCAATGGATCGCGACGATCTCGTCATCGACACGGAAGTCATCGACCTCGCCACACGAGGCGGGGATGTCGTGAATGCACTGGCCGACAGCGCGCAAACCTGGCAGGCCGAACTCCTGATCGTCGGCGCACGTCAGCATCATGGCTTGCTCGGATGGGTCGAAGGGACGGTTTCCGGCCCGCTCGGCAAACTCATCGGATGCCCGCTGCTCATCGTTCCGGAAGGTTTCGCGTCGGTTGCCGAGCATCTGCCACGGCGGATGCTGTTCGCCGTTGACGGAAGCGCGATCGCACTCAACGCATTGCGGACAGGGTTGACATTCTCGCGGGTCGACACCGAATTCCGTGCGATATACGTGGTTGATCGCCCCCCAATGCTGGGCGACTTCGTCCTTGGCGGGGCACTGGAAGAAGCATTGATCGGCGAAGGAAATCATGTGCTCCAGGGTGCCACGGCCATAATCGAAGGCACGGCCAGACATGCGCAGTCGCAACTTGTTCACGCAGATCGAACCGGCGCGGACGTTTCCCATCTGATCGTGCGCGACGCGCTCGAATGGAATGCGGACATGATCGTCATGGGCACTCACGGGCGGCGAGGCGTGACGGGCTGGCTCGTCGGCACCGTGGCCGGGCGCGTGGCGCGCATCACGAAAACTCCGGTCCTGCTCGTCCATGCGTCGCGTGCGTGACGCGCTTCGTCGTCACGCATCCGCACCCACGGCGTGGAACAGTTCCTCCTCCTGAGCGCAATGCAGGCGCACGATCGCTTCCAGCCCGTACAACAAGCGCTGTATCGCCTGCACCTGCATGGTGTTCGTGCCGTCGCGCGGCAGGTCCGCGACCATTTGTCTGAGCGATCGGACCATCTTGAAGATCTCCCGGTGCGCGCCGCTCATCGCAGCCAGCGGGTCCTCCCCGCCGAGAAGCGGGGCAAGGCGCGCGTAGACGTCCCGATCGTCGGCGCGTTCGTGCGGCAGCAGCCGTTCGTCGAGCGAGTCGATCATGTGGACCAGCTCGCTGGCGATGGCGGCCCCGGATAGTCCCGGCAGACGATCCGCGAGATCCCTGATCTGGTCCAGCAACGGTGACAATGCCGTGTGCTCGCGCCTGAGTTGCTCGACGTCGACATCGTCGAGCCGGGCGTTCGTCAGCCTCGGGCGATCCAGCAACACGCGCAACGCATTGACGATGACGGCGACGTCGATGACTTCCTGAATCACCGCGCCGGCAATCGGCTGCAGGAATCCGGCCGCCGCAATCGTCATCGCGACGACCGACAGCGACATGCCGGCCACCACGCTCTCGAGTGCGATTCGGCGCGACCGTCGCGCGATACGTATCGCATCCACGAGTCGATCCAGCCGATCGACCAGCAATACCACGTCGGCCGCTTCGGATGACGCGGCCGCCCCCCGCGCACCCATCGCGATACCGACGTCGGCGGCCGCCAGCGCCGGCGCGTCGTTCACGCCGTCGCCGACCATGATCGTCACGCCCTCCTTGCGCGCGGCCTGAATCGCGACGAGCTTGTCCGTCGGCGTCTGCTCGGCACGCACGTCGGTGACACCCAGCAACTCGCCGACGGCCTGGGCGATGTCCCGCCGGTCGCCGGTGAGCATGACGAGGCGCTCGACGCCTTCGCGCTTGAGCAGCCGCAATGCCCGCGGTGTTTCCAGCCGCACCTGGTCAGCCATTTGAATCGCGCCGATCATGACGCCATCCACGCCGACGAATACGGCAGCCTCGCCCTCGCTGACGACGCGTGCCAGGAATGCGCCGCTCCACGGCGCATTCGTCGCGAATGCTGACACGTATTCGAACTTGCCGATCGCAACGGTCCTGTTGTCGACCCGGCCCGTCACGCCTTCGCCGGCCGTTTCGATGACGGCCGACGGCAGCGACAGGTCGATGCAACGTTCGTGCGCCGCGACCGTCAGCGCGTCCGAGATGACGTGGCCCGACGCTTGGGCCAATGACGCGGCCAACCGCAATACATCGTCCGCTGCGACGTCAGCGCCGCACTCGATCGCAACGATGCGTGCACGTCCTCCCGTCAGCGTCCCGGTCTTGTCGAAGAACAGAGTTGTCGCTTGTGCAAGACGCTCCAGCGCACCCCCGCCTTTGACCAGAATGCCGCGTTTCGAACAACGCGACATGCCGGATACGATGGCGACCGGCACGGCGAGGATCAATGGACACGGCGAGGCCACGACGAGCACGGCAAGCGCACGTGTGACGTCGCCGGTCAACAGCCATGCGATTCCCGCGACGAGCAGCGATGCGAGCACGAAGAATGCGGCGTAGCGATCCGCGAGACGAACGGACGGGCTGCGCTCGCGTTGCGCACGCTCGACCATACGGACGATGCCGGCAAACGTGCTGTCGCTCGCCGTCGTGCGGGCAATCATTTCGAACGGGGCGCCTGCGTTGACCACGCCGCTGCATGCGTTTTCCCCGGAACGGCGTCGCAGGGTGGACGATTCGCCCGTCAGCATGGACTCGTCCAGTTCCGCGTCGCCGGTCAATGTGCCGTCGACGGGCACGAACTCGCCGCTCCGCACCAGCAGCCTGTCGCCGGGGACAAGGGTGTCCGGCGCAACCGAGCGCCATTCCCCGTTCTCGAAACGGGTTGCCTGCCGGGGGGCGCGGCCGAGCAGTGCGCTCATCTCGCGTTGCGCGCGGTCCTGCGCATACCGCTCCAGCGTCCGCCCGCTCGCCAGCATCAACGCAATCACCGCCGCCGCAAGCGTCTCGTCGAGCACGACCGCCAGCGCGATCGCGAGCCACGCGAGCACGTCAATACCGGCCTGCCGCTTCATCACGGTCTTGACCAGCGAGGCCGTCAACGCGAGCAGGACCGGCAGCGTCCCCAGCAGCCAGGCGAATCGTGCGAGCGACGGCTGGCCGAACGCCACGCATACGCCGCCGCCGGCGAGCGTGGCGGCCGCCAGAATCAGCAACACGAGATCGATCGACCAGGGGACTCGGGACATGGCCATTGCTCCGATCGCCGTGCATGGTGGTGTTCGCCGCATCCGGTTTCGGTTGCGGACGGCGTGGCATCAGTCTAAGAAGCGCCGCGCTTCGAGCATTGACATGGGTCAGGACGGCGTGCCTCCCGTGAACGACCGGCACGCCGCGTTGCTTGACGTGAGTCAAGCCATCGGCCCCTTTCCTCAGCAAAATTGAGCCGTGACACCGGATGGCCTGGAGTCGATATCGTGCTGACGCTGGCTGTACTCTTCGTGCTGATTCTTCTGCTGAATCTCATGCCGGCGTTCGCCCCGCCCACGTGGATGGCGATGTCATGGGTCGGGTTCAACCTGCCCGACGGCAATCCGTTCATCTTTGCCGTTGTGGCGGCCGGCGCGGCGACGACCGGCCGTGTCATTCTGGCGACCTTCGCGAGAGCGCTCGTCCACTCCCGCTGGATGCGGGAATCCGACCGCGAGAATATCGACGTCGCCACGCGCTGGCTGCGACAGCACCGGACCGTCACCGTCGGCGCGTTTTTCTTCTACGCGTTGAGCCCGCTGCCGTCGAACTACCTCTTCATTGCATACGGGCTTTCCGGGTTGCCACTCAGAATCATCGCGGCGGCGTTCTTCATCGGCCGCGCAACGACCTATGCGATCTGGGCGCATCTCGGCCGCTTTGCATCGACCCGGCTGGACGTGGAATCAGAACTCGAAGGCACGTATCTCGGCGGCTACTTCGTCGTCACGCAACTGGTCTTGCTCGGCCTCGTGTTCGCGCTGATGAAGCTCGATTGGCGGGCACTCGTCAATGAACGCCGGTTGACTTTCAGACGCGGCCATCATCCGCGCGGTTCCGATTGACACGCGGCGCACGCAATCTTTCGATCGGGTGCATCGTCCAGCCGCTCCCGGCTACCGAACGCGCATCCCGGAGGCGGCCCCGGGGAGGCTCTCGCGGCTCCGTGGATCGACGTGCGTCATGGCATTCAGGACACGGTGATGCTTCATCACGCGCGCACGCGCTTCCACCGCAATGTCGTGCCCTTGTGCGACCGTAAGATCAGCGTCGATGTCGAGATGCACGTCCACGAGGATCAAGTCGCCGGTCCGACGGGGGTGAGCAGCGGGTAGCCGAACAGGTTGCCGACGATGCCGGCATCCGGTGAAATAACCGTCACGGCTGCGTCGGCGCACACATACGTCACGATCAGTTGCCACCGGGTCGAGGGCATCATGCTATTCGTTATTCTGAAACGTGTCGGCGACGGCTTTGAAAATGGCTGCCGCATTGAACGCCCGCGCATTCCCGGCAAAAACTTGCACCTGAATGAATACCTCACGGACCTGCTCGGCCGATATGCCGAGATGCAAGGCAGCGCCAGGTTGGAAACGCAATTGATTCTCGCAGCCGCCCATGGCACTGATTATCCCGAGCGTGATGAGGTGCGGCGTCTTCAGATCGATGCCGGGCCGGCGATACGCGTATCCGTAAATGTCCAGACTCTTTGCAAATTGCGCGAACTGCGGGGCTATATTTTCGGGTAAACAAAGTCTGGTAAAGAAAAAATATCAGAGCGCGTCACGCAGCGGTTCGCACATCCCCGGCAGCGCAAGGGGCGTGACAGGGAGGGGGGCGGGATTCTCGCCCACGTCATATCGATGACAGAAATCGTTGTTTGCGGGTACGTCGTGCGGCACGCTAGATTGGCCGAACCGGCGTCGATGCCTGCCCGGTGCACAGTCATGCTCGACGCGGATCGACGTGGAGGCCGAAGTCGATGAGCCGCGACATGGTGTCTCCGCCCAAGCGGGATTGCCCCCGCACAAAGCATCCCGCCGCACGTTTCCGGTGACCGGGTGGCGTTGCGCACATGGCACCGCCCGCCGAGAGGCACATCTTTTCGACACGGCATTGACGACGACTTCATCCAATCTCCGAGTAGATCGACGGCATCGCGTCGCGCGGCCGCCCGTCCTGACGGCCATCGGCGTGTCGAAGCGCTTCGGCGCGACGACCGCGCTCGCATCGCTCGACCTGTCGATCGGCGCCGGCGAGGTCGTCGCGCTGATGGGGGCCAACGGCGCGGGCAAATCGACGTTCGTCAAGATCCTGAGCGGCGTGATCCGTCACGACGGCGGCACGCTGACGCTGCGCGGCACGCCTTACCGGCCCGCGTCGCCGCACGCGGCGAAGCAGCTCGGCATCGCGACCGTGCATCAGTCGGTTGCCGACGCGGTGGTGCCGACGCTGTCGATCGCCGACAACCTGCTGCTCGACCGGCTGTGCGATCCGGCATCGCCGTGGCGCGTGCCGCCGGCCGCCCGGCGCGATGCCGCACGGCCGCTCGCCGAACGCGTCGGGCTCGATGCCGACCTGGCGGCGCCGCTCGCGTCGCTTTCGCTGGCGGACCAGCAGCGTGTGACGCTCGCGCGAGCACTTGCCGGGCAGCCGGGCCTGCTGATCCTCGACGAACCGACCGCGAGCCTGTCGGCGCCGGAGGCCGAGCGCCTGTTCGAGCTGCTCGATGCATTGCGTGACGAAGGCGTCGCGGTCCTGCTGGTGTCGCACCGGCTCGGCGACCTGCGCCGTATCGCCGATCGCGTCGCGATCGTGCGCGACGGACGGATCGTTGCCGATCTCGCCGCACCGGTCGATTTCGACGCGGCGGTCGAAACGATGCTCGGGCGGCCGTTGCCGAAGGCGCGTGCGCCGGGCCCGGCGCCGATCGCGCGGCCCGGCGACACCGGCCTGAGCGTGCGCGGGTTGCGCCTGACGCAGGCCAGCGCGCCGTTCGATCTCGACGTGCGGCGCGGCGAGATCGTCGCGATCGCGGGGCCCGTCGGCGGCGGCAAGTCGCGCCTCGCAAACACGATCTTCGGCGCCGTGCGTGCGGCGCAGGGCGCGATGACGCTCGACGGCAGGCCGTGGCGCCCGCGTTCACCTGCCGACGCGATTCGCGCCGGCGTGTTCCTCGCCGGCGAGGACCGCTGGCGCACGTCGCTGTTTCCCGACAGCGTGCCGTTTGCGTCGATCGCGGGCACGATCAGCTTCCCGTTCCTGTCGCGCTGGTTCGGCGGCGGCGCGGTGCGCGCCGCGCGCGAGCGCACGGCCGCTGCCGCCGCGATCGCGCGCTTCGGGATTCGCTGCACGGGCCCCGACGACCGTCTCGTGCGGCTGTCCGGTGGCAACCAGCAGAAAGTCGTGCTCGCCCGCTGGCACGCGGAACCCGCGCGGCTGCTGCTGCTCGACGAACCGTTCCAGGGCATCGACGCCGGTGCGCGCGCCGATATCGTCGACATGTTGCGGCGCCATGCGCACGAACGCGCGACGCTCGTGTTCGTCAGCGATCTCGAGGAAGCGGTCGAAGTCGCCGATCGAGTCGTCCGGTTCGATCGCGCGACGCTCGATCATTCATCCTCCCACCCGTTGGACTGATCCATGACGATGCCAAAATCCGCCACACCTGCCGTTGCACCCGATGCGCCGTCCGCCAGGCCGGCGCTGCCCGCGTCGGCTCGCCTGCGCGCCGGCCTCGAACGCACCGGCATCCTGCTCGTGCTCGCCGCGCTGGTCGTCGTCTTTACCGTCAACGAGCCCGCGTTCCTGAAAGTGGACAACCTGTTCAGCATCCTGCAGGCGGTGTCGATCGTCGCGCTGCTCGGGATCGGTGTGACGATCACGCTCGCGGCGGGCGGCTTCGACTTGTCGGTGGGCAGCATCGCCGCATCCGCGCAGATGGCGGCCAGCTACGTGCTGGTTGTCTGGCACGGCAGCGCGCTCGCGGCGGTGGCGGCGTGCGTGGCGCTCGGTGTGGCAGCCGGCCTGTTCAACGGTGTGCTGATCACGCGCTTGCGCGTGCCGGACCAGCTTGCGACGCTCGGCACGCTGTTCCTGCTCGCGGGCCTGCAGTTGATTCCGACCGGCGGGCGTTCGCTCGCGACCGGTTCGGTGCTGCCCGACGGCACGGAAGCGAGCGGCATTTTTCCCGACGCGTTTCTCGCGCTCGGGCGCCTGCGCGTGTTCGACGTGGTGCCGTTGCCGGTTCTGATACTGGCAGCGGTGACGGTGCTGGCTTGCATCGCGATGGAAGCGACGCGCTGGGGCCGCGTGATCTATGCGATCGGCGGCAACGAGACGGCCGCGCGGCTGGCCGGTGCGCCCGCGGCGCGCTACCGGGTCGCGGCGTATGTCGTATCGGGCGCAATTGCGGCATTGGGGGGCGTGCTGATCTCTGCCCGCGTCGGGCGCGGCGACGTCAGCGCCGGGCACTCGCTGCTGCTCGACGCGGTGGCCGCCGCGCTGGTCGGGTACGCGGTGTGGGGCGCGAAACGGCCGAACGTGTTCGGCACCGTGGTCGGGGCCGTGTTCGTCGGGGTGCTGCTCAACGGCCTGACGATGCTGAATGCGCCGTATTACCTGCAGGATTTCGTGAAAGGGGCGCTGCTGGTGCTCGCGCTGGCGTTCACGTTCGGCATCGGCCGGCGCGCGGACGCCCGCGCCTGAACGCGGCGTAGGGGGCGGGGGCACGGCGTGCGGCGGCTCACGCGGCGCGTACACGCCGCCCCATGAAACTCAGCGCGAGCACCGCGAGGATCAGCGCGCCGGTGGCGACCTGCTGCCAGTAGAAGTTCCAGCCGATCAGCAGCAGCCCGTTGGCGACGAGGCTGATCAGCAGCACGCCGAGCAGGGTGCCGGCGACGCCTGGACGGCGTGTCGGCGACAGCGTCGTGCCGATGAAGGTCGCGCCGATCGCGTTCAGCAGGAAGCCGTTGCCGGCCTGCGGCACATAGGCCTTGACCGTCGACGACAGCAGCAGGCCGACCACGCCGTAGACGAGCGCGCTCGCGACGAACGTCGCCACGACGGTCGCCGCGACCGGCAGCCCCGAATGGCGCGCGACGCCCGGCTGCGCGCCGAGCGCGGCGCTGTAGCGCCCGAACGCCGAATGCGCGAGCACGACATGCACGGCCGCGGCGAGCACGACGACGCACCACAGCGGCACCGGCACGCCCGCGAGCGTACCGTGCGCGAGCGCGCCGAACGGCGGCGGCAGCGCCACGTTCAGCAGGTAGACGGGCTGGCCGCCGCCGGTGGCGAGCTGCTGGACGGTCTGGCCGATGAACAGCGTGCCGAGCGTCGCGAGAAACGGTGCGATCCCGAGGCCGGCGACCAGCGCGCCGTTGAACGTGCCGACCAGAACCGCCGCACCGAGGCCGCCGAGCAGGGCCGGCAGCACGCCCACCTGATGCGCGACCAGCTGCACGAACACGAGGCTCGCAACGTCGATCGCGGTGCCCAGCGACAGGTCGACCGCGCCGATCGACAGCGCGAGCGTCATCCCGAGCGCGGCGATCGCAAGCAGCGCGAAGTTGTTCACCAGCACGTCGGCGAGATTGGCGGGCCGCGCGAACCCAGGTGCGAACACGGCGAAGAAGGCGATCACCGCGAGCAGTGCCGCCACGAGCGAGAACCGCTGCAGGCGGCCGATCCGTTCAGTCATGGGCATGGTGTTCCGTATGGCGGCGCCGAATCAGCGCGGTCGTCGCGACGACGAACAGGATCAGCGCGCCTTCGACGCCGTTGACCCAGTAGCTCGACACGTTGTCGAGCTGGAAGCCGTTGCCCACGATGCCGACGAACAGCGCGGCGAGCAGCGTGCCCGGTATCGTCGGCACGAGCCGCCGCGAGAACACGACACCGAGCAGCGCGACCGCGACGACGGCCAGCAGGTTTTCGCCGGCGCCGGGCGAGCTGCCGCTCAGCAAGGCACTCGACGCAAGCGCGGCCAGCGCGGCGGAGACGCCGCTCAGCACATAGCTGGCCGCGACATACGCGTTCACGCGCAGCCCGGCCGCGCGGGCGGCATCGCGATGCGCACCGGTCGCGGCGAGCCGCAGGCCGAAGCGGGTTCGGTGCAGCAGCACGCCGAACAGCAGCGCGACGATCAGCAACGCGGGCGCGAGATGCGGTATGTCGAACGGGCCGCTGTCGATCAGAAAGGCGAGCACCGGGCTCGCCGCCGCGACCGACGTGTTCTGCGTCAGCACCAGTTCGAAGCCGGCGCAGAGATTCATCGTCGTCAGCGTGGCCAGCAGCGGGACGATGCGCAGCGCGATCACCGCGAACGCATTGAGCGCACCGACCGCCGCGCCGGTGGCCAGCATCAGCGCAAGCGCCGCGCCGTCCGGCGCCCCGTCGCGCAGCGCGACGGCCTGCACGGCTGCGCAGAGGCCCATGTTCGCCGCGACCGACAGGTCGAGACCGCCGCGGATCGGATCGGGGCCGCCGCCGATCAGCACGGCCGTCAACCCGAACCCGAGGATACCGACCACGGCCGACTGCTGCAGCACGTTCGCGAGGTTTGCGACGGTCAGAAAGAGCGGCGAACTCGCGGCAAACACCGCACACACGACGGCGAACGCCAGTGCCGCGCCCCAGCGCAGCCAGAATTGCGCGCCGAACGTGCCCGGCAGCCGCGCGAACGCCGCTCCGGGCGGCGCACGATCGAGGATCCGGTTCATGCGGCCACCTCCTGCCGCGGCGTGTGGCCGCGTGCGCCGGTCGCCCACGCGAGCAGATCGTGGCGCGTGGCGTCGCGGGTCGCGACGTCGCGCACGATCCGGCCGCGTGCCATCACGAGCACGCGATCGGTGACGTCCAGCAGCTCGATCAGGTCGCTCGAGAACAGCAGGATCGCCGCGCCGTCGCGTGCGAGGCGATCGAGCAGCCGGTAGATTTCCGCTTTGGCGCCGATATCGACGCCCACCGTCGGCTCGTCGAACAGATACACCGGCGACGTGCGATCGGCGCCGCGGCTCAGCCATTTCGCGAGCGCGACTTTCTGCTGGTTGCCGCCGGACAGCTGGCGCACCGGCGCGTCCGGGCCGGGCGCCCGCACGTCGAGCGCGGCGATCAGCCGTTGCACTGCGTCGTCCTCGCGGCGCCGCGCGACCAGACCGAATCGGATGAAGCGCGCAAGGCTCGCGAGCGTGATGTTCTCGCGCACGGACAGGCTCGGCGCGATGCCGTGCGAGCGGCGGTCCTCCGGCACGAACGCGATGCCGCGACGCACCGCGTCGCGCGGGCTGCGCAGCCGCGTCACGCGGCCGTCGAGCGTCACCGTGCCGCGCACGCCGCGTTCGAGACCGAACAGGCTGCGCACGACCTGCTTTCCGCCGGAACCGAGCAGCCCCGTGACACCGACGATCTCGCCGCGCCGGACCTCGAACGACACGTCGTCGAACCGGCCGGGCGCCGCGAGGCCGGCGACCCGCAGCGCGGACGGGCCGGGCACGCGCGCCGGCGCTTGCGATCGTGCGGCGATGCCGGTGCCGATCATCGCCGCGACGAGCGCCTCGGTCGGCGTGGTCCGTGCGTCGACGTGCGCGACGTCGGTGCCGTCGCGCAGCACGGTGACGCGATCGCAGATCGCCGCGATCTCGTTCAGGTAGTGCGACACGTAGAGGATCGTCAGCCCGCGGCGCCGCAGCCGGTCGAGTGTCTGCAGCAGGCGGTCGACCTCGCTGCTGACGAGCGCGGCGGTCGGTTCGTCGAGCACGAGGATGCGCGGGTCGCGCATCAGTGCGCGCGTGATCTGCACGATCTGCCGCTCGGCGACGCTCAATTCGGCAATCAGGCGGTTCGGCGGCAGGTCGAGGCCGAAATGCGCGTGCAGCGCGTCGCTGGCATCGCGTCGCATCCGGCGTGCCGCCAGCAGCCCGAGCGGCCCCGCGCCATAGGCCGGTTCGTTGCCGAATTGCAGCGCCTCGGCGACCGTGAAAGTCGCCGGCAGCAGACGCTCCTGATGAATGAACGCAATGCCCTCCGGCGGCGCGCGGTGTGCGAGCGCCTGTGTCGCACCGTCGATCGCGATCGTACCGGCATCTGCGGTGTCGATGCCGGCGAGAATCCGGATCAGCGTCGACTTGCCGGCGCCGTTCTGCCCGATCAGCCCGTGCACGGTGCCGCGCGCGACGTCGAGCGACGCGCCGCGCAGCGCCGGCACGCCGTCGAAGTGTTTGACGATCCCGCGCAGCGCCAGCGCTGGCGGGCGCGTGTCGGTGCTCATTTCGGGGCGGCGGCCTGCCCGAGCGTCTGCTGGGCCGAGCCGGCGTTGTCCTTCGTGACGAGCAGCGACGGGACGTACGTATAGGGCGGCAGCGTGCGCTCGCCGGCCAGGTAGCGCGCGACGTTGTCGACCGCGGTCTTGCCGATCAGCGCGGGTTGTTGTGCGACCACGGCCGCCGCGCTCGATTTCGGGTCTTTCACGAGCGCGACGACATCGGGGCTGCCGTCCACCGCATAGGTCCTGATCTCGCTGCGGCGCGCGGCGTCGACGGCCTGCGTCGCGCCGACTTGCGGCACGTCCCATGCGGCCCAGATCGCGGCGATCTGCCCCTTCGGGTATTTCGCGAGCAACTGGCTGACCTGCGCATACGCGCTCTGCACGGTGTTCGGAATCACGTCGCGCAACTCGGGCTGCAGGATCTTCACCTTCGGGTAGTACTTGAGCACCGCCTTCAACTGGTCATAGCGGATCGCGCACACCGGCACGCCGTAGAAGCCGTTGAACACGAGAATGTTGCCTTCGCCGTGGATGTCGTTGACGAGCTTCAGCGCGAGTTGCTCGCCGATGAAGAAGTTGTCCGAGGTCGTGACGTTGAGGCTCGACGGCGAGGCCGTGTCGATCGTGAACAGCGGAATGCCGGCCTGCCGGATCTTTTGCAGCCACGGTTCGAGCACGCTCGCCGTGCCGAGCTGCTCGATGATCGCATCGGGCTTCTGCGCGATCAGCGTCTGGATCTGCGCGATCTGGCGGTTGTCGTTGCGGCCGGCGTCGAGTGCGATCGGCGTTCCGCCGAGCCGCTTCACTTCGTCGATCGCCCCCTGGTATGCCTTCAGGTCCCAGTAATGATCGGTGCCGATCGCCGTGATGCCGATGCGCTTGCCTTTCAGCGACGGCACGGCGGCGTTACTTGCCGCTGCATCGCTTTGCGCGCGGGCAGGGGAGAGCGCGGCGACGGCGGCGAGCGTCAGCAGGGCGGCGGCAAAGGTGCGACGGGTTCGGGCGGGACGGGTCATGGCGTCGATGGGCGCTGAAAAAAGAGGGAGCTGAACTTTGCGACTCTAATGACAACGCTCCCGCGCGCTAACCATCGATTCCTGCTACGCATATCACGCGCGTGCTCGAATGCTTGTGCCAGGCGCGACGCGGTCGGCTTCAACGATTTGCCATCCGAAGGAATATCGATTGCCGAATCGCTCGGTTTGAAGCGGTTCGCCGCACTGATAGATTTTCCGGATACCGCCACCAGCCAAGGAAGACCCGCATGCGATTCCCGTTTCGCCGTCCGTTGCGCCCCGTCCGGATGATCCGCGCGCTCGCGCTCCTGTCCGTTGCCGCGTTGACCGTGCCCGCATCGCATGCCGGCCCGCTCAAAGGCGCACCCGCGCCGTTCGACAAGGGCGGAGTGAAGGTCGCGCTCGTCAACTACCTGTCGACCGGCGACTTCTTCCAGGCATACGAGGCCGGCGCGCAGAAGCAGGCGAAGGCGCTCGGTATCGACCTGCGCATCTACGAGGGCCGCCAGGACGCAACCGAGCAGCGCGAGCAGATCCAGCAGGCGATCAGCGTCGGCGTGTCGGCGATCATCGTCAACCACGGGCTCCCCGAATCGCTGAAGGACGTCGTGCAGCGCGCGCTGGACAAGGGCATCAAGGTCGTCGCGTTCGATGTCGACCTCGGTAACCCGAAGGTGCCGCAGATCGAGCAGAGCGATCGCGACCTCGCGAACTTGCTGCTCGACCAGGCGGTGAAGGACAACGGCGATGCGTTCTCGGCCGGCTACGTGTACGTCGCCGGATTCGCGCCGCTCGACCGGCGCGACGCCGCGTGGCGGGACTTCAAGCGCGCGCATCCGAAGGTGCGCGAGCAGGCGCGCTGGGGCACCGTCGACAATCCGATCGCGCAATCGGTCGCGAACCAGGCCGCGGCCGCCTATCGCGCGCATCCCGACATCCGTGTGGTGTTCGCGCCTTACGACGAATTCGCGCGCGGTGCGAAGCTCGCGGCCGACGAGGCGAAGCTGGCGTCGAAGTTGCGCATCTATAGCGCCGACATTTCGACCGCCGATATCGAGGCGATCCGCGCGCCCGGCAGCGCATGGGTCGCGACGGCCGCGACGAATCCCGCGGTCGTCGGCGCGGTGTCGGTGCGGGCCGCCGCGCTGCTCGTCGCGGGGCAAGATCCGGGCCGGCGGATCGTGGTCAAGCCGACGCTGATCACGCGCGATGATCTCGTGAAGAACGACATCCACACGATCGCGGAGCTCGGCGCGAAGTTTCCCGCGTTCCGCGCAAGCGAAGCGGTGACGGCCTCGTGGATTCCGCCGACGGATTAACGCGCGGTGGCTTTTTGCCTACGGTACGTGACCATACGTAGCACTGACGGGCTGCGATTCTCGTGTGCCTTTCCGGGCAGACGTCTGCAATCCGACGGATCTCCCGCATCCGATGAACAGCACGGCAAGTTCAGTGTCGGCGATCAGCGTGCCAATGGCCGCATCGATCAAAACCTGACTCGCGTGATCGCCCCAATGACTTGAACGACCGGCTAAACCCAACGATTTGCGTAACGTGACAGTTGCCGCCAGGAACGGCCGCATCCCGACGGGAAGCGGCCGTTTGCTTTGGATGAGCCAATGGCCGCTTGCGGCCGGCAAACGATCGCTCGCCGGCCGTTGGGTCAGGTCTCCGTTTGTTCCGCCGTCTCAAGCGCATGGTCAACCTCGATGCCGACGTATCGGCCAGGCCGATGGACGCGATCCAGCGATGAACCGGCCGAGCGTATTGCCGGCATCGAAAGATGCGGCGAAGCGTGCAGCCGACTCGGAAGCAGTATCAATTTTCGCTGTCTGCTTCGCTCTTCTTTCGTTTTGACGGTCAGGGAAAGCAACTCGAACGGGGCATTCGGATTCTGTAGCGTAGCGACCTTCGGATGTCCAGTGCGCTACGTTTCCAGGGCGTAACGTGCTTTCGTGTAGCGGTAAAAACGCATCGGCGGTCGGCAAGACCAAGGATTCCAACACGATCGCGAACCAAACCCGCCGTCTGCTCGACGCGATGTCTCCCAACAGCGGCCATTGAGAAAAGGACGATGATCGACTCTTGTCGGCCGAACAGGGAAATAGGCACCACCATCGTCTTCTTCCAGCGAAACGAGCCGGTTCCAATCGCATCCGTTGGGCTACAGTGAACATTTCCCGCCACCGTCAACCCTGGCGCCCATCCAATACCGCCGACGAGGCCAACCCATGCAACTTCAAACCGGCAACCTGTTCACCGCCGATGGCCGGCGCGATGAGGACGAAAAGATCGACCTCCTTGTCACGGGCCAGCGTCTGAACGTCGAGCGAATCGTATCGATGGGCCACACGAGCCCGGACGGTTTTTGGTATGACGACGCACGCGCCGAATGGGTCGTGCTGTTGTCGGGGGCGGCGGTGCTCGAATTCGAAGAAGGCCCGACGCGCCATGAAATGCATCCCGGCGACTACGTGCTGATCGAGCCGCATTGCCGCCATCGCGTAGCGTGGACGCACGAAGAAACGCAAACCGTCTGGCTTGCGATCTATTACGAACGTTGAATCAGGAAATATTGCGAGGGCGAGGCCGAATTCGATCCGGCGCGCAGCATGCCGCCGCGCGCCGAATGAGACAAAGCCTCATCAACCCGGCGCGGTCGTTGGATACCGCCGGTATCGATGCCCAAATAGCAGGACGGCGCGCAAAACCGCGCGCCGGTACGCGTCGAGAATCTTATTCCTGGATCAGGAATCGATTGCGATTCTTCGCGTCCTTGATCCATGCGGGTGCGCGACCGCGGCCCGACCAGGTTGCCCCGGTCTTCGGGTCGCGATACTTTGCCTGCACGGGGGCGGCCGCTTGCTTGGCCGGACGGCCGCGACGGTTACCGAAAATGTCCTTTTCGGTAATACCGAATTCCGCAACCTTGGTGCGGATGTCGTCGACGATCGCCTGGAATTCCGCGGCACGTGCAGCTTCGGCTTTCTCGGCCAAAGCTTCCATTTGGGCTTTCAGTTCCTTGTACGTTGCCATGTATCGCTCTTCAGGTTGAGTACTCACATGATAGCGGTTTCAACGGAAAATTTTGAGGAAATTCTCATCGACTACGTGTTTTTTCGTCAATATGGAGATGCAGGACTGCTTCGAACACCTGAGAAGTGTGTCGTATTGACGAAGACGTAGAGGATTACCCGGGCATCTTTAACGGAACCGGCACGTCAAGTTGACCGATTGCACGGGTTTTCTTCTTCAAGACAAGCAATCGGGATTTAACTACTCTTTACATTTTTATGAAGTATCGGGGAATTCACTGATGAACAGAGACGAGAAGCTGATTCAGATTGCCGCCGAATTCGGATTCAATCCGGACGAGGAAATCAGGATTGGCGGAAAGTACACCCCCGTTCTGGTCGACGGGAATACGGCCTATATTGCCGGCCAGATTCCACGGATCGGCGAAGTGGTGCATTTCGTTGGCGTAGTGGGGGAATCCATTTCACTCGATGAAGGTCGCCGGGCTGCCGGTGTATCGGCACTCCGTGCGCTCTCGCTGATCAGAAAGCGCTGCGGCACGCTTGACGTAATAGCGACGGTGCCGCGCATGACCGTGTATGTGCGAAGTGCACCCGGCTTCACGATGCAAAGCGAAGTTGCCGACGGCGCATCCGATGTGTTGTATGCGGTGCTTGGCGACGCAGGTGTTCATACGCGGACATCGGTCGGCGTGCTGCAATTGCCCAAAGGCGCATCGGTGGAAGCGGATTTCATTTTCGGGTTGAAGCAGGGCAATGCCGGTATTTGATTCCGATGGGCTGTATCTCGCGGGTAGGTCGTTTCGCGAAACATCCGGATATTCGCGCGTGACACGCGAGTCACTACCGACAAGCGCTTGCAATACCCAAAAAAACACCCGCCGAAGGACTTCGACAGGTTGCTCGATCAAAAGGATTTGACGAAGCGTCAGGCGGCGTTCAATACCGGCGATGTGAATGCGTGCGGCGAGCCGGGCAAGTGGGCTGCGCCGTCGCGCGCCCCGTGTCTAAATAATCTCGCACGCTGGCGCATCAAGCAGGCGCAAACGTTGTCGTCGCGCACGGCGTACGACGGACGTCACACGTTCCCGTCCGCAATCGTCGTGAACACGAACCCCGGGCCACGCTCATGCGCGCTGCAAATCCTCCCGTTGCCTGCCCGGCGGCAGTGCGCCGGCTGCACGCCATTCAAGTAGCCGGCCCATCGAGAATTCATCCCCGGCCGGCCGCCGCATGCACGCCTCCCGACGCCCCGCGATTTCCGGAAATTCCCCCGCCAATATCGGACGGCATCCCCACTTTGGGAGATGCCATTGGCCGACAGTAAGCCTACGATTGACCACAGGGCATCGGGGACGGATGGCATCAGAACAAGCGGGCAGGCCCGCCATTCCGAGTCGAAATCAACACATGCCCACGCAGTCTACTGACACAGCTTCTGCTTACGATGGCGTTCGATGTGTGCGGTGAGTCGCTTTCATCGCAGCACGATGGCGCGTTGATGACGGAAGGCCTGCTGTCGTATTTCGGGGAATTTCAATCAATATGCTGGCACGAGACTATGTGGAACGAGAGCTCTCTCACATCCAGAGAATGGTGGCTCTCCTGGACAGCGAACAGAACGCTGACGATGTGTCGATGTCGGGCGCGGTGCGTGTGCGGCATCCGAGCTACTGGCGCGGGCGAATCGAGGAGCTGCTGTCGGCGCCCGATGTGCCGCGCCACATCAGAAAGCTCAGCGAAGCGGTGCTCGCGAAGATCGACGAGATGGAAATGCGCTTCGCGGCGATGAAGTAAGTACATCGTCGGATGCGGCGCCGGCGCGTGTTTCGTCGCGTCGTCGACCGGATGGCCGGTCGCTTATCCGGCCGCCATCACGTCAAGCAGGGCCGCACGGAATGCGGCCATCTCCGCAGCGGTGCCGATGGACACGCGCAGATACGCCGGCGGGCCCGATTCGCGAATCAGGACGCCGTGGCGCAGCAGGCCGCTCCAGATCCGGTGCCGGTCGGCAAACTCGCCGAACATCACGAAGTTCGCATCGGAATCGGCCACCGTGAGGCCCAGACCGCGCAGCCAGCCGACGGTCGAATCGCGCTCGGCCTTGATCGTCTCGACTTGCGACAGCATCTCGTCGCGCGCGACCAGCGCCGCGCAGGCCGCCGCCTGGGTGAAGGCGGACAGGTGGTAGGGCAATCGAACCAGCTTCAGCGCCTGCACGATCGCGGGCGCGCACGCGCAATACCCGACGCGGCCGCCCGCGAACTTGAATGCCTTGCTCAACGTGCGGGTCACGATGAGCCGCGGATGATCCGGTAGCAGCGTCACCGCGCTGGGTACGCCGCGACGCCGGAACTCCGCATAGGCTTCGTCGACGACGACCACGCCCGGCGCGACGTCGAGGATGGCGCGAATATCGTCGACCGGCAGCGCGGTTCCGGTCGGGTTGTTCGGCGACGTCAGCAGCACCACGCCCGGCTGGTGCGCGCGAATACTGTCGAGCGCCTGATCCACGTCCAGCGCGAAATCCCCGGTGCGCGGCAACGTATGGAGGCGCGTGAAAGTCGTGCGGCAGTATTCGTCATACATGGGATACGCGGGCGTAAAGGCCAGCGCCGATCGCCCCGGGCCGCCGAATGCCTGCAGGATCTGCTGGATCACCTCATTCGAGCCGTTGGCGGCCCAGATGCCCGCTGCGTCGACCGTCACGCCGGTGTCGTGCGTCAGATAGGCCGCCAGATGCGAGCGCAGCCCGGCAAAGTCGCGATCGGGATAGCGGTTCGCCGCGCGCGCGGCGTCGGCCACCGCGGTCGCGATGCGCTCGACGAGCGCGGGCGACGGCGGATAGGGATTCTCGTTGACGTTCAGGCAGACCGGCACGTCGAGCTGCGGCGCCCCGTACGCGTGCTGCAACCTGAGGTCCTCGCGCAGCGGCAAATCCGACAAGGCGATTTCTTTCCAGGGCTGTTGCATTGAAAACACTCCGTACGGTATCGATTGATCGGCGCAGCAGGTTTTTAAGGCGGCAAAAAACAAAAAAGGCGCCGCAGGCGCCTTGGTTGTCGTCTTGATCGGGCATTCACCCGATGCAATTGCTAGATGCGAAACGAACCACGGCGCAACAGGGGGCGTCCGTGGTGATGGTGCAGCGAGAGCGTGGTGATTCGAATCGTCATGCGCCGCATCATGGCATACCGCAGTCCGGAAGAAAAGCGCGCCACCCTGAGTGCGCCGGATTCGATTGAGCCGAAACGCCGGAAAACGCCCATTACGTCTGACGATAAACGGTAACAAACGTCGTATTTCGACCAAATACGAACGAGTGATTCAAACGTTGGCGTCAATTGACTAAGATGCGCAGAAGACGTTCGACAAAAACGCACGGCGCGGGGTAGCCAGATGCAAATGAACGGGTTGATTCCATCGGCATGGATCGATGACGTCTATGCCGCGGCACTGGGCGATCAACGCTGGGAAACGGTGCTGGACGGGCTGCGATCGTGGGTCGGCGTGCGCATGGTCACGCTGCTGTCGTTCGACGACGCGGCGCGGGTGCCGGCGATCGAGAAGGCGGCGGGTGACGACGCGTCATGGGTCGCCGCGTGTTATCACACGTACAACACCGAGTTCTATCGGTACGACCCGGTCGTGCCGGTCGCCGGCAACTGGCCGGCGGGCCGCTGGTTCGAGGACGTCAAGCACCTGTCCGCGCACCAGCGCGCGCACAGCGAGTTCTATCAGGAGTTCCTTCACCCTTTTGGGATCGGCAGCATCTCGGGCCTGTACATCCATCGCAGCGAGGGTTCGGGCGCATTCCTCAGCGTCCAGGGCGGCCTCGAATCGCAGGGGCTGTCCGACGATCAGCGCCGCGCGATCGAAAACATGGGAATGCACATCAGCCGCGCGCTGCAGATCCAGGCGCGGATCGGCGAGCTCGAGGCGCGTGTGGCCGCGGCCGAATCGGCGCTCGATGCGATTCCGGTGCCGGTCTTCCTGCTCGGCGCGCAGCGCGAATTGCGCTATACGAATCGCGCGGCCGATCAGCTGATCGCGGCGGAGCCGGCGTTGCGGGTGGTGAACGGGCGTTTCGCGCCGGAAGGCTGCGTCGACGATGTGCATTGGCGGCACGCGTACGCGCGCGGCGGGCTGTTGTTGCGGCGCGCGACGGGCGAACCGTTGCCGCTGGCGTTGATGCCGGTGCCCGAGCAGTCGCGCCTGATGCGCGAGCGGCCGGGCGTCGCGACGCTGATGACGGCCGCCGACCTGCGTTCGCCGTCGGCCCGCGCGCAGCGGCTGCGCGTGTTCTACGGGCTGTCGTCGGCCGAGGCCGATCTCGCCGTGCTGCTGTGCTGCGACGGGCTGTCGCCGCAGGAATGCGCGGGGCTGCGCGGCGTGTCGATCGGCACGATCCGCACGCAGATCAAGTCGATCTACGCAAAGACGGCCGTGGCGCGCGCGGCGCAACTGACGTCGCTGGTCATGCAGACATGACGGCAACGGCAGGCGAGCGCGCCTGTCGTTGCACGTTTTCCCCCTCGTTCTTTCCTTCCTGAATCGCGCCGCCGGCGGCGCGTGCGCATGACATTGCGCCGACGTACGCATGTTGAGATCAGTCATCCTATGACATTCTGAAGCGAAGCGAACGACCGATTTCCACTGTCGGCCGAGGCAATCAACCAGCCGCTCGGCGCAAATGCGAACCCGCTTCCGGAAAACGTCTCGCATAGCGTCGCCTAAACAGAGAATACGATTCCCCGAAATTCGCTGCAAACCCATCGTGGCTGCGGTTCTACGGGTATGCACCAAGTGAGTTAAACGGTTAACCGACGTACATTCGCGTCAACACGTCATACGACGTATGACTCTGAGGTCGGCGAGCACGGCGTCGAAGCGTGCGCATGCCGGCCGATCGCCGCGCGACAACGAGTACAACCATCAAGGAGACTGACGATGAAGCACCGATTCACCCGCTCCCGTACCGCCCTGGCCGTTGCGCTGCTGGCCGGCTTCGCGATGTCCGCCCAGGCGCGCGTGTTCCGCTCGGCGGACGTGCATGGCGACAACTTCCCGACCAACATGGCCGTGAAGTTCATGGGCGACGAACTGTCGAAGCAGACGGGCGGCAAGGATTCGATCAAGGTGTTCGGCAACAGCGCGCTCGGCTCGGAGAAGGACACGGTCGACCAGGTGCGGATCGGCGCGATCGACATGGCGCGCGTGAACGGTGCGTCGTTCAACGAGATCGTGCCGGAATCGCTGATCCCGTCGTTCCCGTTCCTGTTCCGCGACGTCGATCATTTCCGCAAGGCGATGTACGGCCCGGCCGGCCAGAAAATCCTGGACGCGTTCACCGCGAAGGGGATGATCGCGCTGACGTTCTACGAGAGCGGCGCGCGCTCGATCTACGCGAAGCGCCCGGTGCGCTCGCCGGCCGACATGAAGGGGCTGAAGGTGCGTGTGCAACCGTCTGACCTGATGGTCGACGAGATCAAGGCGATGGGCGGCACGCCGACGCCGATGCCGTTCGCCGAGGTGTACACGGGGCTGAAGACGGGCCTCGTCGACGCGGCCGAAAACAACATGCCGTCGTACGAGGAAACCAAGCACTACGAAGTGGCGCCCGACTACTCGGAGACGCAGCACGCGATGACGCCGGAAGTGCTGGTGTTCTCGAAGAAGGTCTGGGACACGCTGTCGCCGCAGGAGCAGGCGGCGATCAGGAAGGCCGCGGCCGATTCGGTGCCGTACTACCAGAAGCTGTGGACCGCGCGCGAGGCGTCCGCGCAGCAGGCGGTGACGAAGGGCGGCGCGAAGGTTCTGGCGGCCGCGCAGATCGATCGCGCGGCGTTCGTGAAGGCGATGCAGCCGCTGTGGACGAAGTACGAGAAGACGCCGCAGATGAAGCAGATCGTCGACGAGATCGAGGCCACGAAGTGACGCGTCGCACGTCCCTGAACGGTGCCGCGACCGCCGGCGGGGCGGCCGCCCCGGACGGCGCGGGGCCGGCGCGGCCGCATGTCGCGCCGCTCCTGCGCTGCGTGAACGACGTGCTGTTCCGCGTGCTGGCGGTGATCGCGTCGGCGTGCCTCGCGGTGCTGACGGTGCTGGTGTTCTACGCGGTCGTGATGCGCTACGTGTTCGAGAACGCGCCGGATTTCGTGGAGCCGATCGCGCTGCTGCTCGTGATCGTGATCGCGATGTTCGGCGCGGCGATGAAGGTGCGCGACGGTGGACACATCGGCCTCGATTCGCTCGTGCGCCGGCTGCCGCCCAGGTCGCGCACGGTGGTGATCGCGATCCAGCACGTGAGCCTGATCGCATTCGCGATCATGATCATGGCCGGCTGCGGCAGCATGGCCGCCGAGACGATGGGCGACCGCATTCCGATCATCGGGCTGCCCGAAGGCGTGCGCTACCTGATCGCGATGCCGGCGGCGATCGCCATCACCCTCTTCTCGCTCGAGCACCTGCTCGCGCTTCGTCGTTCTTCGCCGGGGCAATAACGCCATGGAACTCGCGATCCTGTCCGTCAGTTTTCTGATTTTCCTCGTGCTCGGCGTGCCCGTGTCGTTCGCGCTCGGCATCGCCTGCGTGCTGACCTATATGGTCGAAGGCCTGCCGATCGCGACCGCGATGCAGGCGATGATCTCGGGGATGAATGCGTTCTCGTTCCTCGCCGTGCCGTTCTTCATCTTCTCCGGCGAACTGATGCTGCACGGCGGCATCGCGGACCGGATCCTGCGCTTCGCGCAGGCGACCGTCGGCCACTTCCGCGGCGGCCTCGGGATGGCGAACGTCGTCGCCTGCACGCTGTTCGGCGGCGTGTCGGGCTCGCCGACCGCCGATACGTCGGCGATGGGCGGCGTGGTGATTCCGCTGATGAAGCGCGAAGGCTACAGCGCCGCGTACGCGGTCAACGTGACGACGCATGCGTCACTCGCCGGCGCGCTGATGCCGACGTCGACCAACATGATCATCTACGCGTTCGCCGCGCAGGGCATCACCGGGATGCTGCACGGCCAGCCGGTGAGCGGCGTGTCGATCGGCGACCTGCTGTTTTCCGGGCTGCTGCCGGTGTTGTGGGTGATGGGCTTCGTGCTCGCCGCCGCGTACTGGCAGGCGGTGCGCCACGGCTACCCGCGCCGCGAAGACGGTTCGTCCGCGCTGCCCGCGTTTCCCGGCTGGTATGCGGTGCTGCGCAGCTTCGTCGGCGCGGTGCCCGGGCTGATGGTGATCGCGATCATCCTCGTGTGCGTCGCGAAGGGGATCGCGACCGCGACCGAAGCCGCCGCGATCGCCGTCGTGTACTCGCTCGTGTTGACCGCGGTCGTGTACCGCACGCTGACGGCCGCGAAGCTGCGCCGCGCGCTGTCGCATGCGGCGCGCACGACGGGGGTCGTGCTGCTGCTGATCGCGGTGTCCAACATGCTGCGCTTCCAGATGTCGTACCTGGAGATTCCGGATGCGATCGAGGGGCTGCTGAAGCAGTCGACCGCCGCGCCGTGGCTGATGCTGCTGTACATCAACATCATCCAGGTGTTCCTCGGCACGTTCGTCGACATGGCCGCGCACATCCTGATCACGACACCGCTGTTCCTGCCGATCGCGATGGCGTGCGGTGTCGGGCCGGTGCAGTTCGGGATCATGCTGCTGCTGAACTGCTCGCTCGGCCTCGTGCATCCGCCGATCGGCTCGGTGCAGTTCGTCGGCTGCGCGATCGGCAACGTGTCGATCGGGGAGACGACGAAGATGGCGTGGCCGTATTACCTCGCGATCTTCAGTGCGATCAACATCGTCACTTACATGCCGTTCTTCTCGACCTGGCTGCCCAGCCTGATCAGCGGACACGCGGTGTTCTGACCGTATGCGTTGCCTGACGCGGCGCCGGACGACCGAGGGTGTCCGGCGCCGCGTTCGTTTGCGCGGTGCCCTTTCAATTCACCGGAGCGCACATGCCCGCTCAATCCTGCCGCGCCTCCGGTTCGCCGTTTCCATCGTCCGACCGTTCGTCGCGCCACTCCGCCAGCTCGCGCCACAGCGCCGGGCGCGCATGATCGCGGGGCGGCAGCGGGATCACGTAGGCCACCCCTCTCACGTTGATCACGGCCCCCGAGTCGGGCAGCGTGGCCGGAATGCCGGAGAGCGGCGGGTCGGTATCCGGTTCGGAAGCCGTACCCGGGCCGGGCGGGTGTCGAAGCATCATGCGATTTCTCCCTGGCGCCGCGAAACGGCGCATCAATAGCGCACACGCCCGATCAACCCCAACGGATCGACGGCGTGCTGGATGGCGGCGGCGAGTTCCCGTTGCGCGGCCGGCACGTGCTTGCGGTAATACGCGACGTTGACCGGCCCGACGCCATGCTCCGCGCTGAAGCAGCCGCCGGCCCGCACGACGCGCTCGTACAGCGCGCCGCGCAGCGCCACCTGCTGCAGCGGCCCGTAGCGCTCCGCGTCGGCGTGGGGGATCGACACGACGAGATGGCAGCCGCCGTCGCCGAAATGACCGAACGCGTGACAGCGCAGCGACGGATGCGCCGCCGCGATCCATTGCTCGGCATCGGCGACGAATGCGGCCAGCGCGCCGCGCGGAAACGACACGTCGAACGACAGCGGAATGCCGTGCTGCGCAACCGCGACCGGCAGTGCATCGCGGATCCGCCAGAACCGTTCGGCCGGCGCGCAGGCCGCGTCGAGTACCACGCGTTCGCCTGCCAGCGTGTCGAGCGTCGCGATCGTGCGTTCCTCGAGCAGCCCGTCGAGCCCCGGCATGCCGGTCGCGATCTCGACGAGCGCGTAGCATGCGGCGGCGTCGGCTTCAAACGGAATGCGCAGCGCCGGAAACGCGGCGGCGACGCAGCCGACGGCCGCGGCCGACATGAATTCGAAGGCCGACAGCATCTCGCCGAACGCACGCTCGAACGCGAGCAGGCCGGCGAACGCCGCGTCGTACGACGCAAACGCGACGAACGCGGCACACGACGACCGTTCGAGCGGCGCGAGCGCGAACGACACGGCCGTCACGAGCCCGTGGGCGCCGTTCGCGCCGATGAAGCATTGCGTGACGTCGAAACCCGCGTTGCGCTTGCGCAGCGGCGCGAGCGCGTCGATCACGGTGCCCGCCGCGTCGGCGAGCACGACTTCGACGCCGAGTACGTTGCGGCGCACGTCGCCGTACTTGATCAGGCGGCTGCCGCCCGCGTTGGCGCCGACGAGGCCGCCGGCCGCCGGATCGCTGCCGAGGTCGATCGGCAGGCAGAGGCCGGCGTCGGCCGCCACGCGGTTGATGTCGGACAGCCGCGCGCCGGCCTCGACCGTGATGCTGCGATTCGCCGCGTCGAACGCGCGAACGGCGCGCATCCGGTCGAACGACACCACGCATTGCGTGCCGCTGCGATCGGGCAAGGCGGCGCCGACGAGCCCGGTGCGCGCCCCCTGCGCGACGAGCGCGACGCGGTGCGCGACGGCGACCCGCGCGAGCGCGCTCGTGTCGGCGGTCGACGCCGGCCGCGCGACACCGAGCGCGACGCCGCTGTGCAGCGTCACGTCCGTCGCGTACGGCTCGCACGATTCGGCCGACGCACCGTCGAGCCAGCCGTCGCCGAGCGTCGCGGCGAGCGCGTGCCGTTGCGCGGCGCGGTCGGGCAGCGCGCTCATCGTCAGCCGGCCCGCACGAGCTGCTTGCGCAGGCGGCCGCGCACGACGACCAGCGCGATCAGCGGCACGACGCCGCCCCACAGCGGGCTGTGGCGCATCGCGATCGACACCGCGAGCGCGACGACGGTGACGGCGAGCAGCACGATCGACAGCGAACGGGCGCGCGCATGGTCGACGAAGGTGCCGTCGACGAACCCGCCGTCCGACCACGCGGTATGCACGATGCCGACGACCAGCACGCAGACGAGCATCGCGGCCGGCCCGAGTTCTTCTCCCCACAAACGGCTACCTGTCGGCGACACGAGCGCCAGCACCGCGCCGATCACGAGGAACAGGTCGACGCCGATCGCGATGCTGTTGCGGTCCGCGCGGCGGATCAGCCATGCGCCGTGCACGAGCGCGAGCACGCCGCCGATCAGGAACGCGTGCGTCCAGCGCACGTCCGGCTGTCCGGGCCCGAGCCGGCCGTAGAACAGGAACACGATCGCGGGCAGGAAGTTGCTCGCGTGCAGCAGGTAGTCGGTGATGGGATTGCTCGATTTCATCGGGGGATTCTCCTTCGTCGAAACAATGGGCGACGCGTCATGCGTCATGCGTCGTGCCAGCGGAACAGCCGCGCGGCGGCGAACAGGAACAGCGCCGTGCTCGCGGTCATGCCGAGCAGTTGCGGCGCGAGCTGCGCGTACGGGGCGCCGTCGACCAGCGCGCCGCGCAGCGCGACGGCGAACTGGTTGGTCGGCAGGAATGCGAGTACCGCCTTGAGCCAGGCCGGTGCGTCGTGCATCGGGATCGTCAGGTCGCTGAAGAACAGCAGCGGGTAGTAGGTGACGTTGCACGCGAGTTCGGCGGCCGCGAGCGACCGCGTGCGGCTCGCGAGCAGCACGCCGATGCTGAGCACCATCGCCGCGCCGAGCAGCACGATCGGCAACGCGCGCAGCCCGTCCGGCGTCGCGATCGGCAGCGCGATGCCGAACGCGACGCGTGCGACCGTCAGCAGCACGAGCGCCGACAGCGCCATCATCACCATCCGTGCGACGATCAGCGCGGCGAGGAACACGCCGCGCGAGACCGGGAAGCACACGTACAGCTTGAAGGTATTGCGTTCGCGCAGCGACGCGATCGCGGTGGTCGTCGAGTTCAGGCCGATCGCCATGAACGCCATCACGAGAATGCCGGTCGCGAAGAACGCGCCATAGTCGAACGGACGGCGCGCCGGTGCCGCGTTCTCGAAGCGCGCTTGCGCGGCCGGCAGCCCGAGCCGCTGCGCGGCGCAGCGGGCGAGCGCGATCTCGACGACGCGCGACGCGGCCTTGACCGCGAGCGAGCCGTTGAAGTCGTAGCGGATCGTCGCCGGCGTGCGCTCGTCGGCGCCGAGCACGACGGTCACGCGATCGGCCGCCGCGCCGCGCCCGCCGAAGGTCGCCTTCACCGTGTCGCTGTGCGTGAGGCTGGCGACGATCTGCGCTTCGCATGCGCGGCTGTACGGCGTCGCGCCGCCGGGCACGTCGAACGCGATGTCGGCGGTGCCGAGCGACCCCGATCCGCCGAACGCGAACAGCATCACGCTCAGCAGGAACACCGGGAACACGAGCGTCCAGAACAGCGACGAGCGGCTGCGCAGATAACCGAGCAGCTCGTTGCGCACGAGAATCAGGAACACCTTAGTCATGGACGGGGCCCTCGGTACAGAGGCGCAGCAGGTCGCCCGGCGTGCTCGGCGCGAGCGCGAGATGCTGGATGCCCTGTTCGCCGACGATGCGGTGCACGTTCGGATGCAGCGTCGCATCGCCGAACACCTCGACGACGTGCGCGGCCGACACGCGCACGCCGGTCACGCCCGGCAGCGCCGCGAGCCGCTTGCGCAGCGCGCGCGCGTCGGCTTCGTCGCGGCAATGCAGGACCGCGCGCGCTTCGCCGACGAGCTCGGCGCGCAGCGCGTCCTTGTCGCCCTGGTAGCGCACGCCGCCGGCGCGCACCCAGACGAGATCGTCGACGACGGCAAGCTCCTCCTCGGCGTGGCAGATCATCGCGACGCTCGTGCCGCGCGCGCGGTGGCGCAGCAGGTCGATCACGACGCCCGCATAACGACGGTCGAGGCCGGTGAACGGTTCGTCGAGCACGGCCAGTTCGGGGCGGTGCGCGAGCGCCACGTAGAGATCCACGCGCTGGCGCTGCCCCTTCGACAGCGCGCGGCACGGCTTGTCGAGCAATTCGGCGATGCCGAGCGCCTCCGTGACCGCGGCGTCCGCGTGCACGTACATCGCGCGGTGCAGCGCGACGATCTCCGACACGCGGAGATGGTCGGGATACTCGACCTTCTGCAGCTGCGCGCCGAGCCGCCGCAGCGACGGCGTGTCGCGCATGAAGCGCGCGGCCGGCACGTCGAGCACGCGCACGTCGGTGCCGCCGCGCCGGAAGCCGAGCAGCGTTTCGAGCAGCGTGGTCTTGCCGGAACCGTTCGGCCCGACGATCGCCGTGACCGCGCCGAGCCGGAACCGCACGTGCCGTGCGGAGAAACGGAAATCGCCGGCCGCGACGTCGATCGCGCGCGCGCCGAGCGCCGAGCCCGGCGCGTGCGCATCGGGCGGCGGCTGCGAGGCCGTGCGCAGCGGCCGGTCGAACGCGGTGTGCGGGCCGAACAGCGCGCGCACGGAGGCGAGGAACGAATCGCTCATCGTCGGCTTCCTGTCAGTCGAACAGCATGACCTGCGTGTCGCGCGCGCCCCGGTACGGGTTGCGGCCGTGCGCGACCAGCATGTTGTCGACGACGAGCACGTCGCCGGCCTGCCACGGGAATGCGAGTTCCTCTTCGTCGAACGCGTCGTAGATCGCGACGAGATCGTCGAACGGCATCGGCGAGCCGTCGCCGTAGCGGATCTCGTACGGGAACGCGGCGCGCGCGCCGTACATGCGCTGCAGGTAGCGGTAGCTGAGCTCGCCCATCGAGCGCGGATTCGGGTGCTGCGCGCTCGCCTGGTTGAACCAGACGGTTTCGCCGGTGCGCGGATGCGCGCGCAGCGCGCTGCCGACGTGCGACACGGTCACGCTGCCGTCGTCGAGCCAGCGGCAGCCGACGCCGCGTTCCGCGCACAGCCGCTCGACCTCGTCGCGGTCGCGCGTGCCGAACGCGTCGTGCCACGGCCGGTGGTATTCGGCGAACGGCAGGTTCGGGTTGGCGGCGAGGCCGTCCGCGCGATCGCCGGGTGCCGCGAAGTTGCGCAGGTACATCACGCCGCGCGCGGCGAACCGTTCGCGCAGCGCGGCCGGCACGCGCGCCGTCACGCGCCGCATGTCGCAGATCGGCGTTTCGCCGCCCGCATCGGCCGGCCGCCGGCAATAGAACGCGACGAGGCGCGGGAACGTGGGCATGTAGGCCATCTCCTGGTGCAGCCCGATCTTGAACGGCGGCGGCATGCGGGTCGATTCGTACACCTGGCCGTCGATCTGCTTGCGCGGCGCGGCGCCCGCCGTGTAACCGTTCGCGTGCGCCGGATACAGCGCGCCGAGGCGGCCGAACGCGGCGGTGTCGGGCACCGCGAAGCCGCGCCACAGCAGCGCGCCGCACGCGTCGAGCAGCGTGTCGATCGTGTCGAGCCGCGAGCGGTACCACGCGACGAACATCTCGGGCGAGGTCGCGAGCTCGGCGCTGCGCGGCGTCACGCACAGCGGCAGCGTCGCGCCGGGTGCGACCGCCGCGCAGTGCACGTCGTCGGCGCCGAGCCGCACGGCGGCGTGCGCGGCGAGAAAGGCGAGGTCGGTCATCGCTCAGGCCAGCGCCGGTTTCTTCAGCAGGATCTCGAAGCCGAGCGCGCCGAGCCCGGCGCTCGGGCTGTAGATCGACGCGACGTCCGCGAGGCCGGCTTCGGCGACGAGCGCGTGCGCTTCGTCGAGCGTGATCTTTTCCTCGACGTGGGTCGGCGGATAGTCGGCGGCGGCGCGCATCTCGGTGAAGCGGTCGAGCAGGTGCTGCGGCGCGTCGCGGCGCATGTCGTGCACGAGCGCGATGCCGCCCGGCTCCAGCACGCGATACATCTCGGTGAGGCTGAGCGCCTTGTCGGGCAGGTGGTGCAGCGTCGCGCGGCCGACGGCCATCGTCAGCGTGCCGTCGTCGAACGGCAGCGCGAGCGCGTCGCCGACGCGCATCTCGATCGTGTCGTCGAGATCGAGTTCGCGGATGCGCGGGCGGCCTTCGTCGAGCATCGCCGGATCGAGGTCGATGCCGACGTAGCGCCAGCCGCGCATCGCCGGGTCGGTGGCGAGCCGCACCGGCACGACGCCGGTGGCCGTGCCGATGTCGGCGATCACGCCGGGCGTCATCCCGCGCGCGAGCTGGCGGATGCGGCTGATGAACAGCAGGTCCCACGGTTCGAGCGTTTCGGTGGCGAAGCGATCGTAGTCGTTCGCCGGGCGCAGGTTCTTGAGCAGCATGACGTTCCTTTTGCTGAAGGGTGCCGATGGATGAAGGTTCACAGCCAGCCGACCGGCACGGCGGCCAGCAGCCGTCGCGCAGTCGCGCTGTTGACGCCGAAAGCCGGGCGGCGCCGGCGCTCGACCGCATGCGCGGCCATCGCCGCGATGCGCGCGCCGAGCCCGACACCGACGCCCCACGACGGCGCGGCGACACCGAGTTCGAGCAGCGTCGCGGCCGTCAGGAAATCGATGTTCGGCCGCAACGCGCGGCGGGCGTCGGCCTGGGCGCAGCACGCGTCGAACAGCGTCACGTACGCGCCGTCGAAGCCGTGCGCGGCGAACAGGCCGCGCATGTGCGGCGGACGCGGATCGGTGACGAACAGCGGATGGCCGAAGCCGTACAGCGTGTGCTTCGCGTCGAGCGCCGCATCGATCGCCGCGCGGCCGGCGGCGTCGAGCGCGGCGGGCGGTGCGTCGATGCCGCCCGGCGCCGAGCGTGCGAGCGCGGCGAGCCAGTGCATCGCTTCGAGTGCCGCGCCGACGTGCGACGGGCCGCTCGCGAGGAAACCGGACGCGATTGCCTGCGTGAGCGTGACGCCGGTGCCGATCGCGACGCGCGGCGCGAGCACGGTCGGCGTGATGTAGCCGAAGCCGGCGTGCCACGCGACGAGCAGCATGTCCATTGCGGCTTGCGCTTGCGCATCGTGGCGCGTCGCGCCGGTCAGCACGAGCATGCGTTGCGCTTGCGTCGCGGCGGTATCGAGCGAAGCGCCGCCGTCGGTGCCGGCGGCAAACGGACGGCTTTCGATCGCCGCGTGCAGCAGGAACGGCGCGGCGGCCGCGCACAGCAGCATCGTGTCGAGATCGGCGTCGTCCGGCGCGATGCCGGGCATGCGTGCCGTCACGTCGTCGAAGCCGCGCAACAGGCCGGACGCGGCCGCGAACACCGGCGCGACACCCGCCGCGCCGAGATCCGCGGCGACGGACTGCGCGGCCGAGCCGGGCGCCAGCGCCTCGGCGAACGCCGCGAGCCGCGTGCGGATCGCCGCCTCGTGCTTGCCATGAGCCGCGTTGTCCGGCGCGACGTCGAACCACAGGTGCGCGAGCGCGCCTTCGAACGTCGTCGCGCCGATCAGCGCGTTCAGGTCGAGATCGCGCACGCGCAGCGCTTCGGGCTCGAGCGTCGCGCCGTCGATGTCGGTGCCGCGATGGCGCGTTGCCGGGCGGCCGAGCAGGTTGCGCGGCGCGTCGCCGGTCGAGGCGGCCGAAGCGTTCGTGCCGGAATCGAGTGTCGTGTCCATGTCATTCCGCCTGCGCGAGTTCTTCGCTGCTGACGCTGATCGCCGCGTGCGCCATCGCGGCGATCACGGCCGCGTGCTGGTCGACCACGGGCAGCACGTTCGCGAAGTAGTAGCGCGCGCTTTTCAGCTTGCCGCGATAGAACGCGAGTTCGGCCGGCGTGTCGGCCGTGTCCGGCGCGTCGAGCCGGCGCGCGGCGATCGTCGCCGATTCGAGCAGCACCCACGCCGACGTGACGACGCCGAACATCTCGAGAAAACGCGTGTAGAACTGGCTGCTGCGGTGCGTGTGGCCGTCCTGCACGTCGCGCGCGATGTCGTCGAGCGCGGCGGCGATCCGGTCGGCACCCGTGCGCAGCGCGTCGAACAGCGGGCGCAGCTCCGCATGCGTGCTCGTGTGATGCTGGCGCGCGAGGAACACGTCGAGTTCGTCGCGGTAGTACTGGATCAGCCGCGAATGGCGGCCGAAGCCGAGCTTGTCGCGCACGAGGTCCTGCGCCTGGATGTAGTTCGTGCCTTCCCAGATCGACAGGATCTTCACGTCGCGCGCGTTCTGCTCGACGGGGCTCGCGTCGGTGTAGCCGAGCCCGCCGTGCACCTGGATCGCGGTTTCGCAGATCCGCCACGCCTGGTCGGAGATGAACGCCTTGCAGACCGGCGTCAGCAGCAGTTGCAGCTTGCGGTGGCGCTCGATCTCGGCCGGATCGGCGTCGGGTGTCGCTTCGAGCATCGCCGCGCGCGTGGCGGTCGCGGCGAGCTTGCCGAGCAGGCCGCGGCAGCCGTCGACGCGGCTCTTCATGTCGACCAGCATGCGCTGCACGTCCGCGTGCTCGACGATCGCGACGCGCGCGGCATTCGTGTTCGACGCGCGCTCGATCGGCCGGCCCTGCAGCCGGCGGCCCGCATACTCGACCGCGTGCAGGTACGCGCTCGACGCGACGCCGACGCCGAACATCCCGGTACTCATCCGCGCCTGGTTCATCAGCGGCATCAGCTGGAGCAGGCCGACGTTGCGCCGGCCGCCGAGCAGCCAGCCGCGGGTCGTGCCGTTCGCGCCGAACACCAGGTGCGTGTTCGCGCAGCCCTTGAGCCCCATCTTGCGCGGCAGGCCGATGCAGTCGACATGGTTCGGCTGCAGCTCGCCGGTTTCCTCGTCCGGCCAGAAGCGCGGCACGACGAGGCACGACAGCGAGAAGGAATCGGGCGACGCGGTGTCGATGCGGCCGAGCACGAAATACAGCGTGTTCTCGGTCAGCTCGTGCATGCCGGCCGAGATGTAGACCTTCTCGCCGTCGATCTCGTAGATGTCGCGTTCGAGCGGCGTCGCGCGCAGCGCGACCGCGGTGAGGTCGGTGCCGGCCTGCGGCTCGGTCGCGCAGAAGCACGCATCCCAGCGGTACGCCTCGAGCGGCGCGATCATCGCCTTCTGGTGCGGCGTGCCGTGCATCTGCAGCAGCTTGACCGCGGGGCGCGTGAAGCCGCCGTACGTCATGAACGACGGGTTCGCGCCCATGAACATCTCGTAGATCATCTGCGTGACGATCGGCGGCAGCCCGTGCGCGGTGCCGAACAGCGTGTTCGACCATTCGTCGCGAAACCGCGCCCACAACGCGTGGAAATGCGACGGAATGCGCACCTGGCCGTCGTCGAGCAGTGTGCAGCCCTCGACGTCCGCCTGCTGGTAGCTGCGGCCGAGGTCGAGCGCAAAGTCGCGCGCGCGTTCGAGCAGCGCGTCGATCGACGCGCGATCGTGGGTGCCGTACAGGCCGTGTTCCGCCAGGAACTGCTTGTCGGCTTCGAACAGTTCCCACAGAAAGAAGCGCAGTTCGCGCAGGCTGACCTTGTAGGCGCTCATCATGCGTCTCCTTCGATATCGAGCGCGGCATCGAGGCCGCCGGCGAGGTCGACGACGGCCGCCGCCGCCGCGCCATGCAGTGCCGCATCCCACACGAGCACCGTGCGGCGCTCGCCTTCGTCGAGCGCACCGGCGAGCCGGATCAGCGCGGCCGCCGATTCGGCCGACGACAGGTGGCCCGATCCGTCGTGCTGAATCCGTGCGCCGACCGGGATCGACGCGGCGTCGGCCACGCGCGCCGCGAAGCCGGGATCGAAGCCGGGAGGCACGCACCAGTCGATCTGGTCGGCGCGCAGCCCGGCCATGTCGAGCGCGCGGCGGATCGCGCGCGCGGCGAGCGGCGCGAGCGTGTCGCGCAGCGCGCCCGGCGCGTCGGCCCACGGATCGGCGATCGACGGCCCGAACTCGAGCGCGACGGACCGCACGCCACCCCAGTCGGCTGGCTCGGGCGCCGGGCCCGCACGCGACACGAGCAGCGCGGCGGCCGCGTCGCCGTAGCCGACCAGGTCGCCGAACTGGCGGAAGAACGGGTAGAGCCACTTGTCGCTGAGGATCACGAGCGCCTGGTCGCCTTCGTCGAGCAGCCCGTCGAGCAGCATCAGCGCCGAATACCAGCCGAGCGTGCCGTTCTGGCCGAGCGCGAACGGCGTCACGCGCTGCAGGCCGAGTTCGTACTGCATGCGGCCGACGACCGAGTCGCCGATGCCTTCGTTGAGCGCGCAGCTCGCGACGATCACGTGGGTCGTGCGGGCCAGTTGCCCGGAGCCGAGCTGGTCGCGCAGGTCGAGCGCGGCGTCGGCGGCGAGATCGGCGAGGCTGCGCCCGGGCGGCGCGACCCGCAGCGCGGGCCGGCCGCCCGGCGCGAGGCGCGTGCCTTCCTCGGGCGTCAGCGCGCCCATCCCGCGCGGCCGCGCGAAGCGCGCCTGCGGCAGCAGCAGGTGCCGGTAGCCGGGATGGCGCTCCTGTGCCTGGATCGCGCTGAACACGACGGCGGGCGGCAGCACCACGACGCCGCCGGACAGGGCGAGCGTGCCGGGCTCGGCGACGCGGCGCGCGCCGAGGCAGGTTTCATCGAGCATCGACAGGGTCATGCGGCGGTCTCCTCGTTCGTGTGCGCGAACGCGTCGCGATACTGGTTTTTCAGCGCGGGGCGGTCGATCTTGCCGTTCGGGTTGCGCGGCAGCGCCGGCAGCGGCTCGACGACGAGCGGGCTCATGTAGGTCGGCAACGCGTCGCGGCACGCGCGTGCGATGTCGGCGCGGCACGCGTCGGCGTCGAGCGTCGACACGACACACGCGGCGATCGCCTCGCCGAGCGACGCGTGCGGCACGCCGAACACCGCCGCCTCGCGGATGTGCGGCAGCGCGAACAGCACGTCCTCGACCTCGGTCGGGCTGACGCGGTAGCCGGAGGTCTTGATCATGTCGTCGCCGCGCGCGACGAAATACAGGTAGCCGTCGGCGTCGCGCCGCACGATGTCGCCGGACCACACCGCGACGTCGGGGCGCGGGATCTCGCCGTGCCGGCGCGGCAGCGGGCGAAAGCGCTGCGCGGTCAGCTCGGGCCGGTTCCAGTAGCCGAGCGTGACGAACGCGCCGCGATGCACGAGTTCGCCGGGCTCGTCGGCCGCGCATTCGCTGCCGTCCGCACGCAGCACGAGGATCTCGGCGTTCGGCACGGCCTTGCCGATCGACGTCGGGCGCAACGCCGCGTCGGCCGGCGGCAGGTACGTCGAACGGAACGCTTCGGTCAGTCCGTACATCAGGTACGGCGCGGCGTGCGTGAACAGCGCCTGCAGGCGGTGCAGCAGTGGCGTCGCGAGATGGCCGCCGGTGTTCGCGAAGCGGCGGATTCGCGTGCGCGCCGTATCGCTCCAGCCGGCCGACGCGAGCTGCATCCACAGCGGCGGCACGCCGGTGATCGACGTCACGCCGAACGCGTCGCAATGGCGCGGCACGTCGGCCGGCTGCAGGAAGTCGAGCGGCGCGTAACACGCGCCCGACGCCAGCGCGGTCGTGAGCTGGCTCAGGCCCGCGTCGAAGCTGAGCGGCAGCACGCCGAGCACGACGTCGTCGTCGGCCAGCCCCTGGTACGCGGCGACGCTGAACGCGCCCGACACCAGGTTGCGGTGCGACACGACCACGCCTTTGGGCTTGCCGGTCGAGCCGGACGTGTAGAGCAGCGCGGCGGGATCGTCGTCGACCGGGCGGCCGGCGGCGAACGGTGCCGGAGCGCCGGCGTCGGACGCGGCGATCGCATCGGCCAGCTCCTCGATCAGCATCGTGCGGGTGCCGACGAGCGCGGCGAGCGCCGGCAGGCGCTTCAATCGCTGCGCGCCGGTCATGAACAGCGCCGCGCCGCTGTCGGCGACGATGTGTTCGATCTGCGCTTCCTTCAATTGCGGATTGACCGGCACGAAGATCGCGCCGAGTGCGTTGGCCGCGAGCATCGCGACCACGGTTTCGATGCGTTTCGGCGCGTAGATGGCGACGCGCTCGCCGGGCCGCACGCCGCGCGACGCGAGTGCGGCGGCCGCGCGGCGGACCGCGCGCGCGAGCTGTTCGTAGGTCATCGTGCCGCCGCCGTCGGCATACGCGGGATGATGCGGCCAGCGCGCGGCGCCGTGTTCGAGCAGGTCGGCGATGCTGATCAGGGCGTTCATGATCGGCTCCTCTCTCTGGTGGGTCTAGGCGGGCCGCACGTACACGTGCGCGGCTTCGTGGGACAGGAAATGCGCCATCGAGTACGTCCGGTGATAGGCGCCGCAGCGCGCGAATACGGCGATGTCGCCGACCTGCGGCGGCGCGCCGGTATCGTCGCGGCCGATCACGTCCGCGCGGCTGCACGTGCTGCCGGCGTAGATCGTCGGCACGCCGCGCGCGGGCGGTGCCGGCGTGCGGCGTACGAGCGACGGCGCGGCCAGCCGGCGCATCACCGATTCGGTCTGCGCGAGCAGGAACGCATGCGACAGCCCGCCGTCGCAGACGGCGATCGTGCGGTCCTGCCATGTCTTGACCGCGACGACGCGCGTCGCGAACACGCCCGCGTCGGCGAAGATCGCGCGGCCGGATTCGTGCGCGAGCGAGTACGGGCCGGCCAGCGGGGCGAGCGCGGTCGCATAGCGCTCGAACGCGGCATCGCCCGGGTGGTCGTCGGCGAAACCGCCGCCGAGGCTCAGCGAGCCGAGCGGTGCGCCGTTGGCCGGCGCGAGATCGCGGGCGAGCGCCGCGAGCCGCTCGGGCAGCACGAGCGTGTCGGGCTGCGTGGCGTCCTGGCGGATGAACGAATGCGGGCCGGAGAACACGTGCAGCCCGGCAACGGGCAGGCCGGCGGCGGCGAGCGTGCGCACCGCGTCGTGCGCCTCGTTCGGCGTCATTCCGAAGTGGTCGTGCCACAGCGCCCGCGCGTCGTCGCCGGCCAGCGCGCCGGCATTCACGCGCAGCAGTACCGGGCCCGGCGTGCTGCCGCCGGCCGCGGCTTCGCGCGCCAGCGGCACGAAGCGCGCGACCGCGTCCGGGTTGTCGAGCACGAAATGGCAGCGCGACGCGAGCCCGGCGCGCATGAACATCTCGTCCATCGACGGGTTGTTCAGGTAGCGCGGCGTCCTGATCCGGCCGATCACCGCGTCGAGTTCGCCGCGGCTCGCGAGTTCGACGCCGTCCTCGTACGCATGGGCACAGCGCGCGAGCATGTCCTGGTTCGGGTTCGCCTTCAGCGACACGATCAGCCGCGTGCCGAGCCGCGCCTTCAGCGACCGGTAGCGCGCGATCGCGACTTCCGGCTCGTACACGTAGCACGGCGTGCGCAGGTCGGCGATCCACGCGTGGTCGCCGGTGGGTGGAAGCGGGCGCTCAGGCGTCATGGCGGCCCACCGGATGAAGCGTGGCGGCCGCATACGCGCCGCAGTTCGACTGCATCACGCCGAGCACGCGCTGCCCGCGCGCGACCGCGTCGAGCCCGACGTCGGCCAGGTTGATCGGGAAATCGGAGCAACACGCATGGCCGCGCGCATGGATGTTCTCCGCATACAGCCGCTCGGCCGGCACGCGCATCGCGCGGCACAGCGCGTTCCAGCCCGGCAGGTCGGCGTTGTGCGGCAGCACGAGCTCGTATGCGTCGAGCGCGTGCGATTCGAGCGCGACCGCCGCGTCGATCGCCTTGCGCGTGTACGGCCACTCCATCATGATCAGGTCGGCCTCGTTCGCGGCGACGGTGTCCGAGCCGCGATGCCATTTCGCGTGCGTCTCGATCGCGATGCCGCCGAGCCGGTTCTTCGTGCTGTTGCGCGCGATCAGCATCGCAGCCGCGCCGTCGCACTGCACGCCCGTCATCTGCCGCATCCGGTAATCCTCGCCGTACACGCGGTCGGACGACACGACGAGCGCCGCGTCGAGTTGCGGATAACGACGCATCAGCGCGCGAACGGTCTCGATGCCGGCCGCGACCGACACGCAGTTCAGCTGCGCGACCGAGCCGAGCCACAGCGGCTCGATGCCGAGCTGCGCGGCGAGCTCGTGCGGCAGGCTGCGCGGCGCGGGCGGCACGCTGAACTGCTGCGTGTGCACGTGGACGATCGCGCCGATGTCGGACGGATGCACGCGCGCGGTGTCGAGCAGGCGGCCCGCCGCCGCGATCGCGAGATCGGTCTCGCTCGTGTCGAGCGCCATGTGGAAGTAGCGGCTGCCCGACTGCGCGATCGCCGCGGCCCGTTGCGCCGGGTAGTCGCGCTCGGCGGCCCACGCCTCGATGTCGACGGGCAGGCCCGGCAGTTCGTAGGCCACCGCGTCGATACCGATCCAGAAATCGCGTGACGCTTGGGAGGAGTTCGTCATGGTTCAGTTGAGCGGCATCGCCGCGTAGTCGAGAACATCGAGTTTTTCGAAGGTCGCCTGCACGGTCGGCGTGAGCAGGCCCATCTCGCGGATCGTCGGCACCAGGCGCCGGAAGATCGAGCGGCGGATCGAGCTGGAGACCGGCGACTCGCGCACCATCGCGCTGCATTCGCGCTTCGACAGGCCCATCGGTTCCCAGATGTCGTCCGCACACAGGTGCTCGTACAGCACGGCCGCGCCTTCGCAGACGAATTCCTCGCGCTCGCGCAGCTCGGTCGAACTCATCTCTGCATACACGCGGCACAGCGTGATCCGGCCGACCGCGAAGTGACGCGCCTCGTCGCGCTGGATCCGCAGGAAGAGATCCTTGATGAACGGATCGGTGCTGTACGCGACGACGCTCTGGAAGATCGACAGCGCGATGCCCTCGACGAGCACCTGCATCCCGAGGTTCGTCATGTCGAGCGCGCTGCTCGTGATCGTGTCGTGCAGCAGCCCCTTCAGCGAGCGGCTCATCGGGTAGCTGACGTCGAGCTTCTCGTTGACGAGCTTCGCGTACGCCTCGACGTGGCGCGCTTCGTCCATCATCTGCGCGGCGGCGCACAGGCGCGCGCTCAGGCCATCCTCGGCCGACGCGAGCTTCGATGCGCAGATCAACGCGGCCTGCTCGCCGTGCAGGATCTGCGACAGCAGCCAGCCCTGCGCGTGATGGCGCACCTCGCGCTTGTCGGCGTCGGACAGCTTGCTCCACAGCTCGGTGCCGTAGATCAGCAGCGTCGGGTCGGGCATGCCGAGCGGATTCGCCGGGTCGAGGTCGTGGCTCCAGTCGACGTCGGTCGCGACGTCCCACTGCGCGGCCTTCGCCTTTTCGTAGAGCCGGTTCAGCGCCTCTTCGCGCAGCGCGTAGTCGTTCGACATCAGGGCGTCGACGGGCATCGACCAGCGGATGTCGGCCGTGTCCTGCATAACGGTGAGCGTGTCAGTCATTTAGGGTCTCCCCGGCCGCGCGGCGGCGCCGGAATGATGGGCGGAATCGGTAAGCGTCGTGGCGGCGCCGCGCGGTGACGGCGGATGCGGCACGAGGCGGATCGCATACGACGGCCACGGGCCGCGCAGCTGCGCGTCGAACGCATCGGCGAGCCGCGCGGGCCAGATCGCGCAGCACACGCGGTTGTCGCCGGAGAACTCGGCATCGCGCAGGATCCGGTCGCCGATCCACACGACGGGCGCGCCGCGCGCGGCGTCGCGCAGCGCTTCGTCGTACAGGTGCACGCCGAGCAGCACGTGCGGCGCGAGCAGTTCGGCCGGCAGCGCGCCGAAGTACGGCGCGCAGACTTCGATGAACACGCGTGCGTCCGGATGCACCGCGTCGCGGATTCGCGCGGTCGCTTCCGCGAGGAACGCGAAATACTGGACGTGGTCGAGCAGCACGCGGCGCTCGCCGCCGGATGCGTCGCCGGCGTCGTATGGTTCGCCGGCCGCTTCCGCGAGCGCGGCGCGCGCGTAGTCGGCCGGCGTGTCGAGCGGCATCCGGTACGCACTCGCGGCGACTGCGACCGGCTGCCGCGCATCGCGCTCGATCCGGTAGGTGAAGTGAACGGGCCGCACCATGTCATGCCTCGCTGTCGAGAGAGAACGTCGCGTCCGGCGCGAATGCGACGTCGGCGACCGCGTAATAGCCGTTCAGCGCGAGCGAGCAGACGGCCGCGCGGCGCGGCGTGTCGCCGTCGCGATGCGCGAGCAGCACCGACAGCCACGGATCGCTGCCGAACGCATGGCCGAACAGCCCGTGGCCGTCGGGCAGCAGCGGCGTCTTGCCGACCGACGCGAGCAGCGCGCGGCGCGACGTCGCCGGAAAGAACGGCAGCGCCGCGTGCACGCCGGGGCGGGCCGCGCAGAAGGTGCGGATGTCGCGGCCGAGCCGCACGACCGCGCTGGCCGGCGGCGCGGCGTCCGCGAGCACCGACGGTGCGGCCGGCGACGCTTCGCGGCCGACGTCGACGAGCAGCGTGCACACGCCGAAGCCCGAACGCCCCCACGCGGGGTTGCCGTGCCAGTACGTATAGCCGTGCACGTCGACGTCGACGATCTGCAGCAGCAGCGTGCGCGGCCCGGTTTCGGCCGCGGTGGCGAGCGCGCGGCGCAACACGTAGCCCCAGCCCGCGCATTCGTACGAACAGGTCATCCAGTCGGGCGTGTAGTCGTTCGCGCCCGCGAGCGCCTGCGCGAACACGCGATGCTGCGGCGAATCGTTCATCAGCAGCATCGACAGGATCGTCGAGCTGACCACGTAGTCGTCCGCGCCGACCGCGCCGCACAGCCGCTCGCGTTCGGCGCACGCGAGCGAGCCGATCGCGCGGGCCGTGTCGTCGAGCGGCACGGCCGCGCCGTCGCGTGACGGCGCGACGCGCCGGTACGCGAGCGCCTGCACGGTCAGTGCGGTCGCCGGGGCCGCCGGGGCCACCGGGAGCGGCTCGGCGGCGGCGGCCGCCACGGTCGCAAGGGGCGCGAGCATCGTCGTGTCAGGCGGCGTGCTGCTGGCTGCGCAGTTGCGCGTCGAGCTGCTGCAGCGTCGTGTACTGCGTGATGTTCAGCGCTTCCGGGTCGATCGAACCGTAGAGCTGTTCGCAGAACACGATCAGCTCGACGATGTTCAGCGAATCGATGCCGAGTTCGCCGATGCCGGCATCGGTGTCGACGGTCTCGACATTGAGGATCTTCGCGACTTCGCGGGACAGGATGTCGAGCGCGTCGGCCGGAACGTTCTGGGTCGTCATGAGAGGAGCTCCTGGTAATGAAGTGGGTTGATCGGGATCGATCGGCCTGTCGCGTGGGTCAACTGCCGGCTTCGCAGCGCAGGCTCTTGCGAAGCTCGTGATAACAACGGTACGAACTGCCTTCCATCTTCGAAAACGCCAGCAGGTCGCGCTGGTCGTCGAACGTCGCGACCCGGCCGTCGCGCACGAGCGCCGTCAGGAACTCGTTCGACAGCAGCTTGATCGCGAGCACGCGCTGCACCTTGCCGAAGCTGTAGTGCGCGTCGTCGGTCTGGCTGCACGCGGCGTCCGCGATGAAGCGGTGGACGGCGCGCGCGTCGGCGTCGAGTTCGACGCGGCCGGTTTGCGCGAGCCATTCGACGTGCGCCATCAGCGCGCGGACGAAGTAGGGGCGCACGACGGTCAGGTACTTGTTGAACACGGTCGGGCCGCCGATCCGCAGGCGATCCTCGGCGCTCACGCGCACCTGGCCGCCGACGTTCGCGAGTTGCAGGTTGCCCGCCAGAAACGGCGCGCCGCAGGTCGTGCGCTTGAGCTTGCGGTACTCGTCGGGCCACACGAGGTACGCGGCCGGGAACATCACGCCCGGCAGCCGCGCGGCGACGACCGCCATGCAGTCGCGATGCGCTTCGATGCCCCACACCTTGTCGACGGTGAGCGCAAGGCCGTTATCGTCGCTGCGCACGACCGTGCGCCAGGCGGCGAGGGTCGGGCCGCCGCCGTCGCTCATCAGGAACGCGAAGTTGTGGCCGCTGTCGATGCAGTCGCATGCGCGACGGTTCTGGTCGTCGGAGAAGAACAACCCGAACATGATGCGGATGAACGCGCGCATGAACGGCTTGAACAGGTGATGAAACCCTTCGCGTTCGATCTGGCCGAGCAGCGCTTCGGTGAGCGGCGCCTCGTCGTGCCGCAGCGGCGTCGACGCGGACGAATCGGGCAGCACGTCCGGCGTGGCGGCGCGCAGCGCGATCACCATCTCGCTGTCGAGCAGCCGCACGGCGGCCGCCTCGACGAGCCGGGCGGCCGCGCGCGGCGGCGTGCCGATGGTGCCGATCGTGTCGAGGTGCCGCAGCACCGGATACGCGGCCTGGTCGGCCACGCGCAGCAGCGGCGGCGGCGGCAGGTCGGCGGACGAAGCGGGGGCGGAAAGCGTGGACATGGGGCGGGGTTCCTGTCAGAAGCGCACGCGCACGGCGGCGTCGATACGGGTGCCGAGACCGACCATCCGGTACTCGGAGTTGCTGTCGGAGAACGCGCGGGTGAGCGCGACATCGACGCTCACGCGCTTGTTCACGTCGGCGACGACCTGGGCGATTGCGAGCAGGCCCTTGTCCTGCGGCGAATACACGCCGCGCAGCGAATACTCGACGCGGCCGATCTTCTTGCCGAGCCGCGCGAACAGGTAGTCGCGCAGGTTGCCGTCCGCGCTCACGAAATCGGCGGTGCCGCCGAGGCCGGCCAGCGCGGGGCCGGGCGCGACGGGCAGCAGCGCGTTGTTCGCGCGCACCGCGCCGACCATCCGGCGCCACTGGTTCGCGTCGTAACGCGCCTCGTCGTGCGACCACTCGACGATCAGCGACAGGTTGCCGGGCAGTGCGCTCTGCATGCCGACCGCGCTGCGCCACATGACCTGGCGGTCGTTGCGGCGATCGACGGCGTCGTATGCGGCCGGCGAATCGAGCGGCGTGCCGTTCGCGATGAAGGCCGGCAGCGGCCGTGTCGTGCCGCGCTCGAGCCACGCGCTCGCATAAACGGTGTTCGAGCGTGCGACGTCGAACGACAGCGTCGCGCCCGCGCCGCCGCGGCCCGCATGACGTCCGGCGAGCAGCGCGGCCGAGCCGCCCGACCAGTTGTACGCGCCGCGCACGAGCTGCGTCGCGCCCTGCACGTCGCGGTTGTCGACGTCGTTGCGCAGCGTGCGGTTCTCGCCGGCGATGAACTGCAGCGTGGCCTGTTCGCCGGCCCATTTCGCTTCGACGAGCGGCGTGCCTTCGACGTCGCCGTAGCGGTCGTAGATGTCGGCGGTCGCGGCCCGCTTCTGGAAGAAGCCGAGCGGGAAGAACGCCTGCGACGTGTCGAGCGGGTCGATCCGCTTGCCGGCGGTGAGCGTGATGCCGTTGTCGAATGCGTAGCGCACGCCGGCCTCGTTGAAGCGGGTGGCCTGCGCGCCGAGCGAATGGTTGCTCGCGACGGCGCGTGCGTTCAGGAACAGGTTCTCGCCGTCGATGCGCGCGAGCAGGCCCGCTTCCTGCTGGTTGCGCGGCTGGTCGCCGATCAGGCTGCCGAGCAGCGCATGACCGTCCATGCTGTCGACCGAGCGTGCGTAGGCGACGCCGTTCAGCGTGCTCAACTGTTCCATCAGCGATTCTCCGTGCGCGAGCGTGCAGCCGAGCGCGAGCGGAACGGCGAGTACGACGCCGCGCCGGAGGCGGCCGGGCGAGGGACGAGGGCGGTCACGACGGGCGTCGGCATGGGCGTCGTGGTCACTGGCCATCGGCAAGCGTGTCGGGGTTGAACCAGCCCGACGGAATCTTGCGCGGCTGGCCGTCGAGGATGTCGACGACGCTCGCGCGCTGCTTTTCGATCTCGTTGCGATAGGTGATCTTGCGGATCACCTTGCGCCCGTTCGCATCGACCGGCGCGGAGAAATCGGCGCTGCGGAACAGCAGCCCGCTCGCGAGGAAGAACTGCGCGCGCACCGGCACGTCGGTGTCGGGCGTGACCCACAGCTTGATCGTCGGATAGACGTTGTCGGGGTCGGTCGCGGTCAGGTCGAGCTCGGTGGCCGGCTTGCCGGCGATCGTCGTCGCGCCGGGCGCGGCCGACGCGCGATAGCTGTCCGCCCAGTGCGTGCGCGTGATGTCGCTGATCACGACCTCGCCCTGCAGCCGCTGCATCCCGTTGATGCGTACCGCGCTGCGCGTGTTCGGCACGTAGAACCAGTGGCCGCGCGTCGTCGCGAGATACTTCTGGCCGTCGTTCTCGCCGCTGCGCGTCAGCGCGAGCGTGTCGCCGTTGCCGCGCGTGTAGACGAGATAGCGCGTCGCGTCGCCGGATTGTCCGCCGACCTCGTTCGTGATCTGGATGTTCGTCTGCGTATCGGCGGCCGTGCTGCGGTACGCGTCGGCACGGGCGAGCATGGTCTGGGCCGCCGGTGCGTCGGCTGCGTGGGCGAGCGGCGCGCACGCGACGAGCGCGGCGACCATCAGGCGAATGCGGTTCATGGGGCGAGTCCTTCGAGGATGTTGCGTTTGGCGAGCCCGAGCGTCGCGAGCAGCGCGGCGGCCACGCCGAGCACGACGAACGCGCCTTCGACGGCGGCCACGGCGGCCGGCGAAACCGTGAATTCGAGCAGGATCGGCTTCACCCGGCCCGGCGGCGCGGGCAGGTGGATCTGCGCATGGTTGAGCGCGACCATCGTCAGCAGCGCCGCCGCGATGCCGGCGGCCGCGCCGAGCAGGCCGAGGAACGCGGTCTCCTGGATCAGCACGCCGCGCACCGTCGCGGCCGGCACGCCGAGCGCGCGCAGCGTCGAGATCTCGCGGCGGCGCTCGACGATGCTCATCAGGATCCAGTTGCTCATCGACAGCAGGATCGTCACGCACAGGATCGCGCCGAACACCGAGAACTGGTTCTTGTACAGCGCGACGACCTGGTGATAGAGCGACACGAGCTGGTCCCAGGTCTTCACGTCGAGCGCGGGTAGCGCGGCGCGTAGCGTCGCGGCGGCGGACGGCGTGTGCGCCGTGTCCGACAGGAACACCGCGATGCGCGACGCGCGGTCGGTGCGCAGCAGCGCCTGCGCGGCCGCGAACGTCACGTCGACGATCCGTTCGTCGACGTCCTTGTTGCCCGTGCTCATCACGCCGACGATCTGCGCGTCGGTCGCGTTGATGCCGCCGTGCGCGGTCGAGGCCATCAACTGCACGACCGAGCCGACGTGCACGCCGAGCTTGCGCGCGAGTTCGGCGCCGACGACGACTTCGGTGCCGGCATTCGCGGGCGACAGGTAGCGGCCCGACAGCACCGTGTGATAGTCGAAGAAGCCGGGCGGCTCGCGGTTCGGCTCGATGCCTTCGCCGACGAAGCCGTAGCTGAGATCGCCGTTCGAGATCAGCCCGTCGAAGTCGATGCCGCGCGCGGTGGTGGCGACGCCGTGCAGCGCGGCGACGGCGCGCGCGGCGGCAGCCTGCTCGTCGGCGGTCAGCCCGTACTGCAGCGGCCGTTCGCCGATCAGGTCGAGATAGCCATGGTGCAGCACCTGCACGTGGCCGACGCCGCTGTCGATCGAGCCTTCGCGCACCGCGTCGAAGGTCGCGATCACGTAGCCGAGCGCGAGGCTCGACGCGAACGCGGCGACGCCGATCATCGCCATCGTCAGCACGGTGCGGCGCTTGTTGCGCCAGAGGTTACGCCACGCAAACGTCGACCAGTTCACGATTCACTCCCGGTACGCCGTCGCGCATCTCGATGCGGCGCGGCAGGTGCGCGCACAGACGATCGTCGTGCGACGCAATCAGAAAGGCGGTGCCCAGCGTGCGGTTGGTGTCGAGGATCAACTCGGCCACCGCGCGCGCGTTGGTGCTGTCGAGGCTGGCGGTCGGCTCGTCCGCGATCACGATCGCCGGCTCCTTGGCGAGCGCGCGCGCCAGCGCGACCCGTTGCTGCTCGCCGCCGGACAGCTCGCCGGGGCGGTGGCGTTCGCGCGCGGCGAGTCCCACCGCGTCGAGCATCGCGCGGGCGCGCTCGCGGCGCGTACGCGGCGTGCCCCACGCGAAGCAGCCGAGCTCGACGTTCTCGAGCGCCGACATCACCGGAATCAGGTTGAACTGCTGGAACACGAAGCCGATGCGCTCGCGGCGGATCCGTTCGAGCGTGTCCGGCGCGTCGTCGATCCGATGGCCTTCGAGCCAGCGTTCGCCGCTGCTCGGCACGTCGAGAAAGCCGGCCAGGTTGAGCAGCGTGCTCTTGCCGCTGCCCGACGGGCCGACGAGCGCGACGACGTCGCGCGGGCCGATCGAGATCGACGCGTCGCGCACCGCGACGACGCGGCCCGCGCCCTCGTACACGCGCGTGACGTCGCGCAGCTCGAGCACCGGCGTGAGCGGGGCGGCCGTCATGCGTACGCTCCCTGGCCGGCTTCGGCCGCCGCCGCTGCGTGGATGACAGGCAGCGCACCGTTCGCATAGAGGTCGCGGCATTTCAGGCGCTGCAGCTTGCCGCTGGTGGTGCGCGGCAACGAGCCGGGCTCGACGAAGCACAGATCCTGCGCGGCGAAGCCGATGCGCGACGCGAGCAGCTGCTGGCACTCGGCGCGCGTCTGCGGTGTCGCGTCGGCGGGCCGCGCCTCGATCGCGACGACCAGCCGCTCGGTGCCCGTCTCCGGGTCGGGCAGCCCGAACGCGATGCACGTGCTCTTGCGCAGCGTGCGATGCGATGCCAGCGCTTCCTCGATGTCGTGCGGGAAGTAGTTGCTGCCGCGGATGATGATGACTTCCTTCTTGCGCCCGAGGATATGGAGCTGGCCGTCCGAGACGTAGCCGATGTCGCCGGTGCGGAACCAGCCGTCGGCCGTCAGCGGCGCGGCGATCGAGCCGTCGTCGGGATTCAGGTAGCCGAGCATCACCGACGTGCCGCGAATCGCGACTTCGCCGACGGCGCGGTTCGCGAGGGCGTGGTCGCCGTCGTCGAGGATCCGGAAGGCCATGCCGTCGATCGGCGTGCCCATCGCGAGCACGGTTTCGGTCTCGGTGACGGCGCCGTCGTTCGCGGCGGCCGGTTGCGCGTCGCGCCGCTCGATCAGCGCGCGCCGGTCGAGCGTGTCGGCGATCACGTACGGTGCGCTGTCCACCGTGCCTTCATGCCACGCACGATGCATCGACACCGCGAGCGTCGATTCGGCCATCCCGTAGCACGGCTGCAGCGCCGATGCCGCGAGGCCGTACGGCGCGAACGTCGCGGCGAAGTCGCGCAGCGTCGCGTCGTCCACGCGTTCGCCGCCGATGAAGATGTTGCGGCACGCGGACAGGTCGACGCCTTCCATCGCGGCGGCGTTGAAGCGGCGCACGCAGTAGCGCAGCGCGAAGGTCGGCACCGACGTCGTCGTCGCGCGCGCCGACGCGATGCGCTTCAGCCAGCCGAGCGGATTCCGGATGAAGCTGTTCGGCTGCATCATCAGCAGCGGCGCGCGGTAGTGCAGGTTCGACAGCAGCGTGAGCAGCCCCATGTCGTGATAGAGCGGCAGCCACGAGGCGGTGCCGTCACCGGCCGCGATGTCGAAGCGGACCGACCCGCCGATGCCGAGCACGTTCGCGATCACGTTCTCGTGGCTGAGCACCGCGGCTTTCGGGTGTGACGTCGAGCCCGACGTGAGCTGCACGTGATGCGGATCGTGACCGCTCTTCGCGCTGATCAGTGCGCGCGCGCCGGCATCCGCGGCGATCGACAGCGTGTCGAGATCGACCACGCGCGTCGATGCCGCGGGAAATGCGTCGTCGCGCCACGCGGCGGCCTGTGCATCGGCGGCAATGACGAGGCGCGGCCGGTACAGCTCGCACGCGACGTCGATCACTTGCCTGCCGGCGGTGGCGCGGCGCGCGGGAACGGGCACGGTGCAGGGCAGCGCGCCGGTCATCACGCAGGCCATCATCGCGACCGCGTGCTCGACCGATGCGGGCAAGGCGAGCATCACCAGGTCGTTCTCGCGCACGTCGAGTTCACGCAGCGCGCCGGCCTGATGAAACACTTCTTCCGCGAAGCGCCGGTACGTGATGCCTGCCTCGTTGCCGGCCTCGTCGACGAACGTCATGCGATGCGTGGCGCCCGTGACGTCCTCGAGCGATTCGATCAGGCGATGAATGGTGGATGCGCACTTCGTCACGAGAATCTCCCGTTGAGGAACACGGCCGCTCGTGCCACGGTGCCGGCGGCGCCGTTCGTCGAGTGAGGGGGATTCTTGCCGGATCGACATGACACGACAAACGGAATATTTGCAGGCTATGCATGAGCGCTACGCATCCACTCGTGTCTGCCCCGCACGTATGCATGTGAACCCGCGCCGGGTGAATGGCCGGTACGCATTCGACCGGTCGTCTAGTTCACGATGTGGTGCGCTCATGCGCGGGCGTCATGCAATGCGTTCGGAAAATTCGTTTGTCCGAAGCATCGACTCACAGAAGAATTGCAACCCGGCAGCGCGCCAGCGTCGCCGTGTCATGGCGCCGGGCAGGGTCCGGCTCAAGGAGAGCGTCTTGTCCGTCACCTCATCGCTTGTCGCCCGTCAGAAACCGGTTGCAGACATGAAGAGCCGCCCGAGCGGCGTCGTCTTCTCGCTGAAGCTCGCGGTATACGTCGCGCTCGTTGCGCACGGCATGCTGTTCGCGCTGTCGACGTATGTGATCCTGAAGATCGTCGGGATCCTGCTGATCGGCGCGATGTACGCACACGGCGTCGAGCTGCAGCACCAGGCGCTGCACTACCAGGGGTTCCGGAGCAAGCGGCTCAACATGGTGTTCGGCGTGCTGCTCGGCATGCCGATGCTGGTGTCGTTCCACGCATACCAGGACAGCCACCTGCGTCATCACCGGCTGCTCGGCACGCCGGAGAACAAGGAGTTCTTCGACTACGGCGACCAGTACGGCGCGAGCCCCGTCGTCAATCTCGGCCTGTGGGCGTGGCGGCTGTCGATGGCCGCGCACTATATCCAGTTCGCGAAGAACGTCGCGAAGCTCGTCGTGCCGGGAGCGCGCTTCGGCGACAACCCGCTCGTGTCGCGCGCGATCCGCCGCGATCACCTGCTGATGGTCGCGGCGATCGCGCTGCTGGCCGGCGTGTCGGTCGCGCTGCACACGTGGTTTGCCGTGTGGGTGTGGGTTGTGCCGCTGGTGTTCGTCGCCGCGCCCGTGCATGCGCTGGTCGAGATGCCCGAGCACTACCGCTGCGACCTGACGAGCACCGACCCGTTCCGCAACACGCGGACGATCGAGAGCAACGCGTTCATGACGTGGTTCACGAACGGCAACAACTATCACGTCGAGCATCACATGATGCCGAACCTGCCGATCGAGCGGCTGCACGACCTGCATGGCGCGATCGGGCCGCGCATCCGCTATTACCACCGCACGTACCGGCAGTTCTATTACGCGCTGCTGCGCGGCAGGCTGGCGCCGCGCACGGTGGACGACGACGCGGACGAGCGTGCGCCCGATGCCGAAGCGGCGGCGCCGGCGTCCACGCAATCGGCATGACCGCGACGGGGCCGGCCGCCCGCGTGCGTGCCGTGCCGTGCCGGAACATTGTTCAACGACGGTGACGACGATGCTCTATCCGGAATTATTCAGGTCGCTGGAAGCGGTGCGCTGGAACATGGAGACGGACATTCCGTGGAACCGGTTCGACGCTTCGCTGCTCACCGACGAGCAGGCCGAGACGATCAGGATGAACGCGATCACCGAATGGTCGGCGCTGCCCGCGACGGAAATGTTCCTGCGCGACAACCGGCATGACAGCGACTTTTCCGCGTTCATGAGCGTGTGGTTCTTCGAGGAGCAGAAGCATTCGCTCGTGCTGATGGAATACCTGCGCCGCTTCCGGCCGGAGAGGGTGCCGACCGAAGCGGAACTGCACGCGGTGCGCTTCGAATTCGACCCGGCGCCGCCGCTCGAGACGCTGATGCTGCATTTCTGCGGCGAGATCCGCCTGAACCACTGGTACCGCTGCGCGGCCGACTGGCACACCGAGCCGGTCATCAAGCAGATCTACGAAACGATTTCGCGCGATGAAGCGCGCCATGGCGGCGCCTACCTGCGCTACATGAAGAAGGCGCTGAACGACTGCGGCGACGTCGCGCGCGCGGCGTTCGCGAAGATCGGCGTGCTGATGGCGTCGGCGCGCCGCACGGAGAAGCCGCTGCACCCGACCAACCTGCACGTGAACCAGGCGCTGTTCCCGCGCGATACCGTGCAGTCGCGCCTGCCCGATCCGGAATGGCTCGAGCGCTGGCTCGACGAGCAGATCCGGTTCGACGGCGAGTGGGAAAAGAAGGTCGTCGAGCGGATCCTGCACAACCTGTCGATCCTGTTCGGGCGCACGTTCGCGACCGCGCAGGAGCTGAACCGCTATCGCCGCGAAGTGACCGCGCGGACGAACCGTGTGGCGGATGGCGTGGTGGACGGCGTATAGCGGATGCGTGCCCCGTCCAGCGTGGGCGGAACCGATTCCGGCCGGCAAGATGACGTAGTGCGTACGGTGTCCGGTATCCGGCCGGCGGGATATTCATTTCCGGACATAATGGGTTCATCAATTTCCTGTTATTGCATGATTGAATCAAAATTCATGCGTTTAGTATATTTTCATAAACATGAAATTCCTGATTTAAATGGTATTTCGCGTGTATGTTGGCGTGTGTTTTCTTTCCGTAATGCGGCAAATGAAATGATATGTCGGGTGATTGAAATTGTATTGTAGGCGCGGGGCGTGATTCCGTTGCGATGTCGAGATGTCCGCCGTGACATCGATTTTTGCCCGCAATCCCCTGTTTTGATGGGCATTTTCAGGCCATTCCAGGCGTCATTCCGCCAGAATATTTATTTACAAAACCACTACTTAATAATGTTAATGTAAGAATATCGGGCCGACTAAAATCGATAGATAAATACGAGTGTCACGATTGAAAATAAGAATGATCAGCATCCATTCTTCAATATAAAATCGCTTCCGAATCCAAATAGGAGAAACGATTCAGGGGAACGAAAGGCGACTTGCCTGTCGATGGGTGCAACTTTGAGGCGGCGGTATGGCTAATGTGAGATTGGCAAAACGATTGAGAAGTATGCCTTCGCTGGATTTCCTGAGAGGCTTCGAATGCGCGGCGCGTCATTTGAGCTTTACACGCGCCGGGCAGGAACTGAACGTCACGCAATCTGCCGTGAGTCGGCAGGTCAAGGCACTCGAGGAGCAGCTCCGGATCGAGCTCTTTCACCGGCACATTCGATCGCTGACGCTGACCGACAAGGGACGGGAGCTGTACGACGCGATCTCGTTCGCGTTGTCCGACCTCGAATCGGTGATCGGCAAGCTGTCGTCGAGCGTGGGACAGCGCGCGATCTCGTTGTCGACGACCGTATCGTTCGCGGCGCTGTGGCTGATTCCGCGCCTCGGTTCGTTCCGCGCAAGCTACCCCGACATCGACGTGCGCGTATCGGCAACGAGCGAAATTGAGGATCTCAAGCGCAAACGTTTGCATTTGGCCGTGCGATATGCGGGGCCGTATACGTCGACGGACGATACGGACGTGCTGTTTCGCGAGCGCGTCGTGGCGGTCTGCAGCCCGAGCCTGATGGCGACGGCGGGCGATGCAGCGTCGATGAAGCCGGAGGATCTTGAAAAGCACGTGCTGCTGCATCTCGACGATCCGCGCTGCGAATGGCCGTGGCACGGGTGGAGCCATCTGCTGAAGGAACTCGGCGTGCCGCGCCTGCGGCCCGCCGGCGCGCTGCATTTCAGCCAGTACGACCAGCTGGTGCAGGCGGCGGTCGACGGGCACGGCATCGCGATCGGGCGGCGGCCGCTGGTCGACGGGCTGCTGAAGCAGGGCCGGCTCGTCGAACTGTTCGCGCACTGCACGGTCGCATCGGGCAGTTACGTGCTGGTGCAGAACCCGGATGCGTGCAACGAGTTCGATATCGCGGTGCTGACCAACTGGCTGCTCGAACAGGCGCACCATCCGCTCGCGTCGGGCCAGGAAGCGGCCGGCAGCAACGTGTTGCCGATGTATCGCGTCGGATAGGACGGCACGCGGCGCGCCGTCGTGCGAGACGCCGGTGCGATCGACGCGCCATGCGGTGACGAGCGGCGTCGTGCCGCCGAACAGCGACACCGACACGTTGAAGCCGATCGCGAGCGCGTGCGTGCTTGCCATACGGGGACAACACGCGATCGCGGCGGCCCGTGGTACCCGGTGAAATCGATCGTGCCGATCACCGCGCGTCCGGCGACGTTCACGATCACGACGTTGCCTTCCGTCGCGATCCGCCCGTCGTTGGAAAAAACGGTCGCGTAGCGTGCACGGCATCGACGAAAAAAACGCGCGGCCGCGAGGCACGCGCGCAAACTCGGAGATCGTTCGCCGGTGGCGAGTCAGTTGCCGTTCGACGCGACGGTGTTGGCTGCGCCCGCACAATCCTTCTGATACTCGGTCATCAGGCGCGCCTGCGCCGAATCGATATCGTCCGGATAGCTGCTCTCGTCGCCCGACGACGGGTTGTAGCCGACGGATTCCAGCTCGTTCAGCTCGTTGATCAGTTGCCGGTGGGAGACCGGGCCGTGCGTATGCACGAACGGATAGTCGTGGCATTGCGCCGGCGTGAGTGTCGGCGCGGCATGCGCGGCGAAGCTCATCACGAGCAGCGCGGAACAGGCGAGGTAACGGGCGGGATGTTTCATCTTCGACTCCTGGGAAGCGTTGGGAACCGGCCGTACGGTGGATTGCCAACGTCGACCTCACGACACAGGTTAGGCACCGTGGACTATCGAAACGGCCGCGCGAAGATGAAACTAGTTTTATCCGCATCGACCGCGCGCTGGAGCGATCGTCTTCGTGTGCATCGGACCTTAAAGAAACCTTCATGCACGCGCGACCGAACGGTTAGCCGTGCGGGCGTATCGTCGAACCCGTGATCAATCGACGCTGCGCACGGCGCGGCCCGCATCGGGGTAATGCAATGAAAGAGACCGTCAGGATGGCCGCGCTCATCGCGCTGGTGTGCTCACCGGTGCTGGCGTTCGCGAAGGTGCAGGGAACGGGGCTCGCGATTGCCGACGTGACGCTCGCGCACGAGAAGGTCGAGCGCACGCAGCGTGTGGAGAACGCGGCACATCGTGTCGCTTCGCATCGCGTCGACCAGCCCGGCGCGGAGCCGCACCGAAGCTGATGCGCGATTCTTTACCGATACCTTTCGACGCGATCGGTTGCAACCGCCCGTGCGCGAAGGCGAAGGGCCGTGCGGCATCCTGTCGCAACAACGCGCGCCGGTAGCCCCGGCGGGCGTTGCCGCCGTATATGAAACTTTCTTCATGAAGTCGACGCGCACGATTTACGCGCGCGCGTGTAGTCTCCATCCGAACGCGCTCGCCCTTCGGGTGTCGAAGCGCGTGCGTCCCTTCGCTGAAGACGAGAATCGTAAATGGCATCATCAGTTTCCCCCGGTAACACGCCGGCCCTGCCCGACCGGCCGGCCGAGAGCGGTACGGCCATCGCGCACGTACTGACGATCGAAGACGACGAAATCACCGCGAACGAAATAGTCAGGGAACTGCAAGGGCGCGGCTTCACGGTCGAATGGGTGGCGAACGGCCGCGACGGCATGGCCCGCGCGCTCGGCAACGAGTTCGACGTGATCACGCTCGACCGCATGCTGCCGGTCGTCGACGGCCTCACGATCCTGACCACGATGCGCAGCGTCGGCGTGCGCACCCCGGTGCTGATGCTGAGCGCGCTCGGCGATGTCGACGAACGCGTGCGCGGCCTGCGTGCGGGCGGCGACGATTACCTGACCAAACCGTTCGATCCCGAGGAAATGGCGGCACGCCTGGAGGTGCTGTTGCGCCGGAGCCAGACCGCGCCGGCGCCGTTCGCCACGACGCTGACCGTCGGCCCGCTCAGGCTCGACCTGATTTCGCGCAAGGTGTTTCGCGACGGCGACGAAATCGCGCTGCTGCCGACCGAATACCGCGTGCTCGAATACATGATGCGCAATGCCGGCCAGACCATCACGCGCACGATGCTGTTCGAGGCCGTATGGGGCTATCACTTCGATCCCGGCACCAACCTGATCGAAGTGCACATGGGCCGGCTGCGCAAGAAGATCGATCCGCCCGATGCGAAGCAGATGATCCAGACGGTACGCGGCGCGGGCTACATCCTTGGCTGACTCCGCAACCTTGATGTCCTCGACGGATCACGTCCAGCCGGCGCCGAAGCGTCACTGGTATTCCAGCACGTTCCGGCTCGTGTCGGTCTACGCGGTGACGTTCTCCGTGTCGGTGATGCTGCTGCTCGGCTTCATCGCATCGATCATCACGCACGACATGGAGCGCGAAACCGACGTGGTGATCGACTGGCAGATGATCTACTTCGATTCGCTCCAGGACAACCAGCTTGCCGCGGCCATCCAGCACCGGATCGAGCACGAGCGGATGCACACCAACTACTACGGGCTCTTCACGGCCGACGGCAGGCATGTCGCCGGCGACGTGCTGGCCATGCCCGACGGCATCCGGCCGGATCGCACCGGCGTGACGCTCGACCACACGATGACGATCGCGGGCGACCAGGTGCCGCCGGTCGTCCGCACGATGGCGGAGCGGCGCGCCAACGGCGACGTGCTGGTGCTCGGGCGCGACCTGACGCACATCCTGCGGATTCGCGCGGCGATCATCCAGGCGCTGGTCGGCGGCGGCCTGTTCTGCCTGGGCGCGGGCGTCGTCGGCGGCCTGATTCTCAGCGTGCGGCAGATGCGGCGCCTGAAGGAAGTCCGGCGCATCACGCAGCGCATCGCGCAGGGCGACCTCGGGCAGCGGCTGCCGATCGGCGGGCACGACGAGATCGACCTGCTGTCGCATCTGGTCAATCACATGCTCGAGGAAGTCGAGCGCCTGATGAACGAGGTGAAGGGCGTCTGCGACGGTATCGCGCACGACCTGCGAACGCCGCTCGCGCACGTGCATACGCTGCTTGCGCATGCGGCGGAGCGCGCGGACGGGCTCGACGATGCCGCGCTGGCGACGCTCGTCGCCCGCGCACGCAACGAGACCGACGTGCTGCTCAGCCGGTTTCGCGCGATGCTGCGCATCGCCGAAATCGGGTCGCTGCAGCGGCGCGGCGGGTTCGCCGAGCTCGCGCTGGAAGATCTCGTCACAGACGTCGGGCAACTGTTCGAGCCGCTCGCCGACAGCCGTGCCATCCATTTCGTCGTGCTCGTCGAACCAGTCGCGCGGATTCACGGCGATCGCGCGCTGCTGTTCGAGGCGCTCACGAACCTGCTCGACAACGCGCTCAAGTACACGACCTCGGGCGACACCGTGCGCCTCGAACTTCACGATACGCCGTCCGGTCCGCGCATCGACGTGGTCGACAACGGCCCGGGCATCGCGGCGAACGAGCGCGAGGCCGTGCTGCAGCATCGTTACCGCAGCCGCCGCACCGGGCACCTCGCCGGGGCCGGGCTCGGCCTGAGCATCGTGTCGACGGTCGTCAACGTGCACGACTTCACGCTGCGCATCGGCAATGCCGAGCCCGGTACGCGCGTGACGATCGAATGCTGGCCGAGGTCGCTCGCATGACGGTCGTTCGCATCCGGCTGCACGTGCGCGCGCATTGCCGCCGCGAGGCGGGCTGACGATGCGCGTGCTGCTCGTGACTTCGCCGCACCCGGAAGCAGCGTGGCTGTACAAGGCGCTGCAGGAGAGCGGGCACAGCCTGCAGCGTGCGGACGATCTGCGCGACGGGTTGTTCCTCGCGTCGCAGGAGACGTTCGACGCAATCGTCGCGACCGCGTTCGAGCCGGGCAGCGATGCCGCGCTGATCGCGATGCTGCCGCGTTTCGTCGCCGACGGCGGCGGTGCGGCACTGGTGGTGCTGATCGGCCAGGCGTCGGCGCGCGAGCGCATCCGCGTGCTGCACGCAGGTGCCGATGCGTGTTTCGGCGCGCCGTATTCGTTCATCGAACTGCACGAGCGCCTGCAGGCGTTGCAGCGGCTGGCCGGGCCGCGCGACACGGAAGGCCCGGTCGCGTCGGTGTCCATGCTGGAGACGCTCGCGCGCGAACTCAAGGACGGCAAGCTGCGCCTTGCCGTGACGCGGCGCGAATGCCTGCTGCTCGAATGCCTGATGCGCCATCCGAACGCGCCGGTGCCGCGCGACCAGTTGATCCGGTATGTGTGGCAGGACAAGGACGATGTCGATCCATCGAGCGTCAATCTCGTGGTGTCGCGGCTGCGCCGCAAGCTCGCGCGGCATCTGCCCGATGTCCGGATCGATACGGTGAGCCGCTACGGCTACCAGGTGACGCTGCCGGACGCATAACCGCGCGGCCCCCCTGTACGAACGGGCGCGTTGCCGATGGCAGCGCGCCCGTCGTGCGTTTACGAGCCGAAGAACGGCACACAGAAATCGGGCGGGCCGACGCAATCGCCGGGGCCGTCGGGCTGCGCGCCGGCGCAGCCGGACAGCATCACGCCGGCCGCGATCGCGACGAGCGCAACACGGGCGGAACGAACGAGCAAGGGACGAAGCTTCATGAATGACGGGTGATGCGAGAGGTGGGCGGCGCGCGCCGGGCAGCACGCCCGGCCGCGCGGCGGTGCGCATCAATGCGAATAGAGCGTGGAGTCGAGGTACTTGATCTGCCCGTCCTGTTCGGCGTGCACGAGTTCCGCGTAGACCTGGGCACGCGTTTTCTCGTGGATCGGCTGTCCGTACGGCGGCACCCACTGGCCGGCGGCCTGCGCACCGGGCACGCCGTCCTTGGTGGCGGCCGGCGTCATCTGCATCGCGTGGGTACTCGTTTGCGCGAACGCGGGAACGGACAGCGCGGCGCATGCGGCGAGCAGCGTGGAAGCGACGATCTTGGCGGTTTTCATGTTCGGAATCCTCATGATGATTGACTGGATCATCCCCGGCACGGCCAGTCGATGCCGCGCGTCGGGTTGAGGACAAGCATAGGGGAGGGGGGCTATCGGATCGGCATACGCAACGTGAAAAGAAATTCATGCGCCTGTGCGTTCCGCACGGACATGAATGCGGCGTATCGCGAGGATGAAGAAGGTTTCATTTTTCGGGCCGTTTCGATAACGGCGCTGTCATGCCCGCTGCCTAAATTGTGCGCCATCGCATCGCGGACGGAGCGGCCGTTCCACACCGGCCGGCGATGCGAGAAGACCGATCCACTCTAGCGAAACCATCATGAAGAAACTTCTGGCAATCCCGGCAGCGGTTGCGTGCCTGCTTGCAGGCGCGGCGCATGCGCAGAGCAGCGTCACGCTGTACGGCACGATCGACGCGGGCCTGGACTACATCAGCAACCAGAAATCGGCGGCCGGCGCGGGGCCCGCTTACGGCGTGCAGAGCGGCAACGTCAGCACGTCGCGCTGGGGGCTGCGCGGCAACGAGGATCTCGGCGGCGGCCTGGCCGCCGTGTTCACCCTCGAGAACGGCTTCAACGTCGCGAACGGCAAGTTCGGCAACGGCGGCGACGAGTTCGGCCGTCAGGCCTGGGTCGGCCTCGCGAGCCGCCAATGGGGCACGGTGACGCTCGGCCGGCAATACGATTTCCTGGTCGACTTCGTCGCGCCGCTGTCGGCGACGGGCTCGGGATTCGGCGGCAACCTCGCCGATCACCCGTACGACAACGACAACCTCGCCAACGACACGCGGATGAACAACGCGGTGAAGTTCCGCAGCGCAGACTACGGCGGCCTCACGTTCGGCGGCGCGTACGGCTTCAGCAACCAGGGCGGCGGGTTCAGCAACAACAACGCGTACAGCGTCGGCGCGCGGTATGCGAACGGTCCGCTCGACGTGGGCGTGGCGTACCTGCAGTCGAACCAGCCGGGCGGCGTGAATGCGCCGAAGAACACCGGCGGATCGCTGAGCAGCTCGGACGGCGATGCGATGCTCGCGGGCGGACGCTGGCGCACGTTCGGCGCCGGCGCGCACTATGCGTTCGATCATGCGACGATCGGCTTCGTCTATACGAGAACGATCCTGAACGACCCGCGCGAACTGTCGCAGGGCGGCGCATACGGCACCGTGAACGGCCAGTTGCTGACCTTCAGCAACTACGAACTGAACGGGCGCTACTTCCTGACGCCGGCCTTCTCGCTGGGCGGCTCGTATACGTTCACGCAGGGCCGCTTCGACGATGCGGGCCGCAGCATCGCGCCGAAGTGGAACCAGTTCATGCTGCAGGCCGACTATGCGCTGTCGCGCCGTACCGATCTCTATCTCGAAGGCGTGTATCAGCGCGTGACGGGCGCGGACGGTGTCGCGGTGCTCGGCAACGCAGGAATCTTCAATCTGGCCGCGTCGGGCAACGATCGCCAGGCGGTGGTCGCGGCCGGCATCCGTCACAAGTTCTGAGTGCGCCGGGCCCGCGAAAAAAAAGCACCCGTCGCGATGACGGGTGCATCCAAACGCGACACGCTCCCCACGTGCCGCAACGGGCTCAGGTCGTCGAACGCGCCGGCGTCGCGACCGGCGCTTTCGCGCCGGACGCTGCTTCGTCGGCCGACCACCCTCCGCCCAGTGCCGCGATCAACCCGACCGCCGCCAACTGCCGGCGCGTATTCAGTTCCAGCATCGCCACCTTCGTCTCGAGCTCGGTAGTCTGTGCGGTCACCACGTCGAGATAGCTGACGACGCCGTCCCGATAGCGCGACATCGACAACTGCAACGTGCGTTCGGCCGCGTCGAGCGCTTCCTGTTGGCGATCGGCTTCGTCGCCGAGATGGTGCGTGAGCGCGAGGTTGTCTTCCACCTGCTGGCACGCATCGAGTACCACCGCGCGGTATTTCGCGCCGTTCTCGGCCAGCTGCGCGTGCGCCTGGGCCGTGAGCGCCTGGCGGCGGCCGCCGTCGAACAGCGTGAGCGCGAGGCTGGGCCCGATCGACCAGATCTCGTTCGGCGCCCTGAGCCAATGGCCGAGCCCCGAACTCTGGTATCCGCCGATCAGCCCGAGCGTGATGTCGGGGAAGAACGCCGCGCGCACCACGCCGATCTGCGCGTTGGCGGCCGCCATGCGGCGTTCGGCGGCCGCGACGTCAGGCCGCCGTTGCAGCAGCGTGGCGGGAATGCCGGCCGGGATCGCGGGCAGATACGCCACGCTCAGGTCCGGCGCGAGCGCGAACGACGAGGCCGGTACGCCGGTGAGCGTCGCGATCGCGTGCTCGTACAGCGCGCGCCGTGCCCGCACGTCCTCGGCCGACGCGCGGGCCGAGTCGAGCTGCGTCTGCGCGCGCGAGACGTCGAGATCGGATGCGATGCCGCCCGCGTGCCGGCTCATCGTGAGTTTCAGCGCACGCTGGTACGTGTCGATCGTGTCGGACAGCAACTGCTGCTGCTGGTCGAGCCCGCGCAGGTTGAAGTACGCGTTCGCGAGGCTGGCCTGCAGGCTCAGCTGCACCGATGCGAGATCGTCGGCGCTGGCCTGCGCGTTCGCGCGCCCGGCCGCGACCTCGTTGCGCACCTTGCCCCACAGGTCGAGGTCGTAGTCGAAGCCGGCGTCGAGCGTGTTCGAGCCGTACACGTTCGGCTGGTTCGCGCCGCGCAGCGGGCGCGTGGCCGATTGCCGGTTGCTCGAGACCTGCGCGCCGAGGCCGATGGTCGGGAACAGCCCCGCGCGCGCCTGATCGAACAGCGCGCCGGCTTCGTCATGGCGGGCCACCGCGGCGGCCACGTCGGGGTTGGCGGCCGCCACCCGCGCTTCGAGCCGGTCGAGCACCGGATCGCGGAACGCCTTCCACCAGCCGTCGCGTGCGATGCGGTCGGCCGGCTGTGCCGGCTGCCAGCCGCCCGCTTCCTTGAATTGGGCAGGCAGCGTGGTCTGTGGCGGATGATAGACGGGCGCGAACGAGCAGGCGGAGAGGAACGCGATACTGGCGAGCATCGCGCAGAGCCGACGCGGGTTAGCCATTCGCACGCTCCGTGTCGCGCACGGCCGCCGCGACGGTGCCGGCCGGCGTCGCGAGCCGGACGCGGTCGCCCGCGGACAGCGAGTCGGGCGGGTTGTCGATCACGCGATCGTCGGGCGCGAGGCCGGTCGCGATCTGCACGTGCGTGCCGAGGTCGGTCGCGATCGTGACGGGCTTGAGCACCGCGCGATCGTCCTTGCCGACCACGGCGACCTGCAGGCCGGCCTGGCGGAAGATCAGCGAGCTGGCCGGAATCGTCAACGCGTGGCTGCTGCCGGCCGGCAGTGCGAAATGCACCTCGGTGTATTCGCCCGGAATCAGCTTGCCGTCGCGGTTGTCGACCATCAGCTGCACGAGCAGCGTGCCGGTCGAATCGGCGATCGAATCGTCGGTGTCGGCGAGCGTCGCATGGAAGGTCTCGTCCGGATGCTCGGGCACGGTCAGCGTCGCGCTCATGCCGGGGCGGATCGCGGCGGCCTCGTTCTGCGGCACGCTCACGTAGACGCGCATCCGGTGCACGTCGGACACGGCGAACAGTTCGGGGCCGGCGCCACCGCCGGCCGAGATCAGCTGGCCGATGTCGGTCTTGCGCGCGGTGACGACGCCGTCGAACGGCGCGACGATGCGCTTGAACGCCTCCAGCGCGTCGAGACGCCGCACGTTGGCCTCGTTGGCCGCGACGATCGCCTGCTTGGCGGCGAGGTCGCTGGTCTTCTCGTCGGTTTCCTGCTGCGACACGGAATCCTGCGCGAGCATCCTGGTCCAGCGCGCGGCCGTGGACGCGGCCAGCTTCTCGTTGGCGAGCGAGCTCTGCAGGTCGGCGCGCGCCTGCTGAAGCTGCTGGTCGAGCTCGGGCGTGTCGATCAGGCCGAGCAGCTGGCCCGACTTCACGTGCGCGCCGATATCCGTGTACCACGCATGCAGGTAGCCCGACACCTGCGCATGGATCGGCGCGCTTTCGAATGCGGACAGGTGGCCGGGCAGCACGAGCGCGGCGCCGTCGCCGCCGGTCGTCGGCGTGTAGGCGACCACGGTCGGCACCGCCTGTTCGGCGGACCATCGGGTCATTTCCTGTTTCGCGTGCGCGCGGCCTGCGATGCCGGCCGTCACGATGCCGACCGCGACCAGCGCGGCGATCGTGGCGACGAGCTTGAGGTTGGGCAGCCGTTTCGGCGACTTGATTTCGATCTCAGTGGACATGGGAAGCTCCGGACGCGGAAGGGAAGGAAGCGCGAGGTGCGTCGTGTTTCAGCGCATCGCGCCGATGCACGAGGCTGAACACGACGGGAACGAAGAACAGTGTCGCGATCGTCGCGCACGCGAGGCCGCCGATCACGGCGCGGCCGAGCGGCGCGTTCTGCTCGCCGCCGTCGCCGAGGCCGAGCGCCATCGGCGCCATGCCGATGATCATCGCGAGCGCGGTCATCAGCACGGGGCGAAAGCGCGTGAAGCCGGCTTCGAGCGCCGAGGCGAGCGCGTTGCCGGTATCGGCGAGGCGCTCGCGCGCGAAGCTGACGACGAGGATCGCGTTCGCGGTGGCCACGCCCATGCACAGGATCGCGCCGGTGAGCGCGGGCACCGACATCGGCGTGTGCGTGGTGAACAGCATCCAGACGATGCCGGCCAGCGCCGCCGGCAGCGCGGAGACGATCACGAACGCATCGGCCCACGAGTGGAAGTTCACGACGATCAGCAGGTAGATCAGCACGATGGCGCCCGCGAGCCCGAGCAGCAGGCCGGTGAACGCGCTGTTCATGGTCTGCACCTGGCCGCGCAGCGTGACGGTCGAGCCCTTGGGCAGGTCCTTCGCGGTGGCCTTGACGATGCTGCCGATGTCGGCGGCGACGGCGCCGAGGTCGCGGCCCTGGGTGGTCGCGTAGATGTCGAACAGCGGTTCGATGTTGTAGTGCGACACCACTGCGTTGCCGACGCCGCGCGTGATCGTCGCGAGACCGCCGAGCAGCTGCGACTGGCCGTTCGCGCCGGTGACAGGCAGGTTCTGCAGCGCCGACAGCGTGGTCATCCGGTACTGCGGCGTCTGCGCGACGATCGGATAGGACACGCCGTTACGCGGATTGAGCCAGTAGGTCGGGTCGACCTGGCTGGTGCCCGCGAGCGTCGCGACCACCGAGTTCGTCACGTCCTGCTCGGTGATGCCGAGCTGGTCGGCACGCGTCCGGTCGACCGCCACCGTGAACTGCGGATAGGTGCTGGCCTGCTGGATGCGCGGGTCGGCCACGCCGGCGATCAGGCGCAGCTTGCGGTACAGCTCGCGCGCATAAGCGAGGTTGGCCTGCTGGTTGGGGCCGGCCACCTGCAGGTCGACCGGGGCCGGTGCGCCGAAGTTGAGGATCTGGCTGACGATGTCGGCAGGCAGGAACGAGAACGTGGTGCCCGGATAGGCGCGCGGCAGGCGTTCGCGCAGCTCGCGCACGTAGTCGGCGGTCGGTGCGTGGTCGTGCGACAGCGAGATCAGGATGTCGCCGTCCTGCGGCCCGAGCGTGCCGCTGTTGTTGTAGGTCAGGTTGATCCCGCTGTTCGGCAGGCCGATGTTGTCGACCACTTCGCGCAACTGCGCGGGCGGGATCACGCCGCGAATCGTGTTTTCGATACGGTCGAACTCGGCGGCGGTTTCCTCGACACGCGTGCCGACCGGCGCACGCACGTGCAGCGAGATCTCGCCCGAGTCGATCGTCGGGAAGAAGTTGCGGCCGAGCCACGGGACGAGCAGGAACGATGCGGCCACCACGCACAGGAACGCGACGACGAACGGCTTGCGGCGCGTGAGCGCGAGGCCCAGCAGGATCCGGTACGACGCGCGCACGGACTCGAAGCGGCGCTCGAATGCACGCTGGAAGCGCACCAGCGGATTGCGCGACGGCGGCGCGTCGTGCGCGCCGGCATGGCCCGCATGCGAATCCATGATCGCCGCGAGCTCGCCCGACGCATGGCCGGCCGACGCGTGCGGCTTGAGCAGGTATTGCGCGAGCATCGGCACGAAGGTGCGCGACAGCACGAACGACGACATCATCGAGAAGATCACCGCCTTCGCCATCGGCACGAACAGGAAACGCGAAATGCCGTCGAGCATCAGCATCGGCACGAACACGATGCAGATGCACAGCAGCGAGACAAGCGCCGGCATCACGATCTGTTTCGCGCCGTCGACGATCGCGGTGCGCGTGTCCTTGCCCTGTTCGAGGTGCCAGTTCACGTTCTCGATCGTCACCGTCGCGTCGTCGACCAGAATCCCGACCGCGAGCGCGAGGCCGCCGAGCGTCATCACGTTGAGTGTTTCGCCGGTCGCCGCGAGCAGCGCGATCGCCGAGAGCACGGCCAGCGGGATCGACGCGGCGATGATCAGCGTCGAGCGCCACGAGCCGAGGAACAGCAGGATCATCAGCGACGTCAGCGCGGCGGCGATGATGCCTTCGCGCGCCACGCCGCTGACGGCGCCGTTCACGAAGGTCGACTGGTCGCCCATCGTGACGAGCTTCAGGCCCGGCGGCAGCGTCTGTTCGACCAGCGGCAGCTTCGCCTTCACGCCCGCGATGATGTCGAGCGTCGATGCCGAGCCGTTCTTCAGGATACTCATCAGCACCGCGCGGCGGCCGTCCACGCGCACGATGTTGCCCTGCGGCGGGTAGCCGTCACGCACATGCGCGACGTCACGGATATAAATCGTCGTGCCGTCGACCGACTTGATCGGCAGGTCGTTCAACGCGTCGAGCGAGAGCGGGCTGTTGTTGAGCTTGATGTTGTATTCGAAGCGGCCGATCTTCTGCGTGCCGGCCGGGATGATCTGGTTCTGCTGCGCGAGCGCGTGCGCGACGTCCTGCGCCGACAGCCCTTTCGACTGCAGCGCCTGCGGGTCGAGGTCGATCTGCACTTCACGTGACTTGCCGCCGTACGGCGTCGGAATCGCGACACCGGGCACCGACAGCAGCTGCGGTCGAATGAAGTTGACCGCGTAATCCGCCAGCTTCTGTTCGTCGAGCGTGTTGCTGGTCAGCGCGATCTGCAGCACGGGGACGGTCGACGCGTTGTAGTTGAGGATTTGCGGCGGCGTGGTGCCGGGCGGCATCTGTTTGAGCACGGTCTGCGAGATCGACGTGACCTGCGCGGTCGCCGTGCGGATATCGACGGTCGGCTGGAAGAAGATCTTCACGATGCCGTAGCCGCGGAACGATTGTGACTCGATATGCTGGACGTCGTTGACCGTCGTGCCGAGCGTGCGTTCGTAGTACGTGATCACGCGTCCGGACATGTCGTCCGGCTGCAGGCCGGCGTAGTTCCAGACGACGCTGATCACCGGAATGCGGATATCCGGAAAGATGTCGATGGGCGTGCGGAGTGCCGCGAGCGGACCCGCGATCAGGATCAGCAGCGCCAGCACGACGAACGTGTAGGGCCGGGTGAGCGCGAGCCGGACAATTTTCAGCATGGGGTGCTGCTCCGTTCAAAAGCGTCGTGAAGAAGAGCCGGATGCGCGCGGCTTCGGGAAAACACCGATACGCAGCCGATGACCGCATTCTGCGGAGCGGCCCCTAACAGCCGGTCGCTAAAAAGATGAAAGAAGTTTTAGGTGGCGGCGGCCGGATTCAGCCGAGCATGTAGCCCGCGCCGCGGATCGTGCGGATCAACGGTGCCGCACCCGGCCGGTTCACCTTCTTGCGCAGGCGGCCGACGTGGACGTCGATCAGGTTGGTGCCCGGATCGAAGCGGCAGCCCCACACCGCCTCGAAGATCATCGTGCGCGTGAGCACGCGGCCGGCGTGGCGCATCATGAATTCGAGCACGCGCAATTCGGTCGGCAGCAGCGCGAGCTCGCTCGCGCCGAGCGTGACGCGGCGCCGCACCAGGTCGAATGCGAGCTCGCCCGCGCGCAGGACCGTCTCGACCTGCGCGCCGCGCGGCCGGCGGCGGATCAGCACGTCGATGCGCGCGCACATCTCGTCGAGCGAGAACGGCTTGACGAGATAGTCGTCGCCGCCCGCGCGCAGCCCCTGGATGCGCTGGTCGACGTCGGACATCGCGCTCATCACGAGCACCGGCGTGTCGAGGCCGACGCCGCGCATCGTCGCGAGAATCGTGAGCCCGTCGAGATCCGGCAGCATGCGGTCGAGCGTCACGACGTCGTAGTCGGCACTCATCGCCCTGGCCATGCCGTCGCGGCCGGTGCGCGCGACGTCCACCTGGTGGCCGGCGGCGCGCAGCGTCTGGGTGATGTGATCCGCGATCAGCGGATCGTCTTCGATCGTCAGGATGTGGGGCATGGACGGAGCGGCCCGGGCGGAATCAGGCGGCGGCGCGCTCGGGCGCGCGATAGTGTTCGACCACGTAGTCGATGAAGCTGCGGACCTTGGTCGACAGATGGTTGCGGCTCGGGTAAAGCATCGAGATGCAGCGCGCGCCGCCGTTCACTTCGTAGCGTTCGAGCAGCGGCACCAGCGCGCCGCGTGCGAGATCGTCGGCGACGAGCGGGTGCGGCAATTGCGTGATGCCCATGTGATTGAGCGCCGCGATCCGCACCATCATGCTGCCGGTCGAGGCCAGCGCGTTGCCGGTGTAGACGCGGTAGGACCCGTCGACGTCCGAGAATTCCCAACTGCGCGCGGTGCCGTTCGACACGGTCAGCAGGCTGTGTTCGTTCAGTTCGACGGGATCGTTCGGCGTGCCGTGGCGCGCGAGGTACTCGGGTGACGCGACGACGACGTCGCGCACGCTCGTCAGCATCCGCGACACGAAGGTCGCGTTGACGAGGCGGCGATCGTCGCAGAAGCAGACGTCGTAGCCGCCCTCGACCATGTCGACGTGCGTGTCGAACGTGGTCACGTCGAACCGGACGCGCGGATGCCCGTCGCGATACGCCGACAGCAGCACGCCGAGGCCGGCCGCAACGGAGGTCGCCGACGCGGCGATCCGCAGCGTGCCGCGCGGGTCGCGCGTGACCTGCACGAGGTTCGATTCCATCTCGTCGAGCTTCTCGATGATCGAGCGGCAACCGTCGAGATATTCGCGGCCGGTCTCGGTGAGGGACAGGCTGCGGGTCGTCCGGTTCAGCAGTCGCATGTTCAGGTGCGCTTCGAGCATGCCGACGCTGCGCGTGACCGCGGCCGCCGACATCCCGAGCTGGCGCGCGGCGAGATTGAAACTCGACAACTCGACTACACGCGTGAACACGCGCATCGCTTGCAGTTGGTTCATGGTCCGCCGAAGGAAAGAATTGACCGTTCGCATGCGCCGCCGACGCATCGCTCGATGCGTGCCGCCGCGCGTGACCGGCAAGGTAGCGAGCCGATTATGGGATGCGGGCCGGCGCCGGACGCTTAAAAAACGACGCGGAATGGATGAAATTTCGTTTAAGGAAGCGGCGGACGACCATGCCATCGAGATCGTCGTGCGTCGTGACGGCGAATACGCGATTGTCGCAACGGCAGTCAACCTAAAAATAAATTCATGAAGCTGCATCAAATCTTCAGGTGCGCGCGCGACGCGGCTGCCGATAATGGGCCGATACGAGTAGCCACGAGGAACGCAATAATGACGCAGCCGCTGAGTATCAAGATGATCCAGGAACACGGCAAGCCGGTGGTGCTGGTGTCGGTCGAACGGGGTGCCGCGGTGCTCGATCCGGAGGACGTCGACGCGGTCATCCAGTATCTGAGCCTGTTGCGCGCGTCGATGCAGCCGGCCGTGCCCGAGATGCCGCCGCGCGCGCAGCAGTTCGTGACGGAGATGGACCCGTGCTGGTATGCGGAGCGCCATCCGCTGTACGGCGGCGCGGTGCTGTTGCTGCGGCACACGGGGCTCGGCTGGGCGAGTTTCGCGCTGCCGCCGCGGAGCCTCGAGCGTCTGCACGGGTCGCTCACGCAACTGCTCGAGGACGAGCAGATGGTGGTCAGCCTGCCGAACTGATTCGGCGCGTGGGTCGATCGCGCCGGCCGGGGCCCGCTTCCGGTACACGGGAAGCCGGCTTCTTCGCGCGATCGCCTAGAACGTGTGGCGCAGCCCGATCCGGCCGACCGCCTGCCGGCCGCTCGACGACGGATCGAAGCCCGCGACCTGCGCGACGGCGCCGCCCGACGCCATCTGCAGTGCCGCGAGTGCATAGATCGCCGTGCGCTTCGACAGCGCGTACTCGGCGCTCGCGTTCAGTTGCCGGTAGTCGGGTTCCTGGCCGGTCGCATGGTCGCGGCCGGTCGTGTAGGTGTAGCCGAGGCCGAAATTGAGCTGGCTCGTGGCGGCGAGCGTGCCGGCGATCTCGTAGTTCTGGAACTTCACGTCCTGCGCGTCGTCGCCTTGCTGGAAATCGACGTCGGTGAAGTTGCCCATCAGCTTGACGTTGCCGATCTGGTACGACGCGCCGGCCGCGAAGATGTTCTGGCTGCGCGCGTTCATGAGCGCGTCGCCGTACACCGCGTTCGTGTATCCGCTGCCATTCTGGTAGCTCTGCACAGCCTGCTCCGGATCGTTGACGCGCAGGTAGCCGACGCCGGCCGAGAACGGCCCGTTCGTGTACGCGAGCGCCGCGCTGTACGCGGCGTTGTCGGAGAAGCGGCCGGGCTGCCCGCCGAACGAGTAGAGCGCCTCGGCGGTGAAGCCGGCGATCGTCGGGCTCGTGTATTTCACGGCGTTGCTGATCGCGAAGCCGTTGTCGAGGTTGTCCATGTCGTTCGGGTGCGAGAAATACCAGCCCCCGTAATAGTCGTTCAGCGAATACGGTTCGATCAGGTCGACGATCGGATCCCACTGCCGGCCGAGCGTCAGCGTGCCCATGCGTTGGTCGGACAGCCCGACGTAAGCGTTGCGCGAGAACGCGAGGCCGCTGCCGAGCCCGCCGTTCGTGGAATTGAAGCCGCTTTCGAGATCGAAGATCGCGGCGAGCCCGCCACCGAGATCTTCCTTGCCGCGCAGCCCCCAGCGGCTGCCGGCGCTGACGCCGCTCGCCATCTGCCACAGGTGCTGGCCGTCGACGTTCGACGCGAAGTCGATCCCGGTGTCGATGACGCCGTACAGCGTGACGCTGCTTTGCGCATGCGCGTGGGAGAACAGGCCGCAGCAGGCGAGTGCGCACGTCATGCGCAGCAGCCGTGTCGTTTTATTCATGGATGAAGGTCTCGAACGGAGGTTGACGGATATTGTTCGCAGTCCTTGTTTAAAGGGCTGGTCGTCGAGAATATAGCTGCGTCAAAAGCGTGCGGATCGGCAATTCAGTCTTTCAGTTTTTGCGTTGGTTTCGTGCCTGTGGGCGGTCGACAACGCGGGTGTTGGGCGCTGTGGGTTGTTCGCTTCGGGGTGGGGGCTGGGGGGGATGACTCCGTGCTTCGCAACGCGACCGACATTGACGACATCGATGCGCAGCGCGCCAGCGTTTGAATATGCCCGGATCTGGAGGCTCCCGGTCGACGATGGCCTGCGAGTTATTTTCAGATCAGGCGTAATTTTCAGCGAAACAATAATTCATCCCGATCCGGATTTTTAATTATTGGCGGGTTTGATCCAATTCAAATATCAATCGACGAATAAAATTATTGAGCAATGGAGGCGGCCATTCCGGTGGCCTTAGAACGCGAAATGCCGGGATCGATCATTCACGATCGTCAAACGCCAGAATCCGCGTTACGTCAGGGTTGAAGGGCGAAGAAACCAGGAATGGATGATTCGATGCCGCGAATCAAATGATTATCAATGACGGACGTTTATTTTTCCGGTTTTTGCGGATAAGGTTCGACTCGGTGAAAGTGATTTGTCAGGAAGCGCGGCGATTGATCATTGCTTGCCGCGGTTTCATTCGACCGCCGCTTTCGCCGATCAGCATGCGCGACGACGCGTCGACAGGAATCTCTTCGCGGAATCCTGCGACAGGCTCGATGTGCGCATATCCGTTTCGACATTCATGCCATGAGAGGGCTCATGAACAAGAACATCCGCAGCTACGTTGCTTCCGTCATGCCATGCGCGCTGGCCGGTGCGGCACTGCTGGTCGCGGCGGCCGGTGCGCACGCGCACGGCCGCTTGACCGAACCGCCTTCGCGCATCGTGCTGTGCACGCAAGGCCAGAATCCGAACTGCCCTGTCGACGCGTGGCACGCTAACGCGATGGAGAACGGCAAGTTCTTCCCCGCGACGCAAAGCGGCCTGTCGGATCCGTTCGCGCCGGACGACGCGAAGAATGCCGCACCACCGAAGGATGGCGAAATCGCCGGCGCCAGCACGAATGGCCCGCTGCCCGTGCTGAACGAGCAGTCGCCGGGCCGCTGGCAGAAGATCCCGCTACGGCCGGGCGCGGTGCAGAATTTCAAATGGGAGTTCAGCGCCGTGCACAAGACGCGTCGCTGGAACTACTTCATTACACGCGCCGACTGGAACCCGTCGGAAAAGCTCACGCGTGCGCAGTTCGAGCCCACGCCGTTCTGCACGATCCAGAATCCCGGCCAGCCATACTGGAACCCGAACGCGAACCTGGTGCCCCAGCAGCCGACCATTCACGCGTGCCGGCTGCCGATGCGTAGCGGCTACCACGTCATCCTTGCAGTCTGGGAAGTCGCGGATACGGCGATGGCGTTCTATCAGGTCGTCGACGCGATCTTCACCAATGGCGATACGACACGCAGCCCGTTCTGATACGGTCGCGACATGACGCGCCCGGCGACGCCCGGCGCGTCATGAGTTGAAGAACCCGTGTGAGGGGCACTGACACGGCAACCGGCTTACCCGGCAACCACCTGGTTGCGGCCTTGATGCTTCGCGCGGTACAGGCGTTCGTCGGCCTTGCGCAGGATCGCGTCGATCGTCTCGCCGTCCCGGCCGAATTCGGAGGCGCCGACACTCACGGTGACCTTGATCGGTTCGCCGATGCCTGCTTCGAACGGCGCGCCGGCGATTGCCGCGCGGATGCGCTCGCCGATCGACCGGGCCGTGTCCAGCGCGGCTTGCGGCAGCAGCACCATGAATTCCTCGCCGCCCACCCGCGCAACGCCATCGTACGGCCGGATCGCATCGGTGCATTTGTCGACGAAGCGTTGCAACACCTGATCGCCCGCCTGATGCCCGTAACTGTCGTTGATCGCCTTGAAGTGGTCGAGGTCGAGCGCGAGCAGCGAGAACGGCGCGCCGTTGCGCTTGGCCCGGTTGATTTCCGCTTCCACGCTTTCGATGAATTGCCGCCGGTTGGTCGCGCCCGTGAGCGGGTCCGTGGCCGCCAGGTGCTCGAGCTTTTCGTTGGTCCGTTGCAGCGCCTGCAACGCGCGCTCCGTCCTGGCCATCGCGTCCCTCAACCGGGCAAACAGTTCTGCCTGGCTGTAGATCTTCGAAAAGGAACGGGTCGTTTGAAAGGCCTGCACCACGCCGAAACTGAGCAGGAAGAAGCCGGCTGCGAAAATCGCATGCGCGAGCCACCACATGTGATTCCACGGCCGCCCGAGGATGAAGGCGAGCGACGAGAGTGCGAACGACGTGACCGAAATGCCGTAGATCGTCATCAGCGGCGAGCGGATGCGGCGTATGACCAGCGCAACGACGTTCACGACCGAGAGCAGCAGTGCGCCGCCTTCCATCGACAGGCGCACCCACAGGTGGCCGGCTACCGGCGAGAAGGCGATCACGGCGACCGCGACGTCGACGAGTCCGAACAGCGCGAGCCAGGGCAACCAGATGCGGGGATCGGCGCGGGTCGTTGCGCTGTCGGCCTTGTGACTATAGGTGAGTTGCCCGACAAGGATCAGGATCGACATGGTCAGGCGCGATGCCGGCCCGTACAGCAGGAACAGCCAGATGTTGTGATGCGCCATGCCGGTGAACAGGCCGTGCAACGCATAGATGACGGAAAAGCCCAGAAAGCCCAGCGTAAGCCAGCGAAGCAACGGCTCACCCGACAGGCGATAGCAGCGCCAGCAGACATACGTGACGAACGCGCCTTCGAGCGTGGCGGCCGCGATCGCCAGCTCGTGAAAGGCGTGATTCTCGAATTTCAGCGACGGGTCCTGGAAGAAGTACAGGTAGGCGATCAGATAGGCGGGCAGCAGCGCGAAGCCGACCAGCAGGAGCCTCGCGTACACCCGGGTGACCAGTTGGGCGGTGCGGGTCGACGCTTGGGGGGCGAGATCGACAGTCATGTTCGGCCTCCGGATTCGGTGGATGCATCAAGGACGGCTACGTGACGTCATCGCGGGTCGGCAGCCAATACGATGAAGCCAGATCGCGTCGCCTGAATTTCGTTGATTTGAACAATCAGCCAAATGGCTGCGGGATATCCGGTTAAATTATCGAATGGCGATAATTGCAATATGGCAATGCGATCGCGTGAATATTTCTGATTTCGATATGGGTGAAAATACTCGATTCAAGGGTTGATGCCTGACGATTATGTAGTATAACCAAACGAAACGCAGGCGTCGGATTGAAGCATCACTACATCGGCCGTCGAAAGACCGGTATCCGCCGCCGCGTGGCAGGCACGCTATCCCAAGCCTGCGTGACGGCTTCACGTACCGCCTGCATCGCGCTTGTGACGGGCATCCGGTCTTGCGCGAAAGTGGCGTGTACATGCTTCACCAGCATAGACCGAAGTCGCAGTTTTTTCCGTCGTAGATATAAAAACAAAATCAATATCGAAATTTGTCTTCGGACGGCAATTTGTAAGGTTGATTTCTCTTGAATTCGACCTGGGCGGAGCGTTGTCAATCGAAAGTGGAAGCCACCGGGTGGAGGAGCCGCAAGGCTGATCTGATCACGATGTTGATTCGGTAGTCCGTATCAATGGTGCAGGCGCTTGCCGTCCGCATGACGTGGCGGGTTTTCGTTACGCCCGTGTGGACGGAGCGCGTCTTCCTGAAATCTTCCCCGGCATGTATCGCGTGAAAGACCGATGCCGGCAATGCGTAAAACGCGATGAGGGCGTGAAAATGAAGAGCAACCGATCTGGAATCATGCAGCGATCGACCTTGAAGGGCGCGCTGGCGCTTCTGCTGGCATGGTCGTCCTTCGGCACTGGCACCGCCGCGGCAGCCGGGACGGGTACGGGCACGGCGCCGGCATTCGTTTATAGCCCGTACAAGGACGCGACGATTTCGATGAACTGGAACACGAACGTCATCTCGTCGAACGTCACCGGTCAGATGCGCCCGGTGCTGTCGGTGCTGCCAGCCGGTGTCCGTACGCTGACGCTCGCGTTTGCGACCGGCGAATGCGGCAGCGAGAACTGGGCGGGCGTCGACGGCGGCGCGATGGCGGCCGCCAATGTGCCGCTTTTCACCGCGGCCAATGTGAATTACGTGATTTCCACCGGCGGCGCGGCCGGCATGTTCACGTGCGGGTCGGATGCGGGCATGGCGGCCTTCATCAATCGTTATGCATCGAACAACCTCATCGGGATCGACTTCGATATCGAGGGCGGGCAGACACAACAGGTGATCGACGATCTCGTCCGGCGCGTGGCGGTCGCCCAGCAGAATTATCCCGGCCTGCGCTTCAGCTTTACGCTCGCGACACTGGCCCCTTCCCAGCAGGGCGCGACCACGGCCGGCTCCTGGGGCGCCAGCGCCCCCGACAGCTTCAACGTGTATGGAGACTGGGTCATGCAGGCGATCCAGGCGTACGGCCTGAAGAACTACACCATCGACCTGATGACGATGGACTACGGGTCGGCGGGGGCGGGGAACTGCGTGGTCGCGAACGGCACCTGCCAGATGGGACAGTCGGCGATCCAGGCGGCGATGAACCTGCACGATCACTGGGGCGTACCGTACAGCCAGATCGAGCTGACGCCGATGATCGGCGGCAACGATGTGAGCGGCGAAACCTTTACGCCGGCCGATGCGGACACCGTTGCGCAGTTCGTGAAACAGAATGGCCTCGTGGGTGTCCACTTCTGGTCGTTCGACCGTGACGTCGATTGTCCGCCCGGCGCCGCATCGTCGACGTGCAACTCCATCGGCGGCGTCGGTACGCTCGGTTATACGAACCGGTTTGCCAACGACCTCGCGCCCGGCAATTGAACGAAGCGGGGGCAGCGCGTCGGATCGGTGTCGGCTTCCGCGTCGACCGTACCTTCAGGCCGCGGCGGATCGCCCTTTCGGCTCGGCGAGGTGTGCCAGCCCGAGGCCCTCGAGCACCTGCGCCTGAATCGATGCCGCTTGGGCGTTGAGGGCGTCAGCGCCGAATGACTCGCCCACGATCAAACGCGGCGGGCGAGTACCGTTGGCTTGTGCGACAAGCTGCACGATCGCGTCGGCGACGTCGTGCGGGTTCGGCGCGTGGTCGCTCGCGAACAGCGCCATGAGGGTCTCTACCATCTTGTCCGGAATCGCACCGGCCTCGCCGTAGCCGGGTATGCGTGCGGCGTCGGCGGGCCGCTGCGCGCTGGCGAAAATATTCGTCGGATAGTTGCTGGGTTGAACGAGAACGACGTCGATGCCCGACGTCGACAACTCGTAGCGGTAGCTGTCGGTCAACGCTTCGAGCGCGAACTTCGATGCGCCATAGAGACCGAAGAACGGAAACGTCACGCGGCCGAGTATCGAGCCGATGTTCACGATCAGGCCTTCGCCCTGTTTCCTGAAGGTCGGCAGCACCGCCCTCGACGTTCGCTGGATGCCGAATACATTCACGTCGAAGAGCGCCTGTACCTGCTTTGTCGTGAACGCCTCGGAAATACCCGCTGATCCGATACCTGCATTGTTGACGAGGACGTCGAGATGCCCGGCATTTTCCAGCACGGAAGCCACGCCTCGCTCGACGGACGCATCGTCCGCCACATCCAGTTCGATGACGTGCATGCCTTTCGCTTGAAGGGCTTCGGCATGCGGCCGGTTTCGGCCGGCGATGTCGCGCATCGACGCGAATACCCGGTGCCCGGCCGCCGAGAGCCCTTCTGCAGTGTCGCGGCCGAAGCCGCTGCTGGCGCCGGTTATCAGAATAGTTTTGGACATGTCGAGTGTGTTCCAGCAAAACAAGGTTGGAGAGCCGCAACCGAATCAGCGCGAGCATGTCCGACGCGGTCGAGATGAAATGGGCGACGTCATTGGAGAACTCTTCGCCGCATTGCAGTGCAGTCTAGGTTTTTCACGGAAAGCGGGCTATAGTCGCAAATGACATTAATGGATGCGTTTACGACATGAGATTGTCCATTCTGGCGCTCGAAGGGCTGTTCGACACCGGCCTGACGGTGCTTTTGGATACCTTCGCGATGGCCAACGAACTGGCTGCCGCTCAGGGCTTTGCCGCGCCGCCCTTCGACGTCGGGGTGGTCGGCGTACGCAGACGCGTCCGTACCGCGCACGGACTGTCCATGCTGGCGGAGCCCGCAAGCAGCGCACGCCATACCGACTGGGTGGTCGTGCCCGCGCCTGGCATCAGGCAGCCGGAGCGCCTGATCGAGGCGCTGGAGCGTCCGGACGTGCGCGATGCAATGGCGCACCTTCGGGCGTGGCATGCCGATGGCGTCGGCGTCGCCGCCGCTTGCATCGGTACGTTCGTGCTGGCGGAAGCCGGGCTTCTGGATCATCGCGAGGCGACGACCACCTGGTCGCTCTCGCCCTTCTTTCGTCAACGTTATCCTGCGGTCGATCTGAACGATTCACGCATGGTCGTCGCCGCGGATCGCTTGGTGACGGCGGGATCGGCCATGGGCCATCTCGACCTTGCGCTGTGGTTGCTGCGTCAGGCGAGTCCCGAACTGGCCACGCTCGTTGCCCGTTTCATGCTGATCGACAAGCGTTCGTCGCAGGCCGAATACATCATTCCGGATTACCTTGCCCATGCGGATCCGCTGGTCGCTCGATTCGAGCGATGGGCCCGCGAGCATCTTTCCACGGGTTTTTCGCTTCAGGCGGCGGCCGCCGCATTGGCCGTCGGACCGCGCACGTTGCAGCGCCGTACCGAGGCGGTACTTGGGAAGTCGCCATTGGCGTTCGTCCAGGATCTGCGCATCGAACGGGCGCAGAATCTCGTGTCGATGGGTTACGACCTGGAGACGATTGCAAGCGAGGTCGGCTACGCGGATGCGGCGACGTTGAGGGCCTTGTTGCGTCGCAGGCTCGGCCGTGGGGTGCGGGAATTGCGCGCCAGCAATCGGTAGCCTCCGGCCTTGAAAAGCGGCGTGCCGTACGCGGCGAATGCCGAGCCAAGGGGCCGTGGGCGCCGCCGGAACGGCACTAGCGCATGCCGGCGTGCCCGTGAATACCCGTCAGTTCGACCATGAAATCCAGGAACGCCCGGGTCTTGGCCGGCACGTGATGCCGGGATGGGTAGTACGCATATAACGGATACCGCTCGTCGGCCCATTCGGGAAAGAGATTGATCAACCGGCCGTCGGCGATCAGCGGCTCGGCACCGAGCAGCAGCATCTGCGCAATGCCGGAACCGGCGAGGCACGCGCTGAGCAGGGCGCCCGGATCGTTGACCGTGAGGCGTCCCCGGGTGTCGACCACGATGCGTTTGCGCCGACGATGGAATTCCCAGGCGAACGGCTTGCCTGTCTCCGGGTTGCGAAATTCAAGGCATCGGTGGCTCCGGCTTTCGAGGTCCTCGGGTTTGGCCGGCCGTCCCCGGCGAGCGATGTACGAGGGCGCCGCGACCGTCACGACGCCGGTATCGAGCAGCTTTCTCGCAATCAGGCTGGACGATCGCGGTTCGCCGAATCGCACGGCGAGGTCGAAGCCGTCCATGACGAGGTCGCCCAGGCTGTCTCGCGCGATGAGCTCGATTTCGAGGTCGGGATGTGCGTCCATGAACGCATCGAGTTGTTGCCCGAGAATGGCCCGGTAAACGACGGGATCCAGATTGATTCGCAGCTTTCCGCGCACGACGGAGGCGCCGCCTGCGGCCGCCGCGGCTGCTTCCTCCAGCCCGGCAAGATGCGGCATGACCTGCTCGTAAAACCTGCGGCCCTCTTCAGTCAACGACACCGACCGCGTCGTTCGATTGAAAAGCCGGATGTTCAGCTTTCTTTCCAGTCGTGCAATCGCTCGACTGACGCCCGGCGGCGTCATGCCTATTACGTCGGCCGCAGCCGCAAACGTTCCGGCATCGACCACGGCGGCGAACACGCTAATGCTGCCGGACAGTTTCTCGCTACTGGATCTCATGGTTGTTCGAGTGCATACGGTGGCGGATCGCGGGCGACCCACTGAAGGCCGCTACGCCGACGCCGGACAGCGCAGCAATGCCGGTCGTCTGCGTCGATCATGCCGAATTAGTGACGCGTTGTCACTTATCTGCTTCCATCCATGTCGTTTTGTTTCGCTCGATGTTTGGCCAGAATGCGACCGACGTATTCACACACGGAGAACGAACATGTATGCGATAACAGGAATCACCGGCAAGGTCGGCGGCGCATTGGCCAGCGAGCTGCTGGCGGCGGGGCGGCCGGTGCGCGCGGTCGCGCGGGACACGACGCGGGCAGGGGCGTGGGCGGCGCGCGGGTGCGAGATTGCGACTGCCTTCATGGAAGACCCATCGTCGCTCGCCGCCGCGTTCACGGGCGCTGCGGGCGTTTTCATCCTGCCGCCTTCGGAGTTCGATCCGGAGCCCGGGTTTCCCGAGGCGCGGAAGGTGATCGAGGCCGTGTCCGCGGCGCTTCTGAAGGCGCGCCCTGAAAAGGTCGTTTGCCTGTCGACGATCGGTGCACAGGCTGACGAGCCCAATCTGCTCACGCAACGCACGCTGATGGAACAGGCGCTGCGCGAGATGCCGATGCCCGTGACGTTCCTGCGGCCCGGCTGGTTCATGGAGAACGCCGCGTGGGACGTCGCGTCCGCGCGCGACGAGGGCGTCGTCGCCAGCTACCTGCAGCCGCTCGACAAGCCCGTGCCGATGGTCGCCACCGCGGACGTAGGTCGCGTTGCGGCCGAACTGCTCCAGCAGACCTGGCGCGGTGTGCGTGTCGTCGAGCTCGAGGGCCCGCGCCGCGTGAGCCCCGACGATCTTGCACTCGCCTTCGCTCGCGTTCTGGGCCGGCAGGTGCGCGCGGAAGGCGTCGACAGGCGAACGTGGGAAGCGCTGTTCCGTGCGCAGGGCATGAAACATCCACTACCCCGCATGCGCATGCTGGACGGCTTCAACGAAGGCTGGATCGATTTCGAAAGTAATCCGGAAGAAATCGTGCGTGGTCGCATCGCACTGGATACGGTTCTCGGCGAGCTTGTGTCGCGTGCGGTCTGAATGAATTCGGTGGGCGGCGTGTGGCGCGTTGGTGCTACGCGCCAACGATGCATCGTCGCGGTCGAACGACTGCCGGATTCCATGTCGATCGGGTGTCGCGATTGTCGCTATTAATGTCATTTGTGACTATGGATCAGACCTCGTCGCGAGTCTAGACTGCGAAGCGTTTCCGGCATTCGCAGATCTCTGCTGCACCTTCTGTACGACAAGGCCAATCCGATGACATTTTCGCCAGAACTTCACCTGCTGACGCTCACCGCACTCGCAACGCTGCTGATGTGGATTCCGTACATGCTGGCCAGGATCATGACGCGTGGCCTGATGGCGGCCCTGAACAATCCCGATCCGTCCCGTCCGCCCGATCCGCCGTGGGCGGAACGCGCACGGAGCGCGCATGCGAACGCGATCGAGAATCTCGCCGTGTTCGCCCCGCTCGTGCTGATGTGCGCAATGACGGGGGCGAGCGGCCCGGCGACGGTGTTCGCGGCCAAGCTCTATCTCGGTGCCCGGTTAGTTCACTACGTGGTCTACGCCGCTGGCATTCCCGTTGTTCGCACGATCGCCTTCCTGGCCGGCTTCGCGGCGACGCTCACGTTCGCTGTTGCGTTGCTCGGACACGCGAGCTGACCCCCACGCACTTGCGTTTCACTTGCCTGCTTACTTCAGAGGTCACCATGAAATCGACTCCCGGCAACATCCTCGACACGATCGGCAACACGTCACTCGTCCCGTTGCGAAACGTTGTCCCGAAGAACGGCGCACGCCTTTTCGTCAAGCTCGAAAGCCAGAATCCAACCGGCAGCATGAAAGATCGGATCGCGCTCGAGATGATCGAAGCTCCCGAGCGGGATGGGCGTCTGAAGCCCGGCGGCGCAGTGGTCGAATACACCGGCGGCAGCACAGGTGTGTCGCTGGCGCTGGTGTGTGCCGTCAAGCGGCATCCGCTGCATCTGGTTTCATCGGATGCGTTCTCGAAGGAAAAGCTGGATCACATGCGCCTGCTGGGCGCGAAGCTGACGCTCGTCGCCAGCGACAACGGCAAGCAAACCGAGAAGCTGACGAAGGACATGATTTGCGAAGCGCATCGAATTGCCGGCGAGACGGGCGCGTACATCACGGCGCAGATGGAAAACACCGATCAGCTCAACGCCTATACGAAGATGGCCGACGAGATCTGGGAGCAGACCGGCGGCCGCCTCGACGGCTTCGTCCAGAGCGTCGGCACGGCTGCGTCGCTGCGCGGGATCTCGCGGCGCTTGCGCCAACACGATGCACGCATTCGGATCGCCGGTGTGGAGCCGGCCGAATCCGCGGTACTGTCGGGCGGCCCTACCGGCGCGCACAAGATCGACGGGATCGGCGCGGGTTATGTCGTGCCGCTTTGGCGCGACGGGATTGCTGACGAGCTCGAGCGTGTCTCCACGGAGGAGGCGAGAGCCATGGCGTTCCGACTGGCCGCCGAAGAGGGGTTGTTCTGCGGTACGTCGACCGGAGCCAACGTAACTGGCGCATTGCGACTCGCCGAACGGCTTGGCCCGGACGCCACGATCGTGACGATCATGTGCGACACCGGCATGAAGTACCTGAAGTCGTTCGCGCCAACGACGGGCTGACGGCCATTGGTCGTAGCCGCATCGTTTTACACCGAGACCGGTTTCGTCTGGCGCGGCAGGTGAACGGCGATCAGCGCGACCGGCACGACGCCGATGATCCGGTGGCGGGCATGGCGCCGTGCTGGCGGGAAGGCCTCGGGTTCACTCACGTCCGCGTCACGCACGGATGATGCATCGCTCTACTGGATGACATGAAAGGATTCCTGATAATAAAGCGGTGGAGCGAATGAAAAGGGACGGCGTCTGCGACGCGGCCGTCTACCGTTGATCGACAACCGACCGGTGCCGCATCGGGATGCGCGTGCGTGTGCGACGGTGGACAGTCGTTACGGTTGGTCGGCAGCAGTGTGTCGGCTTCGGCATCGATCGGTTGCTGGCGGACTTCGGCGCGCATGAGCGACGCCGGCGTGGATGGTGCGAAAGTCTGCGTGCCGAACGGCAGGGTCGGTGCCTGTTATGAACCAATAGAGATCCAGCCATTGGCGGATTTGACCCGTGACATATTCAGGGTGGCGCGCAGGTGACGTTTGTTTCCCCGCGCGGTTCTTGTCGGGGCTATTGGAGCCATTTTGATCATCGTGACCCGATTAAACGATTAAGAACACGTAATTGAATCAATCGCGCGGAAAGTTACGCTTTACTTTTAAGCATGAAAAATGTGTGATTGAGTAACATTGGTTGCATCTATTTTTAATCTCGGGCGGGCATTTTCAGACGCAGCATAATTCGGATCGGCGACGTACAATTCGCTGCGAAACGGTAATGCCGTGAAAAACGCGCCATTTCCCCAAAGTCCCTCGAACCCGGCTGGTTTTCTCTTGATCGCCATTGGCATGGTTGCCGGGCACCGCTGGCGCCTGTTGCGAACGCCGACAGCGGCCCGAATGCAGAATGACCCACAACCGATACGACAGCTCGCCCCGACACATGGCGACCGTCATCGACACCAAGGAAGCAAGATGCCGACATTCCAGGTGATGTTGAAGATGGCACTCTACGTTTCGCTGGTCCTGGCCACGCCAGGCCCGACAAATACCTTGTTGCTGTCCTCGGGAATCAAGGTCGGCTTCCGGCAATCGTCGCGACTCCTGGTGGCGGAGGCATCGGGCTACGGCTTTGCGATATCACTGTGGGGTTTCTTCCTGGCGACCTTCGCGGCCACGCGGCCCTGGCTTTACGATGTGCTGAAGCTGGGGAGTTCGGCCTACATCTTCTATCTCGCCCTGCAGCTATGGAAAAGCCCGCATCTTGAAGACATCCGGTCGGGCACCATCGGCTTTCGCGACATGTTCGTCGCGACGACCATGAACCCGAAGGCGTTGTTGTTCGCCACGGCGATCTTTCCGCCGCAGGCTTTCGTATCGGTTCCGTTCTATCTCTGCTCGATCGCGGTCTTTACGGCGCTTGCCGTGACGATCGGTTCGATGTGGCTTGTCGTCGGCGGCGTCCTGACGGCGCGCCGGTCGCTGGCCACCCATACCGGAACGCTGCTTCGCGGCGCGTCGGTCGTGCTGGCGATGTTCGCGGGCACGCTGGCGTTTTCCGTACTCAACCGCTAAGGCCTGTCCGGCAGCACCCCTCTCATCGCCGGGAGCAGGTCAAGTTCGCCGAAATGCGCAAGGGTCGACATCATTGTTTCGCAAATGGTGGCGACCTTATTCGTTTCCCGTTAATTGGGTAGTTAATTTATCGTTTTTATACAATAAACGGGTGTGTTGGCTAAAAATGAAATGGTTGATTTTTAAAAATGTAAATGCTCATCCATAAAATATCTCGCCGATATTTTATGGATTGAATATTTCTCTGGGGCTATGAAAATTGATATGAAATTTTACGAGGTATGCCGTCGTGAACGCTGTTAAGGTGTATCGGACAGGTTACGCGAACGGTATGGAAAACTTCGGGAGGCTGAAGTTTCATGTGCATTCGATGCGTTAATGGAAATTTCTGCATCGGAAAGCCAATCCATTCATGACGCGTTACCGGACGATTTACGAGTTCAGCTCGATCAGGCGGCACCATCCCTTCAGGTTTCAAATCCTATGAGAACCGTGTCATGAGCAACCCGATCAAGAATATCGTCATCGTGGGCGGCGGCACCGCGGGCTGGATGGCCGCTTCGTACCTCGTCCGGGCGCTCCAGCAGCACACGAGCATTACGCTCGTCGAGTCCGCGGCGATCCCCCGGATCGGCGTGGGCGAGGCGACCATCCCGAGTTTGCAGAAGGTGTTCTTCGACTTCCTCGGGATACCGGAGCGGGAGTGGATGCCCCAGGTGAACGGCGCGTTCAAGGCCGCCATCAAGTTCGTGAACTGGAGGAAGTCCCCCGAGCGCTCGCGCGACGATCACTTCTACCACTTGTTCGGCACCGTGCCGAACTGCGACGGCGTGCCGCTTACCCACTACTGGATGCGCAAGCGCGAACAGGGCTTCCAGCAGCCGATGGAGTACGCGTGCTACCCGCAGCCCGGGGCGCTCGACGCCAAGCTCGCACCGTGCCTGTCCGACGGCACCCGCCAGATGTCCCACGCGTGGCACTTCGATGCGCATCTGGTAGCCGACTTCCTGAAGCGCTGGGCCATCGAGCGCGGGGTCAAACAGGTGATCGACGAGGTCGAGCAGGTTCACCTGAACGAACGCGGCTACATCGCCAGCCTGTCCACCAAGGAAGGGCGCACGCTGGAGGCGGACCTGTTCATCGACTGCTCCGGCATGCGGGGGCTGCTGATCAACCAGGCGCTGAAAGAGCCCTTCATCGACATGTCCGACTACCTGCTGTGCGACAGCGCGGTCGCCAGCGCCGTGCCGAATGCCGATGCGCGCGTGGGAGTCGAGCCGTACACCTCGGCGATCGCCATGAATGCGGGGTGGACCTGGAAGATTCCGATGCTGGGCCGGTTCGGCAGCGGCTACGTCTTCTCGAGCAAGTTCACGTCGCGCGACCAGGCCACCGCCGACTTCCTCAACCTCTGGGGCCTGTCGGACAAGCAGCCGCTCAACCAGATCAAGTTCCGGGTCGGGCGCAACGGGCGGGCGTGGGTAAACAACTGCGTCGCGATCGGGCTGTCGTCGTGCTTCCTGGAGCCCCTGGAATCGACGGGAATCTACTTCATCTACGCGGCGCTTTATCAGCTCGTGAAGCACTTCCCCGATACCTCGTTCGACCCGCGGCTGGCGGACGCATTCAACGCCGAGATCGTCCACATGTTCGACGACTGCCGGGATTTCGTCCAGGCGCACTATTTCACGTCGTCGCGCGACGACACGCCGTTCTGGCTCGCGAACCGGTACGACCTGCGCCTCTCGGATGCCATCAAGGAAAAGGTTCAGCGCTACAAGGCAGGATTGCCGCTGACCACCACGTCGTTCGACGATTCCACGTATTACGAAACGTTCGACTACGAATTCAGGAACTTCTGGTTGAACGGAAACTACTACTGCATCTTTGCAGGCTTGGGGCTACTGCCTGACCGGTCGCTGCCGCTCTTGCAGCACCGGCCCGAGTCGATCGACAAGGCCGAGGCGATGTTCGCCCGCATCCGGCGCGAGGCCGAGCGTCTGCGGACGAGCCTGCCGACGAACTACGACTACCTGCGGTCGCTGCGCGACGGCGGCGCGGGATTGTCTCGCAGCCAGCCCGGGCCGACGCTCGCGGCGCCGGAAATCCTGTAGTGGAGCGCACCCTGGACCGCGCATGCGCATTCGCGGCGACGCACGCCGCGGTGGCGGCTTGCGATCCGCTGCGGGCGCGGGCGCTCGTTCTGCAACTGCCGGGCCTGAACCGTCAGAAGGACGTGCCCGGCATCGTCGGCCTGTTGCGCGAGTTCCTCCCGGTGCGCGGCGTGCCCGCCGGCTGGGGCTTCGTCGAAGCCGCCGCCGCGATGCGGGACATCGGGTTCTTCCTGGGCTCGCTCAAGCGGCACGGCCACGAGCCCGTGGACGCGGTGCCCGGGCTCGAGCCGGTGCTGCTCGACCTGGCGCGCGTGACCGGCCTGCCGCCGCGCGAGACGCTCCTGCACGTGACGGTCTGGAACCCCGCGGCGGCCGACGCGCAGCGGAGCTACACCGGGCTGCGCGACGAAGCGCACCTGCTCGAGAGCGTGCGCATCTCGATGGCGGCGCTCGAGGCGGCCATCGGGATGACCGTCGAGCTGTACGACGTACCCCTGCGGTCGCCGTCGTTCGCCGAAGGGTGCGACGAGCTGGCGGACTATCTCCACAAGATGGTCGAATCGATCGTTTACGCCTACCGCTATATCTCGGTGCAGGTCTTCTACGACGAGCTTCGGCCGTACTACGAACCGATTCGGGTCGGGGGCCGGAGCTACCTCGGCCCCGGTGCGGTGGAAATGCCGCTCTTCGTGCTGGAGCACGTGCTGTGGGGGTCGCAATCGGACCACCCGGGTTATCGGGAATTCAAGGAGACGTACCTGCCCTACGTGCTTCCCGAGTTCGGGGCGATCTACGCGCGGTTCGCCGGGGCGCCTTCGCTTGTCGACCGCGTGCTCGACGAGGTGCAGGCGACGGGCGCGCGGGGCGAGCCCGTCGTGGCCGGGCTGGCCGCCCTCGACCGGGTCTTCGAGATCCTGCTGCGCTTCCGCGCGCCGCACGTCAAATTGGCGGAGCGGGCGTACGAAGTCGGGCGAAGCGGCCCGACGATCGGCAGCGGGGGCTACGCGCCCAGCATGCTCGGCGAGCTGCTCACGCTCACGCGTGCCGTGCGGTCCCGCCTTCGCGCCGCGCTCGACGAGCCCTGACACCCGACGCCCGACGCCCGACGCGTGCAGCCATGTGTTCCATCTCACAAGGAGAGTGTGCCCTCATGACTCAAAAGAGCCCCGCGAACGGGCGCGACAGCAACCACTTCGACGTGATCATCCTCGGGTCGGGCATGTCCGGCACCCAGATGGGGGCGATCCTGGCCAACCAGCAGTTTCGCGTGCTGATCATCGAGGAGTCGTCGCACCCGCGCTTCACGATCGGCGAATCGTCGATCCCCGAGACGTCCCTGATGAATCGCATCATCGCCGATCGCTACGGCATTCCGGAGCTCGACCGCATCACGTCGTTCTACGCGACGCAGCGTTACGTCGCATCGAGCACGGGCATCAAGCGCAACTTCGGCTTCGTGTTCCACAAGCCCGGCCAGGAACACGACCCGAAGGAATTCACGCAGTGCGTGATTCCCGAGCTGCCGTGGGGCCCGGAGAGCCACTATTACCGCCAGGACGTCGACGCCTACCTGTTGCAGGCCGCGATCAAATACGGCTGCACGGTGCGCCAGAAGACGAACGTGACCGAATACCACGCCGACAAGGACGGCGTCGCGGTGACCACCGCCCAGGGCGAACGGTTCACCGGCCGGTACATGATCGATTGCGGCGGGCCGCGCGCGCCGCTCGCGACCAAGTTCAAGCTCCGCGAAGAGCCGTGCCGCTTCAAGACGCACTCGCGCAGCATTTACACGCACATGCTCGGGGTCAAGCCGTTCGACGACATCTTCAAGGTCAAGGGGCAGCGCTGGCGCTGGCACGAGGGAACCCTGCATCACATGTTCGCGGGCGGCTGGCTCTGGGTGATTCCGTTCAACAACCACCCGCGATCGACCAACAACCTGGTGAGCGTCGGCTTGCAGCTCGACCCGCGTGTCTACCCGAAAACGGACATCTCCGCGCAGCAGGAATTCGACGAGTTCCTCGCGCGGTTCCCGAGCATCGCGGCGCAGTTCCGGGACGCCGTGCCGGTGCGCGACTGGGTCAAGACCGACCGCCTGCAATTCTCGTCGAGCGCCTGCGTCGGCGACCGCTACTGCCTGATGCTGCATGCGAACGGGTTCATCGACCCGCTGTTCTCCCGGGGGCTCGAGAACACCGCGGTGACCATCCATGCGCTCGCGGCGCGCCTCATCAAGGCGCTGCGCGACGACGACTTCTCCCCCGAGCGCTTCGAGTACATCGAGCGCCTGCAGCAGAAGCTCCTGGACCACAACGACGACTTCGTCAGTTGCTGCTACACGGCGTTCTCGGACTTCCGCCTGTGGGATGCGTTCCACCGGCTGTGGGCGGTCGGCACGATCCTCGGGCAGTTCCGGCTCGTGCAGGCCCATGCGAGGTTCCGCGCGTCGCGTGACGAGCGCGACCTCGATCACCTGGACAACGACCCTCCGTACCTCGGATACCTGTGCGCGGACATGGAGGGGTACTACCAGTTGTTCAACGACGCCAAAGCCGAGGTCGAGGCCGTGAGCGCCGGGCACAAGGAGGCCGGGGAGGCCGCGGCGCGGATTCACGCCCTCATCGACGAACGCGAGTTCGCCAGGCCGATGTTCGGCTTCGGGTACTGCATCACCGGGGCCAGGCCGCAACTCAACAACTCGAAGTACAGCCTGGTGCCGGCGATGAAGCTGATGCACTGGACGCAAACCAGCGCGCCGGCAGAGGTGAAACGGTACTTCGACTACAACCCGATGTTCGCGCTGCTCAAGGCGTACATCACGACCCGCATCGGCCTGGCGCTGAAGTAGCCGGCCGACACCGCCAGGAAAACGATGAACGACGTTCAATTCGATCAAGCGGTCGCCACGGAGCAAGCCCCGGGGGTGTACGACGCGACCACGCGCGTGGCCGCGAGCTGGTACGTCGCGATGCGCTCGGACGACCTCAAGGACAAGCCGACGGAGTTGACGCTCTTCGGCCGTCCGTGCGTGGCGTGGCGCGGCGCGACGGGGCGGGCGGTGGTGATGGACCGCCACTGCTCGCACCTCGGCGCGAACCTGGCCGACGGGCGGGTCACGGACGGGTGCATCCAGTGCCCGTTTCACCACTGGCGGTACGACGAGCAGGGCCGGTGCGTTCACATCCCCGGACACAGCCAGGTGGTGCGGCAGCTGGAGCCCGTTCCGCGCGGCGCGCGTCAGCCGACGTGGGTCACCGCGGAGCGGTACGGCTACGTGTGGGTCTGGTACGGCTCTCCGCAGCCGCTGCACCCGCTGCCCGAAATCGCCGCGGCCGACGTCGACAACGGCGACTTCATGCACCTGCACTTCGCGTTCGAGACGACGACGGCGGTCTTGCGGATCGTCGAGAACTTCTACGACGCGCAGCACGCGACCCCCGTGCACGCGCTCCCGATCTCGGCCTTCGAACTCAAGCTGTTCGACGACTGGCGCCTGTGGCCGGAGGTCGAGCCGCTGGCCCGGGCGGGCGCGTGGTTCGGTGCCGGGATCGACTTCACCGTGAACCGGTACTTCGGGCCGCTCGGCATGCTGTCGCGCGCGCTCGGCCTGAACATGTCGCAGATGAACCTGCACTTCGACGGCTACCCCGGCGGGTGCGTGATGACCGTCGCGCTGGACGGAGACTTCAAATACAAGCTGCTCCAGTGCGTGACGCCGGTGAGCGACGGCAAAAACGTCATGCACATGCTCATCTCGATCAAGAAGGTGGGTGGCGTCTTGCGCCGCGCGACCGACTACGTGCTGTTCGGGTTGCAGACCCGACAGGCCGCGGGGTACGACGTCAGGATCTGGAACGGGATGAAGCCGGACGGCGGCGGCGCGTACAGCAGGTACGACAAGCTCGTGCTCAAGTACCGCGCGTTCTACCGGGGCTGGGTCGACCGCGTCGCCGAGACGGGCGCTCGACCGCACCGCCGCGAGTGAGCGGCGAGGCGTGAGGCGGCGGCCGGGAGCCGGCCAATGAGCAGGATCGCGCCGGAAAGGCATGCGGCCGGCATGCCCGGGCCGAGCACGGCCCGTTTTTTCGCGATCATCGTTTCACGTCGTCGGACGGGCGGGCGGCCGTCGGGCCGGTGCGCTCGAGCGCTTGAGCGACTAGGATTTCGCGGGCCCGGCTGCGGGCGCCGCGGAATCCGCCGCCAGGCGCCGGGTCGGCGCGCGATCCGGCCGTCAGCCGGCTGCCGAACATAGGCGGCGATCAAGAGCCGGCCGATGCCGTCGCGACCGGCGCCGCATCGGGATGCGCGCGCGCGTAAAGCTGGCGATTGCGCGCGATCTGCGCCTGCGACGGCGGGTAGTCGTTCCGGTCCGTCGGCAGCAGGCCGCCGGCTTCGGCATTGATCAGCTGCTGGTAGATTTCGGCGCGCGTGAGCGGCGCCTGTGTGGACTGGGCGAAGGCCTGTGTACCGAACGGCAGGCTCAGCGCGGCAACGACAAAGGCAGTGAAGAGTTTCATGGCGATTCCCTGGTGGTTGAACGAACGGGCGAGTGGGGCGGCCCCACGTATCCCATTCTGGTTGCCGCGGCAGTCACGACGCTGACCCGCCGATTACAGTTTTGTAATCCGCCCGTTTCGCGCTTGCACGATGCGGCTCGCGCGCCGCGTTTCCCGGTAACATCGGCGCATGTCACCACCCCATGCGACGGAGCCGACCATGCGCATCCTGATAGTCGAAGACGAACCGAAGACCGGCGCGTACCTGAAGAAAGGGCTCGAGGAATCCGGCTTCAGCGTCGATCTCGCGAAGGATGGCGGCGAGGGCCTGACGCTTGCGCAGGAGGAAAGCTACGACGTGATCGTGCTCGACGTGATGCTGCCCGTGCTCGACGGCTGGAGTGTGCTCAAGCGGCTGCGCGACACGCACGCGACGCCCGTGCTGTTCCTGACCGCGCGCGACGACGTGCAGGATCGCGTGCACGGCCTCGAACTCGGCGCCGACGACTACCTCGTGAAGCCGTTCGCATTCGTCGAGCTGCTTGCCCGGATCCGCACGCTCGCACGGCGCGGGCCGCCGCGCGAGACGGAGCGCATCGCGGTGGGCGACCTGGAGATCGACGTCGTGCGCCGCCGCGTGAAGCGCGGCACCGTGCGGATCGACCTGACGCCGCGCGAATTCTCGCTGCTGCAACTGCTCGCGCGCCGGCAGGGCGAGGTGCTGAGTCGCACGCAGATCGCGTCGTACGTGTGGGACATGAATTTCGACAGCGACACCAACGTCGTCGAAGTCGCGATCCGGCGGCTGCGCGCGAAGATCGACGACGATTTCGCGGTCAAGCTGATCCATACGGTGCGCGGCGTCGGCTACGTGCTCGAGCCAAAGGACGCCGCATGAAGCTCGGCCGCTTGATCGGCCGCTCGATCGGCGCGACGCTCGCGCTCGCGTTCGGCGCGACCATGCTCGCCGTCTTCGCGCTTGTCGGCACCTATGTGTATACGGCCCTCGAGCGACAGGTGAGCACGCAGGACGACCTCGACATCGTGCTCGCCGCGCGGCACACGCGCCGGCTGGCGGGCGAGCTCGATTCGCTCGACGCGGTGCGCACGCACGCGGACCGGCTGACGAGCCAGGTGCTCGGCAACGCGGCGCTGTCGATCGCCGTCGTCGACGGGCAGGGCAACGTGCTCGCGCGCCACAACGTCGAGCGCACCGGGTTCGAGGACTCGCCCGAGCCGGCGGCAGCCGCATCGACGCCCACCTCGCCCACCTCGCCCGCGCTGCCGGCATTGCCCGACGCCGCGCTGTTCCCGCCGCACGCGACGCCGGTGCCCGCGAACGAACGGATCACCACCGACCGGATCGCAACGTGGACGGCCGGCGGCGGCGTGTCCGTGCGCGGCGTCGTCAGCGATGCCCAGTTGCGCGACCACTCGACGATCCGGATCGCGATCGCGCGCAACATGAGCGATCGCGCCGCGATGCTCGACGGCTACCGCGACCGGCTGAAGATCGCCGGCGGCCTGGGTGCGCTGTTCGCGATGCTGCTCAGCTACTGGCTGATCCGCACATCGCTCGCGCCGCTGCGCGAGATCGTCGCGAACACGGGCCGGATCACCGTCGACAAGCTCGATACGCGGCTCGACGCGTCGCGTGCGCCGCGCGAGCTGACGGCGCTCGTCGACGCGCAGAACGCGATGCTCGGCCGCCTGCAGCAGGCGTTCGGACACCTGTCGCAATTCAGCGCGGATCTCGCGCACGACCTGCGTACGCCGCTGAACAACATGCGCGGCGCGACCGAGGTGGCGCTCGCGCGGCCGCGTTCGCCCGACGAGTACCAGGCATTGCTCGAATCGAATCTCGAGGAATACGACCGTCTCGCGCGGATGATCGAGAACGTGCTGTTTCTCGCGCGCGCCGAGCATCCGGGTTTCGTCACGCGGCAGCGTGCGTTCGACGTGCACGACGAACTGGAGCGTATCGCCGGCTATTTCGAAGGGCTGGCCGACGAAGCAGGATCGACGCTGCGCGTCGACGGGCACGGGCAACTGACCGCCGATCTCGAACTGTTCCGCCGCGCGGTCAGCAACCTGCTGGCCAACGCGCTGCGTTATACGCCGGCGGGCGGCGTCATCACGCTGCGTGTCGACGAAACGGCGGATGCGGTGCGCGTCGTCGTCGCGAATCCGGGCGAGCCGATCGATCCCGCGCTGCTGCCGCGCATCTTCGAGCGTTTCGTGCGCGGCGACCCCGCGCGCAGCGGCGGCGTGCCGGGCGGCACGGCCGGGCTCGGCCTCGCGATCGTGCGCTCGGTGATGGAATTGCACGGCGGCACCGCACGCGTCGAAAGCGACGCGGCCGGCACGCGCTTCATCCTCACGTTCGTCAGGACGCCGACGGCGTAGCGGCCGCGTGCGCGGCGGCCGTTGCGTGCGCATCCATATCCGTATCCTTGTTCCAGCCGCCACCGAGCGCCGTCAGCAGCGCGACCGCCGCCTCCATCCGGCGCGCAGCGATCTGGTCGGCCAGGCGCCGGTTCGACAGCGCGATCGTCTGCGCGGTCACGACGTCGAGATAGCTGACCGCACCGGCGTCGAAGCGGTTGGTCGTCAGCTTCAGCGACAGGTCGGCCGCGTCGGTCGCGCGCTGCTGGCTGTTCGCTTCCGATGCGAGCGCATCGAGCGCGGAAAGCTGATCCTCGACCTGCTGGAACGCGGCCAGCACGGTTTGCCGGTAATCGGCGACCACGCCATCGTACTGCGCATGCGCGGCATGCAGCGACGCGCTGCGGCGCCCGCCGTCGAACAGCGTGCCGGCGAGCTGCGAGCCGAGCGACCAGAACAGGCTCGGCGCGGTGAGCCACGGCGCGAAGAACGAACTTTCGAGCCCCGCGCTCGCCGACAGCACCAGGTCGGGAAAGAACGCGGCGCGCGCCTCGCCGATCTGCGCGTTCGCGGCCGCGACGCGCCGCTCGGCCGCCGCGATGTCGGGCCGCCGCTCGAGCAGTTGCGACGGCACGCCGGCCGGGATCGCCGGCACGTCGAATGCCTGCACGCGCGGCGGCAGCGTGAAGGTCGACGCGCTTTCGCCGACCAGCGTCGCGAGCGCATGCTGAAGTTGCGCGCGCGACGCGTCGATGTCGGTGTCCTGCGTCTGCGTCGATTCGAGCTGCGTCTCGGCTTGCGCGACGGCCGACGCGTCGATCGCGCCGTCCGCGAGTTGCTGCTTCAGCAGCTTCAGTGCATCGGCATACGCGCGCACCGTTTCGTCGAGCAGTTGCTTCTGCGTGTCGAGCGAGCGCAGCGCGAAATAGTCGGTCGCGAGCTCGGCCGTGACGGACAGCCTCACGGCCTGCAGGTCGGCCGCGCTCGCCTCGGCATTCGCCTGCGCGCCCGTCACGGCGTCGCGCACGCGGCCGAACAGGTCGGGTTCCCAGCTCGCGGCGACGCCGGCCTGGTAGTCGGGCGTCGTCTTGCCGGCGAGCGACGAGCCGAGCTTGTTCTGCGACAAGCGCGAGCGGCTCTGCGCGACGCCGGCCGTGACGGTCGGCAGGAACCCTGCACGCTGGTAGCCGACCATCGCGCGCGCCTGCTGGAGATCGGCGACGGCTTTCTTCACGGTCTGGTTCGAGATGTCGACGCGCGCTTCGAGCGCGTTCAGTGCGGCGTCGTCGAAGACGGTCCACCACGGGCCGCGCGACGCGGCATCGGCGGGCGTGGCGACGTTCCAGCCGGGTTGGGAGACGGGGGCGGCCGAAGCCGATATGCCCGTAGCCGGTATGCCCGAAGCCGGTATGCCCGTAGCCGGTACGCCCGCATAGTGCGCAGGCACCGCGACGGTGGGGGGCGAGTAGGCGGGTAGCGTCGAGCATGCGGTCAACGCGGCGGCGATGCCGAGCGCGACGACGCGGCGCGCGAACGGGAGCGGATGAAAGAGGCACATGGTGGAGATCTCGCGGGTTGTCATGAACGGTCAGCTGCGGGCCTGCGTCGACGTCGCAACCGGCGTCGACGCGGGCGCCGCGACGGCGGCCGGCGCTGCCGCGGCCGCTACCGCGCGAGGCGCCGCCGGCACGCCGGTAGCCGAGCCGGCCTGCGCAGCCGCCTGCGCCGCGCCGGGCTCGACCGCCACGATCTTCACGGTCTCGCCGTCGGCGATCGAATCGCCTGGGTTGTCGATCACCCGATCGGTCGCGGCCAGCCCCGCGACGATCTCGACGTGCGTGCCGAAATCGCGGCCGATTTGCACGGTCTTCAGCGCGGTGGTGCTGTTCGCGGCGACGGTCGCGACCGTCACGCCGGTCGGCCGGAACAGCAGCGCGCTGACCGGCAGCTCGAACGCGGGCGCGGCACTCGCGACGAGCAGGTGCGCCTGCGCATACGCGCCCGGCATCAGCGCGCCGTCGTGGTTGTCGACGTCGATCTCGACCCGCAGCGTGCGCGTCACGGGATCGATCGCGCCCGCGCTGCGCGCCACGCGCGCGGCGAAGCGCCGGCCCGGGTACTGCTGCGTGGTCAGGTACACGGGCGTGCCGACCGACACGCCGGCCGCGCTGTCCTGCGGGACGTCGACGAACACGCGCAGCGTGTCGGTCTGCTCGAGGTGGAACAGCTCGCCCGACAGCCCCGGGCTGCCCGGCGTGCCGCCCGCCGTGACGAGCGTGCCGACGTCGACGTTGCGCGCGGTGATCACGCCGTCGAACGGCGCCGTCACCGATTCGTACGACACGAGTTCGTTCAGATGGGCGGCATTCGCCTGCGCGGAGGCGAGCATCGCGCGCTTCGCGTTCATGTCGGCGACCTTCGTGTCGGTGTCCTGCTGCGATACCGACTGCGTTTTCAGCATCTCCTGCCAGCGCTGCGCGGTCGATTTCGCGTAGTCGTAGTTCGCCTGCGCGGTCGACGTGTCGGCGTGCGCCTGGCGCAACTGCGCGTCGAGGTCGGGCGCCGTGATCTGCGCGAGCGTCTGCCCGGCTTTCACGTGCGTGCCGATATCCGCGCTCCAGTGCGCGATATAACCGCTCGTGCGCGCGTAGATCGACGCCTCCGCGTACGGCATCACCGCACCCGGCAGCGTGAGCGTCTGGTCGGCCGGCGCGGCGCCGGGCCGGATCACGGACACCGGCAGCGCCTGCTGCGCGGCCACCTGCACGCGCTGCGCGGCGCGCGCATCGATACGCGGCACGATGCCGGCGGCCAGCAGCGCGGCGGCGAATGCGAGCGCGGCCAGCGGCACGGCGAGCCGGCGGCCGCGACGGGGCGGCGGCGCGTCGGGTGCGGTGTCGCGCGCGACAGGCGGCACCGCCGCCGTTTCGGCGGAAAGCGGGGCGAGAGGTTCGGTCGAGTCGTTCATGATGGGTTCGAAGTCGGGCGAGTCGGAGGAAATCGGCGGGTATCCAGTCCAGCTATCCGGGTATCCGTGCTCAAGGCAGTGCCGGCGTGTCCGGCACGCGGCGTGCGGCGGCCGCATCGCGTCGCCGTTCGAGCCACGCATGGACGAAGCCGAACACGACGGGTACGAACAGCAGCGTCGACACCGTGCCGAACGCGAGGCCGCCGATCACCGCGCGGCCGAGCGGCGCGTTCTGCTCGCCGCCGTCGCCGAGGCCGAGCGCCATCGGCAGCATGCCGATCAGCATCGCGAGCGCGGTCATCACGACCGGGCGGAACCGGCTGAACCCCGCGTCGAGCGCGGCCTGCCACGGCGGCGTGCCGCCGGCGCTCAGCTCGCGCGCCGCGTTGACGACGAGAATGCTGTTCGCGGTCGCGATGCCGATGCACAGGATCGTGCCGGTCAGCGCGGGCACCGACAGCGTCGTGTTCGTGACGAACAGCATCCACGCGATGCCCGCGAGCGACGCGGGCAGGCCGCTGACGATCACGAGCGGGTCGAGCCACGACTGGAAGTTCACGACCATCAGCAGGTAGACCAGCGCGATCGCGAGCACGAGGCCGCTCAGCAGCCCCGCGAACGACTGGTGCATCGCCTGCACCTGGCCGCGCAGCACGATCGACGAGCCGGGCGGCAGTTGCGCGCGTGCGGCGTCGACGAGCTTCGTCACGTCGGCCGTCACGCCGCCGAGATCGCGGTCCTGCACCGACGCGAAGATGTCGAGCACCGGCTGCACGTTGTAGTGCGACACGACGGCCTGCTGCTCGGCGCGCGAGAAGGTGCCCAGCGTGCCGAGCAGGTTCTGCGCGCCCGCGCCGGCCGCGGGGCCGCCCGCGGGCGTCTGCGGCGATTGCGCGGCGGTCGGCATCGCGATGTTCGCGAGCGACTGCAGCGAATTGACGTCGTACTGCGGCGTCTGCACCAGCACCGGGTAACTGACGCCGTTGGCGGGGTTCAGCCAGAAGTTCGGCGTGGTCTGCGAGCTGCCGGACAGCGCGATCAGCAGGTTCTGCGCCACGTCGCGCTGCTGGAGCCCGGCCTGGATCGCCTTGGTGCGATCGACGTCGACGTTGATCGCGGGTGCGTCGCCGGGCTGCTGGATGCGTGCGTCCACGAGGCCGCGCACGCCGCGCAGTTGCGCGAGCAGCCGGTTCGCGACCGCGCGGTTCGCATCGAGCCGGTTGCCGACGATCTGGATGTCGATCGGCGCGGGCAACCCGAAGTTGAGGATCTGGCTGACGATGTCGGCCGGCAGGAACGCGAAGGTCACGCCCGGGAACGCCTGGTTCAGCAGGTTGCGCAGCTTCGTCACGTACTGCGCGGTCGGCCGGTGGTTCGGCTTCAGCGTGATCATGATGTCGGCATCGCCGGCGCCGACCGGATCGGACGAGTCGTAGGTCAGGTTGATCCCGCTGACCGGCACGCCGATGTTGTCGAGCACGCCGGCCAGTTCGTTCGCGGGGATCACCGAGCGGATCCGCGTCTCGACCTCGTCGGTCAGGCGCGCGGTCTCCTCGATCCGCGTGCCGGTCGGCGCGCGCAGGTGCAGCCGGATCTCGCCGGTATCGACCGACGGGAAGAAATCCTGCCCGGCGACGGCGAACAGGCTCGTGGAAGCCACGCAGGCGAGCAGGAACGCGGCCGCGAAGCGGCGCCGGTTCGCGATCGCGGCCGACAGCAGCGCGCGATAGCGCGCGCGGACCGCTTCGAAACGGTGCTCGAAGGCGGCCTGGAAGCGCGCGAAGCGAGCGAAGATGCCGCGCGGCGGCTTGCAGTGCCCCTTGGCGCGCATCAGCACCATCGCGAGCGTCGGGATCAGCGTGCGCGAGAAGAAGTACGACGCGATCATCGCGAAGATCACCGCTTCGGCCATCGGCACGAACAGGTAGCGCGCGACGCCCGTCAGCAGGAACATCGGCGCGAACACGATGCAGATCGACAGCGTCGACACGAAGGTCGGCACGGCGATCTCGCCCGCGCCGGTCAGGATCGCCTCCTCGAGCGGCGCGCCGCGTTCGAGGTGGTGCGTGATGTTCTCGATCGCGACGGTCGCATCGTCGACGAGAATCCCGACCGCGAGCGCGAGCCCGCCGAGCGTCATGATGTTGATCGTCTCGCCGAGCGCGGCCAGCGCGCACAGCGACGTCAGCACCGCGAGCGGGATCGTCACCGCGATGATCAGCGTCGCGCGCCAGCTGCCGAGGAACAGCAGGATCATCAGCGCCGTCAGGCACGCGGCGATCAGCGCTTCGCGCGCGACGCCCTGGATCGCCGCTTTCACGAACACCGACTGGTCGCCGAGCGGCGTGATGTGCAGCGCCTTCGGCAGGCCGGCCGCGATCTTCGGCAGCATCGCCTTCACCTGGCCGATGATCGTCAGCGTCGATGCGCTGCCGGTCTTCTCGACCGTCAGCAGCGCCGCGCGCTTGCCGTCGCTGCGCACGATGTTGGTCTGCGGCGCGTAGCCGTTGCGCACGTGGGCCACGTCGCGCACATAGACGACGTTGCCGCCGACGGTCTTCACCGGCAGGTCGTTCAGCGCGGCGACGGTCTGCGTACTGCCGTTCATCTGCACGTTGTATTCGCGTGCGCCGATCTTCGCGGTGCCGCCGGGCAGGATCAGGTTCTGCGCGTTGATCGCGTTGACCACGTCGATCGGCGCGAGCCCCTTGGCCTGCAGCGCGCGCATGTTCAGGTCGACGACGATCTCGGGCACCTTGCCGCCGAACGGCAGCGGCACGGCCGCGCCCTGGACGGTCGCGAGCTGCGTGCGGATGAAGCTGTTGCCGAGGTCGTACAGCTGCTGCTCGGCGAGCGTGCTGCTCGACAGCCCGAGCTGCAGGATCGGCACCGTCGACGCGTTGTACGTGATGATGTTCGGCGGCAGCGTGCCCGGCGGCAGGATCCGCAGGATCGACGCGGAGTTGCTCGAGGCTTCGGCAATCGCGCGATTGATGTCCGCGCCGGGGTGGAAGAAGATCTTCACGACCGACACGCCGTTCAGCGATTGCGATTCGATGTGCTCGATGTCGTCGACGTCGGACGTGAGCGCGCGCTCGTAGTTGGTCGTGATGCGCTTGGCCATGTCCTCGGCGGAAAAGCCGTTGTACGACCAGACGATGCTGACGACCGGGATGTCGATGTTCGGAAAGATGTCGGTCGGTGTGCGCAGGATCGCGAGCGTGCCCGCGATGAAGATCAGCAGTGCGAGCACGACGAACGTATAGGGCCTGCGTAACGCCAGCCGGACGATCCACATGATGTTTTCCTCGAAGCAGGGCAAGGGCGCCGCGATGGATGCGACGAGCGTGCAGTCTGCCGGTGCCGCGTTGACCCGGCCCTGACTCGAAGATTACGAAACTGTTATCTGCGCGTTGCGCCGCAGATTTCAGGATTGTCATGTAACGGTCAGCGTCGTGCCGGCCGCAGTCACCAGAATGAAGACGTCGGGCGGAGAACCGCATCCGCGGCACCGCCGGCGGCGCATCGACGATGCGTCCTCATCGAACCGTTCTGGGGAGTTTCATCATGAATCGCAGACTGATCGCAGCGACCGCGCTGCTCGCCCTCGCCATCGGCACGCCGGTTGCCGCTTTCGCGCAAGCGTCGTCGTCGGGCCCGACCCGTGCCGACGTGATCGCCGAGCTCGTTCAGGCGCAGCGCGACGGCACCGTGCCCACGTCGAACTGGGACTATCCGCCGAGCCCGCAGACGATCGCGCGCAATCGCGAGCTTTATGCGATCGCGCACGGCGAGCAGGCCACCGCGACCGCGTCGACGCCGGTGCCGGCCGTCAGCGCGCAGTGACCGGGAGACAGGCGATGAAGCGCCTTTCCCGGCTGGCGATCGCCGCGCTGCTCGCGGCGGCGGTCGCGCCGGCCTTTGCACGCGGGATGCCGCAATTGCCCGATGACGACGGTGGGCGCGCGAGCGTGCTGCAAGCGTTGAACCCGGCGCGCGCGGCCGACGACGGTCGGCCGCATGCGGCCGGCGTCGTGCCGAATCGGGGCGGCGAGACGTCGCGCGGTCGCGACAGCGGCATCGACCGGCGGTTTGGCGTCGCCGGCGATGGCGATGCGCGGTAATCTCGGCCGGCGTGAGCGACCGGCCCGTCATCCGGCCGGCCGGCGCGGGTGATGCGGCGAGCACACCGTGAAAAATACTCGACGAGCTATCGCGTACTGGCGCGTCTGAACGGCATTGCATCGCCGTACTTTCTGTATCCGCATCGGGTACTGGCCGTACCGAAGGCACATGCGCACCCGTCTTCGTCACCGGGTGCGGCAACGGCCGCCGAACCGGTGGCGGCAGGCTCATCCTCTGTGGCGGCACCTGTGGGCGCCGGATCGTCCGTCCAAAGCCGGCGCCGGAAGTGCATGCTGTCCGTTCCCGGGACGAGAGCGATTACCCGAAAACCAAGGCGCCGAGTGCCAGGCATGCACCGTGGATGACGTATGCAGAGGAGGAGTGTCGCGTCGGCATCAAGCGCAAGGGAGGAGACGTTTCCGCCGAGCACATCAAGGAGTATTTCGGTGCGACGTCGCAAACCAAGGCTGATCCGAATTCCGCCGCATACTGTGCGGCATTCGTGAACTCGTGTATGCAGCGCGCGGGCTATGAGGGGACGAAGGGAAAGACCAATGCGATGGCAAGCAGTTTCCCGAAGTGGGGGAAGCCGACCAAGGGGAACAAGCCGGTGTACGGCGCGATCGCTTCGATGCTCATCAACATCTGCAATCGTTGGCAACGTTGGGGGGGAACCAGGGCAACGCGCATGAGATGAACAAAAGCCATCTGTCGCCGTCTTTGGTGGTAGCGTATCGGCTCCCGACCGGCTATGACGCAACGGATGACGACTATCGACTGGCGCTTGTGCCGGATGACGGCAGCACATCGATGACGGGGCGATCCCGGTTACTTTTTTTTCTCGAATCTTGATGACAAAGCTATCCAGGCTTACTGCATGCGCCTTGATCCTCGTCGCGACCGTCGCCAACGTGACGTATGCCCGCGATCTGGACAAGAGCGACCCTGACCGCGCCCATATACTGGCTGCCATTCACCGGCTGAACGACAGCGAACCCGACCTGAAGGATTACCGCTATTTCGTGGTCGACCTGATCAAGGATCACGATGCCGCCTTCGCATGTATTGGTTTGACGGATAAGGACGGCAGCCTGGAGATGACGGATGACCAGGTCGAGATCATGAAGTTCGCGCTTGAAAGGCGCAACGCGCAATGGGTAGCAACCGATCTCGGCGGCGTGGGATTTGCAGTCGGTGCGAAGCCGGTGCAATCGGATTGCAAGGTGGAAGGCCGTATCGTCAACACGCGCGATGATGTCAATGTCGCGTTGAAGGCAACGGGACACAAGTCGTTATCCGCTCGTTGACCGAGGAGATCGTTGGCGAGACCGACAGGAAAGTGGCGGCCTGCCGGATTTGAGCGCTGTCGCGACGGCTCTCGTCAGGTATTCGCGGAAACCTCCGCCGCAGAAATCACGGCCGTTCCCTTCGATTCATCGGCCAGCGCCCGGCGCCCGGCGTATCACGAGCCCCGCTACCGCGCCGATCAGCGGCACGTCGGCCATCAGCGGAAGAATCTGGCCGAGCCCCAGCCCCGCGCTGAGGAGGGCCGCGCCGGCAAATGCGCTGCCGATCGCGCCCAGCCCTCCGAACGCATGCACCAGCTCAAGCCGGTCGAACGCGCGACGGTCGGGTAGAAGCGCGCGGTCAACGCGTTCATGCCGGTATGGGCGCCGGGAATGAATCATCTCCAGGCAAAGGCGAGCACCTGCCGGGGCCGGAACGTCGACTGCATCCCGTGCGCGGCCCGGAGCGACCGTGCCGCCAGGCAAAAACTCGCGGCGATCACCCGTAGCGATCGAAGCGATCCGTCAGCCAGCCGATCGCAACCGAGCCCGGCGTGCCGGCCCAGTTCACGAAGCCGACCATGATCGCGCCTTGCGCGCTCGTATAGCCGGCGCCTTTCCCCATCTCCGCCGCACCGCCCCCAGCCCGTTTAGGTGTTTATACGTATGCCGATTCCGATATCGCCCGAATCCAATATTTCATTGGAAGGTTATCGGACTTGTTCATAGACTGATGCGGGGCATGCAGACCGGGCCGGCCGCACGCGCCAGCCCGGTCTGCAGCCCGACCCGCATCCCCGCGCCACGCAGAACCACAACAGCGCAGCGGCATACAACGACATCATCGGAGACGGACCATGACATTCTTCAGGAAGCTGACGGCCGGCGCGCTCGTCGCCGCGGCGACGGTGTTCGCGCACGGCGCGTTCGCGCAGCAAAAGCCGATCACGCTCGGGTTCTCGCAGGTCGGCGCGGAAAGCGCGTGGCGCACCGCGAACACCGTGTCGGTGAAGGGCGCGGCGAAGGACGCCGGCATCAACCTGAAATTCTCGGACGCGCAGCAGAAGCAGGAGAACCAGATTCGCGCGATCCGCTCGTTCATCGCGCAGAAGGTCGACGTGATCGCGTTCTCGCCGGTCGTCGAATCGGGCTGGGAACCGGTGCTGACCGAAGCGAAGGCCGCGCATATCCCGGTGATCCTGACCGATCGCGCGGTCGACGTGAAGGACCCGTCGCTGTACGTGACGATGATCGGTTCGGACTTCCTCGAGGAAGGGCGGCGCGCCGGCCACTGGATGGAAGAGCGCTACAAGAACGATGCGGGCCCGATCAACATCGTCGAACTGCAGGGCACCGTCGGTTCCGCGCCGGCCAACGATCGCCGCGCGGGCCTGCTCGAAGTGATCAAGAACAATCCGAAATTCAAGGTGATCGCGTCGCAGAGCGGCGACTTCACGCTCGCCGGCGGCAAGCAGGTGATGGAAGCGTTCGCGAAGACCTACGGCAAGCAGATCAACGTTGTCTACGCGCACAACGACGACATGGCGCTCGGCGCGATCCAGGCGATGGAAGAAGCCGGGATCAAGCCCGGCAAGGACGTGAGCGTCGTGTCGTTCGATGCGACGAAGGGCGGTTTCCAGGCGATGATCGCCGGCAAGATCAACGTCGACGTCGAATGCAGCCCGCTGCTCGGCCCGCAGCTGATGAGCGCGGTGAAGGACGTGGTCGCCGGCAAGCAGCTGCCCAAGCGGATCGTCACGAACGAGACGGTGTTCCCGATGAACGTCGCGGCGCAGGTGCTGCCGACCCGCAAGTACTGATGTCCCGCGCGGGCGGCGGCGCGGCTGCCGCCCGAGTCGCAACCGCTTCGCAACCGTTTCGACGGAGGGGTCATGACGCAATCGCCGGTGGTCGAGATGACCGGCATCGACAAGTCATTTCCGGGTGTCAGCGCGCTGCAGCGCGTGGACTTCCGGTTGTTTCCCGGCGAGATCCATGCGCTGATGGGCCAGAACGGCGCGGGCAAGTCGACGCTGATCAACGTGCTCACCGGCGTGCATGCGCATGACGCGGGCGAGATTCGCGTCGGCGGCCGGCCCGTGCGCTTCGCCGCGCCGCGCGAAGCCGAGGCGGCCGGGATCCAGACGCTTTACCAGGAAGTGAACCTGTGCGCGAACCTGTCGGTCGCCGAGAACATCTTCGCGGGCCGGCAGCCGATGCGGCGCGGCGCGATCGACTGGAACGCGATCCATGCGCGTGCGCGCGCGGCGCTCGCGGAACTCGACCTGTCGCTCGACGTCACGCGCTCGCTCGACGCGTACCCGATCGCCGTGCAGCAGATGGTCGCGATCGCGCGCGCCGTTTCCGTCGACGCGCGCGTGCTGATCCTCGACGAACCGACGTCGAGCCTCGACGACGGCGAGGTCGCGCGGCTGTTCGACGTGCTGCGCCGGCTGAAGGCGTCGGGCATCGCGATCCTGTTCGTCACGCACTTTCTCGAGCAGACCTATGCGGTGTCCGACCGGATCACCGTGATGCGCAACGGCGAGCGCGAAGGCGAGTACCTGGCGCGCGACCTGCCGGTCGACGCGCTGGTCGCGAAGATGACCGGCCGCGAGCGGATGTCCGATACGCTGCAGGCGGGTGCCGCGGCCGCCGCGCGCACCGCGGGCGACGCCGCGCCGTTCCTGTCGATGCAGCAGGTCGGCCGGCGCGGGATGATGAGCGCGCTCGATCTCGACGTGCGGCCCGGCGAGATCGTCGGGCTGGCCGGGCTGCTCGGCTCGGGGCGTACCGAAACCGCGCAGCTCGCGTTCGCCGCGGAGCGCCCGGACACCGGCGCGATCGAGATCGACGGCACGCGCACGCGGCTCGCGTCGCCGCACGACGCTGTGCGGCACGGCATCGCGTACTGCCCGGAAGACCGCAAGAAGGAGGGTATCGTCGCCGCGCTGTCGATTCGCGAGAACATCATCCTCGCGCTGCAGGCGCGGCGCGGCTGGTGGCGGCTGATCGGGCGCGCGCGCCAGCGCGAGATCGCCGAGTCGTATATCGCCAGGCTGGGCATCAAGGCGCGCGACGCGGAGCAGCCGATCGGCCTGCTGTCGGGCGGCAACCAGCAGAAGGTGCTGCTCGCGCGCTGGCTCGCGACGGACCCGAAGCTGCTGATTCTCGACGAACCGACGCGCGGGATCGACGTCGCCGCGAAGTTCGACATCATGGAGCGCGTGCTCGCGCTATGCAAGACCGGGCTCGCGATCCTGTTCATCTCGTCGGAGATCGGCGAGGTCGTGCGCGTGAGCCACCGGATCGCGGTGCTGCGCGACCGTCGCAAGGTCGCCGAGCTGACCGGCGCCGATGCGTCCGAGGAGCAGGTGTACCGTCTGATCGCGGGAGGCCAGTCATGACGCCGCTGCGCATGCTGTTTCGTCATTCGCTCGCGTGGCCGGTGCTGACGCTCGCGCTGCTGTTCGCGCTCGATGTCGCGCATCGTCCGGGTTTCCTGTCGATCGCGCTGCTCGACGGCCACCTGTTCGGCGCGCCGATCGACATCCTGAACCGCGCGGCGCCGCTCGTGATCGTATCGCTCGGGATGACGCTCGTGATCGCGACGCGCGGGATCGATATCTCGGTCGGCGCGATCGTCGCGATCGCCGGCGCGGCCGCGGCGATCGTGCTCGACGCCGATCCGTCGCGGGTCGGTGCCGCGCTGGCCGCCGCGCTCGGCGTCGGCCTGCTCGCGGGCGCCTGGAACGGGCTGCTCGTCGCGTTCGTCGGGATGCAGCCGATCATCGCGACGCTGATCCTCATGGTGGCCGGCCGCGGCGTCGCGCAGCTGCTGACGGGCGGCCAGATCATCCCGATCGGCGCGCCCGGCTATCTCGCGCTCGGCGGCGGTTATCTCGCGACCGTGCCGTGCGCGGTGTGGATCGCCATCGCGACGATCGCCGCGACCGCGCTGCTGGTGAACCGCACGGCGCTCGGGCTGTTCATACGCGCGATCGGCGTGAATCCGGTCGCGACGCGGCTCGTCGGGCTGCGCGCGGGTGCGGTCGTGTTCGGCGTGTATCTGTGTTCGGGCGTGATGGCGGCGCTCGCCGGCATCCTCGCGAGTTCGAATGTGCGCAGCGCCGACGGCAACAACGCCGGGCTGCTGCTCGAACTCGACGCGATCCTCGCGGTGACGCTCGGCGGCACGTCGCTGCTCGGCGGCCGCTTCAGCCTCGCCGGCTCGGTGCTCGGCGCGCTGATCATCCAGACGCTCACCTACACGACCTATTCGATCGGCGTGCCGCCGGAGGCGACGCTCGTCGTCAAGGCGGTCGTCGTGATCGTCGTGACGCTGATCCAGTCGGAGGCGGCGCGCGCGCTCGTCGTCCGGCATGCGTCACGGTTGCTGCCATCCGCGCGTTCGCGCGCCACCACCGGAGCGACGCCCCGATGACCCGATTCCTTGGCCGGCTCGCCGACCCGCGCACGCTGCCGATCGTCGTGACGATCCTGCTGTTCGTCGCGCTGTTCGGTTTCGGGGCCGTGATGTACACCGGATTCTTCTCGATGCAGGTGCTCACCGGGCTGCTCGTCGACAACGCGTTCCTGCTGATCGTCGCGATCGGGATGACGTTCGTGATCGTGTCGGGCGGGATCGACCTGTCGGTCGGCTCGGTCGTTGCGCTGACAACGATCCTCTGCGCGGTCGGCGCCGAGCGGCTGCACTGGCCGGTGTGGGTCATCGTGCCGCTCGTGCTGGCGTTCGGCGCGCTGTACGGCGCGGCGATGGGCGCGCTGATCCATTGCTTTCGCTTGCAGCCGTTCATCGTCACGCTTGCCGGGATGTTTCTCGCGCGCGGCGCGTGCTTCCTGATCACGACGCAGTCGATCACGATCAACGAGCCGACGTTTCATGCGATCGCGGGCATCAGCGTGCCGGTCGGCGGCGGCACGCTGAGCGCGGGCGCGCTGATCGCGCTCGCGACGCTGGCCGCCGCGATCTACGTCGCGCATTTCACGCGGTTCGGCCGCAACGTGTATGCGATCGGCGGCAACGAACGTTCGGCGCTGCTGATGGGCTTGCCGGTCGCGCGCACGAAGATCGGCGTCTACGCGCTGAGCGGCTTCTGCTCGGCGCTCGGCGGCGTGGTGTTCACGCTGTACGTGCTGTCGGGCTACGGGCTGCAGGCGCAGGGGATGGAGCTCGACGCGATCGCCGCGACCGTGATCGGCGGCACGCTGCTCACGGGCGGCGTGGGCTACGTGATCGGCTCGGTGTTCGGGGTCGGCATCCTCGGCACGATCCAGGTGCTGATCACGTTCGACGGCACGTTGAGCTCGTGGTGGACGCGGATCGTGATCGGCGCGCTGCTGTGCGTGTTCTGCGTGCTGCAGCGGGTGATCGAGCGGCATGCCGCGCGGCGGCGCACCGGCGGCACGGGGCTGGGTGAGCGCCCGCGGCCGGCCGACGCCGCATCGGCACGGCCGGCCGGGACGGGCGAGGATGCGGCGCTCGTGTCGACGATGCGGCGCGCGTAGGGGATCACACCGGGATCGCACCGGGGATCGCACCGCGCGTGCGGTGCAGCGGGGCAGGATCGACCGGGCAGCGGTGCGCGACGTAGCCGCGCCGTCGGCGCGCACCGCGTCAGGCGCGAACGCCGACGCGGTACTGCGTGGTCTGTCGATAGACGGCGCCCGGTTGAACGATGACGGCGTCGCGCAGGTCGTCCATGTTGACCTGGTCCGGAAAGCCGCCGGCTTCGACGCACAGCGCGGCGTGTCGCGCGCAGCGCGTGCCGCCGCTCACGCGCACGCCGTCCAGGTAGTTGCCCGTATAGAGTTGCAGGCCGCGCTGATCCGTCGACACGAGCAGCTCGCGGCCGCTTTCCGGGTCGTAGATCGCCGCGACGGGCCTGAGCGCGTGCGCGCCGTCGCGCAGCACGAAACAGTGGTCGAACCCGCGCGCCCGCGCGAGCTGCGCGTGCGGCCAGTCGAGGCGCGCGCCGAGCGGTGCGCTGTGCCGGAAGTCGAACGCGGTGCCGGTCACGTCGGCGGTGCCGGTCGGGATCAGCGCGTCGTCGACCTCGAGGAACGCGTCGGCGTCGATGCTCAGCACGTGGCCGCGCACGTCGCCGCCCGCGCGGCCGCTGAGGTTGAAATAGCTGTGATTCGTCAGGTTGAGCGGCGTGGGCGCGTCGGTGACGCCGGTGTAGTCGATCGTCAGCGTGCCGTCGTCGTCGAGCGCATAACGAACCTGCACGCTCACGTTGCCCGGAAAACCCGCGTCGCCTTCGGGCGAATCGAGCTGCAGCGTCAACCCGCCGCAATCGTCGACGACGGCCCAGCGCTGCCGGTGAAAGCCGTTCGCGCCGCCGTGCAGCAGATTGCCGCGCTCGTTGCGATCGAGCCGGTAGTCGACGCCGTCGAGCGTGAAGCGCGCGCCGGCGATCCGGTTCGCCCAGCGGCCGACCGTCGCGCCGAGGTAGACGCCCGATTCGACGTATTCGGCGGGCGTGTCGTGCGCGAGCACGATGTCGGCGAAGCGTCCGGCGCGGTCGGGCGCGAGCCACGACACGACGGTCGCGCCGAGATCGCTGACGACGACGCGCATCCCGTGCGCGTTACGCAGCGTGTAGCGCCGCACCGCGTCGCCGTCGGGCAGCGTGCCCCACGGTTCGGAAGGGACGCGTGCGACGCCGGGCGCCGGGCGGGGGGAGTCGGTATCGATATGCATGGATGGATTCGATGGGTAAGGCCGGCTTCAGTGCGCGGCGATCGTGCGTTCCTGGTATTCGCGCGGCGTGCATCCGAGCTCGCGGCGGAATACCGCGTACATGTACTGAAGCGACGTGAACCCGCAGCGGATCGCGACTTCGGCGCTCGACGCCTGCCGGCCGGCAAGCAGCGCCTGCGCCGCTTCGAGCTTGTGGCGCAGGATTTCCTGGTGCACGGTGCGCTGCAGTTCGCGCCGGAAGTGCTCTTCGAGCAGCGAGCGCGACACGCCGACGTAGTCGGCGACCTGTTCCGTCTTGATGCCCTGGCACGCGTACTGGCGAATGAAGTGGCGCGCGCGCATCACGTAGGGGCTCGTGAGCGGCTGGTGGCGCGTCGATTCGAGCACGTTGATCCCGACGGGCGGCACGAGAATGCGCCGGTCGGGAAAACGCACGCCGCGCAGCATCTGGTGCAGCAGGTGCGCGGCGGTCCGGCCCATTTCCTCGGTGCCCTGGATCACGGACGACAGCGGGATGCGCGTCAGCGTGCGCGTGAGCGGATCGTTGTCGATGCCGATGATCGCGACCTGTTCCGGCACCGCGAGGCCGGCGATCAGGCAGGCCTGCAGCAGGTGCCGCGCGCGCGCGTCGGTCACCGCGATGATGCCGACGGGTTTCGGCAGCGCGTGCAGCCAGCTGATCAACTGCTCGATCGCGTGATTCCATGCCGATGCGCTCGTCGACAGCCCGCGGTAGATCGGCGCGTCGAGCCCGTCCGCGCGCGCGAGCCGGTCGAATGCCAGCTCGCGCTGCTGCGCCCAGCGGTTCTGCTGCGCGTCGGGCAGGCTGTACATCGCGAAGTGCGCGAGCCCGGCGCCGATCAGGTGCGTGTACGCGAGCGACACGAGTTTCGCGTTGTCGGTCGCGATATACGGCACGCCGTCCGGATACTGCGCGGGATCTTCGTAGGACGAGCCGAGCGCGACGATCGGCAGCGGCGAGCCGGCGAGCGCGTCGGCGACGGCCGGATCGTCGAAGTCGGCAATGATGCCGTCGCCGTCGAAATGCTCGATGCCGGCGAGCCGACAGCGGAAGTCGTCCTCGAGGAACAGGTCCCACACCACGCGCGTCGAGCGCAGGTACTGGCCGATGCCGCTGATGATCTCGCGGTCGTAGACCTTGTTGGCGTTGAACAGCAGCGCGATGCGGTGCGGTGTCTGGCTGGAAGGGGCGCGGGTCATCTCGGTCTCGAGGCGCGTGCCGTGCGGGGCGTCGCGCCGTTGTCTCCGGGGGCGCGGACGGTGCCGCGCGCTTGTCTGGTGTCCGGCGATTGTAGGACGGAACGCGTGCGGTGCGCAGCGCGCTGGCAAGAAACGTTAAGCGTGCTGCGCAATTTCGCAATTGCGGGGGCGGGGGCGCGCGGGCACGATCCAGCCAGACCGAATTCGGCCCGCACGCCAACGCGCCGCGCGCCGCACTGCAACAAGAAACCGGACGGAGACGCCATGTCGTATTTCGAACAGATTCCCGCGATTCGCTACGAAGGTCCGCAATCGGACAACCCGCTTGCCTACCGCCATTACGACCGCACGAAGCAGGTGCTCGGCAAGACGCTCGAGGAGCACTTGCGCATCGCGGTGTGCTACTGGCACACGTTCGTGTGGCCGGGGCACGACATGTTCGGCCAGGGTGCGTTCCGGCGGCCGTGGCAGCAGCCGGGCGACCCGCTCGAGCGGGCGCGGCAGAAGGCGGATGCGGCGTTCGAGTTCTTCACGAAGCTCGGCACGCCGTTCTATACGTTCCACGACACCGACGTCGCGCCGGAGGGCGACAGCCTGCGCGAGTACGTCGAGAACTTCGCGCGGATGACGGACTACCTGGGCGAGCGTCAGCAGGCCACCGGCGTGCGGCTGCTGTGGGGCACCGCGAACCTGTTCTCGCATCCGCGTTTCGCGGCGGGCGCGGCGACCAACCCGAATCCCGACGTGTTCGCGTGGGCGGCGACCCAGGTGCGCCACGCGCTCGACGCGACGCACCGGCTCGGCGGCGAGAACTACGTGCTGTGGGGCGGCCGCGAAGGCTACGAGACGCTGCTCAATACCGATCTCGTGCGCGAGCGCGAGCAGTTCGCGCGCTTCCTGTCGATGGTCGTCGAGCACAAGCACCGGATCGGTTTCAAGGGCGCGCTGCTGATCGAGCCGAAGCCGCAGGAGCCGACCAAGCACCAGTACGACTACGACGTCGCCACCGTGCACGGCTTCCTCACGCAATACGGATTGCAGAACGAGATCCGCGTGAACATCGAGGCGAACCACGCGACGCTCGCCGGCCATTCGTTCCATCACGAGATCGCGAACGCCTTCGCGCTCGGCGTGTTCGGCAGCGTCGATGCGAATCGCGGCGATCCGCAGAACGGCTGGGACACCGACCAGTTCCCGAACAGCGTCGAGGAGCTGACCCTCGCGTTCTACGAGATCCTGCGCCACGGCGGCTTCACTACCGGCGGCATGAACTTCGACGCGAAGGTGCGGCGCCAGAGCGTCGATCCGGAAGACCTGTTCCACGGCCATGTGGGCGCGATCGACGTGCTCGCGCTCGCGCTCGAACGCGCCGCCGTGCTGGTCGCGAACGACCGGCTCGACGCGCTGCGCCGGCAGCGCTACGCGCAGTGGGACAGCGCGTTCGGCCGCGAGATCCTGTCGGGCGGCTACACGCTGGAATCGCTCGCCGCCGACGCGCTCGCGCGCGGCGTGAACCCGCAGCATGCGAGCGGCGGGCAGGAGCGGCTCGAGAACATCGTGAACCAGGCCATCTACGGGCTGCGCTGACGCCATGTACATCGGAGTCGACCTCGGTACGTCGGGCGTGAAGGCCGTGCTGCTCGACCGTGACGGCGTTGTGCGGGCCAGCGCGAGCCGGCCGCTGGCGGTGAGCCGGCCGCGGCCGCGCTGGTCCGAACAGGCGCCGCGCGACTGGTGGGACGCGGCGGGCGGTGCGCTCGCGGCGCTCGTCGCCGATGCGCGCGCGGCCGGCATTGATCCGCGCGCCATCGATGCGCTCGGCCTGACCGGGCAGATGCACGGCGCGACGCTGCTCGATGCACAGGGCGACGTGCTGCGCCCCGCGATCCTGTGGAACGACGGCCGCGCGGATGCGGAGTGCGCGGAACTCGAGCGGCGCGCGCCCACGCTGCGCGCCGTCGCCGGCAATCTCGCGATGCCGGGCTTTACCGCGCCGAAGCTGCTGTGGGTGCGCCGGCACGAGCCGGACGTATTCGCGCGGATCGCCCATGTGCTGCTGCCGAAGGATTATCTGCGCTACCGGTTGACCGGCGCGTTCGCGACCGATCCGTCGGATGCGGCCGGCACGCTGTGGCTCGATGTCGCGAAGCGCGATTACGACGACACGCTGCTCGCCGCATGCGGGCTCTCGCGCGCGCAGATGCCCGCCGTGTTCGAGGGCAACCGCATCACCGGCACGCTGCTGCCGGCCGTCGCACGCGCGCTCGGGCTGCGTGAGATCCCGGTCGTCGCGGGCGGCGGCGACAACGCGGCCGGCGCGGTGGGCGTCGGCATCGTGCGGCCCGGCGACGCGCTGCTGTCGCTCGGCACGTCGGGCGTCTACTTCGCGGTGTCGGACGGTTTTCGCGCGAACCCCGAATCGGCGGTTCACAGCTTTTGTCACGCGTTGCCGCGCACCTGGCACCTGATGTCGGTGATGCTGAACGCGGCCGGCTGCGTCGATTTCACCGCGCAGCTGGCCGGCTACGACGGCGTTGCCGCGCTGCTCGCCGACGCGGAAGCGAACGCGCGGGCGGAGCGCCCGTGGTTCCTGCCTTACCTGAGCGGCGAGCGCACGCCGCACAACGACGTAAATGCGAAGGGCGTGTTCTACGGGATGACGCCCGATACGCGGCGTGCGGATCTCGCGAACGCGACGCTCGAAGGCGTCGGCTTCGCGCTGCTCGACGGGATCGACGCGCTGCATGCGGCCGGGCTCGCGCCCGACGGCATCACGGTGATCGGCGGCGGGTCGCGCAGCGCGTACTGGACGCAGATGCTGGCCGACCTGAGCGGCCGCGCGCTGACCCTGCGCGCGGGCGGCGAAGTCGGCCCGGCGCTCGGCGCCGCGCGGCTCGCGCATCTCGCGCTCGAACCGGATGCGCCGCTCGACGCGGTGTGCCCGCAGCCGCCCGTCGTCGCGGTACGGGAGCCCGACATGACACGCCACGCGTGGTATCGCGACGCGCGGCGGCCGACGTTTCGCGCGCTGTATCGGGCGCTCGAGCCGGTGTTTGCGACAGGCGCGTGACGGGCGTGTGACAGGCCGCACGAAGCCGTGCCGCGCGGTGGCAAGACGATGGGCGACCGGCTTCGGCGGCTGCCCGGCGTTCGTGGAGTAGTCCAATAAAGAGAGGAATGGAGACAGACATGAAATCCGTAACGCGTCGTACCGTATTGAATGCACTGGCCGGCGCCGCCGCGCTGGCGGTCCTCGCGCTGGGCGCCCCGCTCGCGCATGCAAGCAAGGACAAGCCTGAAATCGGCTTCTGCATCGACGACCTGCGCGTCGAGCGCTGGTCGCGCGACCGCGACTATTTCGTGGCCGCCGCGACGAAGCTCGGCGCGAAGGTGTCCGTGCAGTCGGCGGACGCGAGCGAGGCGCGGCAGATCTCGCAGATCGAGAACCTGATCTCGCGCGGCGTGGACGTGATCGTGATCGTCCCGTTCAACTCGAAGACGCTCGGCAACGTGGTCGCCGAAGCGCGCAAGGCCGGCATCAAGGTGGTGTCGTACGACCGGCTGATCCTCGACGCCGACGTCGATGCGTATATCTCGTTCGACAACGAGAAGGTCGGCGAACTGCAGGCGCAGGGCGTCGTCGATGCGAAGCCGAAGGGCAACTATTTCCTGCTCGGCGGCGCGCCGACCGACAACAACGCGAAGATGCTGCGCGAAGGGCAGCTGAAGGTGCTGAAGCCGGCGATCGATCGCGGCGACATCAAGGTCGTCGGCCAGCAGTGGGTGCCGGAGTGGAGCGCGTCGACCGCACTGCGGATCGTCGAGGATGCGCTGACCGCGAACAACAACCGGATCGACGCGATCGTCGCGTCGAACGACGGCACCGCGGGCGGCGCGATCCAGGCGCTCGCCGCGCAGCACCTGGCCGGCAAGGTGCCGGTGTCCGGGCAGGACGCGGATCTCGCCGCGGTCAAGCGCGTGATCGCCGGCACGCAGACGATGACCGTCTACAAGCCGCTCAAGCTGATCGCGAGCGAAGCGGCGAAACTCGCGGTGGATCTCGCGAAGGGCACGAAACCCGCGTTCAACGCGCAATACGACAACGGCAAGAAGAAGGTCGACACGGTGCTGCTGCAGCCGACGCTGTTGACCAAGCGCAACGTCGACGTCGTCGTGAAGGACGGCTTCTATACCCAGGCGCAGCTGGCGAGCCAGTAACGGCGCGGCGCGCGGGCGGCCCACCGGTGCGTCCGCGCGCACACTGCGAGGCATGAGCGAATGACCGAACCCTTGCTGACGATGCGCGGCATCGTCAAGGAATTCGACGGCGTGAAGGCGCTCGACGGCATCGACCTGGTGGTGCGGCCGGGCGAGTGCGTGGGGCTGTGCGGCGAGAACGGCGCGGGCAAATCGACGCTGATGAAGGTGTTGTCCGGCGTGTATCCGCACGGCACGTGGGAGGGCGAGATCCGCTGGGAGGGCGCGCCGCTCGTCGCGTCCGGCGTGCGCGACACCGAGCGCGCGGGCATCGTGATCATCCACCAGGAACTGATGCTCGTGCCCGAGCTGTCGGTGGCCGAGAACATCTTTCTCGGCAACGAGATCACGCTGCCGGGCGGGCGCATGAACTATGCGGCGATGGTGCAGCGTGCCGAGGCACTGCTGCATGAACTGCGGATCGACTCGATCAACGTCGCGCAGCCGGTGATGAACTACGGCGGCGGCCACCAGCAGCTGATCGAGATCGCGAAGGCGCTGAACAAGCGCGCGAAGCTGCTGATCCTCGACGAACCTTCGTCGTCGCTGAGCGCGTCCGAAACGCGCATCCTGCTCGACATCGTGCGCGACCTGAAGCGCCGCGGCGTCGCGTGCGTGTACATCTCGCACAAGCTCGACGAGGTCGAGGCGGTGTGCGACACGGTGACGGTGATCCGCGACGGCCGCCATGTCGCGACCGAGCCGATGCGCGCGCTGACGACCGACCGGATCATCGCGATGATGGTCGGCCGCGAGATTCGCGACTTGTACCCGCGCGAGCCGCACGAGATCGGCGACGTCGTGCTGGAGGCGCGTAACGTCACCTGCCGCGACGTGACGAATCCGCGCCGCAAGCGGGTGGACGACGTGTCGTTCAGCGTGCGGCGCGGCGAGATCCTCGGCGTCGCGGGGCTCGTCGGCGCGGGCCGGACCGAGCTGATGCAGGCGATCTTCGGCGCGTATCCTGGCGCGTGCACGGCGACCGTGCTGATGAACGGCCGGCCGCTGTCGATCCGCACGCCCGCCGATGCGATCCGCGCCGGCATCGCGATGGTGCCCGAGGACCGCAAGCGCCACGGCATCGTGCCGCAGCTCGGTGTCGGCCACAACATCACGCTGACGGTGCTGCGGCGCTTCGCGGCGCGCGGCCGGATCGACGCGGCCGCCGAGCTGGACGCGATCCGCACCGAGATGCAGCGGCTGTCGGTGCGTGCCGCGCATCCGTTCCTGCCGATCGCGAGCCTGTCCGGCGGCAACCAGCAGAAGGCCGTGCTCGCGAAGATGCTGCTGGCCGAGCCGCAGGTGCTGATTCTCGACGAGCCGACACGCGGCGTCGACGTGGGCGCGAAAGCGGAGATCTACCGCCTCGTGTTCGCGCTCGCGAAGCGCGGCGTCGCGCTGATCGTCGTGTCGTCGGAAATGCCCGAGGTGCTCGGGCTCGCCGATCGCGTGCTGGTGATCGGCGAAGGCGAGCTGCGCGGCGACTTCGTCAACGACGGCCTGACACAGGAACAGATCCTCGGCGCCGCGCTGAAATCCGGCCGGCGGCCGACCGAACCCACCGCAACGAGTGCGACATGAATTCCGAACTTTCTTCCTCCACCCCGGCGACGCAGGACGCGGACGCGCGCCGTTCAAGCGGCCACGAAGCAGGGCACCCGGCCGGGCGCTCGACCGGCAGTCAGCTTCGCCAGGTCTTCGTGCGCTACAAGATCCTCGCGCTGCTGCTCGCGGTCGCGGCGATCTGGGCATTCTTCTCGGTGCTGACCGACGGCGCATTCGTCACGCCGCGCAACGTGTCGAACTTGCTGCGGCAGATGTCGATCACCGGCATGCTCGCGTGCGGGATGGTGTTCGTGATCATCGCGGGCGAGATCGACCTGTCGGTCGGCTCGCTGCTCGGGCTGCTCGGCGGCGTCGCGGCGATCCTCGACGTGAACCGCCACTGGCCCGTCGCCGCGACGGTCCCGGCGGTGCTCGCGCTCGGTGTGCTGATCGGGCTCTTCAACGGCTGGTGGTCGACCTACCGGCGCGTGCCGTCGTTCATCGTCGGGCTCGGCGGGATGCTCGCGTTTCGCGGGATCCTGCTCGGCGTGACGGGCGGCTCGACGATCGCCCCGGTGTCCGACGGCTTCGTGTTCCTCGGGCAGGGCTACCTGCCGCGCGTGGCCGGCGACGGCCTCGCGCTGCTGCTGTTCGCGCTCGTCGCGCTGCTGGTCGTGCGCCAGCGCGGCACGCGGCGTCGCTATCGGCTCGCGGTCGCGCCGCTGTGGCAGGACGCCGTCAAGATCGTGGGCGCGGGGGCCGTGCTGTTCGCGTTCGTCGCGACGCTCGACCGCTACGGCGGCATCCCGGTGCCGGTGCTGTTGCTGCTCGTGCTGCTCGGCGTCTTCTCGTGGATCGCGACGCAAACCGTGTTCGGCCGGCGCATTTATGCGGTGGGCTCGAATCTCGAGGCGACGCGGCTGTCCGGCGTCGATACCGACCGCGTGAAGCTCGCGATCTTCGCGCTGATGGGGCTGATGTGCGCGTTCGCCGGCATCGTGAACACCGCGCGGCTCGCGGCCGGTTCGCCGTCGGCGGGCACGATGGGCGAACTCGACGCGATCGCCGCGTGCTTCATCGGCGGCACGTCGATGCGTGGCGGCTCGGGCACCGTGTACGGCGCGCTGATCGGCGCGCTCGTGATGGCGAGCCTCGACAACGGCATGTCGATGCTCGACGTCGACGCGTACTGGCAGATGATCGTCAAGGGCGCGGTGCTGGTGCTGGCGGTGTGGATCGACGTGGTGTCGCGGTCGAACCGGCGGTGAGGCGTCGCGCCCTGGCCGCCCGTCAACGGGAGGTGGACATGAAACGGAACACGGTACCGATGCGCGGGATCTCCATGCTGACGGCGTCGCCGCTCGCGACGCCGGCCGTCGAATACGATCACGGGGTCGCGCTCGGCCTGGGCGATCCGCGCGACCGCCGGATCATCGCGGATGCGCTGCGCACGCTGTTGCGGGAGCGCTCGGAAGCGCTCGCATTCGCGATGCGCGTGGCGGACGAGCACGATCGTCCGAGGCCGGACGCGAACGATTTCGCGCTGACCGACATCATCCGGCTCGCGCGCATCGTCGAGCGCGCGGAGCGATACGGCGACGCGATGAACGAGTCCGTTCCGGGCGCTGCGCGCTGATACATGAATGGCCTGGCCGGCGCCGTTCGCGCGAGATTGCGCGAGGTTGTGCGTCGACCGAACAATTTCGCACTGGAAAGCGGCTGAAGCAGGCGTCGACACGATCCGTGGTCGCGGCCCGGCTCGTTTTGCCGTCGCGACGGCGAAACCTCCCGAACGCGCGCGGGCGACCGTTACGGCAGCGGTGCGCCCCACACCGCGGTCACATCGCCGCCGAGCCGCCATTCGCTGAACGGGCGGCGCGGCGCGATGATCGCCGGCAGGCGGCGATCGCCGAAGCGCGCGTAGTACGGCTCGACCCAGCTCGGCTCGTCGCGGAACGTCCACGGGAACAGGTCCTGCCTGACCGGCGTGATCGCCCTGAAACTGTCGGGATTCTCCACCGCGTCGAGCCGGAGGCAGTCTAGCGGTTCGATCTTTCAGCGGCCTTTCCCGATGGCGGCGGCTGCCGTCCGGCGCGATGGCCTGCCCGATCCGGCAGGCCGGCGGCGCGGGTCCCGGCGTCGTATGCTTTACGTTATCCTGTCGCCCTCGACCGCCTGCCCGATCCGATGAAGCGTCCGCCGTTTTCCACTCAACTCGTCATGCTCTGGGCGCTCGTCGCGACGCTCTGCGCGACGCTCGTCGCGGTCGTCTGGGTGATGGCCAGTTCCGCCGAAGGGCAGCAGATCGCCGGCGCGCGGGCCGCGGGTGAAGCGGCCTGCGAAGCGGTCGCGTCGCGCTACGATGCGTCCGCGCCGGCCGGCGCGCAGCCCGATTCGGCGCTGATGCATGCGATTCTCGATATCGTCCTGGCGCGTGCGCCGGACATGGAAGGCGGTTTCTGGACGGCCGGCGGCGCACCCGCGGCGAGCGGTTTTCTCGCGTATTCCTTTCCGACTTATCAGGGCAGCGGCATCAAGCGCGACGTGCCGGACGCGGAAACGCCGCTGATTCTCCGCACGCTGCGCGCGGCCGCCGCGACGCGTGCCACGACGTCGAATGCCGTCGAGGGCGCGCAGGATGCGGTGATCGCGGCGGCATGTCCGGTTCGCGCCGGATCGGGGCTGTTCGTCTGGATGCTGACGCGCGCCCGCCCGCCGCTCGGCCGGCACGGCGAGCTGCTGGCGACGGGCCTTGCCGGCGTGCTCGCGGTGATTCTCGCGATCGCGGCGGCGCTCGCCATCGCGCTGCGGCGCTGGAAAGGCAATCTCGCGCGGATCGAAGCCGGGTTGGCGCCCGACGGCCGCGCACCGCACCTGCCGTATGTCGGCGAGCCCGATCTCGACCGGATCATCGATGCGTTCAACACGCATGCGCGGCGCGCCGAGCAACTGCAACAGCAGGCCGCCGAACTCCGCACGCGGCTCGCGCAGGCGGAACGCTTCGGGATGCTCGGCAAACTGGCCGCGCAGGTCGCGCACGAGATTCGCAACCCGATGGGCGCGATGCGCCTGAAAGCCGAAAACGCGCTGGCCGGCGACAGCCGACGGCAGCAGGACGCGCTGCGCGTGATCCTGGCGCAGATCGAACGCATCGATGCGCAGCTGTCGGGCCTGCTCGCGCTGACGCAGCCGGTCAGCCCGCATGCGACGCGCGTCGATGTCGACGCGTGGCTCGCGCAGGTCGTCGACGCGCACCGCGAGCTGGCGCAGCGGCAGGCGATCGATCTCGCATGGCTGCCCGGCGAGCAGGGCGAACGCCTTGCGCAGCCCGCCGCGTTCCCCGTGTTCGATCCCGACCAGATGCGTCGCGCGCTCGACAACCTGTTGCTCAATGCACTGCGCCATGCCGGCGACGGCGGTGCGGTGACGCTCGCCGCCGCGCGTCGCACGTTCGCCGGACGCGACTGGCTGAGGATCACCGTGTCGGATACCGGCCCCGGGGTTCCCGCCGAGCAGCGCGAGCGGATTTTCGAGCCGTTCGTGACGGGGCGGGCGGACGGCACCGGCCTCGGTCTTGCCGTCGTCCGCGAAGTGGCCGCGGCGCATGGCGGCCAGGCCTGGCTCGACGACGTTCCGCACGGCGCATCCTTCGTCATTGAAATCCCATGGCAACCATCCTCATAGTCGACGACGACGCGGCATTTCGCGACGGCCTGGCCGAGACGCTCGCCGATCTCGGTCATCGGGTCGTCGAAGCCGGAGCCGGGCGCGCGGCGTTGAGCGCGCTGCGCGACGGCGGCCGCGTCGACTGCATCTTTCTGGATTTCCGCTTGCCCGACCTGGACGGGCTCGCGGTGCTCGCACAGCTGCGCGACGATCCCGCGCTGGCCGCGATCCCGGTCGTGATGCTGACCGCCCATGCGACCAGCGACAACACGATCGACGCGATGCGGCTCGGCGCGTTCGATCACCTGACCAAGCCGATCGGGCGTCGCGACATCGCACAACTGCTCGCGCGCGTCGTTTCCGCGAACGCGCCGCCGGCGGCCGTCGAGCCGCACGGCGGCGGGTTTGCGCGCGAACCCGCGTCGGCCCGCCCCCGGCTGCTGGGCGTGAGCGCCGCGATGCGCGACGTGCAGAAGCAGATCGGCCGGGCCGCGACGAGCGACGCGACCGTGCTCGTCACCGGCGAGACGGGCACCGGCAAGGAAGTGGCGGCGCGCGTGTTGCATGCCGCGTCGATGCGGCATGCCGGGCCGTTCGTCGCGGTCAACTGCGCGGCGATTCCGGCCGACCTGCTCGAAAGCGAACTGTTCGGGCATCGACGCGGCGCGTTTACGGGGGCGCACGTCGATCGCGCCGGGCGGCTCGTCGAGGCCGACGGCGGCACGCTGTTTCTCGACGAGATCGGCGACATGCCCACGGCCATGCAGGCCAAGCTGTTGCGCGCGCTGCAGGAGCGCGAGGTGACGCCGCTCGGTGCGGATCGTCCGACGGCGATCGACATCCGGGTGGTGGCCGCGACGCACCGCGATCTCGCCGAGGCCGTCGCGAACGGCACGTTCCGCGAAGACCTGTTCTACCGGCTGAACGTGATTCCGCTGCACCTGCCGCCGCTCGCGGATCGCGTGGCCGACATCCTGCCGCTGGCCGCGCATTTCCTGGCATGCGCGGCAGGCGCGCGCCCGTTGCACCTGACGAACGACGCACAGCGGGCGCTGCTCGATCATCGCTGGCCCGGCAACGTGCGTGAGCTGCGCAACGTGATGGAGCGGGCGGCCGCGCTGGCGCCCGGGCCGGCCATCGGCGCGGCCGATCTCGGGCTCGGCGTGGTGGCGGCGCCGGTGCCCGGCGGCGACGCGCTTGCGCTGCCCGCGCCGCTGTTCGACATGCCGTTGCCCGACGCGCTGGCGGCGGTCGAGCGCACCGTGATCCTGCGCGCACTCGAGCGCGCGAACGGCAATCGCACGGAGGCGGCACGGCAGCTCGGCATCGGCCGTCAGTCGCTCTATGCGCGCATGGCCCATCTGGGTATCGAGCGCGATGAGTAGCGGTGCCATGACGCCTGTCGGCATTCCCGACAACGGCGGGTAAGACGTGTCGGGAATCCCGACACGTTGTGCACGGTTCATGGTTCGATACGCCGCCCGGCGGGCACGTGCGTGCTGGCACGCATGTTGCAGATATCACGGCATCGCAACCCGTTGCCGGAGCCCGTCATGAAGTCGATCCCACGCGTCGCCGTTCGCCGCAGCTGTGTCGGACTGTGTGCCGCCGCGCTGATCGCCGCGGCGACAGCCTGCGCCGCGCAGATTCCATCCCCGCCGCGTGCGGACGAACCGCCCGGTGCGCCGCCGCGCGCCGGTTTCGAACCGGCTCCTCTTCCGCCTCCGCCGCCTCCGCCGCTGTCGCCCGTCGCCTCCGACGCACTCGTGTCCGGCACGCTTTCGCGCCTGACGATCAACCCGGAAGGCGCGGTCGACGGTTTCGTGCTGACCGACGGTACGCTCGTCGGCGTGCCGCCGCATCTCGGCACGCAGCTGATCGCGCTCGCGCGGCCGGGCGACCGGGTAACGGTGGCCGGCGAACGTCGCGTCGGCGACGACATCCACGCGCGCGTCGTGCGCAACGACCGCAGCGGCGCATCGCTGTCCGACCAGCCGCCGCCATCCGCCGCGCCGATGCCGCCCGCGCTGCGCGGCGTCAATCTGGCCCGGCTCAGCGTGTCGGGTGTCGTGCGGCGCGTCATGCGCGCACCACGCGGCGAGCCGGACGGCGTGATGCTCGACAGCGGCGCGATCGTCAAGCTGACGGTGCCGGCCGCGCAGCAGTTCGGCGCGCTGCTCGTACCCGGCGCGCGCGTTGCCGCGGTCGGATACGGCACGCGCAATGCCTACGGCGAAGCGCTGCAGGCCACCGCATTCGGCTCGCCGGGCCGCGTCGTGAATCTTTATGACGACGTCGTGCGCTGATCGCACGTCGTTTTCCTGCCATCCCACAAGGAGTCCTGCCATGCACTGGATCGATCCCGCCTGCCTGCCCGAAACGCGCGGCCGCGTCACACAGTTCCTGCTCAACCCGCACGGGGACATCGACGGCCTGATCCTGAACGGCGACCTGCAGGTTCACGTGCCGCCGCACCTGGGCCGCGAACTGGTTCGCCATGTCGAGGTGGGCGACCGCATCCGCGTGCGCGGCGTCAAGTCGCGCGGCGCCGCGATGATCGTGGCGGTGCAGCTGACCGGGCGTCACGGCGTCGACATCGTCGACGACGGGCCGGTGCCCGGTGCGCCGAAGCCGCCGCATGGCGGCCGCAAGCTGATGGAGATGAGCGGCGAAGTCGCGTTCGCGCTGCACGGCCCGAAAGGCGAGCTGAACGGCGCGTTGCTGACGAACGGTGTCGTGCTGCGGATGCCGCCGCATGCGGCCGCCGAGCTGAGCGACTATCTGCGCGCCGGTATCCACGTCATGGCGTGGGGGCAAGGCGTCGTCACGCGGTACGGCGCGGTGCTCGAAGTGAGCGAGATCGCCGAGCTCGTCGACGCGGACGACGAATGACTGCCCGTCGACGATGAGAGCGGCGCGCGCGCTCGAGGCGCTCAATTTCTTCCTGGCCGACGTGCAGGCCGGCATCGGCCCGTTCATCGGCGTGATCCTGCTGTCGCGCGGCTGGAGTGCCGACGCGATCGGCTCGGTCATGACGCTGGCCGGGCTCGCCGCGATGGCCGCGACGCCGCCGGCCGGCGCGCTCGTCGATGCGCTGCGCGCGAAGCGCGCGCTGATCGTCGCGGCCACCGCCGTGACGGCGCTGGCCTCGCTGGCGCTGATGTTCGCCGACGGTTATCCGGCGGTGGCGGCGTCACAGATCCTGGCCGCCGTCGGCGGCGCGGCGCTGGCGCCGGCCGTCGCGGGCGTGACGCTCGGCATCGCGCGCCGGCAGGGTTTCGACCGGCAGTTCGGCCGCAACCAGATGGCGAACCATGCGGGCAACGTGGTCGGTGCGGCGCTCGCCGGATGGCTCGGCTGGCATGCGGGATTCGATGCGGTGTTCGCGCTCGTCGCCGTGTTCACGCTCCTCGCGATCGCGAGTACGTTGGCGATTCCCGCACGGGCCATCGACCACGCGTGCGCACGCGGCCTCGACATGGACCATGCCGAGCCGCGAACGCATGCCGTGCACGATGATCCGCCCATGGGCGCGTCGGCCCCGCCCGCCGGCGGCTTGCGCACGCTCGCCTCGAACCGGCCGCTGGTCCTGCTCGGCGCGTCGCTCGCGCTGTTTCATCTCGGCAACGCGGCGATGCTGCCGCTCTACGGGATGGGCGTGGTCGCCACGCATCGCAGCAACGCGAGCATGTTCACCGCACAAACCATCGTCATCGCGCAGCTCGTGATGATCGCGGCCGCGTGGGTCGCGCCCCGGCTGATTCGCGCGCATGGTTATTGGCGCGTGCTGCTGCTTTCCTACCTGGTGTTGCCGGTGCGGGGCGTGCTTGCCGCCATGCTGATGAGCGAGGCGGGCGTCTGGCCGGTGCAGGTGCTCGACGGCATCGGCGCCGGCCTGCAAAGCGTCGTCGTGCCGGCGCTCGTCGTGCGCCTGCTGCACGGCTCTGGCCGCGTGAACGCCGGGCAGGGCGCCGTCGCGACCGCGCAAGGGATCGGCGCGGCGCTCAGTCCCGTGCTGGGCGGCGTGCTCGCGCAGCACTTCGGTTATCCGGTCGCATTCGTCGTGCTGGGCGCCGTGTCGACGGGCGCGCTCGCGCTCTGGCTCGGCCATGCGCGAGCGCTGAGCAGCGTGTGCGGCAAGCCGGCCGACCTGCCGGCCGCGTCGTCCTGAACGTGCCTTCCCTCTCCCTGCGATTCCCGACCTGCCCATGAATTCCGTTTCACTTGCATGGCTGATTTCCGCGCTCGCCACGGCGGGCGTCATCGCCCGCCCGTTCGGCTGGCCCGAGGCGACCTGGGCCGTGAGCGGCGCGTTGCTGCTGGTCGTGTGCGGCCTGTTGCCCGTACATCCGGCGCTCGACGCCGTCGCCAAGGGCGGCGACGTGTACCTGTTCCTGACCGGCATGATGCTGCTGTCCGAGGTCGCGCGGCGCGAAGGGCTGTTCGACTGGGTCGCGACGCGCGTCGTCAATCTCGCGCAGGGTTCGCCCCGGCGCCTGTTCGCGCTCGTCTACCTGGTGGGCACCGTGACGACGGTCTTCCTGTCGAACGATGCGACCGCCGTCGTGCTGACGCCCGCGGTCATCGCGGCCGCGCGCCGAGCGAAGGCCGATCCGCTGCCGCTGCTGTACATCTGCGCGTTCGTCGCGAACGCGGCGAGTTTCGTGCTGCCGATCTCGAACCCCGCGAATCTCGTGCTGTACGGCGCGCGCATGCCGTCGCTCGGCGTATGGCTGGCCCACTTCGCGATCCCGTCCGTCGCATCGATCGCATGCACGTTCCTGATGCTTCGGATGACCCAGCGGCACGCGCTCGGCGGCCGTTGCGAATCCGGTTTGCCGACGCGGCCGCTCACCGGCGGCGGGCGTATCGCGCTGGCCGGCATCGCGATCACGGCCGCCGTGCTGATGACGGTGTCGGCGCTCGATCTTCCGCTCGGGTTGCCGACCGCGGCGGCGGGGATCGTCACCGTCGCATGCGTGCTGGTCAAGGATCGCACCGCATGCATGCCGATCGTTCGCGCGATTTCATGGAGCGTGTTGCCGCTCGTCGCGGGGCTGTTCGTACTCGTCGAGGCGCTCGACCGGAGCGGTGCGGTGCGTGCGCTCGCCGGGCTGCTGCGCGCGCTGACGGCAAGCGGCGAGCAGACCGCCGCGGCCGCGGCGGGCATTGCGATCGCACTGGCGTCGAACCTGGTCAACAACTTGCCTGCCGGGCTGATCGCGAGCTCGACGGTCGACGCCGCACGCAGCCCGCAAGCGGTGATCGACGCGATCCTGATCGGCGTCGACCTGGGGCCGAACCTGTCCGTCACCGGATCGCTCGCGACGATTCTGTGGCTCGCGGCCATCCGGCGCGAAGGGTTGCGGGTCGGTTTCGGCGCGTTCCTCGCGGTCGGCGCGTGCGTGATGTTGCCGGCCTTGCTGCTCGCGCTGGCGGCGCGGCTCGCGCTCGGCGCGTGAAGCGCGTGAGTCGAATGACGCGCATGAGGCGCGGCGCAGGCCGGCCAACCCCCGCTAGAACGTGTAGGCGAGCGACGCGAACAGGCTGCGCGGCGCGCCCGGCGTGACCCACAAGCTGTTGTAGGAGCTGACGTAGGTGGTGCGGTTGAACAGGTTGTTCAGCACGACCGACGCACGCAGGTGCTTGTTGACCTGCACATAGCCGTTCAGCTGCACGGTCGCATAGGCCGGCAGCTCGAACCCGTCCTGCGTGTTCGCGGTATTGCCGGCCCGGCGCCCGACGTAGATCAGGCCGGCGCCGGCACCGGCCTTGTCCGCGAACGGTACCGCGGTTTCGTACAGGAGCAGCGCGCTGCCGCTCAGGCGCGGAATGTCGACGAGGCGTGCGCCGGGTGTCAGCACCGCGTCGTGCGTGACTTCGGCGTCGACGTACGCAAGGTTGACGAGGCCGCGCACGCCGTGGCCGAGATCGCCGTTCCATTCGAATTCGACGCCGCGGCTGCGCACCTCGCCGGCCGCGCGCGAGAAACCGGCGTTCGCCGGATCGGCGGTCAGCACGTTGCGCTTGGTGACGTAGAACGCCGCGACGGTCGCGAGCCAGCGCGCGCCGGCCCATTTCGCGCCGGCTTCGTAGCCGTGCCCCTTCTCCGGATCGAACGCGCGGCCGTCGACGTCGGCGCCGTTGTTCGGCCGGAACGAATACGCGGTGTTCGCATAGAGCGACAGGGTGGGGCTCATCTCGTACACGATGCCGATGCGCGGACTCAACGCGGTCTGCACCTGGCTGCTCGTCGTGCCTTTCAGGCGGTTCTCGACCGACTGGTGGAAGCGATCCCAGCGCAGCCCGGCGAGGATTTTCCAGTGCGGGCCGAACGCGAGCGTGTCCTGCGCGTAGAGCCCCTGGCCGTCGTCGCGCTCGAGCAGGTTGGTCGCAGTGCGCGGTGTGGGCGCCGGCTGCCCGTAGACGGGATCGAAGATGTCGATCGCATACGGCGCGGCGGCCGTGGGCGTCGAGCGCGCGACGAACTGGTCGTAGTTGAAGCGGTATGCATCGACGCCCAGCACGAGCGTGTGGCCGATGCCGCCGGTGCGGAACTTGCCGGCCGTTTCGATGCGGCCCTGCAGGTCGTTCGAATGAAACGCGACTTGCCGGTAGCGGCGCCACAGCGTGCGGCCGTCCGGCTGCAGCGCGAATGCCTCGGACGAGCGGCCGGACAGGTCGGTGGTGCGCTGCGCGAACCCGGCGTTGACCGACCAGTTCGCATCGACGCGATGCTCGAGCGTGAACTGATGGCCCGTGTTGCGCACGTCGTAGTCGCCGTCGCGCGGCTCGCCGAGGAAGCGCGATGCGGGAATCGCACCGAGCTGCCCGCCCACCGCGACCACGCCGCGATCGAGCGGTGCGCGCTGGCGCGCACTCTCGAATTCGTAATGAAGCGTCGTATCCGCACCGATGTCCCACGTGAACGACGGCGCGAACAGGTAGCGTTTGCTCGACACGGTATCGCGGAAGCTGCCGTTGTTCTCGTTCATCGCGACGAAGCGGTACGCGAGCGACTTCGTCACGGGGCCGGTCGAATCGAGCGTCTCGCGCAATGCGCCGTAGCTGCCGGCCGACACGCCGACGGTGTTCGCGCGCGCGAACTGCGGCTGCTTCGTCGTGTAGCTGATGAGCCCGCCCGGATCGCCGCGCCCGTACAGCGCCGACGCGGGCCCCTTGAGCACTTCCATGCGCTCGAGGTTGGCGGTGTCGCGCGGCACGCTGATCCCGCGATTCCACGAAAAGCCGTTGACGAGGTAGTCGGTGCCGGACGTGTTGCCGTCGCCGGCGAAGCCGCGCACCGCGTAGTTGTCCCAAAGACCGCCGAAGTTGTTCTGCCGCGCGACGCCCGCGACCCAGTCGTACAGGTCCTCGCCACGCGTCGCCGCGACCGTGCGCACGAGTTTCGCATCGACGCTGCTGACCGCGAACGGGATCTCCATCACGTCCGCCTCGCTGCGCGTCGCGCTCGTCGAGTCGCGTGTGCGAAATGGCGCGCTTGCGCGCTGCCCAGAGATCTCGATGGCAGGCAGCGTCGCCTCCTGCGCGTCGGCCGTGCCCACGCCTGCCGTGCCGACGACGATGGCCATCGGTGCGGCCGCCCAGTTCCTCCTGCTCATACCTCTCCCTTTCGTGTCGTTCGCGTTCGGGCACGGCGGGCGGCCTTGCGCCGACATCGGTGTTCCAAACAGTACATTTGCGCGGCAATTTAATGCAAATGAGAGGCATTTGCAATCGTAATTTTGAGGATTGGTACGGGGAGCGAAACGGTGGGGCGCACGGATGCGAGCGAGGGGATGGGTGGATTTCCTGAAATGCCGAACGGCAGGGAAAACAAACCATGGCGTGGTGACGGCCGGATAGCGCTTTCGTCACGCCTGCGCGAGAAATATGAGTGAAATTGCAGGGGGCACGGCGCCACGCGATGCACGACACCGCGCTCGCCGACGCGCGCCGGCGCCCGTGCGTGTTCAGCTCAATCCGGATCGGCTTTCAGCCCACCCTCGATCCACCGCGCTTCCGACGCGCGAAGATGCGCGCGAATGGCCGTCTGCGCGGCGATCGGATCGCCGGCCTGCAACGCGAGCAGCACGTCCTCGTGCTCGCGCACCGCGGCGGTCCACGTCTGCGGATTCTCCGCATGGCCGCGCATCGCGGCCGCGATCGGGTCGTGGCGGCTGTCGAACAGCTCGCCGACGAAGCGGGTGAGCACCGAGTTGCCGGCGGCTTCCGCGATCAGCATGTGGAACTGCCGGTCGGCTTCGACCGGGGATTTGCCGGCCTCCGCGAGCCGCTTCATGCGCTGAACGGTGCGGCGCAGCCGCTCGAGCATGGCGGCCGTCATCCGCGCTGCGGCCAGCGCGGCGACGCTGCCTTCGACGGCCGCGCGAGCCTGCATCAATTCCGACGGACTGTCGCCGAGCGTGGCCATCGGGCCGACAGCGTCGGCGGCCGTATCGCGCACATAGACGCCGGAGCCCATCCGGATTTCGATCTGCCCGCCGATTTCCAGCGCGATCAGCGCCTCCCGAAGCGACGGCCGCGACACGCCGAGCGTCAGCGCCAGCTCGCGCTCGGGCGGCAGCCGCTCGCCGATCGCGAATTCGCCCTGGCGAATCAACGCGACGATCTGGGCCGCGACCGATTGGTAAAGCCGCTTGGGTTCTGTCGATTTCATCCGAGTGATAGGGATCAATGCGCTTCGGGCGCAAGCGCGTGTCGCGGAGTCTATCACGCCGGACGCATCGCCCCGTGTAGCGGCGCGTTCATCCGGATGTCCGGGTTTTCACTATTGGTAAGATCAGATGTGAATAATTAAATTGGCTTGACCAAAATGGCTTTGATTGCTGTAATTCATCCAAATTGGACTGACCGGTTAGTGTCGAGGTCGATCCATCCCCAGGAGACGCAATGGCAATGCCTCGCAATCTGCCCGGTCAGGCCGCGCAGGACGAACCGGACCGGGAGATCCTGCGCCTGGACGGGATTCGCAAGCGCTTCCCCGGCGTCCTCGCGCTCGACGGGATTCGCCTCGACCTGCGCCGCGGCGAGGTGCATGCGGTGTGCGGCGAGAACGGCGCAGGCAAATCGACGCTGATGAAGATCATCAGCGGCCAGTACCTGCCCGACGACGGTGTCGTCCACTATCGCGGCGCGCCGGTGCGGTTTCATTCCGCCTCCGAAGCGCAGGCGGCCGGCATCTCGATCATTCATCAGGAGCTCAATCTCGTCCCGCACCTGAGCGTGGCGGAGAACCTGTTCCTCGCGCGCGAGCCGCGGCGCGGGCCGTTCGTCGATACGAAACGCATGAACGCGGAGGCGGCGCGCTGCATCGCGCGCATCGGCCTGAACGTCGCGCCGACGACGAAGGTCGGCGTGCTGTCCATCGCGCAGCAGCAGATGGTCGAGATCGCGAAGGCGCTGTCGCACGATGCGCGTGTGCTGATCATGGACGAACCCACGTCGTCGCTGACCGAAACGGAAACGGTGCAGCTGTTTCGCATCATCGAGGAACTGCGCGCCGACGGCGTGGCGATTCTGTATATCTCGCACCGGCTCGACGAAATGGCGCAGATCGTCGATCGCGTGACGGTGCTGCGCGACGGGCGCCACATCTCGACGGACGCTTTTGCCGACGTGAGCATCGACGACATCGTCGCGCGCATGGTCGGACGCACGCTCGACGACGCCTATCCGTCGCGGCAATCGGTGCCGACCGACGAGGTGCTGCTGGACGTGCGGGACCTGCGCCGCGACGGTGTGTTCGGGCCGGTGTCGTTCGCGCTGCGCCGCGGCGAGATCCTCGGTTTCGCGGGCTTGATGGGCGCCGGGCGCACCGAGATCGCCCGCGCGATCTTCGGCGCGGATCGCCCCGACGGCGGCACGATCGGGCTGCACGGCCGGCCCGTGACGATCCGCTCGCCGCGCGAGGCGATCCGGCACGGCATCGCGTATCTGTCGGAGGACCGCAAGAAGGAGGGTCTCGCGCTGCCGATGCCCGTCGCGGCGAACCTCACGCTCGCGAACGTGCGCGGCATCACGTCACGCTTCGGATTCCTGCGCTTCAACGACGAACTCGACGTCGCGCGCCGCTACGTGCAGGACCTCGCGATTCGCACGCCGTCCGTGCACCAGCGCGTCCGAAACCTGTCCGGCGGCAACCAGCAGAAGGTCGTCATCGGCAAATGGCTGTACCGCGGCTCGAAGATCCTGTTCTTCGACGAGCCGACGCGCGGCATCGACGTCGGCGCGAAATTCGCGATCTACGGGCTGATGGACCGGCTCGCCGCCGACGGCGTCGGCGTGGTGCTGATCAGTTCGGAACTGCCCGAACTGCTCGGCATGACCGACCGGATCGCCGTTTTTCACGAAGGTCGATTGACCGCATTTCTCGATACGAAACACACCAGTCAGGAGGAGATCATGCACTACGCGTCGGGGCGTTCCCATGCTTGAAATGACATCCGATCGAAGCCAGGCCGACGAACGGGCGGCGCGACAGCGGCGGCGCGACCTGATCCAGAAGTTCGCGGCGCTGGGCAGTCTCGTCGTGCTCGTGTTCGCGTTCTCGATCTCGAGCGCGGCGTTCTTCTCGGTCGACAACCTGATGACGGTCGGCCTGCAGGTCACGTCGATCGCCTATCTGGGCGTGGCCGCCACCTGCGTGATCATCACGGGCGGCATCGACCTGTCGGTCGGCTCGGTGCTCGCGCTGTCCGGCGTGTGCGCGGCGCTGCTGGTCAAGGCCGGCGCGCCGGTGCCCGCGGCGATGGCGGCCGGCATCCTGGTCGGCGCGCTGTGCGGGCTCGTCAACGGCATCTGCGTGACGCAGATGGGCCTGCCGCCGTTCATCGCGACGCTCGGCATGATGCTCGTCGCGCGCGGCATCGCGCTGCAGATCACCGGCGCGCGGCCGGTATCGGATCTCGGCGATGCGTTCGGCGCGCTCGGCAACGGCGCGCTGCTGCGGATCTCGCGCATCGGCGCGGACGGGTTCCCCGACACGACCTTTCCCGGCATTCCGTATCCGGTCGTGATCATGGTCGTGCTGTTCGTCGTGGTGTCCGTGCTGCTGTCGAGAACGTCGCTCGGCCGCCATATCTACGCGGTCGGGTCGAACGCGGAAGCCGCCCGGCTGTCGGGCGTGAACGTGCAGGGCGTGAAGCTGTTCACCTACGTGCTGTCCGGCGCGCTCGCGGGCGTGACCGGTTGCGTGCTGATGTCGCGGCTCGTCACCGGGCAGCCGAACGAAGGCGTGATGTACGAGCTCGACGCGATCGCCAGTTCGGTCATCGGCGGCACGTCGCTGATGGGCGGCGTCGGCACGATCTCCGGCACGGCGATCGGCGCGTTCGTGATCGGCGTGCTGCGCAACGGCCTGAACATGAACGGCGTGTCGAGCTTCATCCAGCAGATCATCATCGGCGTCGTGATCCTCGGCACGGTGTGGATCGACCAGTTGCGCAATCGCCGGCCCTGACCGGCAGCAAGCAGTCCCTACCAACGAGAAGCGGAGCGAGACATGAACAAATCCATCCTGCTGGCGGCATCGGCGTGCGTGTTCGCGGTGTGCAGCAGCGGCGCGTATGCGGCGGGCGGCGAGATCGCCGTGATCGTCAAGACGGTCAATTCGAACTACTGGCAGAACGTGCAGAAGGGCGCGAAGGCGGCGCTCGGCGGCGCCAAGGGTTACACGATGACGTTCCAGGGCCCGGCGGCCGAGTCCGACATCAGCGGGCAGGTCAACATGGTCGACAACGCGGTTACGCGTCATGTGGCGGGCATCGTGCTCGCGCCGTCCGATCCCGATGCGCTCGTGCCCGCGATCAAGAAGGCGTGGGAAGCGCACATTCCCGTCGTGCTGATCGACTCGGCGATCGCGGACGCGGGCAAGCCGTACTACCAGGCATTCCTGTCGACCGACAACGAGAAGGCGGGCGCGTTGTGCGCGAAGGCGCTGATCGACCGCGTCGGGCAGTCGGGCAAGATCGCGATCATGTCGTACGTACCGGGCGCGGGCTCCGAGGTCAGCCGCGTCGGCGGGTTCCGCAAGTACATCGAGAGCCATTCGAAGCTGCAGGTCGTCGGCCCGTACTACTCGCAATCGCAAATGGCGACCGCGCTGAACCAGACGACCGACGTGCTGTCGGCGAACCCGGACCTGAAGGGCATCTTCGGCGCGAACGAGCCGACCGCAGTCGGCATGGGCCGTGCGCTGAAGCAGTCGGGCAAGGCGGGCAAGGTGGTGGCGATCGGGTTCGACGGCAACGAGGACCTGCAGGGCTTCGTGCGCGACGGCACCGTGCAGGCGATCGCCGTGCAGGGCTCGTGGCAGATGGGGAACCAGGGCGTGCGCACGGCGCTCGACGTGATCGAGCGCAAGCCCGCGCCGAAGCTGATCGATACCGGCGTCGTGATGGTCGACAAGCAGAACCTCGATTCGCAGGCAGCGAAGAATGTCCTGTACTGATCGCCCGTCCCGCTTGCACGCATCGAGTCACCACTCATGAACGCAAACGATACGCGCACCTTGCCGCGCAGCGGGCTGACGGTGTCCGCGCTCGGCCTCGGCTGCTCGCAGCTCGGCGGCCTTTATCGGCCGATGTCGGCGGCCGACGCCGCCGCGCTGGTCGACGCCGCGTGGGCTGCCGGCCTGCGCTACTTCGACACCGCGCCGTATTACGGCTACACGCTGTCCGAGCGGCGCGTGGGGGCGGGGCTCGCTCCGCGCGAGCGCAGCGCGTTCACGCTCAGCACGAAGGTCGGGCGGCTGATGCGCGCCGACGCGAGCGTGCGGCCGGGCGACGACGGCTGGGCCGAGCCGCTGCCGTTCCGGCCCGTCTACGACTACAGCTACGACGGCATCATGCGCTCGCATGACGACAGCCGGCAACGGCTCGGGCTCGCGCGGATCGACATGCTGTACGTGCACGACATCGGCGCGATGACGCACGGCGATCGTCATGCGCACTACTGGGAACAGTTGACGCGCGGCGGCGGGTTTCGCGCGCTGGATGCGCTGCGCGCCAGCGGCGAGATCGGCGCGTTCGGTCTCGGCGTGAACGAATGGGAAGTCGCGGCCGACGCGCTGAACGAAGCGGCGCTCGATGCGGTGCTGCTGGCCGGCCGCTACACGCTGCTCGAACAGACGGCGCTCGAACCGCTGCTCGACGCGTGCGCCCGTGACGGGACGGCGATCGTGATCGGCGGCGTGTTCAATTCCGGCCTGCTCGCCGGCAACGGCAAGTTCAACTATGCGGACGCGAGCGCCGACGTGATCGACAAGGCCACGCGGCTCGGCGCGCTGTGCAACCGCTTCGACGTGCCGCTTCCCGCCGCGGCATTGCAGTTTCCGTTCGGTCATCCAGCCGTCGTATCGTGCGTGGTCGGCGCGCGCAGCGTGGCGCAGTTGAAGCAGAACGTCGACTGGTTCGAGCGTCCCGCGCCGGCCGAACTGTGGGATGCGCTGCGCGACGAAGGGTTGATCGCGGCGCACGCGCCGGTTCCGGGAGCCCACGCATGACCATGCGCATCGACGCCCATCAGCACTACTGGCGCATCGACGCACGGGCCGGCTGCTGGCCGCCGGCCGAACTCGATGCGATTCACCGGGATTTCGGCCCGGCCGATCTGGCGCCGCTGCTCGACGCTGCGCGCATCGACACCACCGTCCTCGTGCAATCGCTGCCGAGCGAAGCCGACACGCGCTTTCTGCTCGATCTCGCGGACGAAACGCCGAGCGTCGGCGCGGTGGTCGGCTGGGTCGACCTGAAGGCCGACGACGCACCGGCGCGGATCGCGGCGTTTGCGTCCGCGCCAAAGGCGCGCGGCTTGCGACCGATGCTGCAGGATCTGCCCGACGACACGTGGATCGACGATCCGCGGCTGGATCGCGCGGTCGCCGCGATGCTCGAGCACGGGCTGCGTTTTGATGCACTGGTGATGCCGCGTCATCTCGATGCGCTGCATGCATTCGCGCGACGCCATCCGGATCTGCCGATCGTGATCGACCATGGCGCGAAGCCGTTCATCGAGCGCGGCGAATGGCAGCCGTGGCTGTCGGCGATGGGCCGGCTTGCGCGCCTGCCGAACCTTCATTGCAAGCTGTCCGGCCTCTGGACCGAAGCAGGGCCGTCGGCTGGGCCCGACGCCGTGCGCGCGCGCACGCGGCCGTATGTCCACGCGCTGGCCGAGCTGTTCGGGCCGACGCGCCTGATGTGGGGCAGCGACTGGCCGGTGCTGCGGCTGGCGTCGGCGTGCGGCGGCTACGGCGAATGGCTGGCCGCGTGCGAGGACGATTGCGCACGGTTGCTCGGCGCCGCGGCGCTGGACGGCCTCTTCGGCGGCAACGCACACCGCTTCTACCGGATCGACACCGCACGCCACGACGAATGAACCAGAACGAAAGGAACCCGACATGCTCAGCGTGATTTGCGAATCCCCCGGCGTGCTGCGCGTGCAGCAGCGCGAACTGCCCGTACGCGGCAGCGGCGAAGTACTGTTGCGCGTGCAACGGGTCGGCATTTGCGGCACCGACCTGCATATCTTCACCGGCAACCAGCCGTACCTCGACTATCCGCGCGTGATGGGCCATGAGCTTTCGGCGGTCGTCGTCGAGGCGGAACCCGAGTCGGGGCTCGGCGTCGGCGACGCGGTGTACGTGATGCCGTATCTGTCGTGCGGGCACTGCATCGCCTGTCGGCACGGCAACACGAATTGCTGCGTGAACATCAAGGTGCTCGGCGTGCATCGCGACGGCGCGCTCGCCGAATACCTGAGCGTGCCTGCGCAGTTCGTTCACAAGGCCGACGGCATTTCGCTCGACCAGGCGGCGATGCTGGAATTCCTCGCGATCGGCGCGCATGCGGTGCGGCGCGCGGACGTCCGCGCCGGGCAGCGCGCGCTGGTCGTCGGCGCCGGGCCGATCGGCATGGCCGCGATGATCTTCGCGAAGCTGCGTGGCGCCGACGTCACATGCCTCGACACGCGGGCGGATCGACTGGCGTTTTGCCGGCAACATCTGACGGTTGATGCGACCGTGGAGGTGGGCGAGGATGACGCGGCGCGTCTCGCGGCGTTGACGAACGGCGAGTATTTCGATGCGGTGTTCGACGCCACAGGCAACCTCGATGCGATGAATCGCGGTTTCGAATTCGTCGCGCATGGCGGCAAATACACATTGATCTCGATCGTGCGCGGGCACGTCGCCTTTTCGGATCCCGAATTCCACAAGCGGGAAGCCACGCTGCTCGCGAGCCGCAATGCGACGGCCGAGGATTTCGCGACGGTGCTCGACGCGATGCGCGGGGGGCGTATTCCGGACCGCGCGCTGAACACGCACCGGATGCGGCTCGAAGAGGTGCCGGATGCGCTGCCGCGTTTGCTCGATGCGGGGCAGACCGTCGTGAAGGCGCTCGTCGAATGCTGATCGATCGAATCCGGCACGCGGAGCGCATGCGATGACGCCGCCGATCCTCCAGTTCGGCACGAGCCGCTTCCTGCTCGCGCACGTCGACTTGTTCGTCTCGCAGGCGCTGGACGACGGCAACGCGATGGGCGGCATCGGCATCGTGCAGACGACCGGCAATCCGGCCAGCCGCGCCCGCATCGACGCGCTGCGCGCCACCGGTCGCTATCCGGTGCGGATTCGCGGGCGCGACCGCGGCGGCGTGGTCGACGAAGTCGTCGAGTGCCGCGCCGTGCATCGCGCGTGGGACGCCGAGCACGACTGGGCGGAGATACGCGGTGCCGCGATCGAGACCGTACGCGTCATCGTGTCGAACACCGGCGACGCAGGGTATCGCGCCGATCCACGCGACACCGTGGACCTGCTGGCCCAGCAGGAGCACGCACCGCACGGCTTTCCGGCGAAGCTGCTCGCGCTGCTGCATGCGCGCTGGCAGGTGCGGCCCGATGACGGCGTCTCCATCCTGCCTTGCGAACTGGTGACGGACAACGGCGACACGCTGCGCGACATCGTGCTGGACCTCGCGCGCCAGTGGCGGCTGCCCGACGCGTTCGCCGACTATCTGGGCAACCGCTGCGTGTGGGTCAACTCGCTCGTCGACCGCATCGTGTCCGAGCCGCTCCATCCGGTCGGCGCGATCGCGGAGCCCTACGCGCTGTGGGCGATCGAGCGGCGTGCCGGCATGGCGCTGCCGTGCACGCATGCTCAGGTCGTCGTCACCGACGATTTGCGCAGCCACGAGCGCCTGAAGCTGTTCTTCCTCAATCTCGGGCACAGCTGGCTCGCGGAGCAGTGGCTCGCGGCGGGGCGCGACGCATCGGAAACGGTGCGGGACGCGATGAACGATGCGCGGTTGCGCGACGGTCTCGAAGCCGTGTGGCGCGATGAAGTCGCGCCGGTATTCGTGGCGCTGGGCTTGCGCGAAACGGCCGAACACTACGTCGACAGCGTGCGCGAGCGCTTTCTCAATCCGTTTCTCGCGCATCGCATCGCCGATATCGCGGTCAACCATCGCGAGAAGGTCGCGCGGCGGATCGAGCCGCTGCTCGCGCTCGCCGATTCGCTGGCGCTGGCGGCCGAACAACCGCGGTTGCGGCAACTCGTCGCCCGCTGCGAACCGGTGGCCGCAACGACAGGGAGAAGACCATCGTGAAGCAACCGACCATCGTGATCCTTCACGGCAACGATAACGTCGCCGTCGCACTCGATGCGCTGGCGCCGGACGTGCCGATCGACGTGCACGGCGCACCGCTGCGGCCGGCGGCCGCGATACCGGCCGGCCACAAGATCGCCACCACGCCGATCGCGCGTGGCGACGCGATCGTCAAATGCGGGCAGCCGATCGGCGTCGCGCTGCGGGACATCGCCGCGGGCGAGCACGTGCACGTGCATAACGTCGGGATGCCTGAGCGGCATGCGCACGACGACGGGCCGGCGGGCGACACGCACGACGTTCCGGCCGATCGCCGCGATACCTTCGACGGATTCGTGCGTCCCGACGGCAGCGTGGGGACGCGCAACTACGTTGGCGTGATCGCGAGCGTCAACTGTTCGGCGAGTGTCTGTCATGCGATCGCCGATGCATACCGGCACGGCGCGCTCGACGCGTTCGGCCATGTCGACGGCGTCGTCGCGATGACCCATCAGAGCGGCTGCGGCATGTCGGCGACCGGCGACGGCATCGAACTGCTGCGACGCACGCTCGTCGGTTATGCGCGCAACCCGAATTTCGCCGGCGTGCTGCTCGTCGGCCTCGGTTGTGAGGTCAACCAGGTCGGCGCGCTCGCGCAGCGGCTCGACGCGGCGGCACCCGGTACCGTGCGCACGCTGGTGATCCAGGACGAAGGCGGCGTGCGCGACACCGTGGCCAAAGGCGTGTCGATCGTGCGCGAGTTGCTGGAGGCGGCCGACGGCGCGCGTCGCAGCGCCGTGCCGGCCTCGCGGCTGACGGTCGGCCTGCAATGCGGCGGCTCCGACGGTTACTCGGGCATCACCGCGAATCCGGCGCTCGGCGCGGCCGTCGATCTGCTGGTCCGCAACGGCGGCACCGCGATTCTGTCCGAGACGCCCGAGATCTACGGCGCCGAGCATCTGCTGATCGCGCGAGCGGCGTCGCGCGACGTGGCCGAGCGTCTGCTCGGCAGGTTGCAGTGGTGGGAGCGTTACGTCGCCGACAACGGCGGCGAAATGAACAACAACCCGTCGCCCGGCAACCTCGCCGGCGGCATCACGACGATTCTCGAGAAATCGCTCGGCGCTGTGTCGAAGGGCGGCCGCTCGCCGCTGCGCGCGGTCTACGACTATGCGGAGCCGGTGCGGCAAGCGGGGCTCGTGTTCATGGATACGCCCGGTTACGACCCGGTGTCGGCCACCGGGCAGATCGCCGGCGGCGCGAATCTCGTGTGCTTCACGACGGGCCGCGGTTCGGTGTTCGGCTCGAAGCCGGTGCCGACGATCAAGATCGCGACGACGACCGGCCTGTACGAGCGGATGCAATCGGACATGGATTTCGACAGCGGCGGGATCGTCGCCGGTTCGCTCTCGGTCGGCGAAGCGGGCGAGCGGCTGTTCCGGCTGATGCTCGACGTTGCCTCCGGACGACGATCCCGCAGCGAGGACAACGGCATCGGCGAACGCGAGTTCGTGCCGTGGCTGCGCGGCGCGGTCATGTGACGCGAAAGGCGACATGCGACCGCGTGCGCAATCGGACAGGAGAAGCCGCGATGGAAACCCGCATGAGCGAGCCGGCGATCGGCGAAATCGGCCGCGACGATCATCTCTCCGACCTGGAGAAGGGCTTGCTCGGCGAAGCGCTGCGCTTGCTCGCCGAGACGCGCGCACGGGCGCTCGAACTCTGTGTCGAGGTGAGCCGGCGGCAGGGCGGCGGGCGCCGACCTACGCGCTGGCCATGCGCGCGTCGAGCCGGAACAACGAGACGGCCTCGGCAAGCCGGTTTCCCTGTTCCTCGAGCGACTTCGAGGCGGCGGCTGCCTGCTCGACGAGCGCCGCATTCTGCTGGGTGACCTCGTCCATTTGCGTAATGGCGAGATTGACCTGCTCGATGCCGCGACTCTGTTCGCTCGACGCCGCGGCGATTTCGCCCATGATGTCGGTCACGCGCGAGATCGCATGCGTGACCTCGCTCATCGTATCGCCCGCGTTGTTCGCGATATGCGAGCCGTCCTCGATTTTCCGGACCGATTGCGAGATCAGCTCGCGAATTTCCTTCGCGGCGCTCGACGAACGCTGCGCAAGACTTCTGACTTCGCTTGCCACCACCGCGAAGCCGCGGCCCTGTTCGCCGGCGCGGGCAGCCTCCACGGCCGCGTTGAGCGCGAGGATGTTGGTCTGGAACGCGATCCCTTCGATGATCCCGGTGATCTCGGCGATCTTGGCGGAGCTCGCGCTGATGTCGGTCATCGTGTCGACCATCAGGCCGACCGCCGAGCTGCCGCGCTGCGCGACCTCCGATGCGTTGTTGGCCAGGCCGCTCGCCTGTTGCGCATTGTCGGCGTTCAGGCGCACGGTGGAGGTCAGTTGCTCCATGCTCGACGCGGTTTCCTGCAACGACGCGGCCTGCTGTTCGGTGCGGGACGACAGGTCCTGGTTGCCGGACGCGATTTCGCCGGCGCCGGTCGCAACGTTGTCCGATGCGGTACGGACTTCCGAGATCAGGCGGATCAGGTTCGCCTGCATGTCGCGCATCGAAGCCAGTACGCTGCCGGCCGGCGCGGCGCCGGTCGTGGCTTCGGCGCCGAGATTGCCGGCGGCGATATGGCCGGCGATATCGCTGAGCACGGCGGGCTCCGTGCCCAGCGAGCGCAGCAGGCCGCGGGTGATGACGAGGCCCGAGAGCGCGGCCGCGGCGGCGGCGGCGATGCAGATCGCGATCAGCATCAGGCGTCGCGAGGTATAACGGTCGTCCGATTCCTTCACCAGTTGATCGGCCCGCGCGCGCGAGTACGTCGCATACGTGTCGGTGGCCGCGACGAGCTGGGCCAGCAGCGGTCGGCACTGTTCGTTGATCATCGTGATCGCCTGATCGCGCCGGTTGTTCGCCGCCGCGTCGACGATGGCGCGCGCCACGGGGCCGTACTGCGCCTCGACCGCCCCGATTTGCCGAACCAGTTCGCGCGCCTTGTCGGATGCGCTGCTGCCCTCGCGGACCGCATTCGTCAGTTCGCCCATCAGCGCGCCGACTTCGTGGTCGGCCTGCAGCGCCGCTTCCTTCTCGATGTCCGCGTCGCGCGGGCTGGCCGCGAGGACCTGGTTGCGGGCGGCGATCGCGCGCCGGTCGACCGCGAAGCGAATCTTGTCGGCCAGGTTCGCGCGGGCGTTGGTGCCGTTGACATAGTCGTCGAATGCCGCGTTCGCGTTGCCGAGCGAGACGATGCCGACGATGGAGACGAGCACGACCGTACACGTAAGAAGTCCGAAAGCCATGATCAGCTTCGTGCGAACGGTTAATCGTCGATCGTTCATGGGAGGAATCCGGTTGTGGTTATCAAATAGATTTCCTGATTAACGGAATGGTGAAAGAAAGGTTTAGGACCGGCGCTGCGGGGCAATCGTTTGCGGGTTGCCTGTCGTCAAAATAAATCCGACCGCGATCCGCATTCGTCACGCTGAGCCGGAGAACGGCGCTGTTTTCGCCCGCCGGGCCGTTAAACGGATCAGGTTCGCCTTGTTCAGCGATCCCATTTCAATCACGCGGTAACGGAGACCGAAGTCATCATGCTGTCATCAATTCGCGCACGGATACTTGCGACGTGTGTCGCCATCATCGCGGCGGCGCTGGTCGGCGCGATGACGAGCGCGGCCTTCAAGCACATCCTGATAGTGCGCGACGCGCTCACGGACGTCTCGAGCGGCAGCGGCGATCTGACGAAGCGCCTGCCGGCCGACGGCGCGGACGAAGCCGCGCAGATCGCGAGAGCGTTCAACGCGTTCGCCGAGAAGATCAGTACGATCCTGCGGCAGATCCGCGATTTCAGCACGTCCGTGAACCTCGCGAGCGCCGAGATCGCGCAGGGCAACCGGGATCTGTCGGCCCGCACCGAACACGCGGCGTCGAGCCTGCAGGAAACGGCCGCCGCGCTCGAGGAGATCGCCGGCACGGCCCGCAACCCGGCCGATGCGGCGAGCCAGGTGAACCGTCTGGCGGAATCGGCGTCGGACGTCGCGCTGCGGGGCGGCACGGTCGTGCGCGACGTCGTGTCGACGATGAACGACATCACGCAGGCGTCGGCGGAGATCGCCAACATCGTCGGCGTGATCGACGGTATCGCGTTCCAGACCAACGTTCTCGCGTTGAACGCCGCCGTCGAGGCGGCCCGCGCGAACGAGCACGGCCGCGGCTTCGCGGTCGTCGCCGGGGAAGTGCGTGCGCTCGCGCAGCGCAGCGCGCAGGCCGCGGGGGAAATCAAGCAGCTGATCCACTCATCGGTCGAGAAGATCGGGGGCGGCTCCGGGCTCGTGCAGACGGCCGGTGCGACGATGGACGAAATCGTCGACGGCGTGCGCAACATCACGAGCGTGATCGCCGAAATCAGCGTCGCCGCGAAGGAGCAGAGCACGGGGCTCGAGCAGGTGAATCAGGCGGTGTCGCAGCTCGACGATACGACGCAGCAGAACGCGGCGCTGGTCGAGCAATCGGCGGCTGCCGCGACGTCGCTGCGCGAGCAGGCGGCCCGGCTCGCGCAGACGGTCGGCGAGTTCAGGCTCGCGGAGCGCGCGGTGGCGGCGTGACGGTTCGCGTGACGGGGCCGGCGGGCCCCGGTTTCATGCGGCGCGGCGAAGCCAGTCCGGCTGGCGCACCCGACGACGACGGGCGGGATTTCGTTCGTATCCTGCACCGGTCCGCTGTACGTCGCCCACGCCGTGGCTGACTGCGATCGATCACCCGTGGGGAGGCCGGTGTTGCTGCCGTTCCGCTCAGGCAAGCAGCCCGCGTGCCGCCAGATTCGCATACAGCGCGCGCACGCCGAAGGTCCACGGCGCGATCTCCGTGCAAAGCCGCACGGTGTTGACGAGTGCGCCGAGCGCGGGCGTGGAGATCGTGACGCGGTCGCCGAGGTGATGCGTGAATCCGCCGCCGGGCGCGTCGCGATCCTGGATCGGCGAGAACATCGTGCCGAGGAACAGCATGAAGCCGTCCGGATATTGGTGATGCGCGCCGCAGGTCTGCGCGACGAGGTCGGTCGGGTCGCGGCTGATCTCGCGCATATGGCTGATTCCGTCGAGTACGAAGCCGTCGTCCGCGCCTTCGACGCGCAGCGACACGCTGCATGCCCGCACGCTGTCGAGCGTGAAGCCGTCGTCGAACAGCCGCACGAACGGGCCGATCGCGCACGAGCCGTTGTTGTCCTTGCATTTGCCGAGCAGCAGCGCCGAACGGCCTTCGATGTCGCGCAGGTTCACGTCGTTGCCGAGCGTCGCGCCCACCGGCCTGCCGTCACGGGCGACCGCCAGCACGATCTCCGGTTCCGGGTTGTTCCACACCGACACGGGCAGCAGCCCCACGTCCGCGCCGAAGCCGACCGCCGACATCGGCTGCGCCTTGGAGAACACCTCCGCATCCGGGCCGATGCCGACTTCCATGTATTGCGACCATGCGCCGCGGCGTTCGAGCTCCGCCTTCAGGCGCAGCGCGGCTTCCGAGCCCGGCACGATCTTCGATAGATCGGTGCCGATGGTCGCGGCGATGGTGTCGCGAACCTCCCGCGCTTTGGCCGGATCGCCGCCCGCCTGTTCCTCGATCACGCGCTCGATCAGGCTGACCGCAAAGGTCACGCCGCACGCCTTGATCGCCTGCACGTCGCACGGCGCGAGCAGGTGCGTCGCGCCCGGCGTGCCGTCCAGCGCGGCCTGCAACAACGGCTCGACACGGCCGAGCGATTCGCCGGCAGCGGTGCGCGCGATGGCGACTGCATCGGGGCGATCGAACAGGTCGGCGGTGGTCGGCACGGTGCGTGTGATGTCGAACACTTCGCCGCCGCGCACGGCGACGACGCTCGGGCCCGCGTGGGCGCCGTCGTGCCGCCAGACGCGGCCGATCAGCAGCGCGTGGTCGAGGTCGTGCGGCAGGCAATCGGAAACGGAAGGCGTATGCATGGTCAGCTCGGCAAGAGTCGGGGGCGGTGGGTCAGTGCGAATGGCGCGGGTTGCCGCGCTGCTCGATCACCTTCAGGTACAGCGTGGCCGGTTCGAGGCAGCCGCCGGTGGACAGCTGGCCGACGAACCGGCGATAGAGTTCCTGCCACGGCGTTTGCGCCTGCGGCACGGTGAAGCTTTCGGTTTCGCGGCGGCGCGCGAGTTCGTCCTCGTCGACGAGCACGTCGACGCTGCGGCGATTCAGGTCCACGCGCACGCGATCGTTCGTGCGCAGCAGCGCGAGGCCGCCGCCGACCGCGGCTTCCGGCGACATGTTCAGGATCGACGGGCTGGCCGATGTGCCGCTCTGGCGTCCGTCACCCATGCACGGCAGCGACGTCACGCCGCGCTTCACCAGTTCGGCAGGCGGCGCCATGTTCACGACTTCGGAACTGCCCGGGTAGCCGACCGTGCCGCAGCCGCGGATCACGAGGATGCAGCGCTCGTCGATGTTCAGCGCGGGATCGTTGATGCGCGCGTGATAGTCCTCGGGGCCGTCGAACACGATCGCGCGCGCCTCGAACGTATTCTCCGCGCCCGGCTCGGACAGGTAGGTGCGGCGGAACGCGTCGCCCACCACCGACATCTTCATGATCGCGCTGTCGAAGAAGTTGCCCGACAGCACCATGAAGCCGGCGCCATGCTTGAGCGGCGCATCGGGCGTGCGGATCACGTCGCGGTCGGCGTCCTGCGCGGTGTCGGCGATCTCGCCGATCGCGCGGCCCGATACGGTCAGGCAGTCGCGCCGCAGCAGCCCGGCCGAATCGAGCTGGCGCAGCACGGCGGGCACGCCGCCGGCGCGGTGGAAGCTCTCGCCGAGGTAGTCGCCGGCCGGCATGCAGTTGACGAGCAGCGGCACCGATTCACCCAGGCGCTGCCAGTCGTCCAGGCTCAGTTCGACGCCCATGTGACGCGCAATCGCGATCAGGTGCGGCGGGCAGTTGGTCGATGCGCCCAGCGCGGACGCGACGACGATCGCATTCTCGAATGCCGCGCGCGTCATGATTGTCGACGGGCGCAGGTCTTCCCGAACGAGCTCGACCGCGCGCTTGCCGGTCGCGTAAGCCATCTGGCCGCGCTCGCGATAGGCGGCGGGAATGCTCGCGCAGCCGGGCAGCGACATGCCCAGCGCCTCGGCGAGGCTGTTCATCGACAGCGCGGTGCCCATGGTGTTGCAATGGCCGATCGACGGCGACGAGGCCGTGGTCAGCTGCATGAAGCCTTCGTAGTCGATCTCGCCCGCCGCGAGCAGGTTGCGCGCATGCCAGATCACCGTGCCCGAGCCGACCCGCTTGCCCTCGTGCCAGCCGTCGAGCATCGGGCCGCCCGACAGCACGATCGCGGGCATGTCGACGGTGGCGGCCGCCATCAGGCACGCGGGCGTGGTCTTGTCGCAGCCGGTCGTCAGCACCACACCGTCCAGCGGAAAGCCGTGCAGCACTTCCACCAGCCCGAGGTACGCGAGATTGCGGTCGAGCGCGGCGGTGGGCCGGCGGCTTTGCTCGGCGAGCGGATGCACGGGGAACTCCATCGGAATGCCGCCCGCGTCGCGGATGCCCGCCTTGGTGCGTTCGGCCAGCTCGATGTGATGGCGGTTGCACGGCGCGAGGTCGCTGCCCGTCTGCGCGATGCCGATAATGGGGCGGCCCGACTGCAGTTCCTCGCGCGTCAACCCGTAGTTCATGAAGCGCTCGACATAGAGTGCCGTCATGTCCGCGTGCGCGGGGTCGTCGAACCATTCCTGGCTGCGCAGGCGGCGAGGGGTGTGTGACATGGCAGGCTGTCTCCTGAGGGGCCTTTGTCATTCTGCATGCCGGATGGTACCGGTAACATAGTTTGGATGTTAGCACGGGTTTTTTGCGCAGCGGAAGGGATTTCGTGCGCGCGTGGCGACGGAGAGGGGCAGGGGCCGGTACGAAGCCGCGCGCGTCGCGTCTTGGGATGCGTGCGGCCGTCGGCCCGTCAGGCGCTTTCCCGCGCGATGATCGTGTAGTCGATACGGATGCTTTTCGATTCGGTCCGCTCGCCGCCGTCACGCGCTTGCAGCGCCGCCAGCAACGCTTCGCCCGTGCGCAGCCCGATGCCGTACGCGTCGACCGATACGGTCGTGATGGTCGGATGGCAGCATGTCGCCACTTCGAAGTTCCCGAAGCCGGCCACGGCGATATCGGCCGGCACGGCGAGCCCGCGCCGGTGACACTCCATGATCGCGCCGAACGCCGACATGTCGCTCACGCACATCACCGCGTCGGTATCCGGCCATTGCTCCAGCAGCGCGGCCATCGCCGGCCCGCCGTGGCTCATCGTGATCGGCGATTCGCCCAGCCGCACGACGCGCGGTTCGCCCAGCCCCTGCGCCTTGATCTCCGCCTGGTAGCCCTTGAGCCGGTCCAGGCCGCGGCGATCCAGTTCGCTCGCGCCGACCAGAAAGCCGATGCGCCGGTAACCGCGCTCGGCCAGGTGGCGCACCATCGCACGGGCGGCGCGCACGTTCGAGAAGCCGACGGCGGTGTCGATCGGGCGCGTGGGCAGGTCCCACATCTCGACCACCGGAATCGCCGAGCGCTCCAATACCTTGCGCGTCGCATCGGTGTGCTGCGACCCCGTCAGCGCGATGCAGCGCGGCTGGTGTCGCAGCATCGACCGGACGAGCCGTTCTTCCCGTTCGAGGTCGTAGTCGGTATCGCCGAGCAGCAATTGCAAACCATGCGGCTCGAGTGCATCGGTCAGGCCGCGCACGGTGTCCGAGAAGTTGGAACTCGACAGCGACGGCACCAGCACCGCGACGAATTCCGAGCGCCCCGACGACAGCGCACCGGCAGCGGCATCCGCCACATAGCCGAGCTGGTCGATGGCCTCGCAGACCCGTGCGCGCGTCTCGGCGGCCACGCTGTGGCCGGCGAGCACGCGCGACACCGTCATCTTCGATACGCCGGCGAGGCGCGCTACGTCGGACATGCGGGGCGGCCCGGCGGGCCGGACGGCGGTGGGACTGGGCATCGGAATCGCGATCGGGAGGAGGCAGGAAAGGCTACATCATACCGGTGCGGCATACCGCGCAGGCGGGGCGCGGCGTGCCCGCCGCGGTGAGAGTCGCACTAGGGAAACCACGCGTTCGGCGGCGCTTGTACACGCGTGTCGCCGCATGCTACCGTCGAATGTGTTACCGGTATCAGCTTGCCGATCGCTCCCGTCGCCTCGTCGGCTTTTTTTGGGCACCGGATGTTATCGGTAACATCGATGCGCGCAGCGCACGCGACGGTACGAAGAAGATCGACACAATCAGGAGACAGACCGATGCCATCCCTTACGCAGGCCGCTGCCGCACCGGCCGCGGCCGACTCGTCCGAAGACGCCCTTTACCGCAAGGTCATGCGGCGCATCCTGCCGTTGCTGCTGCTCTGTTACGTCGTGGCCTACCTGGACCGCGTGAACGTGGGCTTCGCGAAGCTGCAGATGCTCGACGACCTGAACCTGAGCGACGGCGTCTATGCGCTCGGCGCCAGCATCTTCTTCTGGGGCTATTTCCTGTTCGAGATGCCCAGCAACCTGCTGTTGCACCGCTACGGCGCGCGCTTCTGGATTGCGCGGATCATGATCACGTGGGGCATCGTGTCGTCGTCGATGGCGTTCATCGTGCCGCTCGCGCAGTTCTTCCACGTGCAGACGACCACGATGTTCTACACGCTGCGCTTCCTGCTGGGGCTGTGCGAAGCGGGTTTTTTCCCGGGCGTCATCCTGTACCTGAACTACTGGTTCCCGGCGCGGCGCCAGAGCGTGGCGATGTCGGGCTTCCTGGTCGCGATCCCGCTGAGCCTGACGCTCGGCAGCGTGCTGTCCGGCTGGCTGATGGAGCAGACGCACGGCCTGTCGGGCATGAGCGGCTGGCAATGGATGCTGCTGCTCGAAGGGCTGCCGTCGATCGTGGTGGCGTTCATCGTGCTGGCCTGCCTCGGCGACGGCCCGCAGACGGCGAAGTGGCTGTCCGCCGACGAAAAGGCGGTGCTGTCGCGCAACCTCGAATCCGAGGCCGCGCACAAGTCGCACAGCATCGGCGCCGCGCTGCGCAGCCCGCGCGTCTGGTTGCTCACCTTCATTCTGCTGACGTTCAATACCGGTTTCTACGGGCTGGCCTTCTGGCTGCCGTCGATCATCCGCGCGTCGGGCGTGCACAGCCCGCTGCACATCGGCGTGCTGACGGCCATTCCGTACCTGACGGCGATCTTCGCGATGGTGTGGAACGCGTCGCACTCGCGCAAGACCGGCGAACGCCGCCTGCATGCGGCGATTCCCGCGCTGATCGGCGGCGTCTTCCTGATCCTGAGCGCGGCGTTCGCGCACAACGTGGCGCTGTCGATCGTATTCCTGACCATTGCCACCTGCGGCATCCTCGCGCTGATGCCGATCTACTGGACCTTTCCGGGGCAGATCCTGTCCGGCACGGCCGCGGCCGCCGGCATCGCGCTGATCAACTCGGTGGGGAACCTGTCCGGCTTCACGGGCTCGATGATCACCGGCGTCGCCAAGCAGATGACCGGCAACATCAACAACGGGACTTATGCGCTGGGGGCTTGCCTGCTGGTCAGCTGCGTGTTGATCGCGTCGATTCCGCGCGATATCCTGCGGCCGCCGGTGGCGCGGTAGGGCGTTCGCGCGACGTTACGTCCGGCCGGGGCTGGGGCATCGCGCCGCCTCGGCGCCGGATGCATCACGTCACGCGGATCGATCTTGTGTGAGTTTGCTCGACCACCACACGCGGAATTCCGGCTACTTCCAGCCAGGGACGCCCGGCGCGCGACTCTGCTTTCTCGTGAGCGGCCGTCATGCGTCCTCCAGTGCGAAGCGCACCTTGTCCCCGAGCGTGCGCAACCGGTCGACCGGTTCGTTCGAGAACACGAAACGGACGTACTGCTCGCCGTGGGCGACGCCCCATCCGGTCATGGCCGTCGCACATACGCCGTGGCGCAGCAACCGCTCCGACATCTGCGATCCGGTCAGACCGAAATCGGCGACGCGCAGCAGCATCGACCAGCCGCCCGCCGGCATGCCGAACGGGAGTCCCGACAGTTCGGCGGCGACCGTATCCCGCCGTCTCTCCAGTTCGCTCACGTAGCCAGGCAGATCGGATGCGGAATGTTCGAGCGCAACCGCCGCGGCCTCCTGGGCTATGCCGACCGGTACCACGACATTGGCGAGCGACACGGCCACCAGATCCGGAATCAGCCATTCCGGCGCGACGATCCAGCCGACCCGCCAGCCGATCATGCGCAACTCTTTCGACGCCGCGCCGACCGTGACCGTACGCTCGGCCATGCCGGGCAGGCCGGCGGGATGGATGACCGTACGTCCATCGAAAAGCAGCCGTTCCATCGCGCTGTCGAGGATCAGCAGCAGATCGTTCTGCACACACAGGCTCGCGATCACTTGCCAGTCGGACGCATCGAAGAAGCCGCCCGAAGGCATCGACGGCGACATCAGCAGCATGGCCCGCGTTTTCGGACCGATTGCTGCCCGCAGTGCCGTCTGGTCCAGCTTCCATTCGCTGCCCGGCGTGAAGGTGAACGGGACTTGCTTAGGCACGCCGCCCGCCAGGCGGATGCGGTTCAGCAGACCGGCGTACGTCGGATCGGTGACGATGACTTCGTCGCCCGTCTCGACGGTGGCGAGCAGCGTATTCAGAATGCCGGAGAGTCCACCCGCCGACACCACCACCTGGTCGGCCGTGAAGCGCTGCCCCGAAAGCGCCGACACGTGGGCGGCAGCGCTCGCGCGCAGCCGGTCCTGACCGACGAAGGGCAAATAGGAGTTGGCCGAGTCTCGCTGGATGGCTTCTCGGGTGAAGGCGAGCGATTCCGAAGTGGGGGGGAGGTCGGTATCGAGATTTTCGAGTCGCAAAAGGTCGACGTCGGCATGATCGGCGATCGACCCCATGCGATCGACGCCGATGCCGGCAATGTGCTGCAGACGGACAGGGCGGTGGCGGTGCATCGGACCTCCGATCTTGTTACAATTTTATAGATAATATATGCATGGTGGTCGGGATGAACTTTGAAGTCAAGGAGGAGCGCTCGCTGGCCGATCGGATCGCTATCGCATTGGCGGACCGCATCATCTCGGGCGTCATCGCGCCGGGGGAGTGGCTGCGTCAGGACCACATCGCGGCAGAGTTCGGCGCGAGTCATGTGCCGGTACGCGAGGCGTTCAGACGGCTGGAAGCGCAGGGGTTGGCCGTGGTGGAACCGCGACGAGGCGTGCGGGCGGCGCCGCTCGAGCCGGCGGACGTGCTTGAAATGGCCAAGATGCGTGCTGCTTTCGAGGCGCTGGCGTTGCGTGAGGCGATTCCCGCGCTCGATGCACGGGCGCTGGAGGAACTCGATGCGATCCTCGATCAGGAGGCCGCGGCGCGTGGCATCGCCGTGCTGGGCACGCTGAATCTGAGGTTTCATCGGGCGTTGACCGCGCCGTGCGGGATGCCGCGGCTCGTCGCCGCGATTGGCGACATGCATCGGGCCAGTTCACGGCATCTGTATGCGACGTGGCAGCAGCTCGACTGGCAGGATCGCTCGAACGACGAACATCGGGACATCGTTCGGGCGATACGCGAGGGGAATGTGGACGCGGCGTGTGCGGCGCTGTCCGCGCATATTCTGGCTGCGGGGGATGCGCTGGCACAGGCGTTGCGTGGGCGGTAGGGATGTGGGTCAGGCCGGGGGCATTGACCGGTGCGGAAGGCTGGTATGGGGAATGGCTGGCGTTTTCTCTGGGGTAGCCATAGTCAAACGCGTCGGGCTGCATCCGGCCAGATGCGGTCAGTCGACAGGCCAGCGCAGATCGTCGACGAGTTGTTTGAACCGGAGAGAATTACCTTGGGAATAAACGAAGACATCTGGGATATACGCGGCTGCGGCATTGTACGCTGCGGAGTTTTACCATTTCCGGCGCCGAGTCCCGCTGCTGTAGCGAAAGCGTTCGAGTTGCGCGATGACGACGCCTGTTACCGCGAAATCGATGAAAGTGAGGCACGTTGGCTTCACGTCACAACTAGAATTGGAAGTGCGCGACGATCCGACGACGGATCGGCATCGGTCACATTTCCGGAAGAGAAACCGATAGAAAAAGCCCGCACATGCGGTAATGCCGTTCAGTTAAGGCACTTTGAGGTGCCGAACGGAGTAACGCTGAGACAACTGTTTGACTGCTTTTGCGGACGGACATCCTGTTGCGGCTCGCATGCATGAATCTGATGATAAATACCGCCTGTGGCGATTTTCAGGCTCGCCGATTACGACGAATGGTTGCACGTAAGGATCGTCAATGCCGCGTGTAGTGCCACAACTCGATCCCACCGACGAGATGTCCACGGCACCCGCGCCAAAGATAATGAGAATATCGAGTGGATCGGCGAGAGTTCTTTCGCGGTATTTGGCGTGATCATCCGCATAAACCCCTTGCGCCTACATTTAAATCCTGAAAGTAATATTCACCCGAAAACCTTACGCTTTGCGATTTAGAATGTGAAAGCACAAATACTCCAAAATGCAGTAGTACCAACCTATATTATCATCGTTCTTCATTGATTCTATATTAGCCCAGTCATTTTTATTGGAAAAACTCCAGCGCCAAACCCATTTCAGCTCGTTATCGGCCGGCCACTCTTTTATACCGTGCTTCCTTGCATATAAAGTTATTTCTGAATATTTTTTAATGTCTCTGCGCATAATCGCCCCGGCAATATCCCTGGAATTAGGTAGGGCGATTTCTGATATATTATTCCACGTATTTTCCACATCTTCTTCGCTTGCGCAAAAATATACTGCCGAAAAAGCAAAGTTCGTTGCATTGGGTGGCAATGCCTCACCCTTCACATTGAATTTCACTGTTTCCGGCGGATTATTATCGGGGCTAAGCGGCAAATTAAATCCAGTTTCCTCCAAGAACTCGCGCCTAGCACCGTCCTCGATGTTAGGTTCCTCTAGCTTGCCTCCAGGCAATGCATATTCTCCAGGACCGCTATTTATCGTCCACCCAAGCGCATTGACCTTCCCCCCGTCGGCTTGGGTATAATATGACTTCACCTGCTTTTTAGCCATTAGAAACGTACCGCTCTTATCGTATAAGACGGCATAAACAGAAGCCATGATGCCTCCACAATTTTATTTTGCGCACGATGCCGTTCGGCATTGATTCGATTGCCGAACAATCGATGTTGCGAGATTTGAGCGATCTATTTCCGCTCTGCCGATGGCGGGCTACGCCCGCCATCAGTGTCCCCAACAGTTGAGGTTCACGAAATTTAAGCTCAGCCCTGCACTGTCAGTACCTTCCATGTGCCGCTACCGCCGTCACGATTGGCGAGACGCGAACCCGTGACCAAATATTGGAAGGGTTTATTATTACCTGCGCCGTTGGTGTCCAGAACGCCTGCCAAATTATTAAAATTAGCCACCAAAATTATGTTGTCCTCGTAATTTAAGCCGACATCTTTGCCGCTTTTTTTGGTGGTAATAATGATGGTCCAGTTGATAGTAACCAGAGCATCATCCGTATCAGTGGTTGTTGCCACGGGGTAGCCGGAATCGCTCGGGGCATAGCTGTTGAATAATGCCAAATTGCCACCATCACTAGCATTTACCAGGGTAATCGTATCGCCACTATAAACGGAGCTGCCGTCGCCAGAGGATTCCACCAACCCTATTGTCCATTGCGTTTCATTTACATAATCGCTAAATGACTTGTACGTTCCAATGGGGTCCAGAGCACTGGTTATACTCGTAGTCTGTTTGGTATTGATGCCGAGATAGCTGGGATTACCTTCGCCTCCGTAAAGATTGCTAATGCGGATATTCTTGCCATATTGCACATAATTTGACATTTTCGTTCTCCGGTTTTCAATTTGACGACGAATGCGACCTAGCCATCATGATTTTGGCAAAAAATTCAAATCCGCTTGAATTTGCAGCGCAAAATAAGAAAGATCGCGCAAAAAAATATAGAAGCTCGCGCGCGGAAGATCAATTACACTCAATTACACGAAATAAATATAAATTAAGAAATAAAATAACTCGCCATTCAGCAATAACGAGTACCCCACATAGCACGCACCAAAAACAACCGGGTGGCGTGTTGCCGCACACCCCCGCGGTCGCCCTGCTCAAGGGTCTGCGCGAGCCGCCGCAAGATCGCAGCGGTCGCAGGCGACGGTGTGTTGTCGACCTGCCGAGCACGCGCGGTATCGCTGCGCGTAAATTCCTTGAGTGTGAAGTGCGGTGTGAGTTGCATGTGGCGATCCAAACTGCGATCCACGAACGACGTCCCTCAGAGTAAATCGGTGGAGCGCTTGAGGTGCGGTAAGGAAGTGGATCAGCGCAGGTCGGCCGGCATTTGCCAGGGCAGCAGCGCGTCGTAGTCGTCGACGGTGGTCGCCAGCGGGAGGCGTTGGAACAGCCAGGTGAGATAGCGATACGGGTCGATGCCGTTGGCCTTGCAGGTCTCGACGAGTGAGTACAGATTGGCCTCGCGTTAGGGGACGTGGCGTTGCTGGATCGACGTATTAGGCCGGGCGGTCGCTTGCGTCGCGTCGACGCCGGGGCTATCCGGATCATAGATGTGGCTCACGAGCGCCGTAATGAGGAAAGTCGCTCGTGACAAGTGCATGGCGTGCACGTAACCGATGATCAACAACTTGGGTGCATGCGCAACAATAAACCTCTCGTCAAAAGGACGGGGGTGCGACTTTAATGCCTGTTTTCCAGGGTGGGGGAGGCTGTCGACATTGAGCCGTGGTGCACGCCCATGTCGCGCTTCAACTCCATCGTTTGGAATTCAGCGCACGTCGACGAAATACCTCGCCAGCGACCTGCCGCTGCTCACTTCCTCAGCTTGACGTTCGCCGCCCCGCGTTAGCGGAATCATTGGACACGATTAGCGCTCGAACGGACACTATTAGCAGAATCTACGAACTTCAACACCCGTGCCCCGGCGCATCGCCACGGGCGCGTCGGCCGTTGGCCCGCGCCTGTCCGCGCGGGAAATCGACGTCCTGCGGGCAATCTCCCGCGGCGCGAGCAACAAGCAGGTCGCGCAGGCGCTCGCGATGAGTCCGAGCACGGTGCGCACCCATGTCGAGAAGGCGTTCCGCAAGCTCGAATGTTCGACGCGCGCCGCGGCGACCCTCAAGGCGTCGGCGCTGGGGCTGCTCTGACGCGCTCCGCGACGCGGATTCGCTTTCGTGTGTGCGCGGACGGCCCGTCGGGCCGGCGCGACCTTTGACGCTCCGCCTGTCCGGTGGCTTATCCCGCGTATCGAAGATGGCGGTTGCACCATTCAAGTCGACCAGTCGTTGATCCGTTCCCTGCGATCCGAGGCTGTCGCGTCGGTGTCGGCCCAACCGTACCCCAACGTCGCGATTGCGAAGTAGACGGCACCGACGGCTTCGCAGGAAAGCAGCGCGCCGGCCAGCGCCATTCGCGCTCCACCCGAGACCATTTGCGCCGGCGCGTCGGCGTGTTTCCCGCGATGCACTGCGGTGCCGATCCGAAACAGGCCCGACACGATAGCGAGCACGCCGAACGCACGCGGCAGGCCGCTCGCCAATGCGACGATGAAGATCTGACGTCCCGACATTGCAGTGATCCTCCCGGTCCGGTATCGCGTGACGGCTGCCTATCCTGACACCCGATCGTTCGCGGCGCCATCGGACAAGTGACCGATGGCGCCGGCCGAAACCGATGCATGGCGGCGCGCGATCGGCGCTACGACACGCGCGAGAGCACGTCCGTGATGAGCCGATCGGGTTCGATGTCGGTGAACGCATCGATATCTGCCATGACGCCTGCCGTCTCCGCGGACGCGAACGCAGCGTCCAGCGCCGCACTGGCCTTGAAACGGCACATCGCCACGACGATCAGTTCGCTGTCCTCACGTGCTGGAAAGAAAGCGTCGATAGCGTCGAGCCCGTACGGCTTCCAGGATTTTTCCACCAGCGGAATGTGTTGTTCGACGTAGTAACGGGCATCGAATCGCGTGCCCGCGGCTCGGCGATAGGAGACGATGAAATACACGAAGAACCTCCAGGTCGGACTGACGCGGCGATGAATGTCGGTACGGGAAAATACGGGCAAATACAAACGATCACGGCCGTTCGCGTTCGGGGCCGAAGCCCGGACGCGCGGCGGCCCGCATCGACGTATGAGCGGCGCCCGCCCGTGCAAGCGAGATGCCCAGCGCGGCGCCCACGGCGAGGAACACCGAGATCGACAGCAGTGCGACGATGAACGCATGCGCGATGGCCGCCGGATCCTGGCGCGTGCCGAGCGTCGTATAGAAAATGCCGCCGATGATCGCCACGCTCAGCGACGTGCTGACCTGCAGCGTCGAGCTGGCGATGCCGGCGATCATGCCGGACAGCGCCGGTGCGACGCGCCCCGTCACCATGCGCATGAGCGTCGGCAGCGCGAGACCTTGTCCGAAACCGATGACGAAGAGCACGACGGCGAGCGGCGCGGCAGCGAGCGGCATCCCGATCGGCGTGGCATCGATCAACCACGCGAGGCCGACGAGCCCGACGATCTCCAGACTCATGCCGAACGGATTGACGTAAGCGCCGATGACACGCGCGGAGGCAGGCGTCGACAACGGGCCGAGCAGGAACCCGACGCCGAACGGCAAGAACACGAGGCCCGCGCTCAGTGCGTCGACGTGCAACGCATTCTGCAGATACACCGAGAACAGCAGGAAGAACGCGCCGATCGAGTACAGCAGCAGCGCGATCAGCAACGCGCGGCCGAGCCCCGGTGCGCGCAGCGCGGCCGGATCGAGCAGCGGTGCGCCGCCGCGGCGGCCGAGCCGGCGCTCGTAGCGCCAGAAGAACCCGGCGAGGGCCGGCACCGCGAGCAGCGACACCCATGCCCATACGGGCCAGCCTGCTTCGCGCCCCTCGATCAGCGGCACGATCAGCGCGCCCAGCGTCAGCATCGACAGCGCGGTGCCGCCGAGGTCGAGCTTGCGCGCATGCTGCGCACGCGTTTCCTTCAACAGCGGAATCCCGAACAGGACGACCAGAATCGCCAGCGGCAGGTTGACGAGGAAGATCGTGCGCCAGCCCAGATTCAACAGATTCAGCGAGATCAGGATCCCGCCCAGCGCCTGCCCGACCACGGCGGCGAGGCCGAATACCGCGCCGTACAAGCTGAGCGCGAGCGGCTTTTCCGCTTCGGGGAAGATCGCCTGGATCGAAGCGAGCGCCTGCGGCGCCATGATCGCGGCCGTCACGCCCTGCAACGCGCGGCCGACGATGAGCGTCCACGGCGAACTGGCGAAACCGCACAGCGTCGAGGCGATCGCAAAGCCGATCAACCCGAGGAAAAACACGCGGCCGCGGCCGAACAGGTCGCCCAATCGCCCGCCGGTGATCAGCGTCACCGCGTACAGGCCCGCATACGATGAAATGACGAGTTGCTCGGCCGACGACGAGGCGCCCAGTTCCGCGCGGATCGACGGCAGCGCGACGTTGACGATGAAGAAATCCAGCGGCGGCAGGAACGCGCCGACGAGCAGGACCGCAAACATCGCCCAGCGGCGCGGGTCGGGTGATACGGGGTCATTCCGTGACATGGACGGTTCTCCATACGGAACCAATCGGTTCCAAATTGGGTAAAAAAATATCAGTCGAGGATGCGCATCGTGCGGTCGACCAGCGTGAGCATGTCCTGCTCCGACACGCCGGTTTTGCCCAGCACGCGCATGCCCTCGATCTGGCAGACCAGCAAACGCGCCAGCACCTGTTCGTCCTGTTCGGCGATCTCGCCGCTCGCCTGGCCACGGACGATCGCACCGGCATAGAGCTGTTGCAGCCGCCGGAACATGCGCCCGGTGCGCTCCGCGACATCCGCGTCGCGCGCGGCCAGTTCCGTGGTCATCGCGACCGCGAGACATCCGCGCCGGCCCGCCTCGCCGACGGACAGGCGCGCATAGCGCAGCAGCGAATCGCGAATCGCATCCTTGACGGCGCCGGGTTGCGACAGAATGTCCGCGGTCGCCTTGAGCCCGTCGGCCATGTACAGGTCGAGCGCCGCCAGCAGCAGCGCCTTCTTGTCGCCGAACGCCTTGTACAGGCTACCGCGCGACAGGCCGGTGCCGGCCATCAGGTCGGGCAGGGACGCGCCTTCGTATCCGCGGTCCCAGAAAACGTCCATCGCGTCGCGCGCGGCATCGCCAAGTTCGAATTCGCGTGGGCGGCCCACGCCAGCCGGATTTGCCATTGATCGGTGTCGCAAACGATGCGGTGCCAAAAGTTGGATGCATTATATGGACCGATCGGTTCCGATGTCAACGCATGCCTGTCGACCGGGCGCGGCGAGGGCCGCCTCGCGGACGGCCCGGATTCATCCGATCAGTCGAGCCCGCCCTGGCACAGGTACTTGATCGACAGATAATCGTCGAGCCCGTAGCGCGAGCCTTCGCGACCATAACCCGACTCCTTCACGCCGCCGAACGGCGCGGCCTCGCTCGCGAGCGCGCCTTCGTTGATCCCGACGATGCCCGTTTCAAGCCGCGCCGACACGCGCGCGATGCGGCGCACGTCCTGTGTGTAGAAATACGCGGCGAGCCCGAACGGCGTGTCGTTTGCGGCGTCGACGGCTTCGTCCTCGGTGTCGAAGCGGAACAGCGCCGCGACCGGGCCGAACGTTTCCTCGCAGGTCAGCTGCATGTCGGCGGTGGCGTCGGCGAGTACCGTCGGCGCGTAATAGTTGGGGCCGAGTTCGGCCAGACGCTTGCCGCCGGCGAGCACGCGCGCGCCGCGCTCGATGGCGTCGCCGACGTGGCGGGCAATCTTGTCCACCGCACGTGCGTTGATCATCGGGCCGATCTGCGCGGCCGGGTCGGTCGCCGGCGCGACCTTCAGCGCGGCGACGCGCGCCGCGAGCTTCGCGGCGAATGCGTCGTAGACGCCGGCCTGCACGTAGACGCGATTCGGCGACACGCACGTCTGCCCGCCGTTGCGGAACTTGGCGGCCATCAGCCCGTCGACCGCGGCGTCGAGCTCGGCGTCGTCGAAGACGATGAACGGCGCGTTGCCGCCGAGCTCCAGCGACAGCTTCTTCAGCGTCGCCGCCGACTCGCGCGCCAGCAGCTTGCCGACAGGCGTCGAGCCGGTGAACGTGATCTTGCGCACGCGGCCGTCGGCGAGCCAGTCGGCCACCGCATCGATGCCACGTTCGCGCGACGCGGCGATCAGGTTCAGCACCCCGGGCGGCACGCCGGCTTCCTGCGCGAGAAACGCGAGCGCGAGCGCGGTCAGCGGCGTGTCCTCCGCCGGCTTCGCGATCACCGTGCAGCCGGCCGCGAGGGCGGGCGCGATCTTGCGCGCGATCATGGCGAGCGGGAAGTTCCACGGCGTGATCGCGGCGACGATGCCGATCGGCTCCTTCACCGCGCTCAGCCGCTTGCCGCGCTGCTGCTGCGGAATCAGGTCGCCGTACGTGCGTGTCGCTTCCTCGGCGAACCACAGCACGTACGACGCGCCGTATGCGACTTCGCCGCGCGCTTCCGCGAGCGGTTTGCCCTGTTCGCGCGACATTAGTTTCGCGAGATCGTCGGTGTGCGCAACGATCGCGGCATGCCATGCGCGCAGGATCGCCGCCCGTTCGCGGGCGGGTGTCGCACGCCATGCGGGCAGCGCGCGTGCGGCCGCGTCCGTTGCGGCGCGTGCGTCGGCGGCGCCGCTGTCGGGTGCGTGCGCGACGATGTCGAGCGTCGCGGGATCGACGACGTCGAAGCGACGGCCGTCGAGCGCGTCGCGCCACGTTCCGTCGATCAGGTTGGCGGTGCGAACGAGTTCGGTTCGGGACAGCGTAAGCGGCATGACAGGTCCTTGGAGGAAGCGGATCGGCGAAGGCGGAGGCGCGGGCGCGCGACTACCCCGCGCGGACAGCACGTTGCCGCGTCCGGGGTTGCCGCACGCCGTCCGTCAGTGACGTTCGCCGAACAGCGATTCGAGCGGGTAGTGCCGTTTGACGAACGGCGATTTGATGATCACGTAACTGAAATACTTCTCGATGCCGATGTTCTGCTCGAGCAGCCCTTCGACGATCGTCTGGTAATGGCTGACGCTGCGCGTGATGAACTTCAGCAGATAGTCGTAGCCGCCGCTCGCGAGGTGGCATTCGACGATCTCGTCGACGTTGCGGATCGCCGCGACGAAGCGGTCGAAGTCCTCGCGCCGATGGTCGGCCAGCGTGACCTCGGTGAACACGACCTGCACGTCGCCGAGCTTCTCGAGCTGGATGTGCGCGCCGTAGCCGCCGATGTAGCCGGCCTTCTCGAGCCGCTTCACGCGGATCAGGCAGGGGCTCGGCGACAGCCCGACCGCGTCCGCCAGCTCGACGTTGGTCATGCGGCCGCGCTTCTGCAACTGGGAGAGGATGCGCAGGTCGATGCGATCCAGCTTGCTGTCCGTCATGTTCACGTGAGTCGGAAAAATGGAATGTCCGGTTACTTTAGAGTCGAACGATGGCCGCCACAAGCCCGGCTTTCCCTTGGCCGGTCAGGCCGGCTGCGCGTGCGCGGCGTCGAGGGCGCGCTGCACGCCCGGATCGGCCAGCACGTCGTCGAGCGTCTTGCGCACGCGTTCGAACATCAGGTCGAACTCGCCCGCGGTGAAGCTCAGCGCCGGCGCGAAGCCGAGCACGCCGTCGCCGAACGCGCGAAACACCACGCCGTTCGCGTAGGCCGCCGCCGCGATCTTGTCCGGCACGTTCAGCGCCGCGTCGAAGCGCGTCTTGTGCGCCTTGTCGGCGACCAGCTCGAGTGCGCCGAGCAGGCCGGCCGAACGTGCGTCGCCGACGAGCGGATGCGCGCGCAGCACATCGAGCCCCGCCGCGAAGCGCGGCGCCAGCGCCTGGCCGTTCGCGAGCAGCCCGCCTTCGTGATAGAGCTTCAGCACCTCGAGGCCGATCGCCGCGCTGACCGGGTGCGCGGAATACGTATGGCCGTGCCCGACCACGGCCGACTCCGCACGGCTGCCCGCGATCCCTTCGTAGATTTCGTCGGACATCAGCACCGCGCCCATCGGCGCATAGCCGGCCGTCAGCCCCTTCGCGACGGTCATCAGGTCCGGATCGACCTGTTCGGTCTCGCACGCGAACAGCGGGCCCGTGCGGCCGAAGCCGGTGATCACCTCGTCGGCGACGAACAGGATGCCGAGGCGCCGGCACGCGTCGCGCATCGCCTTCAGCCAGCCGGCCGGCGGCACGATCACGCCGCCGGAACCCTGCACGGGTTCGCAGAAGAACGCGGCGACGTTGTCGGCGCCGAGTTCGGCAACCTTGGCTTCCAGCGCGGCCACCGACGCGGCGATCAGCGCCTGCGGATCGCCGCCGAGCGGATGGCGGTACGGGTAGGGCGACGGGATGTGGTGCTGGTCCGCGCGCGGCAGGTCGAAATGGCGGTGGAACGCGGGCAGCGCGGTGAGGCCCGCGCCGATCGACGACGAGCCGTGATAACCGCGCTCGAGCGCAATCATCTGCTTCTTCGACGGGCGGCCTGTCGCGTTGAAATAGTGCGTGATGAAGCGCACCGCGGAATCGATCGCGTCCGAGCCGCCGAGCGTGAAGTACACGCGGTTCAGCGACGGCGGCGCGAGCGCCGCGAGCCGTTCGGCCAGCTCGATCGCGGGCTGCGAGCCGAAATGGAAATAGCCGGTCGCGTAGGGCAGTTTCGCCATCTGCTCGGCGGCGGCCTTCACGATGCTGTCGCGGCCGTAGCCGACGTTGACGCACCACAGGCCCGAGAACGCATCGAGCAGCGTATGGCCGTCGGCGTCGCGCAGGAACACGCCGTCGGCGGATTCGAGCATGGTGACGCCGCGCGCCTCGTGCGCACGATAGTTGACGACGGGGTGGATCAGGTGTTGACGATCAGCTTCGATCAGCGCGGCGTGGTTCATGGCAGGGCGGGACTCTCGTCGGGTGTCAGCGATGAGTTCATGCTACCGGGCGAGCCATCCTCATGCGTTTTCAATTTGCAGTCTGAAACATACGAACGCGGCGTTTGTGCGGGGCGCTTCGGCATTTTCTGCTGCGCGCCCCGCCGGGCCGGGCGCACGCGTCAGTAACCGCGCGCGCGATCGACGACGCCGATCATCGGCTGCCCCGCGCGATGCCGCGCGAGGTTCGCGAGCACGGCGTCGACCGCGGTGTCCGGCCGCGTCGCGCTCGCGATGTGCGGCGTGATCCGGATGCGCGGGTGCGTCCAGAACGGATGGCCGGCCGGCAACGGTTCGGGGTCCGTCACGTCGAGGATCGCGCTGTCGAGCCGGCCGCTCGCGAGCCCCGCGAGCAGCGCGGCTTCGTCGAGCTGCGGGCCGCGCCCGACCTGCACGAGCGACGCGCCCGCCGGCAGCGCATCGAACACGCGTGCGCCGAGCAGCCCGCGTGTGCCGTCGGTGAGCGGGAGCAGGCAGATCAGGATGTCGGTGCGGGCGAGGAACGCGTCGAGTGCCGCGTCGCCCGCGTAGCAGTCGATGCCGTCGAGCGTGCGCGGCGTGCGGCTCCAGCCGGCGCACGGGAAGCCGAAGCGGCGCAGCGTATCGAGCACGGCCTGGCCGAGCGTGCCGAGCCCGAGCACGCCGACGCGCCGCGACGCGGCCGCGCGCACCGGCTGCTCGCGCCACACTTGCGCGCGCTGCTGCGCCGCGTAGTCGAGCAGGTCGCGGTGGATCGTCAGCACGGCCTGCGTCACGTATTCGACCATACCTTCGACGATGCCGGGCTCGATCATCCGCACGACCGGGATATGCGCAGGCACGCGCGACAGGTCGAACTGATCGATGCCGGCGCCGACCGAGAACACGACTTCGAGATTCGGCAGCAGCGTGGCCGGATCGTCGGGCGGCTGCCACGCGGCGAGATAACGGACGGCTTCAGGATCGCCGAGGTCCGGCCAGATCCGGAACGGAAGCTCGGGCGCCTGTTGCGCGAAGCGCTGTGCCCATTGCGCACCGCGCACCGGGTCGGCCTTGTAGAGAAAGCTCATCGTCGGCACCGCTCAACCAAGTGCCTGGTTCACGATCGCGAACGCGCGCAGCGCCGGGTCGCGCGCGGGCGTCGCGCCGCGCGCCATGGCGACGACGGTATCGACGCGCGGCAGACCGAGCCCCTGCAGCCAGTCGGACAGCCCGCTGTCGCCCGGCACGTCGAGCCGCACGAACTTCCCTTCGTGCAGCGCGAGCCAGTGGCTGATCAGCGCCTGCGCGCGCTGCGCGTCCGGCGCGACCACCGGGCCGATCGCATGGCCGCGGCCGAAGCGGCGGAACAGCGCGAAGCCGAGCAGTTCGCCGTCGCGATCGAGCGCGATGCCGTTCGCGACGCCGAGCAGCGCCTCGATCACCTCGTCGCGCCGATAACCCGCGGCCCGCGACGCGAGCGCGGCAAGCCGCGGGCCGTCGTTTGCGCCGATGGGCCGCAGGCGCTCGCCGGGCGGCAGCGATATCAGCGGCGGCTGGAAGGCGGCACCCTGGTGCTGGTCGATCGTATCGATCACCTCGAACCCGAATTTCGCGTACAGCGGCTCGCCGGCCGGCGTCGCGTGCAGAAAAATGGTTCGCGTGCCGAAGCTGTCGACCACGCGGGTGAGCAGTTCGCGCCCGATGCCGCGGCCCTGGTGCTCGGGCGACACGATGACCATGCCGAGCGACGCGTGCGCTTCGCCGAAGCGCCAGCCGAGCGCGGTACCGACGATGCCGGTTTCGTCCTCGGCGACGAAGCCGTCGCCGAGCTGGAGCACGAAGCGCCAGTCGTCGAGCCGGTGCGGCCACTTGACTGCTTCCGACAGACGATGCGCGGCGGGCAGGTCGGTTTCGGCGAACCGACGATAAATAAGCGTGCGGGAAGGGTTGAGATCGGACACGCTGGACTCCGGATGGGTAGGAATGACATATCGACTCTGCCAGTGACACCGCGGCACGGATAGGATGATTCGCCTGTTTTCCGGCGACGGCGGGCGGCCGTGCAAGATCGACGCAAACCGGCTCGATCGGCGCGTGCGAACGCGCGGATCGTGCCGCCGCGGCCCGTCAATCCGACAGCGCCTGCTGTGGGAACGGCACTACGATGAAAACACCGGTGTCGCGGCCGCTTGCCGGCGCGCCGCCCCGCCGGTGCGGCGGGACCGCGCCGGCAAGCGCCGCAGATCGTGCTGCCCGCGCCGCGCAACACGCGGCGATTCTGCGTTTTGGGCGGCGTCGAACGACGTGCGCCGGGTTTTTTGCCTTGATTCAATTTCGTACCACCCAGCCCATCCCCGGCCCTGCCGGGGCTTCACACCGACAGGACGTCACCATGATCCAATTTGAACCGAAGTACATCACGTTCGACTGCTACGGCACGCTGACCCGCTTCCAGATGGCGGACCTGGCGCGCGAGATCTACGCGGACCGGCTCTCGCCGGTCGCGATGGAGGATTTCGTGCGTGCGTTCGCCGCTTACCGGCTCGACGAGGTGCTCGGCGCGTGGAAGCCGTACCGCGACGTCGTCGTCAACGCGATCCGGCGCACCTGCGCGCGAGTCGGCGTGAAGTTCGACGAAGCCGAGGCCGAGCGCTTCTATCATGCGGTGCCGACGTGGGGCCCGCATCCGGACGTGCCGGCGGGCCTGTCGCGGCTCGCGACGAAGTACAAGCTCGTGATCCTGTCGAACGCAATGGACGAGCAGATCATGAGCAACGTCGACAAGCTCGGCGCGCCGTTCCATGCGGTGTTCACCGCGCAGCAGGCGCAGTCGTACAAGCCGCGGATGCAGGGCTTCGAATACATGTTCGGCAAGCTCGGCTGCAAGCCCGAGGACGTGCTGCACGTGTCGTCGAGCCTGCGCTACGACCTGATGACGGCCGAGGATCTGGGCATCAAGCACAAGGCGTTCGTCAATCGCGGCCACGAGCCGGGCACGCCGTTCTACAACTATTACGAAGTGTCGGATATCGGCCACCTCGCGACGCAGCTCGGCCTGTAAGCCGCCGGGGCCGGCCGATCCATCGCACGACGGGACGCGGCCGCGATGCCGGCGCGCCCCGTCGCGCGTTCGATCAGCGTACGAAACGAGGGTAATTACCGATATCGAGTCGTTCAAGGCGGGGCCGCCCCGGCCGATATATGTACCGAACGGTTAATATTTCGAGGCCCCCGCATGAAGTTGTCCACCAAACTGCTGATGCTCGTCGCCGCGGCGCTGCTCGGCGTCGTCCTGCTCGCCGCGTTGTCGCTGCACACGCTGCGCGACGCGCTGATCGACAGCCGCCGCGAAGAGGTCGTCATTCTGCTGACCAAGGCCGAGCATCTGGTCGATTCGTATCGCGCGCTGCAGACGAGCGGCACGCTCACGCAGGAGCAGGCGCAGCAGCAGGCCAAGGCCGCGCTGGCCGCGCTCAACGCGAATTCGAAGAGCTACTTCTGGGTCACGACGTCCGACGGCGTCAACCTCGTGCACCCGAACGCGAAATTCATCGGCACGCGTGCGAAAGGCAACCGCACGACCAGCGGCATGACCGACAGCGAGGCGTACCGCGCGGGGATGGCGCAGGCGCATTTCGCGCTCGTCGACGTGCTGATCAAGCGTAGCCCGGACGCGGACCTGGAGCCGAAGCTGCAGGGCGTGGTCGCGATTCCGGACTGGAACTGGTGGATCGGCACCGGATTTTTCTACGACGACATCAACGCGGCGTTTGCCCGGCTCGCGATGGCGCTCGGCGCCGTCGCGCTCGTCATCGCCGCGGCGCTCGCGGCCATCGCCTGGGGCGTGCTGCGCAGCGTCAGGCGCACGCTGGGCGGCGAGCCCGCGCATGCGACGCAGATCGCCGCCCGCATCGCGGCCGGCGAACTGGACGTGCAGTTCGATACGGCGCACGCCGCGCCCGGCAGCCTGCTCGTCGCGCTGGGCGACATGAAGGCGCGGCTGACCGACACCATCGCCGAGATCCAGACCACGACCCACTCGATCGCCACCGGCACCGGCGAAATCGCGCAAGGCAACCTGGATCTGTCGCAGCGCACGGAGCAGCAGGCCGCGTCGCTGCAGGAAACGGCGGCGAGCATGGAGCAGATCACGTCCACGGTCAAACAGAACGCCGACAACGCGCGCCAGGCGAATGCGCTCGTGGCCCAGGCCAAGGATGCGACCGAACTCGGCGGCGCCGCCGTGCAGGCGGTCGTCGAAACGATGCGGCAGATCTCGGATGGGTCGGTGCGGATCGCCGACATTACCGTCGTGATCGAAAGCATCGCATTCCAGACCAACATTCTCGCGCTCAACGCCGCGGTGGAAGCCGCGCGGGCCGGCGAGGAGGGGCGCGGGTTCGCCGTCGTCGCTTCGGAAGTCCGCTCGCTCGCGCAACGCAGCGCCGCGGCCGCGAAGGACATCAAGGGCTTGATCGACGCGTCGGTCGAGCGGGCCGGCAGCGGCAGCCGGCTCGTCGAGACGGCCGGCGAGCGCATGACGGAGATCGTCCGGTCGATCGACCGGGTGGCCGACATCATGGGCGAGATTTCGGCGGCGTCGGCCGAGCAAAGCACCGGCATCGAACAGATCGGGCTGGCGGTCGCGCAAATGGACGAAGTCACCCAGCAGAACGCCGCGCTCGTCGAGCAGGCGGCGGCGGCCGCTTCGTCGCTGGACGAGCAGGCGGCGCGCCTGCGGGCCGCCGTATCGGTATTCCGGCTCGCTGCCTGACGACTGCACGACTGCACGACTGCACGACTGCACGGCCGCACGGGTCTGGTTTCCCGGCGGTCCCGTCATCCTCCCGTCTTCCCGCCAAGCCGTTCCGATCGAGCGGCATTCTTCTGAACTTTCCTGCGCGACGTCCCGTCGCGATCCCCACCGTCGACGCCCGTGCATGCGGCGATCTGCCGCAATACACCGTGCGTTTCAGCCGTCATCGGCATGCGGACACGCATTCGACACAAACGTGCGGTTTGCGTGTGCCAAACGCGCGCCGGATGCCGAACGGACAATTTTGTCGGCGCAATCTGCGGCGGCTGCGGCCTTACGATTTCCTGCATCGACACGGGTTGGGCAACCGCCGCGACACGCCGCCGGGTACACGGCGACACGTGGGCGCACGCAGCAATTCATGCTGCGCGGGCGGCTCAAAACGGTCGATTCGTATCGTGCGGGCGGCCCGAATCGCGACAAACCGCATTTTGGCGATGCTTAAATGAATTCCATATGCATGACGTCGGGCTCGCCACCAGCAGGCGGGCTCGGCGGGTTTCTCGAATCACGCTGGACCCCAGGACCCACTTTCAACAGTCAGGAGCAGTTCGGATGAGCGACGATATCGACAACGGCGGCGGCAACGGTGGTTTCACTCGCCGCGACATGATGAAGGTCATGGCGGCGAGCGGCATGATGGCCGCCGGCGCCGGCGGACTCCTGATGAACCCCGCGTCCGCATTCGCGGCACCCGCGGCGAAACGCGGCGGCAAGATCCGGGTCGCGAACGAATCCGGTTCGACGGCCGATACGCTCGACCCGGCCAAGGGCTCGACCGGCGCCGACTACATTCGCTTCTTCATGTTCTACAGCGGCCTCACGCAGCTCGACGCGAGCCTGACGCCGCAGATGAACCTCGCCGAGTCGCTGCAGACCACCGATGCGAAGACGTGGGTCATCAAGCTGCGCAAGGGCGTCACGTTCCACGACGGCAAGTCGGTCGGCCCGGCCGACGTGGTGTATTCGCTGATGCGCCACAAGAACGCCGCCACCGCATCGAAGGTCAAGCCGCTCGCCGACCAGTTCGCCGACGCGAAGGCGAGCGGCCCGGACGAAGTCACGCTCACGCTGGTCAGCGCGAATGCCGATCTGCCGGTGATTCTCGCGACGCCGCAGCTCGTGATCGTCAAGGACGGCACGACCGACTTCAGCACCGGCATCGGTTGCGGCCCTTACAAGCTCAAGTCGTTCAAGCCGGGCGTGTCGACCGTCGGCGTGCGCAACGACAGCTACTTCAAGCCGGGCCGGCCGTATCTCGACGAGATCGAGCTGATCGGCATCGGCGACAGCGCCGCGCGCCTGAACGCGCTGCTGTCGGGCGACGTGCACCTGATCAACGCGATCGATCCGCGCTCGACGCAGCGGGTCTCGTCGACGCCGGGCTACGCGCTGAAGGAAACCAAGTCGGGCCTCTATACCGACCTGATCATGCGCAGCGACAACCCGATCGTCTCGAATCCCGATTTCGTCGAAGGGATGAAGTACCTGTTCGATCGCGAGCAGATCCGCTCGGCGGTGTTCCGCGGTTACTCGGTGATCGGCAACGACCAGCCGATTCCGCCGGGGCATCGTTACTTCAACGCGTCGCTGCCGCAGCGCGCGCACGATCCGGACAAGGCGAAATTCCTGCTCCAGAAGGCGGGCGCGCTGGGTGTCACGCTGCCGCCGATGTATGCGACGTCCGACGCGAACGGGTCGGTCGAGATGGCCGTGCTGCTGCAGCAGGCCGGCCAGAAGATCGGGCTGAACCTGCAGGTCAACCGCGCGTCGCCCGACGGCTACTGGTCGAACCACTGGATGAAGCACCCGCTCACCTTCGGCAACATCAACCCGCGCTCGAGCGCCGATGTGCTGTTCACGCAGTTCTTCAAGTCGGATGCACCGTGGAACGAGTCGGGCTGGAAGAACGCGAAGTTCGACCAGTTGCTGCTCGCCGCGCGTTCGGAAACCGACGACGCGAAGCGCAAGCAGATGTACGGCGACATGCAGGTGATCGTGTCGCAGCAGGGGCGGGTCGGCATTCCGGCCTTCATCAGCTTCCTCGACGGTTATGACAAGCGCCTCGCCGGTCTCGGTTCGATCCCGACCGGCGGGATGATGGGCTTCATGTTCGCCGAGCACGTGTGGTGGAACGCGTGACGTCGTTGCTGGCGGCCGCTTTGCGGCCGGTGCGGGCGACCGCGCCGGCCACGCGCGGCCTTTTCGGGAGTGTCGCTTCATGAACCGAATTCTCATCGGCCTGATCGTCCGACGCATCGCGCTCACCGCGCTGACGTTGCTGATCGTGTCCGCGATCATCTTCACGATCACGAACCTGCTGCCCGGCGACGCCGCGCAGGCCGCGCTCGGCCAGTCGGCGACACCGGAGACGGTTGCCGCGCTGCGCCAGCAGTTCGGCCTCGACATGCCCGCGCACGTGCGTTACGCGCACTGGCTCGCCGGCCTGATGCACGGCGATTTCGGCCGTTCGCTGTCCGGCGACATGCCGGTGTCGGAGATGATCGGCGGACGCCTGCCGAAGTCGCTCACGCTTGCGGCGATCACGACCGCCGTGTCGGTGCCGATCGCACTGCTGCTCGGCATCCTCGCGGCGGTCAAGCGCGAGTCGCTGGTCGACCGCGTGATCAGCCTCGGCACGCTGTCGCTCGTCGCGACGCCGGAATTCCTGATCGCGACCGTCGCCGTGCTCGTGTTCGCCGTGAAGCTGCGCTGGCTGTCCGCGTTGTCGTACAGCGGCGAGATCGAAAGCCTGCACGATTTCCTGCGTGCGTATGCGATGCCGGTGCTGACGCTGTGCGCGGTCGTGATCGCGCAGATGGCACGCATGACGCGCGCCGCGGTGATCGAGCAGTTGAGCGCGTCGTATGTCGAGATGGCCGTGCTCAAGGGCGCGAGCCCCGCACGCGTCGTGCTGCGCCATGCGTTGCCGAACGCGATCGGCCCGATCGCCAATGCGATCGCGTTGAGCCTGTCGTATCTGCTCGGCGGCGTGATCGTCGTCGAGACGATCTTCAACTATCCGGGCCTCGCGAGCCTGATGGTCGACGCCGTCAGCAACCGCGATTTCCCGCTGGTCCAGGCTTGCACGATGATCTTCTGCGTCGCCTACCTGACGCTCGTGCTGTTCGCCGACCTGTGCTCGATCGTGTCGAACCCGCGACTGCGGACCTGACCGTCCCGTCCTTCTTCCGAGATGCCGCCCATGCACCCGACCGACCCCGTTCAACGCAGCAACACGCTGCCGCCGTCCGGCGAACCGCGCCCGCCGTGGGGCGGCGCGACGCCGCCCGCCGCCCCGGCCCCCGACCAGCCGCGCAAGCGCCGTGCCGCACGCATCGAATTGACGGCCGGCGGCCGTGTCGGCCTGTCGATGGTCGGGCTGATGCTGTTCATCGCGGTGTTCGCCCCGCTGCTCGCGCCGCACGACGTGGGCGCGATCGTCACGCCGGACGTGTTCGCGCGGTTCAGCGCGAAGCTGCCGTTCGGCTCCGACTTCCTCGGCCGCGACATGCTGAGCCGGATCCTGTACGGCACGCGTCTGACCGTGCTGCTCGCGCTCGCCGCGGTGCTGCTCGCCGCGCTGACCGGCACGACGCTCGGGCTGCTCGCGACCGTGTCGGGCCGCGCGGTCGACGAGACGATGAGCCGGCTGCTCGACGCGCTCACGTCGATTCCGTCGAAGATGTTCGCGCTGATGTTCGTCGCCGCGTTCGGCTCGTCGCTGCCGCTGCTGGTCCTGACCGCCGCGGTCAGCTACATGCCGGGCTCGTACCGGATCGCGCGCGCGCTGGCGGTCAACATCAGCACGCTCGAATTCGTGCAGGTCGCGAAGGCGCGCGGCGAAAGCGCGCTGTACATCGCGTGCGTCGAGATGCTGCCGAACATGATTCATCCGATGCTCGCCGACACGGGCCTGCGCTTCACGTTCGTCGTGCTGCTGCTGAGCGGCCTGAGCTTTCTCGGGCTCGGCGTGCAGCCGCCGTATGCAGACCTCGGCTCGCTCGTGCGCGAGAACATCGCGAGCCTCGGCGACGGTTCGGCTGTCGCGATCATGCCCGCGGTCGCGATCGCGATCCTGACGGTGGGCGTCAACCTGTTGATCGACGGTCTGCCGCATCGCGGCCGCCGCAAGGGCGCGGCCGCGGCCGCCGGAGAACACTGATGCGAGATCAATCGACTCCGCTCGTCGAGGTGCGCGGGCTGCGCGTTGTCGGCGGTCGCCCGGGCGCCGCGGAAACGACGATCGTCCACGACGTCGACTTCGAGATCGGGCGCGGCGAGGTGCTCGCGCTGATCGGCGAATCCGGCTCGGGCAAGACGACGATCGCGCTGTCGCTGATGGGCCACGCGCGCACCGGTTGCCGGATTGCCGGCGGCTCGGTGAAGATCGGCGGCACGGACGTCTGCAGGCTGTCGGCGTCGGGCCTGGCCGCGCTGCGCGGCCGCAAGGTCGCGTATATCGCGCAGAGCGCGGCTGCCTCGTTCAATCCGTCACGCACGATCCTCGACCAGGTGATCGAGAGCGCGCTGATTCACCGGACGATGTCGAAGCGCGATGCGCAGGCAAAGGCGGTCGAGCTGTTCCGCGCGCTCGCGCTGCCGGAGCCGGAGACGATCGGCAAGCGCTATCCGCACCAGGTGTCGGGCGGGCAGTTGCAGCGGCTGATGGCCGCGATGGCGCTGATCACCGATCCGGAGCTCGTGATTCTCGACGAACCGACCACGGCGCTCGACGTCACCACGCAGATCGACGTGCTGCAGGCGTTCAAGAGCGTGATCCGGCGCTACGGGATGAGCGCGGTCTACGTGTCGCACGACCTGGCCGTGGTCGCGCAGATGGCCGACCGGATCGTCGTGCTGAGCGACGGCGTGATCCGCGAGACGGGCGACACCGAACAGATCCTGCATGCGCCGGCACACCCGTATACGCAGAGCCTGATCGCGGCGGTCACGCCGAACGATGCGCAACGCGACGGCAAACCGGCGCCGGCCGACCCGGCGCCGTTGCTCGAGGTGCGCGGCGCGGTCGCCGGTTACGGCGGCCGCAACGCGAAGGGCTGGCCCGCGAAGCTGATCCTGAACGAAGTCGACCTGCGCATCGGGCGCGGACAGACGGTCGGCGTGATCGGCGAATCGGGCTCCGGCAAGACGACGCTCGCCAAGGTGATCGCGGGCCTGGTGCCGGCGGCGGCCGGGAAGATCCTGCTCGACGGCGAGCCGCTCGCGCGCGATATCGGCAAGCGCACCAAGGAGCAGCACCGCCGGGTGCAGATCGTGTTCCAGAATGCCGACACCGCGCTCAATCCGGTGCATACCGTCGAGCGCACGCTCGCGCGGCCGCTCGCGTTCTACCACGGGATCAAGGGCGCGCGTGCGCGGCAGCGCGTCGCGGAGCTGCTCGAACTCGTGCGGCTGCCGCAGGCGGTGGCCGCGCGGCGCACCGGCGAGCTGTCGGGCGGGCAGAAGCAGCGCGTGAACCTCGCGCGCGCGCTCGCGGCCGAACCCGACCTGATCCTGTGCGACGAAGTCACGTCGGCGCTCGACACCGTGGTCGGCGCCGCGATCATGGACCTGCTGCGCGACCTGCAGGCGAAGCTCGGCGTGTCCTACGTGTTCATCACGCACGACATCGCGAAGGTGCGCGCGATCAGCGACGACATCGTCGTGCTGTATGCGGGCCGCCGCGTGGAGACGGGCAGCCGCGACGCATTGTGCGCGCCGCCTTATCACCCGTATTCGCACCTGCTCGTGTCGTCCGCGCCGGAGCTGCGCGCGGGCTGGCTCGACGATGCGGCCGAGCGCTGCCATCGTCCGCTGGTGCCGATCGGCGAGCGCGCGGACGACGGCGAGCTGTGTCCGTTCCTGTCGCGCTGCGCGATGCGGGTGGACGGCGTCTGCAACCGGACGCCACCGGTGCTGCGCAAGCTCGACAACGGCGCGCAGGTGCTGTGCCATCGCAACGAGGAAGACCTGGCGCGCTTCCAGGCCGAGCCGACGCAGGCGGGTGCCGCGCCCGTGCAGCCCGTGCAGCTGTAATGCGCGACACGCCGCCGTTCGGCGCGCGCGACGTGGCAGCCGGTGCACCGCATAGTCTGCTGCGGCGGTCGCACAAAACGGCGATTTGCGCGCGTGCCGCGCGCGAATACGCGGCAACTGCGGTTTTTGATGATGATTAAATGATTTCCCGTGAACGGCAGCCGATCGTCGTCGCCAACAAGCTCGAGAAGGACCCGATGAAATTCGAATCGTACTGGCTGGATACCCGCCCCGCATTTCGCGCGGGCTGCGAGGGCCCCGTCGAAGGGCGCGCCGACGTGGTCGTGATCGGCGGCGGCTTTACCGGCTTGTCGGCGGCGCTCGCGCTGGCGCAGCGCGGCGTATCGGTGGTCGTGCTCGAAGCCGCGCAGGTCGCGGGCGAAGCGTCGGGCCGCAACGGCGGCCAGTGCAATACGGGTGTCGCGCAGGATTACGCGTCATTGGCCGCGCGCATGGGCGCGGAGCCGGCGAAGCAGTTCTATCGCGCATACGAAAGCGCGGTGAAGAGCGTCGAGTCGATCGTCGCCGAACACGCGATCGACTGCGATTTCCGGCGCGCGGGCAAGCTGAAGCTCGCCGCGAAGCCGCAGCATTTCGCGGGGCTGGCGAAGACGTTCGACGCGCTGCGGCGCGACGTCGATCCGGACATCGAACTGATCGAACCCGAGCGGATTCGCGATGAAGTCGCGTCCGACGGCTTCTACGGCGGACTCCTGCAGCGCAACGGTGCGCAGATGCACATGGGCAAGTTCGGTGTCGGGCTTGCGCACGCGGCGGTGCGCGCGGGTGCACGCGTCTACGAGCATGCGGCCGTCACGCAGCTGGACCGGCTCGACGGCGAGCGGCACGCGATTACCTGCACGCGCGGCAGGATCGTCGCCGATCGCGTGCTCGTCGCGACCGGCGCATCGCAGCACGGCCCGTTCGGATGGTTCCGGCGGCGCATCGCACCGGTCGGCAGCTTCATCGTCGTGACCGAGCCGCTCGCCGACGCGCAGTTGAACCGGCTGTTCCCGCATCGCCGTGCGTACGTGACGTCGCGCCAGATCGGCAACTACTTCCGCGTGACGCCCGACAACCGGCTGCTGTTCGGCGGCCGCGCCCGCTTCGCGATGTCGAGCCCGCGCTCCGACGCGAAAAGCGGCGACATCCTGCGCGCCGGCATGGCCGGCTATTTCCCGGAACTGGCCGACGTCCGGCTCGACTACTGCTGGGGCGGGCTGGTGGACATCACCGCCGACCGGCTGCCGCGCGCGGGCCAGCACGACGGACTCTATTACTCGATGGGCTACAGCGGCCACGGCGTGCAGATGTCGGTGCACATGGGCCGCGTCATGGCCGACGTGCTGTATGGCGCGACGGCCTCGAATCCGTGGCGCGAGCTCGACTGGCCGGCGATGCCCGGACATTTCGGGCACGCGTGGTTCCTGCCGTTCGTCGGCGCGTATTACCGGGTGCAGGATTTCCTGCACTGAAGCGGGCGCCGGGGAGAATTCAACATGACAGCGCGTTTCGTTTGCCCGTCAGCGGGCGTCGCCTTGCCGGCCGTGACACCGCAGGCGGCGACATGAGGACTGCCAGCATGCTCGACCTGATTCACGATTCGGTCGAAGACACGACGCCATGCACACCGCGCGTCGCGCGGCCCGTCTCGCCGGCGATCGGCGACGTGCTGCGCACGATCGACGCGTCGTTCGCGCAGCCGCTGAATCTCGACACGCTCGCGGCGGTGGCCGGGTTGAGCGTATCGCGTTTCACCGCGCGCTTTCGCAGCGAAACCGGGTTGTCCCCGCACCGGTATCTGTGCCTCGTCCGGGTGCGGCGCGCGCAGGACTTGTTGCGCGCCGGTGTGGCGCCGTCGGTCGTCGCGACCGACGTCGGTTTCTTCGACCAGAGCCATCTGTGCCGGCATTTTCGGCGGGTGCTCGGGATCACGCCGCGCGATTGCGTGGTCGCGCGACCGGGCGGTGCATCGGCGCGCACGACGTCGGCGCGCGCGCACACCGAACGCCGCGCGGGCGCAAGTGCGGGCGGCGTGCACACCTGACGGGATTCCGGCGGGTTCGCCGGCGAACGGAGATTTCCAATATTGCGCGACGGTTTCCGATCAGGCCGCCGCGCACTGCAGAGGAGCAGAAATGACCGCAGCTTTCGTGTTGCATCGTGCCGACGGCGCGCCTTGTTCCACCTCGTTCCGCAAGCAGGCATTCGGCGAGGGCGATCCTTTTGCGCGACATCGGGAGATCGCCTGGGAAGGCCCCGACTCGATGGCCGCGGGACGTATCGCCTTCGTCGGCGAACTCGACGTGGCGCGCTTTCCGCACATCGAAACGATCGCGGTCATCGAAGGCGAGCTGACGCTCGAAGCGGCCGGGGCCGCTCCGCTGGTGCTCGGGCCGGGGGAAGGGGCAGTCATCGGCGCCGGCACGGCGCTTCGCATCACCGCGGAATCGCGCGTGTTGCTGATGTTCTGCGCAGCCGCGTGCACGACGCCGACGAAACACGGCCTGTTTCCGCTGCGGGCCGACGCCGACTTCAAGCCTTCCGCATCGCTGCCGCCCGAGGTGCTGCTCGGCCCCGCACCGCAATGCCGCAGCGACAACGTGTTCCTCGACGACGGCGCCGGGTATTGCGCCGGTACGTGGGATTCGACGCCCTATCACCGGATCGTTCGCCCGCATCGCGTCAACGAGTTCATGCTCCTGCTGGCCGGCAGCGTGCGGTTCGCCGACCCCGACGGCAGCGTGCTGTCGCTCGGCACCGGCGATGCGCTGTTCGTGCCGCGCGGCGCATCGATCGGGTGGGAAAGCAGCGAACGCGTCGCGAAGTTTTACGTCGTGCAGAACGTACGCGCCTCAACCGAACGAGACTGACCATGTCCCCACCGCTGCGCCTTATAGAAACCTCGCCCACGCCGCCGGCATCGGCCGACGTCGTCGTGATCGGCGGCGGCATCATCGGCGTCTTTACCGCCTACTACCTGGCCCGGCGCGGGGTATCGGTCGCGCTCGTCGAGAAAGGGCGAATCGGCGCCGAGCAGTCGAGCCGCAACTGGGGCTGGTGCCGGCAGCAGAACCGCGACGAACGCGAATTGCCGATGGCGAGCAAGAGCATCGATCTGTGGGAACGATTCGCCACCGAATCCGGCGAAGACACCGGCTTTCATCGCTGCGGGCTGTTGTATCTGAGTAACGACGAGGCCGAGCTGTCGCGCTGGGCCAACTGGGGCGAGTTCGCGAAGACCGCGGGCGTGACGACATACATGCTCGACCGCAAGCAGGCCACCGAGCGCGGACACGCGACCGGGCGGACGTGGAAAGGCGGCGTCTTTTCGCCGACCGACGGCACGGCCGACCCGGAGAAGGCCGCACCGGCCGTCGCCGCCGCACTGATGAAGCTCGGCGGCAGTGTCCACCAGCACTGCGCGGCGCGCGGCATCGAACTCGAGGGCGGGCGTGTCGCCGGCGTCGTCACGGAGGCCGGCGTCATCAAGACCAGGACGGTCGTGCTTGCCGGCGGCGCATGGGCGTCGTCGTTCTGCCGCCAGCTCGGCATCCGCTTTCCGCAGGCGTCGATCCGTCAGTCGATCCTGAGCGTGTCGCCTGTCGAGCATCCGCTGCCGGGTGCGATGTATACGTCCGGTGTGTCCGTGACGCGCCGCAGCGACGGACGCTACGCGCTGGCGATCAGCGGTCGCGCGCGCGTGGACGTGACGCCGCAGTTCCTGCGATTCGCGCCGCAATTCTTGCCGATGTTCGCGAAGCGCTGGCGCAATCTTCTGCCGGGCTGGCTCGAAGGCGTGCGCGGGGGGCATGAAACGCTGAAGCGCTGGCGGCTCGATGAACCGACGCCGATGGAGGCGGTACGCATTCTGGATCCGAAACCGGACATGCCGACGGTCAACGAGACCCACCGCCGCGCCGCCGAACTGTTTCCCGAACTTCGCGACGCGAAGATCACGCACGCATGGGCCGGATTCGTCGACAGCACGCCGGACGGCGTGCCGGGCATCGGCGAAGTGCCGGGTGTGCCGGGGCTGATCCTTGCCGCGGGCTTTTCCGGTCACGGCTTCGGCATCGGGCCGGGCGCCGGGCATCTGATCGCGGATCTCGCGACCGGTGCGCAACCGCTGGTCGACCCGGTGCCGTATCGGCCGGAACGGTTCAGCGATTCCGCGTGGGGCAAGGTCGCGGATTTCTAGTACGCGGGGCGACGGCGGCCACGGCGCGAACCGTGGTCATGCCGATGGCGCGAATCGTCGACGGACGGTCGACGGACGCGCCGCTCTCAACCTGTCGACAAGCTTCGATCGGCCCGTTTTATCCGACCGCTTCGGCAGACTGTCGTTCGTGCCGTTCGCGGGCGTGCAGCACCGCCTCAAGGACATCCTGCAATGAATTCATCCGTCATTTCCCCCGTTCATCACCTGATGCAAGCCGGCAGGCTGGATCGTTTCTTCATCGACGGCGACTGGGTCCTGCCCGACGGCGGCGACCGGTTCGCGGTCGTATGTCCGTCCACCGAGGACACGGTGTGCGACATCCCGCTCGGCAGCGCACGTGACGCCGACCGGGCCGTCACCGCCGCGCGCCGCGCGTTCGAACGGTGGTCGGCCACTTCGCCGCAGGCGCGCGCCGCGCTGCTCGATCGCGTCCACACGTTGATGCTGGAGCGGGCGGAACTGTTCGCCACGGCGCTGGCCACCGAGATGGGTGCGCCGATCGCCTATGCGCGCGCCGCGCACGTGCCGCTCGCGGCCGAGCATATCCGGGTCGCGCGCGACAATCTCGCGCGCTATCCGTTCGTTTCCCGACGCGGGACGACCGCGATCGTACGCGAGCCGATCGGCGTGTGCGCGCTGATCACGCCGTGGAACTGGCCGATCTACCAGATCACCGCGAAGGTCGGCCCGGCGCTCGCGGCCGGTTGTACGGTCGTCCTGAAACCCAGCGAGCTGTCGCCGCTCAGCGCATTGCTGTTTGCGGAAGTGATCGCCGATGCGGGGGTGCCGGCAGGCGTATTCAACCTGGTGAGCGGCAATGGTGCGGAGGTCGGCTCCGCGCTTTCGTCGCATCCGGAGGTCGACATGGTGTCGATCACCGGATCGACCCGCGCGGGCGTGCTGGTCGCGCAGGCAGCCGCGCCGACCGTCAAGCGCGTCGCGCAGGAACTCGGCGGCAAATCGCCCAACATCGTGTTGCCGGATGCGGACTTGACGCAGGCGATCGCCCCCGGCGTGGCCGCCGCATTCAGGAACATGGGCCAGTCGTGCAGCGCGCCGACCCGCATGATCGTGCCGCGCGCCGCGCTCGGTGCGGTCGAGGCGCTGGCCGTCGCGGCAGTGGAGCGGCTGGTGGTCGGCGATCCGTTCGCCGAGGCGACGACGCATGGGCCGCTTGCCAATCGCGCGCAGTTCGGGCGGGTCGCGCAGATGATCGATGCAGGCATCGACGAACGGGCGAAGCTCGTCGCCGGCGGCCCGGGGCGGCCGGCGGGATTCGATCGGGGCTTCTACGCGCGGCCGACCATTTTTTCCGACGTGCGCACCGACATGGCGATCGCGCAACAGGAGATTTTTGGTCCGGTCCTCGCGATCCTTCCCTACGACACGGTGGAAGAAGCGATCGCCATTGCGAACGACACGGTTTACGGGCTCGGCGCGCATGTGCAGGGCAGCGACCACGAAAGCGTACGCGCGGTGGCCGCCCGCATCCGGGCAGGGCAGGTGCACTTGAACTATCCGGCATGGGATCCGCAGGCGCCGTTCGGCGGCTACAAGCAGTCGGGCAACGGCCGTGAGTACGGGATCGAAGGGATGGAGGACTACATGGAAATCAAGTCGATCATCGGCTTTTACGACTGACGCAGCCGCTGCGTGCGAACGCGGCGGCAGCACGGACTGGAAGCCGCTTACTTTCGGAAGGTGCCGAAATTGGAAAAACCTGTCATTCCCGATACGTCGCTGCAAGCGCATCACGCGCACTGGGCAAGGCTGCGGCGCGATCTGCATGCGCATCCCGAGCTGCGATTCGAAGAACACCGGACGGCCGACGTCGTTGCCCGCGAGCTCGACGCGCTCGGTTATGCGGTATCGCGTGGGCTGGGCGGCACGGGTGTCGTCGCGAGCCTGCCCGGTGCGGACCCGGCGCGCGGCATCGTGCTGCGTGCGGATCTGGATGCACTGCCGATCCAGGAAGCCAACGACTTCGCGCACGCGTCGGGCACGCACGGGATCATGCACGCATGCGGGCACGACGGCCATACCGTCATGTTGCTCGGCGCCGCGCGCATCCTGAAGGAGCTGCCGCCATTGCCGGGTGCCGTTCATTTCGTGTTTCAGCCGGGAGAAGAGGGCGGCGCGGGCGCGCGCAAGATGATCGACGACGGGTTGTTCGAGCAATACCCGACCGAAGCGGTGTTCGGCATGCACAACTGGCCCGGCTTGCCTGCCGGGCATTTCGGATTGCGTACCGGCCCGATCATGGCCGCGGGCTCGCGCTTCAGGATCAAGGTGACCGGCAAGGGCGCGCACGCGGCGCAGCCGCATCTGGGCATCGATCCCGTTCCGCTCGCGTGTTCGATGGTGCTGCAGTGTCAGACCATCGCCGCGCGGCACAAGGATCCCGTGGACCCTGCGGTCATTTCCGTCTGCATGATCCATGCGGGCACGACGGACAACGTCATTCCGGACAGCGTCGAGCTGCGCGGGACGATCCGCACGCTGTCGTCCGCGTTGCAGCAGAAACTGCAGACAGACGTGCAGCTCACGTGCGAGGGGCTGGCGCGCGCGTATGGCGCGCAGGTCGACGTCGAGTTTTTCCAGTATTACCCGGCAACGGTCAACACGCCGGCCGAGACGGCGCTGTGCGAAGCGGTGATCGGCGACACGTTCGGTGGCGAACGCCTGTACCGCGACGTGCCGCCGAACATGACGTCGGAGGATTTCGGCTTCATGCTGGAGGAGCGGCCCGGCGCTTACGTGCTGATCGGCAATGCGCCGGAGGGCGAGGCGGCACCGTCGCTGCATCACCCGAAATACGATTTCAACGACGAAATCATCCCGGCCGGTGTCCGGTATTGGGTCGCGCTGGCGCAGCATTACTACAGGCGATCGTCGTGAACCTGTGCCTGATATCGGGGCGCGGCATCATGCTGCGCTAGATATGGGACGTGCGCACGCTACTCGACAGCGTGCGCACTCGTGCAGGTGTTGCCCGGCGTCGCGCAGCCCGCGAACGTGCGGGCGGTGTATCCGGCACGGCTGGCTGCGTCGGCGAAGGTGCGTGTGTCGACTGTCCGGCGGACGTATTCGGCCGCATGGCCTGGCCGGCCGTGTTCGGTGTCAACCTCCGCCGTGTCACGGCCGTCGTATCGTCAGGCCACGCTGCCGAGGCGCGTCGCCAAATGACCGCATGCGATGAAAGCCATCCTCGTAGCTGATTGACGATTGCAGGAAGATCGTCTTTTGTCATACGACAAAGGTTTCACGCTCCCGAACAAGTTCGCCTGTCCACGGGCGAATTGCGCCAGGCAGGACCGTCTTCACGGAACAGCGCAAATTCTCAGGATCGAAACGCTCCGACATGTAGGCCGTCGAGCCCACACGATTCGTGATCCATAGCATTTTTCACCCCACCGGCTCGGCCGCAAACCAGGCGCAGAGTCGAAATGCATTTCCTCTCCCCCTGCCGGTATCGATGATTCCTGAAGCCGGTACCACCGTGCATCGCCGCCGCGCGTTTCTTTGGCGTTACGTTTTTTTTGCGTTGCGATGTCGTTCTCCTTCGTCTGTTGCCGGCCCGCTTCGGTGGAACGGTGCCTGGCATCGTTAATGCATGTGTGGTCGGTGTGATGAGCAAACGAGGGCCGCAACTGCACGCTCGACACACGCATCGGGTGTCTGCCGTTTGCGGGTGCAGTCGCGGTCATCACAGGGCGACGTGACCGACGCCGGTGGCGGTTCCGTCGTCACGCGAGTGACGATGCGTGGCGCAATTCGTATGAGGTTGTTTCAGGCATCGACGTTCCCCAGGGTTCGCGATCGTCAGACACTCAATGCTCAGGCCAGGCGTTGTTCCGATGACATACCTCCGGTTCTCACGCAGAGACCAGTGAAAGGAGTTCTCCAATGAAATCCCCACTCAAGCTTGCCGTGGCATGTGCAGCGATCTTGTCCGCGACGGCATTGATGAGCCCCGTTTGCAACGCGGGAGCGTCCGGTGCTTCCGCCTCACACAAACGCGTCGAGCCGCCACCGCGCGCGGCAGTCGCGACGGAGATCGTGCCGGGCGTGGCGGAAGACGAGAAACGGAATGCCGAGCGCGAGCATGGCAGGGGACCGACCTTCAACGAAGGCAAACATCGTCGGGCCAACGGCGACTTTCAGCGCGACTAAGCACGAAGGAGATCACAATGAAGAAGCTCATCCTCGCATGGGTGCTGGTGCTCGGATTCGCATTCGGCCAGATGCCATCCACCGTGCTCGCCCAGACCACCACGGCGAACGTCCTCGTGCTCTATGACGCCCCACCGAACGACCCGTACACGAAGCTCGGCATGGCTTACGCGATCATGCTGCGCAATCTGCTTGGCCATTTCAACACCAATGTCACGCTTGCGCCCGTCGACAGCTATACGGCCGGAACCGTCGAAAAGTACCAGGCGACTTTCTACCTGGGGAACTATTACAACAACACCCTTCCTGCCGCATTTCTGTCGGACGTCGTCAAGACGTCGAAGACGGTGGTCTGGTTCAAGGACAACCTGTGGGAAGTCGCGTGGGATCCGTCGTACAACTTCACGGCCCGCTACGGATTCACCTTTAGCGGGATAAGCGGGCTGGCCTACGCGCCGACCAGCAGCAACCCGAACCCGGACTTCTTTGACACGGTGCTCTACAAGAACATGAGCATGGTCAAATACTATGCGTTCAACGCGAGCACCGGCGTCGTCAGCGCGGACCCGGACATCGGCATCACCGCGGTGTCCGACGCGACGAAGGCCAGTGTACTCGTCACCATCAAGGACAGTCAGACCGGTGCGCAGGCGCCTTATGTCATGCGCGCGGGCAATTTCTGGTACTTCGCCGACATGCCGTTCTCGTACATCGGGCCGCGCGACCGGTACCTGGTGATCTGCGATCTGCTGCATGACATTCTCGGGACCAACCAGCCGGTGCTGCATCGCGCGATGGTGCGTCTGGAGGACGTCAACGCATTCACGACCTCGTCGTCGATGAAGACGCTGACCGACTACATGTATTCCAAGAAAATTCCGTTTTCGATTGCGACCATCCCGCTGTACCAGGATCCGCTCGGCGCCTATAACGGCGGCGTGCCGCTGACCGTACACCTCGCGCAGGCGAGCAGTCTGAAGCAGGCGCTCAATTACGCGCTGATCCGGGGCGGCAGTATCGTGATGCACGGTTACACGCATCAATACAATTCGACGCCGAATATCGACAACGCGGTCAGCGGCAATGACTACGAGTTCTGGCTGGCGACGCAGAACCGTCCGGTGGACGAAGATTCGACACAGTGGGCATCGAACCGTCTGAAAGCGGGCCTGCTGGAACTGTCGACGAACGGCTATGTTCCCTTTGCGTGGGAAGCGCCGCACTACCAGTCGTCGCCTCTTTCGATCAAGGCCGTTCCGCCGCTGTTCAAGACGACGTACCAGCGGGTCGTCTACTACACGTCGGATCAGCCGAACCTGAATTCGACCGCGCCGAATCACGATTTTTCGGTCGGGCAGTTCTTCCCGTACATCATCAATACCGACTATTACGGGCAACGGGTGCTGCCCGAGAACCTCGGGAACATCGAATACAACATCTGCAGTATCGATCCGTTCTCGTGCCTGTCCTACACGTGGCAGGATCTCTACACGAATGCACAGTACGCGCTGACGGTTCGGGACGGTTTTGCGTCCTTCTTCTTCCATCCGTTCTGGCTCGAGCCCGACCTCGGCACGCCCGGGTTCCAGGATTTCCAGAGCCTGGTGAACGGGATCACAGGTCTCGGCTTTCAGTGGGTCGCCGGGAATGGCGTCAAGTAGATGATTCCGGAATCGGGAGCGAGCCGGGGAGCCGGGCTCGACTCCCTCGCCGGGTTCGATGGCGCTACGTTTCACTTCGTCGGAACGAGCGGGAGGCGGCGTACGGTCGTTTCGCATGGACGTCGCCGCCGGTCGGAGGCGACGTCGCACGGATCGATCGCTGTGCCGGTTACGCCGCCGACAGCACGATCGACACCCCCGTCGCCGTATAGACCGGCGTCGCCTTGAAGCCGTCGACGGTCACCGTCGAGAATTTCGCCGCGCCCGCTGCCGCGTCGATCAGCGCGATGGTGTCGCCGGCCTTCGGCGCATAACCGTTCACGAACTTCACGTGCAGCGTGCCGCCCGCGACGGTGAACGCGCCGCCCACGCGCAGGCGGCCGCCGCCGTTGCCGTCGATGTCGAGTTCGAGCGTCGTGTTGTCGAGCTGCGTATAGCGCGTCGCGATCGTGACGGGCGCACCCGCCGCGATCCGGATGCCGCCGCCGGCGCCGACATACACGTCGCCGTTGCCGAACGCCGTCGCGGACGCCGCGGCGAGCGTGCCGCCGCTGACCTGCGTGCCGCCCGTATAGCTGTTGTTGCCCGCGAGCGTCAGCGCGCCGCTGCCTTGCAGCGTCAGCTTGCCGGTGCCCGTGATGTTGTTGCGCCACAGGTCGGCGGCGTTGAGGCCGCCCTTCGACGCATCCATCGCGACGATCACGTTGCCGTTGAATGCGCCGTAACCGTCGGCGGCGGCGAACAGGTTCAGCCGGCCCCAGCCTTCCGCATCGTCCATCACCGGGTAGCCGGACGGCAATTCGGTGGTCTTCAGCACGACGCGCCGCTGATCCGCGCCCAGGTACGGGAAACGCGTCTGCAGCAGGATCTCCGCCCCCTTCGGCACGACCGGCGGCGCGCCGGTCGCGTCGAGCGCGCCGAAGCCGTAGGTCATGCGGCGCGCGAAGGCCGCCTTGTTCGTCGCGTAATCGGCGAAGCGGTCGGTCGCCGTCGTGCCCGACCGTGCGAATGCCGCGAACGTCGAACCGGTCGTGCCGGTGAACTGCTGCAGCGTCTGGTGCGCCTGCCCGTAGGCGGCCTGCGCGTCGTTCGCGTACGCCGCGAGATTGGCCGCGCTGATCGCCAGCGCGAGCATGCGCCCGCCGATCACGTCGAGCGGCGAGTGCATGCCGGCGAGGATGCGGTTCTCGCCGAGTTCGAGGCCGCGGCTGACCATTTCCTGGTAGCGCTCCGGCACGAGCCACGCCATCGTCACGGCGTCGCGCATCGCTTCCGCCTGGTGGCCGCTGATGAACCCGCCGTCGGTCGCGGGCGTCGTGCTTTCCGCGGGCACGAGCGTGGGGGCGACGACGACACCCGTGCTCCAGCGGTACGGTCGCGCATACTTGTAGAAGCGTTTCGCGGGTTCGGTCGACGCGTTGTTGCCCATCTCGTTGAGCAGGTCGACGACTTTCCCGAAGCTCGCGTTCGCGCTGCCGCCCACGCCCACGTTGTTGCCCGTGTCGTTGTACAGGACGGTCGTCGCGTCGGCCGGCACGCTGGTGATGCTGGTCGTCTGCTGCGCGGCCGTGCGCCATGCGGAAGTGAGCGGCCCCATGCCGTCGGTCACGCTGTAGCCCTTGCCGCGCCGGTCGTCGTAGTACGCGGCGTCGGCTTGCTGCGGCGTGCGCGCGGTCGTCGCGTTGACCACGTATTGCACGTTCGCCCGCAGCACCGCGTCGTTCAGGATCGTGCCGCACGGCGTGCCGTTGCCGGGCAGCCCCGTGCAGGTCGACGGCGAAATGGCCGGAAACGCGCCGTTGGCCGGCGCGCTCACGCCCGCATCGACGAGCATCGTCGACGGCTGCCACAGGTCGAGGAAGCGGCTGACCACGCGCACCGCGGCGTTCGTCGACAGCGTGGCGTAGCGCGCGTCGCCGCGCTGGTTGGTCGCGACGTTGTCGACGAAGGCGGGCACGCCCGGAACCGGCGCACTGTCGACGAAACCGGGATCGGCCGGCGGCGCCGGCATGGCCGCGCTGGTCGGGGTGGTCGAGGCGACATCGTCGCCGCCGCCGCACGCGGCGAGAACGATCGCGCTCGACAGCGCGGCGACATGCAGCGGGAAACGGCTTCGTGACGCAAACATGCAAGACTCCATCCTGATGGTCAAAGATGGCGAATTGTGGTGACGATTCGTTACGCGGCCGTTAAGGATTTGTTGCGTGTCGTACTCCGTGCGCGAAAATTCCCACTATCTGGTTAATTCACGATACTGAACATCTCGGATGCCATTTTTTACGCATCCGAGACGGATATGTAGCGGCGTGCCGCTACGCGCCGGCCATACGCGTGGATGGAAAGTCCGGCGGCCTCGATATCGAACAACGATCCCTGTTGCCGCAACGACCCATGACGGGGCAGTGGCCCGGGGCAATCGTTTGTGTGCAGCCCGCGGCCCGGAGCCGCGACTCGACCCGTGGCCGTCATGCCGAGCGCGCGGACGGCTCCGTTTCCGCGCAACACACCCGGTTTCGGCCTTCGCGCTTCGCGCGGTAAAGCGCCATGTCCGCCTGATGCGACAGCGCGTGCACGGAGGCGGGGCGTGCGCGATGGCCGGTCGCGCAGCCGATGCTGACGGTGAACGGCGGAACGGGTTCCGCGAACCCGTCGAGCCGGTTGTGTTCGACCTCGCGGCGAATCGCCTCCGCGACCTTCGCGGCACCGCGTTCGTCGGTGTCGGGCAGCACCGCGACGAACTCTTCGCCGCCGTAACGCGCGGCGAGGTCGCCGCGCCGCTGCGTATGGGCACGGATGCATGCGGCGAGGAACCGGAGCGCCGTGTCGCCGCGTGCGTGCCCGTATCGGTCGTTGTACTGCTTGAAGTGGTCGGCATCGATGAACAGCACCGACAGGCTGCCGTCGTGGCCGCGCTGGAGCCGTTCCCATTCGTCGGCCAGCGCGACGTCGAGCGCGCGGCGGTTGTGCAGGCCGGTCAGCGGATCGGTGCGCGTGAGGTCGGTGAGCAGCGTCTGCTTGCGAAGGTTGTCCCGCAACGCGAACGCGAGCAGCCAGACGACCGCGCAGAAGAGCGCGCAGAGGAGCGACGCCGACACGCCGACCGACCACGACATCCGGATGAAACCGGCCAGCACGTCGGCTTCGGCCGGCGCGACGACGGCGATCAGCGGTGTGCCGGGCACCCGCTGGAACGTATAGAGCCGCAGCGTTCCGTCGATGCGCGAATGCGCCGCGTAGAAGCCCGAATCCTGGTTCAGCATGCGATCGAAGGCTTTCGAGCGGCGCAGGCGAACCATCTGGTGATCGTTCAGCGAAGGGTTGCGGGCGAGGATAGTGCCGTCCGCGCGCACGATCGCGCTGATGCCGTGCGGCCCGACGTCCAGCCGCGACAGCAGCTGATCGAAATAGGCGAGGTCGATCGCGACCACCGCGATGCCGTTGAACGTGTGGTCCGGTCGTTCGATGCGCCGGGAGAGCGCGATCGATTCCGTGCCGCCGCGCGAGCGCGCGCGATACGCCTCCGACACGTAAAGGCCGACGTTCGGCGAGTCGCGATGGACCTTGAAATAGTCGCGATCGCCGAAGTTCCAGTGATGGGACGGGCCGCAGCACGCGTCGATCAGCCGGCCGTCCCGGTCCGTCACGCCCATCCCCGTCACGTATTGCGCGGCCGCGCGCTGGAACAGCAGGTCGTGCCGCAGCCCGGCGTCCATGCGTCGCACCTCCGGCTTGCCGAGATCGGCGGAGAGCGCGATCAGCGCGTTGTTGGACGTTTCGACGGTTCGCGCGATCTCGCTGACCAGCACGGCGGCGACGTTGCGCGAGGTTTCGTGCGCGTGCTCGACGACTTCGCTTCTCGTGGCCCAGAGCGTGGCCGCGCTGATGCCGATCGCCGCGAGCGACATCAGGGTGCCCAGCGCGCCGACGACAAGATGGTTTCGTCCTGCCCAGTCGGCGATTTTCTCGATGGAGGTGGATGCGGACATGCTGGCGCTCGCAGGGGGAGGCCCGGCGCGATGAACCGGGCTGCGCTGAAACCCGGGTTAACGGCAGGTCGTCGAAGAAATCGAGGCCCGGATGCAATCCAAGTGGGCGCGGTGCAGCGCGCAAACGTGTGCGTGCCGGGTGCTCGACGGGGCGCGTATCGGAAAGCGCGAGCGGGGGCGCGGCTGGCGAAGCGATCGCGTCGCGGGCTGGACGATCGGCGCGGCGGAATCCGGAACGCGGGCCTGACGCGGTGCCGGCGATGTCCCGTCCGCGCGATCAAGCCGGCCCGGCCGCGTCCGTCTCCGCGTCATCCGTCGCCGCCGCGTGGCGTGCGCGTTTCAGCGTACCGGCCAGCTTCTCGATCGCATGCAGGTCCAGCGTATCGAGATGCTCGCGCACCTCCTGCACGAAGGCCGCGTAATCCTGTTCGTTCGCGTACTGGCCGAGCCATTCCTCGATATCGGTGAGCTGCCCGTTGCCGGCAAGCCGGATCAGCGCGTCGAGTGCATCGTCGGGCGGGCAGCCCATCGCGGGCGCGGTGCCGCCCGGCACGACCTCGTCCGCCGCATGAAACCGCCGCACGAGCTCCGATGCCGGCACGAGCACGTGCCCGACGGCCGGCGCGACGATCGCGAACGAGAACGACGTGCCGACGCCGGGCTGGCTCGCGACGGCCAGCTCGCCGCCCATCGCGCCGACGATGCGCTGCGCGATGAACAGGCCGAGCCCGGTGCCCCCGTTGACGGCCTGTACCTGCTGGTACGCGCGAAAGATGTCGCGGGTGCCGCTGACGTCGATGCCGATGCCCGTATCGGCGACCTCGAACAACAGGCGCCATGCGTCGCCTTCGCGCGACGCATGCACCGACAACGTGACCGTGCCGTCGCGCGTGAACTTCGATGCGTTGGACAGCAGGTTCAGCAGCACCTGCTGCAGCCGCATCCCGTCGACCGACATCGTGCGCGGCAGCGGGCTGGCCGGCCGGTACACGAACCGGTTGTCCTGCTGCGCGCACAGCGCGAAAGCATAGTGGCCGATGTCGTCGAGCAGGCCGGGCAGGTCGGTCACGTCCGGCGACACGCCGAGCGGCTGCAGCTCGGCCTTCGTGAACGCAAGGAGTTCGTCGATCAGCGTGAGCTGGTAGCGGATGCTGCGGTCGATCGAGCGGATCAGCCGTGCCTGGCCGCGCGTCGCGCCTTGCAGCAGCAGCTTCGCGTAGCCGTTGATCGTCGACAGCGGCGCGCGCAGGTCGTGGCTGACGTAGCCGAGCGTCTCGATCTTCTGCTGCATGTGCGTCGTGACCTGCTGGAGCGCGTCGTTGAGCGCGAGCGTGCGCCGTGCGACTTCGTCGCGCAGGCGATCCTGTTCGGTGAGCTGCCAGTGTTCGAGCCGCTTGCGCGCCTCGGTGCGCTGACGGCCCACGTGGTGGATCCACGCGGCCAGCACCAGCAGGTGCGTGGCAAGCCCGACGATCGCGATGACGGGGTTCGGATAGATGTCGGACTTGAGCCAGGACAGCACCGGCGGCAACGCGTCGATGCCGTCGAGCACGCGGATCAGCATGTTGAAGGTGGCGAACGCGATCGCGATCAGCATCACGCGGCCGGTCGGCGTGCGGCGGACGGCGAGCCACAGCGCGAGGCTGATGTTGACGATCCCCAGCGCCGCGTTCAGCCGCAGGCAGAACCACGTGAAGGTCAGCAGGTCGCCGCAAGCGGCGCCGGCCACGCCGACGAACTCGAGCGCGAGGAATGCCATGTAGACCGCGCGCAACGGCAGCCTGGCCTGTTCGCGCCGGGCGACTGTCAGGATGAAGACGATGAAGCAGGCGATCGCGAGGTACACGAAGATGATTTCGCCGCGCGCCGACCACTCGCGCAGCGCGGGCGGCAGCGCCATCGCCGTATAACCGCGGTAGGCCGCTTCGAACAGCGTCGTGCCCAGCGCAAGCCCGGCCAGTACGTAGAACATGCCGCTGCGCGAAAAGAACCCGATCAGCAGCGCGCACCACACGAGCGCGAGCAGCCCGCCGAAGAAACCGAAGTCCCACATCGTCGCGCGCCGTTCCAGCGCATCCCATGCCGCACGGGTGAATGCCGCCGGCGCGAGCCGCATCTCCTTGCGCGACGTGACGCGGATCAGCACGGGGATGCTTGCGCCGGCGGGCAGCGTGACGTCGAGCGTCGGGTAGCGCGACGGCGGCCCGGCCGCATCGCCGCCGGCATCGGCGGCCGGGAAGCGGCCGTCGAGCGTCCACCGGCCGTTCCGGCCGACATAGAAGTCGGCATGGTCGACGCGCGCGTCGCGAATCGCCAGCACCAGCGGCCGAGCGGCGCTGTCACGGTTGACCAGCGTCGCACTGACCCACCATGCCGACCGCGAAAACTCGATGTTGAACGAGGGCGCTGTCGTCGTGGACGCATCGTGCGGCCGATCGGCAACGCGCGCGGCGACCTGTTCGGCGGTCATCGTCGTGCTCGCGTCCTCGAACACCGACACGGCTTCCAGTTGCGCGGGGTTCGGCGTCGCTGCCGCGCGGGCCGTCGCGCAGGTGACGGCCAGTGCGATCAGAAGCAGCAGCACCGTGCGCCATCCGGCCGCCCAAGCCGCGTCGCGACTACACATCGGGATGATGCCCGCCGGGTGTGGGCGGTGCGTTGACCGCATGGCGCTGGCGCCGCCAGTCGGACGGCGTGATGCCGAAGCGTTCGCGGAACGCCGTCGCAAAATTGCCGGGCGTGGAAAAGCCGATTTCCTCGGCGATGTCGCCGATCCCCATCGACGTCTCCGCGAGGAAATGCATCGCGGCGCGCAGGCGCGTGTCGCGCAGGTACTCGAACACGGTCAGGCCGAGCTGGTCGCGGAACACGCGCGACAGCCGCTTTTCGTGCGTGCCGACCTGCCGGGCGAGATCCTCGAGCGCCGGCGGATGGCGCAGGTCGCGCAGTAGCACCTCGGCCGCCGCGCGCACGAGGGCCGCCTCCGGGTTGTCGGGCATCTCGGGCAGGTGCGCGAACGGCTGGCTGCGCCGCGCGCGCTTCAGGTGGTTGCGGATCCGGACCAGCACTTCGGTCGGCTCGAACGGCTTGACGATGTAGTCGATCGCGCCGGTTTCGAGCCCCGCGATGCGATCCTCGAGATCGCCCGCGGCCGTGAGGATGATGACCGGGATGGACTGCGTCGACGGCGTCGACGCCAGCAGCCGGCACGCGGCGAAGCCGTCCATGCGCGGCATGCGGACATCCATCAGGATCAGGTCGGGCGCGATCGCCTGGGCGCGGTGATACGCCTGCAGCCCGTCGAACGCGACGCTGATCCGGCACCGCGCGGCCCGCAGGATTTCGGTCAGGAGCCGCAGGTCGTTCGGGCGATCGTCGACGACAAGAATATGGGCGTCGGCGAGATCCGGCGTGGAGCGAAGCGACGCCGGGCTGGACGAGCGGGATGACATGGTGGCGGACGCGGTGGAAGGGTGGTCGGTCGGATTGAAAGCTTCGCTTTCAGCGCGATTGTTGCGAAAAATTATATGTCGACAACAGTACCGATTGTGAGGATTCCGTGCGGCCCGTGTGGGCATATTCGGCGGGGCGCCGCGCGGTTTCGGCACCGGCGTTCCGCCGAATGGAATCGGAGTGGAAAAACATGCCGAATTGCATTTTTAATATCGGTCTTTATTTCCGGATTTTATCGGTTGACGAATCGAATTGGCCCGCAGAATGAATTCGAGCGAGTTGTGTCGAGAGACGATGCCTTTCAGTGTGAAGTTGATGCACTGAATCGACGCTCGCCCGATTAATGTCTTTTTGCGGGGTGGTCAAGATTTATCCGGATGAAAACCGGATTTCTGGCGTGAATGTATGAATGTAAATACCGTCCGCTCGGGAAAAGTTTTTTTCCGCTCCAGAAAAGATGCGTTTGAACGGATGACCGCACACTAGCCCCGGCGCGGCTGGAATCGGTTCTTCGAGGGGAACGGTTTTGCAAGAATTCCTGCCGCTGCCCTATTCAGATGACGCGATATTCAATGTGACATCGAATGATGGCAATTCTCAGGATGTGGGAATGCGATGACGGACAAGAAAATTGGCACGAGGGTAATACAAATTTCATAATTTTCCGAATGAGTGCGTATACAAGATAAGCGGAAAGATTGTGAGGTTGGTCAGGGTGTGACGCATCGACCAAAAAAATCGTCAAGAAAATTCGACCGATTAAATCGATGCGGGGGCGTTCGGCAAGTCAGGCGCTATTTCCGGAAATCCGGAAAAGCGTTTGACTGCCGGCGGAGAAAGTGAGCGGCTGCGCGCGCAGCCCGGCGGTCTGATCCGTCCGGGTGCGATCGCGCAGCGCGTTCTCGAATCAGGCGGGCACGAAAAACATGAACGCGACAGGCATGGCAGGTCAACGCACCGGTTCGAGCGAACCGGGTGCGCATGCTTCATACCCGGGGACTACTCGGCGTCATCCTCCTCCTGAATGAATCGTGACGGGCCGCCCCGGGGTTCGGGTCGGCATCCGTCCATCCGGCGTCTGAACGACGCCTTCCCATGAAATTCGAGGTCGCCGCCGGCTCGGCGCGACGGCGCGCGCATGCGGATTCGCGATGCGCGGGGTCGCGCGTTGCCGTCTTTCGCGCGACATCGGCTTCGATGAACCGATAACCGGCGAGTGCCGCCGCGCCGCGTGCCGATGCACGCGTGCGGCGTGCAGTCGTGCGATCGCCCGCGCGATCGCGATTACCGAGCAGTGTTGTTCGATCGTTTAGTTAGCCATCCAAAGTGAATCGCGAAGCGTCGCGGCACGGACGAGGGGGCAGGCCGATGCGTCATCGCCTGCCGTCGTGTTCGCTGCCGCGTCATCCAGCACATGAGAACCGAGGGAACACAAGATGAACAAGTCGTTCAAGTCGATCTGGAACGAAGCACTGGGGGCCTGGGTTGCGGCTTCCGAGCTTGACCGTGCGCGCGGCAAGCGTGTCGCGTCGGCGAGCGGCCCGCGCGAGCATGCGGCGAACGAGGGCGCCGCGCGACGCGCGGGCCTGCTTTCGGCGCCGTCGCCGCGACGGCTGGCCGTGCTGATGGCGTCCACGTATCTTGCGTTGTTCCATGCGGGGGCGCACGCGCAATACGCGCCTGACGGCGGTTCCGCGACCGGCGGCGTGACGTCGATCTCGATCGGCGTCGGGTCGAGTGCCGCGCAGCAGAACTCGACCGCGCTGGGCAACCTGTCGACGGCAGCAGGCGTTTCCGCCACGGCGCTGGGGCCGGGCGCGCATGCGATGGCAGACGGTTCGACGGCCGTCGGCATCAACGCGCAGGCGACCGGCGTCAACAGTGCATCGCTCGGCGTGCAGGCGATCGGTTCGGGCGCATATTCGGTGGCGGTCGGCAATCTGTCGAGCGCGACCCAAAGCGGTGCGGTGGCGATGGGCAGCGGCGCGGCGGCGACCGGCGTGTCCGCCGTCGGCCTCGGCAACAATGCGCTGGCGTCCGGCCAGTATGCGGCTGCGGTGGGTCTCGGTGCGAGCGCGGTCGGGGCCCAGAGCGTTTCGCTCGGCTATGCGTCGCATGCTACCGACACGGGCGCCGTCGCGCTCGGCAACCAGTCGACGGGTTCCGGCGCGGCCGCCGTGGCCGTCGGCAGCGGTGCGCTGGCGAGCGGCAATTCGGGTATCGCGATGGGCGTCAACAGCGGCGCGAAGGGCGGGTCGTCGATCGCGATCGGCTGGGGCGGGACGGCCGGCGTACCGGGCTCGGGCACGCAGTCGCTTGGCGTCAGTTCGATCGCGCTGGGTTCGAAGACGACGGCCGGTGCCGATCAGGCAATGGCGTACGGCCTGAGCGCAAATGCGTCGGGCGTCAGTTCGATCGCGATGGGTGTGCAGTCGACCGCGACACAGCAGTTTGCGGTCGCGCTCGGCAATCTCGCGCTCGGCAGCGGCATCTCGGCCACCGCCCTGGGGCCCGGTGCGACGGCGTCGGCCACGAATGCGACGGCCATCGGCATCAACAGTGTCGCGGCCGCGGCGTCCACCGTGGCGATCGGCGACAGCAATTCGGTCGCGGCCGCGGCAGGCGCGGGGTCGATCGCAGGCGGCAACAGCTCGAAGGTGTTGAGCGGCGTCGGGGCGGTCGCGCTCGGCCTGGGTCAGACGGTCAGCGGCAACGGCGCGGTGGCGATCGGCGACCCGAGCACCGCGATCGGCACCGGCGCGGTCACGATGGGTTCGAACAACACCGCGAACGGCGACGGCGCGGTTGCGATCGGCAATTCGAACCTCGCGCAGGGCACGGGCTCGCTCGCGCTCGGCAATACGTCGACGGCAGCGGCAGCCGGTGCGGTGGCATTCGGCGCGTCGGCCGTGGCGAACAATGCAAACGACGTCGCGCTCGGTTCCGGGTCGACGACGGCCGCGCCGAATCCGACGGCCAGTGCGGTGATCGGCGGCGTCACCTACAACTTCAACGGCACCAACCCGACCAGCGTCGTCAGCGTCGGTGCGGCGGGCACCGAGCGCCAGATCACCAACGTCGCGGCCGGACGCATCAATTCGGCGAGCACGGATGCGATCAACGGGTCGCAGCTCGATGCGACGAACCAGGCGGTGAATTCGCTGTCGACGTCGACCGCGTCGAGCGTCAGTTCGTTGTCGACGGGGGTGTCGTCATTGTCGACGGGGTTGAGTTCGACCAACAGCTCGGTGACTTCGTTGTCGACGTCCACGTCGACCGGCCTGTCGTCGGCCAATAGCGCGATCACGTCGCTGTCCACGTCGACATCGACCGGCATTACCTCGCTGTCCACGGGCTTGAGTTCGACCAATAGCTCGGTGACGTCATTGTCGACCTCCACATCGACCGGCCTGTCGTCGACCAACAGTGCGATCACGTCGCTGTCCACGTCGACGTCGACCGGCATTACCTCGCTGTCCACGGGCTTGAGTTCGACCAACAGCTCGGTGACTTCGTTGTCGACCTCCACGTCGACCGGCCTGTCGTCGGCCAACAGCGCGATTTCGTCGCTGTCCACGTCGACGTCGACCGGCATTACCTCGTTGTCCACGGGCTTGAGTTCGACCAACAGCACCGTGACGTCATTGTCGACGTCCACGTCGACCGGGTTGTCGTCGGCCAACAGCGCGATTTCTTCACTGTCCACGTCGACTTCGACCGGCCTGAGCTCGACCAACAGCTCGGTGGCTTCGCTGTCGACTTCGACGTCGACGGGTATCAGCTCGTTGTCGACCGGCCTGAGTTCGACCAACAGCTCGGTCACGTCGCTGTCCACGTCGACGTCGACGGGCATCAGCTCGCTGTCCACCGGCCTGAGTTCGACCAACAGCACGGTCACGTCGCTGTCGACTTCGACATCGACGGGCATCAGCTCGCTGTCCACCGGCCTGAGTTCGACGAACAGCGCGGTCACGTCGTTGTCCACGTCGACCTCGACCGGCGTCGCTTCGCTGTCCACCGGCCTGAGCACGACCAACAGCACCGTGACATCGCTGTCCACCGCGACGTCGACGAGCATCGGCTCGTTGTCCACCGGCCTCAGCTCGACGACCAGCTCGATTTCGTCGCTGTCGACGTCGACCTCGACGACCGTCGGTTCGCTGTCCACCGGCCTGTCGAGCACGAACAGCAACCTGACGTCGCTTTCCACCGCGACGTCGACGGGCATCGGTTCGCTGTCGACCGGCCTCAGCTCGATCGCGTCGAACAACGGCAATCTCGGCAACAGCACGGCCGGCGCGATCGGCGGCGGGGCCACCTACGATCCGACGACCGGCACGATCTCCGCGCCTTCGTACGTGACGTACAACAGCGACGGTTCGACGACGGTCAACAACAACGTCGGTTCGGCGATCGACAACATCAACGCGCACGGCATCAAGTATTTCCACGCGAACTCCACGGCGCCGGACAGCCAGGCGCTCGGGCTCGACAGTGTCGCGATCGGCCCGAACGCGGTCGCGAAGGTGGACGGCAGTATCGCGCTCGGCGCCGGGTCGGTGTCCGATCGCGCGACGGTGCCGGCGTCGGGGACCATCCGCAACGGCAGCGCGTCGATTCCGTTCAACACGACCGACCAGACGCTGCTGGGCGCGGTATCGGTCGGCGACGCGACGAGCAAGACGTATCGCCAGATCACCAACGTCGCGGACGGCACCGGCCAGCAGGACGCGGTGACCGTGCGGCAGCTGGCCGGCGCGCTGCAGTCGTTCGCGGTCACGACGACGAAGTACTTCCACGCGAACTCGACGGCTGTCGATTCGCTCGCGGTCGGCGCGGAGTCGGTCGCGGTCGGCCCGACGACGGTGGTCAACGGCGACAACGGCGTGGGGATCGGCAACGGTGCGATCGTCGATGCCACCGCGCCGGGCGGCGTCGCGATCGGCCAGGCGGCAAGCGCCGCGCAGGCCGATGCGATGGCGCTCGGCAGCGGCGCGACGGCCACCGGCGCGCAGTCGGTCGCGCAGGGCGCCAACGCGGTCGCGGCGAGCGTCGGCAGCGTCGCCCTCGGTTCGGGCGCGCACGCCACGGCAACCGATGCGCTCGCGTTCGGGGCCGGTGCGTCGGCGACGCTCGCGAACAGCATCGCGCTCGGTTCGGGTTCGCTGACCACCGTCGGCGCGCAGACGAACTACATCGCGTACGGCCTGAGCAGTCCGCAGTCGTCGGCCGGCGAAATCAACATCGGCAACCGGCAGATCACCGGCCTCGCGGCCGGCAAGAGCGGCACCGATGCGGTCAACGTGTCGCAGCTCGACTCGGTCGCCAACCAGTTGACGACGCTGATCACCCAGCGCACGTCCAACCTCGGCGGGTCGTACACGACGAACCCGACCGGCACGAACGTGCCGCCGGGCTCGACGGGGCCGAATTCGTCGGCGGGCGGCTCGGGCGCGGTCGCATCGGGCTCGAACAGCACGGCGGTCGGCAACGGGTCGCTGGCGTCCGGCAACGGATCGACCGCGATCGGCGTCGGCTCGACCGCAACGGGCAACGGGTCGACCGCGATCGGCACGGGCAGCAACGACGGCGGGCGCTCGAACGTCGTCGCGGTCGGCTCGGCGGAGTCGGCGCGCCAGGTCGTCAACGTCGCGGCCGGCACGCAGGGCACCGACGCGGTCAACGTGAACCAGCTGAACGCGGTATCGAACCAGTTCACGCAATCGCTGAACACGGTCAACAACCAGCTCACGCAGATCCAGCAGCAGATCCAGCAGACCGATTCGATGGCGCGCGACGGGATTGCCGCGACGGCCGCCATGGCGTCGATCCCGCACATGGACCGCGACTCGAACTTCGCGATGGGGGTCGGTACGGCGAGCTTCCTCGGCCAGAAGGCGATGGCCGTCGGCATGCAGGCGCGCCTCACGGAGAACCTGAAGGCGACGCTGAACGGCGGTTTCGCCGGCAGTCAGCGCGTGGTCGGCGCGGGTATGTTGTATCAGTGGAAGTGATCCGTGCGCAGCGAACCGCTCCGGCGTGCAGCGCCGGAACGGTTCGCGCTGAACGAGAACGCATCCGCATGCGGCCGCACTGCCGTGCCGCATGCGCGATATCGAACCGATTTTCGGGAGTGAATCAGTGAAGAAAACTTCTCTTGCCCTGCTCGTGTCCGTGGTCTCCCTGGCCGCCTGCTCGAGCGCGTCCGGTCCGACGTTCAATGCATACGAACTGCAGCCGAGAAACGGCGTGCGGACGTTTCGCGTCGATTGTCACGGCATCCTGTCGAGCGAAAAGACCTGCATGAAGGTCGCGACGCGCATGTGCGACACGCAGCCGGTTCGACTGGTCGATTCGGAGGCGCCGTTCCGCGACGGCGCGGATCCGCGGTCGATCGAGTTCCAGTGCGGCGCGGCACCCGCGCCGCTTCCGGCGCCGGTGGCGGCGGCACCGGCCGCCGCGGAAAAGGTCAGCCTGACCGGCGATACGTATTTCGCGACCGACTCCGCAACGCTGACGCCCGCCGCCCGCGCTTCGCTCGACGCACTGCTGAGCCGTCAGGCGGACCGGCATTTCTCGTTGGTGAAGGTGACCGGCTATACCGACTCGGTCGGCTCGGATGCGCACAATCTGGCGCTGTCGCAGCGTCGCGCGGAGGCGGTCGGGTCGTATTTGCGCGAGCATGGCGTGAACGCGGATTCCGTGACGGCCACCGGAAAGGGGGAGGCCGATCCGGTGGGCTCCAACGAGACCGCCGAAGGGCGGGCGAGCAATCGACGCGTGGAGATCCTGCTGCAGAAGTAGCGGGTGGGGGCCGCGAGCGGACCGGCGAAGGCGGCCGGCTCGCGGCCGCATCACCGCCATGATGATCAAGGTTGATCGCGCGCGGCAGCCGATGCCGGCTCCGCTGCCGTCGCGCTCCGCGTCGATCATGGCGAACCGGGACAGCCGGCGCCGGACCGAACGCGGAGCGTACGACCGCCGGGTTTCCCGATCCTGTACCCTGTCCATGTCTTTCGCGCGTTCCGCGGCGGTCGTCGGCATGACGACCGCCGTGCCTTCCGTTACGATGCGCCCGGTCGATCAGCGCCGTGCCCCCGGTCGGCAGCAAGTCGATCCGGTTGCAGACCTCCAAGGCAAACATGGAAATCAAGTGGATCGAGGATTTCATCGCCCTCGCTCAATATCAAAGCTTTTCCCGGGCGGCGGAGTTCCGCAACGTCACGCAGTCGGGTTTCAGCCGTCGCATCCAGTCGCTTGAGCAATGGATCGGCGCCGAACTGATCGACCGCAGCAGTTTTCCGCCGGTCCTGACGCCGGCAGGGCGGCTGTTTCGCGAGACGGCGGAAGACGTCCTCAGCCGCCTGTTCGACACACGCGCGATCATCCGCACCGAGCAGCGCATCGCGGGCAAGAGCCTGCAGATCGCGGCGGGCCATACGATTGCGCTGAATTTCCTGCCGTCCTGGCTCAAGGCGCTTGCGCCGCATTTCGGCGAGGTTCGGGCACGCGTCGTTCCGACGAATGTCCACGATTCGATCCTGATGCTCGTCAACGGCAACTGCGAGCTGATGTTCGCCTATCACCATCCGGAGCTGCCGCTCCATCTGGATCCGGTCAGGTACGAACACGTGACGGTCGGCCTCGACACGTTGATGCCGGCCTGCCGGCCCAACCGCCGGTCGGCGCCCGCATTTCGCCTTCCCGGGACGAAGCAGCACCCGCTGCCGCTGATCTCCTATACGGACACCAGCTACTTCGGGCGCTGCCTCGCGTTGCTGCTCGATCGCGCTCCGGATGCGCCGGCGTTGCAGCTGCACTATGAATCCGACATGGCCGAAGTGCTGAAAAAGCTCGTGATGGAAGGCGAAGGCGTGGCGTGGCTGCCGCGGAGTGCGATCGCCGCCGAGCTGGCGGCCGGCGAACTCGTGCCGGCCGGGCCGGCGGCATGGAACCTCGAAATCGAGCTGCGCGTCTATCGCGACGCGTCCAATCGCAGCGAGTTCCTGGAGACGCTCTGGCAGCATCTGCACGCCGAACCGTCGCGGCGCGGCTAGGGTTTTCCCGCCTTATGCGAGTCTCGCATACCGCCATGATGCATCGGCATCATGGTCTGTTCTGCCATCCCTACCATTCGTTCCAACGACAAATGTGACGCGTGGCCCGCGTCGCGCGGCCCGTCGCCTGCCGGCGGTCGGGCGTCACCCAAGGACGGATGGACATGAAAAATCGGCTTACCTCAAGCATCGCAATCGGCATGGTCCTCGGCGTCGCCGCCGGCTATGCGTGTCACACGAGCATCGCGGACCCGGGCACGCTCAAGACGGTCGCAGGGTATTTCTCGATCGTGACGGACATCTTTCTTCGGCTGATCAAGATGATCATTGCGCCGCTCGTGTTCGTGACGCTCGTTTCCGGCCTGGCCGGCATGGACAGCGGCGAAGACGTCGGGCGCATCGGATTGCGCTCGGTTGCGTGGTTCGTCTGCGCATCGCTGGTTTCGCTGGGCCTCGGCCTCGTCATGGCCAACGCGTTGCAGCCCGGCGCCGGCCTGAACCTGACGGAACCCGCGGGCGAGGCCAACCTCGGCCTGAATACCGCGGCACTGAACGCCAGGGACGTGATCACGCACGCGTTTCCGACCAGCCTGCTCGACGCGATGGCGCGCAACGACATCCTGCAGATTCTCGTTTTCTCCGTCTTTCTCGGCATCGCGCTGAGCGCGCTGAAGCACGATCCGCGTGTCGGCATCGTCATCCGGTCGATCGACGGCATGGTGCCGGTGATGTTGCGCCTGACGAACTACGTGATGCGCGCGGCGCCGCTCGGTGTCTTCGGTGCGATTGCGTCGTCCGTCGCGCTGCGCGGGCTCGACGTGATCTACACGTACGGCAAGCTGATCGGCGCGTTTTATCTCGGGCTGCTCGTCCTCTGGACGATCCTGATCGGCGCCGGATACCTGTTTCTCGGGCGGCGCGTCGGCGCGTTGCTGAGGGCCGTGCGCGAACCCGCGTTGATCGCGTTCTCGACCGCCAGCAGCGAAGCGGCGTATCCGCGCCTGACCGAGCAGCTCGAGAAGTTCGGTGTCGACAAGAAGGTTGTCGGTTTCACGCTGCCGCTCGGTTATGCATTCAACCTGGACGGCTCGATGATGTATCAGGCGTTTGCGGCCCTCTTCATCGCACAGGCGTTCGGCGTGCACATGCCGCTTTCGCAGCAGGTGTTCATGCTGCTGATCCTGATGTTGAGCAGCAAGGGCATGGCGAGCGTACCGCGCGGATCGGTGGTCGTCGTCGCGGCCGTCGCGCCGATGTTCCATTTGCCGGCGGCCGGCGTGGCCATGATCCTGGCGATCGACCAGGTGCTCGACATGGGCCGCACGATGACGAACGTGATCGGCAACAGCGTGGCGACGGCCGTGATCGCGAAGTGGGAGGGCGCGCGCGCCGCGCAGCCGGACAGCGCCGCGTTCGATTCGCGGGAGCTGAACGCATGACGCACCGGGACATCGCAGGCACGGGACGGACGTTCGGCGTGGTCGGCGGCCTCGGGCCGCTGGGAAGCGCCGACGTGTTCTTCAAGCTGGTGAGGGCGACGCCCGCGTCGTCCGACGAGGATCACGTCGACCTGATCTTCGAGCAGCACCCGTTCAGGGGGGCGGGTTCGGGCAGCGCGGCGACGACGGCGCGCAAGCTGTACGTGTTCGACATGATCCGCGCGTTCGAGAAACGCGGCGTGACGACCGTGGTGCTGCCGTGCTTCCTGAGCCACACCTTCATCGACGAACTGAAGGCCAATACGCGCCTGCCGATCGTGGACATCGTCGAAGCCGTTCGCAGCCACGTGCAGCGCACGTATCCCGGCGCCATACGCATCGGCGTGCTGGCTTCGGACCATGTGCGGGCCGACGGGCTGTTCGAACGGTATTTCCCGGCGCCGCAGTTCGAGATCGTCCATCCGCGGCCGCGCGGCGATGTCGATCCCGTCACCGAGGCGATCTACGGGGCGGACGGCATCAAGCGCGGTAATCTTCGCGGCCGGCCGGTCGAGCTGCTGCGCGACGCATGCGAGGATCTGGCGGACCAGGGCGCGCAGGTCATCGTTCCGGGGCTGACGGAGATTGCGCTCGTGGCGGACGAAATCGGGCCGCTGCGGATACCGCTGATCGATTCGAATCTCGCGTATGCGCAGTACGCGGTTTCGACCCGATGCGCGGCCCGTGCCCCGGTATTCAAGATCGGGGTCGTCGGTGGCGTCGGGCCGGCCGCGACGGTGGACTTCCTGGACAAGATCGTTCGAAACACGCCGGCTTCGCGCGACCAGGAGCACATCAAGCTGCTGGTCGAACAGAATCCGCAGATCCCGGACCGCACGGCGAACCTCGTCGGCGACGGTACCGACCCCACGATCTCGCTGTATGCGACGTGCAGGCGGCTCGAGGACGGGGAGGCGGATCTCATCGCGATTCCGTGCAATACCGCGCATGCGTTTGTCGAGCGGGTTCAACCGCACCTCGGCATTCCGATCGTAAACATGCTGACCGTGACGGCCGCCCATCTGCGCGATGCGTATCCGGGGCTGCGCGATGTCGGCGTGCTGGCAACGTCGGGCACGATCGAAAGCGGCGTATACGAAAAGGCGCTCGAATCGTATGGATTCCGACAGGTCGCGCCGGCGCCGACACTGCAGGCGCGCGTGATGGAAGCGATCTACGGAGAGCGGGGTGTCAAGGCCGGCTTTACGACCGGCCAGTGCAAAGCGGACATCGGCGCCGCCGTCGACGCGCTGATTGCCGACGGCGTCGACGTGATCGTTCTCGGCTGTACCGAGCTGCCGATCCTGCTGCCGGGCCGCGAATATGTCGCGCCGAACGGTGTGCGTGCGACGCTGGTCGATCCGACCGACGTGCTCGCGCGCCAATGCGTGGCGTATGCGACGGCTGCCGGTGCTTGAGATTGGGCTTGAGATTAAGCGGCCGCGCCGCCTTCGACGCGGCGGCCGGCGGGTGTCGGATGTGCCGCGTGGTTCGGGCGGCGCAGGCGTGGATCAGCCGATACCGGTCTTGTGCGATTCCACGACGACCGCGCGCGTGACGAAGCAGTTTCCGGAGGCCGACAAACCGGGCGCCCGGCAGCGGGCGCCATGTCAGTGTCTGAGCACGCAAACAGCGACGATTTCGTATCCGGGGTCGGCATGCATGTGCGCCGCCATTTCCGCTTCCTCATACGAACGAAACGACGTGGCATCTTCAACCGCCGGTGCCATGCCGATATCGCCATCCTCGGCGGTGCACAGGAACTGCTCGCCGGTCTTCACGACGTAGACGGACAACATGATTCCCTCCATCGTTTGCAGGGGGAAATTTCAGTCTAGCAGGCCAGAAAAGGGGCGCGGGCGGTTTGCGGCGCCTCGTTTCCGCGAGGCTGTTGCCGGAGGGTTTGCCGCGTCGCGTGTCAGCTAGACCTGCGACATGAGCGGAAAGCCGTGCACAATACCGGCATGCAGACCCCAGATCTCGAACACCTCGTCACCGTCACCATGCCCTTTGGAAAGTACAAGGGCCGACTCATTGCCGACCTGCCCGGGCCTTACCTCAACTGGCTGGCCCGCGAAGGGTTCCCGCGCGGCGAAATCGGCCGGCAGCTTGCGCTGATGCATGAAATCGACCACAACGGCCTGCGGGACTTGCTGGAGCCGTTGCGCAAACGCGGATAGCGTCGCTCGGGGCCGAACGGCTTCGGATGCTGCACCGTCGCTGGCCCACGCGCACCTACTGCGTTGCCATTGCTGACATAGAATGGAAAGAGTAGTTGACGGCACAAAGGGGTGCCAACATGAGACGCCTTTATTTCCTCGTACCCGATACGCAGATGGCCAAGGCCATCGTCGACGATCTATTGCGCGCACGTATCATCTGGCGCCATATCCACGTCCTCGCCGATCACAGCGTCACACTCGATCAGTTGCCCGAAGCATCGTTGCTGCAAAGCAGCGATGTCGTGCATGCGCTCGAGCGCGGCGTCGCGCTTGGCGGCGCCGCGGGCGCACTGATCGGCCTCGTCGCGCTGGTATTTCCCCCGGCGGAACTCGTGATCGCAGGCGGCGCCGTTGTCGGATTGACGCTGGCGGGAGCGGGTTTCGGGGCGTGGACCGCCGCGATGATCGGCATTGCCGAGCCGAACGCGCGACTCCAGCGATTTCGCGAGGCCATACAGGAAGGCCAGATCCTGATCATGGCCGATGTGCCGGCATTGCGAGAGCAGGAAATCGAGGAGATGGTCGCCAGGCACTTTCCGACGGCTGACCTGGAAGGCGCCGAGCCCACGACACCGATCTTCCCCTGACGCGCGACAGCAAGCCGGCCTGCCCGATACCCGGGTTCATCGACGCATTTCGTCGAGCGCACGGCCGCGCGCGGAGAAGGGCGTTCGCACGTTGCGCAGGCAACCCTGCTTCCGAATCGCTCGAGTGACGCAGGCCCGACGCGCGTGACGCCCTCGGAACCGAAGCGCCGACGTCGAAGCGTCGGCAAGGAGGTCGTATGGAACTGCACATGCAATCGCACCATTGGGCGCGTCGGACGCCGGACTGGGTCGCCGCCGCCGTGGCCGGTCTCGCAGGCGGTGCGCTGGTGATCGCGCTGGAATTCGTCTGGTCGACACTCGTGCTCGGCTCGAGCCCGTGGCAACCGACACACAAGATCGCGGCGATGGTGATGGGCCGCAGCGCGCTCGGCCAGATGACGCAATTCAACCTTGAAATCGTCGCGATGGCGCTGCTGCTGCACTACGTGCTCGGCGCGATCATGGGCGTGATGCTCGCCGCGATCATGGCGCCTTTCCGCCTCGATTCGAGCGTGGGCATGGAAGCCGCCATCGGGCTGGCGTTCGGGATCGTCGCGTATGGGTGGAACTTCTACGTCATGACGGCCGTGTTCCCGTGGTTCGTCTCCGAGCGGGGTGCCGGGCCGTTGCTGGCCAACCTGTTGTTCGGCGTGGTTGCGGCCATCACTTACGGCAGGCTGGAGCGATTGCGCAAGCACAACGTGGACGACTGATACATCGCGTTTCCCGCCGCGCCGAGCCTGACCACCCGGCGTTTGCGGGAGACACGGAACCCGGCGTCGGCGGCGCCGGCGAGTGATATGCAGCGAGGCGGCCTATGGCCCTTGCGATTGCCCTGGTCCTGATCATCCTGTTGGCGGTGGGGTTTCACTTTGCCAGTCCGTGGTGGATCACGCCGATCGCGTCGAACTGGGTGCGCATGGACGACATGCTGACGATCACGCTCGTCATCACCGGTGCATTCTTCATCGCCATCAACCTGTTCATCGTCGTCGCACTGGTGCGCTATCGCCACCGCAGCGGGCATCGCGCGGCCTACGAGCCGCACAACCGGCGTCTGGAATGGTGGCTGATCGGCCTGACCGCCGTCGGCGTGGCGGCGTTGCTGGCGCCGGGGCTGTTCGTCTACGCGGACTACATCCGGCCGCCGCGCAACGTGCTGCAGATGGAAGTGCTCGGCCAGCAATGGCAATGGCGCTTCCGCTTCGCGGGCCCCGGCGGCAAGCTGGGCACGACGGACGTGCGCTACATCAGTAACGACAACCCGTTCGGCCTGAACCCCGCCGACCCCAACGGCCGCGACAATTACCTGATCGAGACGCCCGAGGTGCACCTGCCGCTCAACCGGCCGGTCCAGGTGCTGACGCGCTCGCGCGACGTGCTGCACGATTTCTACGTTCCGCCGTTCCGGGCGCGGATGAACATGGTGCCGGGCATGGTGACCACCTTCTGGTTCACGCCGACCAAGGCAGGGCGCTACGACATCCTGTGCGCGCAGCTCTGCGGGATCGGGCACTCCGGCATGCGCGGCGTGGTGGTCGTGGAAGACGAAGCCGCGTTCTCGCGCTGGCTGGCGCAGCAGCCCACCTTCGCGCGGCAGCAACTCGCCCGCGTGCAGGCAACCCCCGCCGCTGCCGGCGGCAGCGCGCACGCGCTCGCCGAACTGGGCAAGACGCTCGCGGCGGCCAAGGGCTGCGTCGCCTGCCATACCGTGGACGGCAGCCCGCTCGTGGGCCCGACCTGGAAGGGCCTGTACGGCAAGACCGAAACGATGGCCGACGGCAGCACCGCGCAGGTGGACGAGGCCTATCTGCGCGCGTTCATCCGCAATCCGGCGGCGCGGGTCGTGAAGGGGTTCTCGCCGATCATGCCGCGCTTCGACCTGAGCGACCAGGAACTGTCCGCACTGGTGGCGTATATCGAGGCGCAAGGCGGGCCGCCTCCGGCCGGTACCGCGGCCAGGCAATAGCGGAGCAGAAACCATGACCTATGCGCACACCGACCACGCCCCGCAGAGCTTCTGGACCCGCTATGTCTGGAGCCAGGACCACAAGGTCATCGCGGTGCAATATGCGATGACGGCCATCGCGATCGGGCTGGTCGGCCTCGTATTGTCCGACCTGATGCGGCTGCAGCTCGGTTTTCCGGGCAAGTTCGCCTTCATCGACGCGAACCACTACTACCAGTTCGTCACGATGCACGGGATGATCATGGTGATCTACCTGCTGACGGCGCTGTTCCTGGGCGGCTTCGGCAACTACCTGATCCCGCTGATGCTCGGCGCGCGCGACATGGTGTTCCCGTTTCTCAACATGCTGAGCTACTGGGTCTACCTGCTGGCCGTGCTGGTGCTGGCGGCGAGCTTCTTCGTGCCGGGCGGGCCGACCGGCGCGGGCTGGACGCTGTATCCGCCGCAGGCCATCCTGCCGGGCACGCCGGGCGTCGAATGGGGCATCGTGCTGATGCTCGTGTCGCTGGCGATCTTCATCGTCGCGGCGACGATGGGCGGCCTGAATTACGTGACCACCACGCTGCAGGCACGCACGCGCGGCATGACGCTGATGCGCATGCCGCTCACGGTGTGGGGCATCTTCATCGCGACCATCATGGCGCTGCTGGCATTTCCGGCGCTGTTCGTGTCGGCGGTGATGATGCTGTTCGACAGGACGCTCGGCACCAGCTTCTTCGTGCCGGCCGTGGTGTCGATGGGGCAGACGCTCACGCATGCCGGCGGCAGCCCGCTGCTGTTCCAGCACCTGTTCTGGTTCTTCGGGCATCCGGAGGTCTACATCGTCGCGCTGCCGGCCTTCGGCATCGCATCGGACCTGATCAGCACGCACGCGCGCAAGAGCATCTTCGGCTACCGGATGATGGTGTGGGCCATCGTCATCATCGGCGCGCTGAGCTTCGTGGTCTGGGCGCACCACATGTTCATCGCCGGCATGAATCCGTACTTCGGCTTCTTCTTCGCCACCACCACGCTCATCATCGCCGTGCCGACCGCCCTCAAGGTCTACAACTGGGTGCTGACGCTGTGGCGCGGCGATATCCACCTGACCGTGCCGATGCTGTTCGCCATCGGCTTCATCAGCACCTTCGTGCTGGGCGGGCTGACCGGGCTCTACCTCGGCAACGTGAGCGTGGACATCCCGCTGTCGAACACGTATTTCGTGGTCGCGCATTTCCATATGGTGATGGCCGTGTCGCCGATCCTGGTGGTGTTCGGCGGCCTCTACCACTGGTACCCGAAGGTGACGGGCCGCATGCTCGACGACACGCTCGGGCGCGCGCACTTCTGGATCACCTTCGTCGGCACCTATGCGATCTACTTCCCGATGCACTATCTCGGCATCCTCGGCATGCCGCGGCGGTATTACGCGTACCAGGGCTACAGCTTCATCCCGCATTCGGCGCAGACGCTCAACACGTTCATCACCGTCGTCGCGCTGATCGTCGCGGCCGCGCAGTTGCTGTTCCTGTTCAACCTCGCGTGGAGCCTCGTGCACGGCCGGCGCGCCGACGGCAACCCGTGGCGGGCCACCACGCTGGAATGGCAGACGCCGCAAACGCCGCCCGCGCACGGCAACTGGGGCGCGGCGCTTCCCGTCGTCTACCGCTGGGCATACGAATACAGTCCGCCGGGGCAAGAGGAAGATTTCGTGCCGCAAAACCAGCCGCCCGCGACGGTGCCTGAACCGGCCCACCCGGCGCTTCACCCCGGCGAGGCCCACGAATGACCACGCTGCCGCGCCCCTTCGTTCACGACGCGCCACCCGGCTTGCCGAATGCGGGCCGCACCGGCTTGATCGTCTTCATGGCGGTCGCGACGACGTTGTTCTCGCTGCTGCTGCTCGCCTATGCGATGCGCATGCGCGAGCCCGACTGGCAGCCGATCCCGCATCCGGCGCTGCTGTGGTGGAACACCGGCGCGCTGGCGCTGGCCAGCGTCGCCATGCAGCGAGCCCGGCAACTGACCTTGCACCGCACCGCGTGGCTCGTGTGCGGCGGCGTGCTGGCGGCCGTGTTCGTGGCCGGGCAACTGACCGCCTGGCACCTGCTGTCGGCTGGCGGGCAGACCGTTGCGGTCAATCCGTCGAACAGCTTCCTCTACCTGCTCACCGGCCTGCACGGATTGCATGTGCTGGGCGGGCTGGCGGCGTGGGCGGTGACGATCGCGCAGCTCCGGCGCGCGGACCCGTTCCGGGCCCGGCGCGTCATCGATCTGTGCGCGCTCTACTGGCATTTCCTGCTCGCGGTGTGGCTCGTGCTGCTGGCGGCGATGTGGTGGCTGACCCCCGGGATCGTCGCCGCCGTCTGCGGGCCGCTGTATGGAGCCGCGCCATGACCGCGCCCACGGCCCCCTCCGGATCCGCCGCCGGTTCGCCCGCGGCTCCGCCTGCCGATGCGTCATCCGCCGACGCCCGGCCCGACGGCTGGCGCGGCATCGTCACGGACTGGTCGGCCGATCGCGAAGCCTTCAAGGTGCCGTGGGGCAAGGCGATGATGTGGATCTTCCTGCTGTCGGACACCTTCGTCTTCAGCAGTTTCCTGATCGGCTACATGACGGTGCGCATGTCGACCACGGCGCCGTGGCCCGATACCGCGAAGGTGTTTGGGCTCAGCGTGGGCGGCGTGGAGGTGCCGTTGCTGCTGATTGCGATCATGACGTTCACGCTGATCAGCAGCAGCGGCACCATGGCGATGGCCGTCAACTTCGGCTACCGGCGCAACGCGAGGCCCGCCGCCGCGCTGCTGCTGGCGACCGCGCTGCTGGGCGCCACCTTCGTGTCGCTGCAGGCGTTCGAATGGAGCAACCTGATCTTCCGGGAAGGCATCCGCCCGTGGGGCAATCCGCTGGGCGCGGCGCAGTTCGGCGCGTGCTTCTTCACGATCACCGGGTTCCACGGCTTTCACGTGACCTGCGGCGTGATCTACCTGCTGCTGATCGCGCGCAAGATCCTGCAGCCGGGGTTCACCGAACACGGCAACTTCCAGATCGTCGAGATCGCCGGCCTGTACTGGCACTTCGTCGACCTGGTGTGGGTGTTCATCTTCGCGCTGTTCTATTTGTGGTGAGGCAGGCCATGGACCATATCGATCCCGCCGATCGACCCGACGCCGCGCACGGCCAGCAGCATCCGATCGGCCTCTACCTGAAGATCTGGGGCCTGCTGTTCGTGCTGAGCACGTTGTCGTACCTGGTCGACTATTTCAACGTGCAGGGCCTGTTGCGCTGGGTGCTGATCGTCGTGCTGATGATCGCCAAGGCCGGGCTGATCGTGTCGATCTTCATGCACATGATGTGGGAGCGGCTGGCGCTGGTGTACGCGATTCTCGTGCCGCCGCTGTGCCTGCTGGTGCTCATGGTGCTGATGGCGGCCGAGGCGCATCACACGTTCGGGATGCGGGAATTGTTTTTTCGGTGATTCCTTCGCAGGGCGGTTCGCAGGGGATGAACGTGTCGCAGCGCGACGGGTACGGTGACGGGCCGCGGTTGTGCGCCGGGCGGCTTCGCGGCATCGGAGGATGCCGGTCATCCGGCCACGCAAACATCGAGGAGGGCAAGATGAAGTTTTCACGCCGACGTTTTATTGCTGCCACCACCGTTCTGGCATCCGCGCTGGCCGTTGGGCGCCGCGCGGCCGCGGCAGATGCCGGGGCCGGTGCCGTGCAGGAAACCGATGCAAACGCCCAGGCCCTCGGCTACAAGACGGATGCAAGCCGGGTCGACCATGCGAAATTCCCGAAATTTCAGGCGGGCGAGGCCTGCGCGAACTGCCAGTTCTTCCAGGGCAAGACCGGTGCGGCCACGGCGCCGTGCACCATTTTCGGCGGCAAGCAGGTCAATGCGAAAGGCTGGTGCGGCGCTTACGCGAAAAAGGCGTAGCAGGGCAGGGGGCGAGCGGGTGGCCGGGATACGTGATGCCCGGCCCACCTCATGACTGATCGGACTCGAGCCACGCACCCGGCGCGACGCGAAATCCGGATGGCAGGCAAGGGTCAGAGATCGCCGCGCACTTCACCGGTTCCCAGCGCGGTCCGCTGCCGGTTGACTTCCGCCCAGAGCTCGTCGCTGTCGTCGTTGCGCAGCAGGACCATCCAGTCCAGCTGATCGTCGGTCACGTCGAAGTATTCCAGGATCTCGCGGCGAGCCGCATCGACGAACTGCGCGAATTCCGGGGTTGCCTGGGCCTGCGCGTGCAACGCGTCGTATTCCGCATCGTCCGCGCCGCCGCCATGCTCGTCGATGTAGCGCGAGATCCACTGGTCTATTTCGCGGTCGTAGTCGGCTTCGGCGCGCATCGCTTGCACGGCCGTGTGGAAATCCAGTTGGGCAAACGCGGCGATCGCCGCCGTTGTCGCCTCGTCGAAGGTAGTCGTCATTCCATTTCTCATGTTGATCAGCGCGCATCATCGCACGGGCTGCGCCCGGGCAGGTGCGTCGAATCCGGATGGTGCAACACACCGCTTGCGTGCCGAAGTCCGACCCGGGCAACGGCACCATTTTCGGAAGATCGATGCCTCCGCCGGATATCGCGTCGGCGGTATGTTACCGGCTCGAAACGACCCTGAGCGGTCAGCCGGTCAACACGGAATCATCGGCTGTTGTAAATCACGTCGCTCATGTATTGATTCAGGTCGCGAAAATCCTGAACGGTCCAGGCGTGCGGCGCCAGCTTGACGCCGTTCTCCCTCAAGGTTCTCGGAATCAGGTCCCCGTTCGGGCGAAGTATTACCGACGAAACGATGACGCCTGGATAGTCGTGGAGCCGCTTTTTGAACGCGGCAGTGGTGAGGTCGGGCGTGGGGGGATTGCTTTTCCTGGCCAATGGCCCGGTGCCCTTGATATCTGCGCCATGGCACATCGCGCATCTCTGTATAAAGAGATTTTTTCCGTTGATGTTTTGCGAGAAGGCGAGTGAAGGCTGAGTCAACACCCACGCTCCCAGCGAAGTGATGAGCAATGCTCTTGCTTTCATTTTCCTTGTCGTATCACGCGGATTGCCGGGTCGGGGAGTATAAGTGCGTCATCGCGGAATGGCCGCGCCTCCCACCGCCATCCCATGCCGCCCTCAGGGTCGTCATGGAAAACTGTATGAATGTACAGTATAGTGTCCGTCGAAATCGGGCCGCACAGGTGCAACCCTTGCGGCGCGTGCGCCGCGCCTGCGGGCATCCGCCGCAGCGTTCCGGCACCGGGCACTCTGGTTAACTCATTCAGACGGGCAGGCAAATTGTCATCCAGCAATCTGATCCGCATTCGCGGAGCACGTCAGCACAACCTCAAGAACCTCGATCTCGACCTGCGCACTGGCGAGATGACGGTCGTCACCGGCCCGTCGGGCTCCGGCAAGTCGAGTCTCGTGTTCGACACGCTGTACGCGGAAGGCCAGCGGCGCTACGTCGAGACGTTCAGCGCGTACGCGCGGCAGTTCCTCGACCGGATGGACCGCCCGCAGGTCGAGCGGGTCGACGGCGTGCCGCCCGCGATCGCGATCGACCAGACCAACCCGGTGCGCAGTTCGCGCTCGACCGTCGGCACGATGACCGAGCTGAACGATCACCTGAAGCTGCTGTACGCGCGCGCGGCCGAGCTGTTCGACCGCAAGACCGCGCGGCAGGTGCGGCACGACACGCCGGAGACGATCTACTCGGAACTCGTCGCGCGCACGCAGGCGGACGATCCGCGCGTCGTCGTCACGTTCCCGGTCGAGCTGCCCGAAACGGCGTCCGATGAAGAAGTCGCGCAGTGGCTGTCCGCGAGCGGTTACACGCGCGTGCAGGCGCAGCGCGAGGTCGCGTCGCCCACCGGGCCGCGCAAGGTGCTCGACGTGGTGGCCGACCGCTTCCGCGTGCAGCAGGCCGACAAGGTGCGCGTGGTCGAGGCGATCGAGGCGTCGCTGAAGCGCGGCGGCGGGCGCGTGAACGTGTACGTGCTTGCGCCGGAAGCGGAAAACGCGACCGCCGAGCCGCAGGTGTGGCGCTTCTCCACCGGGCTTCACGATCCCGACAGCGACCTGCGCTACGCGGAGCCGCAGGCGGCGCTGTTCTCGTTCAATTCGGCGTATGGCGCGTGCGAAACCTGCCGCGGCTTCGGCCGCGTGATCGGCGTCGATCTCGGCCTCGTGATCCCCGACGCGCGCAAGACGCTGCGCGGCGGCGCGATCAAGCCGATGCAGACGCCCGCGTGGAAGGAGTGCCAGGACGACCTGATGCGCTATGCGGCGAAAGCCGGCATCCCGCGCGACACGCCGTGGGCCGAGCTGTCGGACGCCGAGCGCGACTGGGTCGTCAACGGTTCGCCGGACTGGAACGGCAAGTGGCAGAGCCAGTGGTACGGCGTGAAGCGCTTCTTCGGCTATCTCGAGTCGAAAGCGTACAAGATGCATATCCGCGTGCTGCTGTCGAAATACCGCAGCTACACGCCGTGCGACGTGTGCGGCGGCGCGCGCCTGAAGACGGAATCGCTGCAGTGGCGGCTCGGCTCGAAAGAGAACGCCGACGGCGTGCTCGCGCCGGCCGGCCGCTTCATGCCGCGCGGCGTCGACTGGAGCCGCGCGCAGCTCGAGGCGCTGCCGGGCCTGACCGTGCACGACCTGATGCTGTTGCCGATCGAGCGCATCCGCCGCTTCTTCGACGACATCAGCCTGCCGAGCGCGCTGCTCGACGATGCATTGAAGCTGCTGCTCGCCGAGGTGCGCACGCGCCTGAAATACCTGTGCGACGTCGGGCTCGGCTACCTGACGCTCGACCGGCAGAGCCGCACGCTGTCGGGCGGCGAGGTGCAGCGGATCAACCTGACGACGGCGCTCGGTACGTCGCTCACGAAAACCCTGTTCGTGCTCGACGAACCGAGCATCGGGCTGCATCCGCGCGATCTCACGCGGATCGTCGAGGCGATGCAGCGGCTGCGCGATGCGGGCAATACGCTGGTGGTGGTCGAACACGATCCGTCGGTGATGCTCGCGGCCGATCGCCTGATCGACATGGGGCCCGGCCCCGGCGAGCGCGGCGGCACGATCGTCTACGACGGCACGCCGGGCGACATCCGCTCCGCGCACACGCTGACGGGCGAGTATCTCGGCGGCCGCAAGCATGTCGCGCATGCGTCGAACTGGGCGCGCCGGGTGGTCGACGCGAATACGCCGCGCATCGTGCTCGAAGGCGCGAGCGAACACAACCTGCGCGACGTGACGGTCGAGATCCCGCTGCAGCGGCTCGTCTGCGTGACGGGCGTGTCGGGGTCCGGCAAGTCCACGCTGCTGCAGGACGTGCTCTATCCGGCGATGGCGCGGCACCACGGCAAGGCGACCGAGTCGCCGGGCGCGTACCGCGGCCTCACGGGCGCCGACCAGGTGGGCGACGTCGTGTTCGTCGACCAGTCGCCGATCGGCAAGACCACCCGTTCGAACCCGGCGAGCTACGTCGGCGCGTTCGACGAGATCCGCAAGCTGTTCGCGAAGGCGCCGCTCGCGCTGCAACGCGGCTACGGCGCCGGCACGTTCAGCTTCAACTCGGGCGACGGCCGTTGCCCGACCTGCGGCGGCTCGGGCTTCGAGCACATCGAGATGCAGTTCCTGAGCGACGTCTACCTGCGCTGCCCGGACTGCGACGGCAGCCGCTACCGCGCGGAGATTCTCGAAGTGCGCATCGAGCGCGACGGCCGCGCGCTGAGCATCGCCGACGTGCTCGATCTCACCGTCAGCGAAGCGGCCGCGTTCTTCGCGACCGACGCCGAGGTGCTGCGCGTGCTGCAGCCGATCGTCGACGTCGGCCTCGAATACGTGAAGCTCGGCCAGCCGGTGCCGACGCTGTCGGGCGGCGAAGCGCAGCGCCTGAAGCTGGCCGGCTTCCTCGCCGAATCGGCCGCGGCCGTGAACGGCCGCCGGGTCGTCACGGAAGAGGCGCGCATCGCGCGGGCGAAGCTGTTCATGTTCGACGAGCCGACCACCGGGCTGCACTTCGACGACATCGCGAAGCTGATGCAGGCGTTCGGCAAGCTGCTCGCGGCCGGCCATTCGCTGATCGTGATCGAGCACAACCTCGACGTGATCCGCGCGGCCGACTGGCTGATCGATCTCGGCCCGGAAGGCGGCGACGGCGGCGGCCTCGTGCTGTGCGCGGGCACGCCCGACGACGTGAAAGCCTGCGCCGCATCGCATACCGGCGTGGCGCTGCTGCAGTACGAACGCGCGATGGATGCCGACATGGCGCTCGCCGACGAAGGCAAGCCGCTGCAGGCCGTGCTGAACGCGGCGCGCGAGCGGCGTGCGATCGAAGGCGAGGACGTCGTGCGGATCGTCAACGCGCGCGAGCACAACCTGAAGGCGCTCGACGTCGACATCCCGCACGGCAAGTTCAACGTGATCACCGGCGTGTCGGGTTCCGGCAAGTCGACGCTCGCGTTCGACATCCTGTTCCACGAAGGCCAGCGCCGTTACCTCGAATCGCTGAACGCGTATGCGCGCTCGATCGTGCAGCCGGCCGGCCGCCCCGAAGTCGACGCGGTGTACGGCATTCCGCCGACCGTCGCGATCGAGCAGCGGCTGTCGCGCGGCGGGCGCAAGAGCACGGTCGCGACCACGTCCGAGGTGTGGCACTTCCTGCGGCTGCTGTACGTGAAGCTCGGCCTGCAGCATTGCATCCACGACGGCACGCCGGTCACGTCGCAATCCGTCGAATCGATCGCCGCGCAGTTGCTGCGCGATCATCGCGGCGAACACGTCGGGCTGCTCGCGCCGCTCGTCGTGAACCGCAAGGGCGTGTATACGGATCTCGCGAAGTGGGCTAAGGCGCGCGGCAGCACGCATCTGCGCGTCGACGGCGAGTTCGTGCCGGTCGATCCGTGGCCGAAGCTCGACCGCTTCCGCGAGCATACGATCGAGCTGCCGGTTGCCGATATCGTCGTGTCGCCCGACAACGAAGCCGAACTGCGACGCGTGCTCGACGAGACGCTCGAACTCGGCAAGGGCGTGATGCATCTGCTCGCGCCGCTCGACGGGCTGCACGACGCGATGCAGAACGATCATTCGACCGCGCGGGTCGGCACGGTCAAGGTGCTGTCGGTCAAGCGTGCGTGCCCGGTGTGCGGCACGAGCTACCCGGAACTGGACCCGCGGATGTTCTCGTACAACAGCAAGCACGGCTGGTGCACGACCTGCGTCGGCACCGGCGTCACGCTCACGCGCGAACAACGCGCCGCGTACGACGACACGGTGCTCGCCGGGGACGATCGCGGCCGCGAGCAGACGCTGCCGTCGGACGAACAGGAACCGGAAGGCGTCGGCAACGAGCCGTGCCCGGATTGCAACGGCACGCGGCTGAACCCGTCCGCACGGGCGGTGACGTTCGACGCGCACCCGATCGTCGAGGTCGCGCAATGGACGGTGTCGGACACGCGCCGCTGGATCGACGGGCTGGAACTGACGGGGCGCGACGCGCAGATCGCGCGCGACATCGTCAGCGAGATCGGCAGCCGCCTCGCGTTTCTCGAGGAAGTCGGGCTCGGCTACCTGAGCCTCGATCGCGCGGCGCCGAGCCTGTCGGGCGGCGAAGCGCAGCGCATCCGGCTCGCCGCGCAACTCGGCAGCAACCTGCAGGGTGTGTGCTACGTGCTCGACGAACCGACGATCGGCCTGCATCCGCGCGACAACCAGATCCTGCTGGATGCGCTGCGCAAGCTCGGCGACAAGGGCAACACGCTCGTCGTCGTCGAACATGACGAGGACACGATCCGCCGCGCCGATCACATCATCGACATCGGCCCGGGCGCGGGCAAGCGCGGCGGCACGCTGGTCGCCGAGGGCGCGGTCGCCGATCTGGCCGCGCAGCCGGATTCAGTGACGGGCCGCCTGCTCGCGCAGCCGATGACGCATCCGCTGCAGCCGCGCCGCAGCGTGAGCCTGCCGGGCAAGAAGGGCGGCGCGGCCGTGCCGGAAGCCTGGCTGACCGTGCACGGTGCGCGGCTGCACAACCTGCGCGACGTCACGGTCGGCATTCCGCTCGCGCGGCTCGTCGCGGTCACGGGCGTAAGCGGTTCGGGCAAGTCGACGCTCGCGCGCGACGTGCTGATGACGAACCTGCTCGACGCGGTCGGCCGCTCGGTGCTGTCGTCGCCGGCCACGCGCCGCGCGCGCAAGGCCGCGCAGCAGGACACACCGGCCGCCAACCGTCGTTCGAGCGTGCTCGCGCGCAGTGCGCCGCGGCCGTCGCTGAACGTCACGCATGCGTGGCAGGGCTGCGAATCGCTGAGCGGCTGGGAGCAGATCGACCGCGTGCTCGAAGTCGACCAGACGCCGATCGGCAAGACGCCGCGCTCGTGTCCGGCCACCTATATCGGCGTGTGGGACACGATCCGCAAGCTGTTCGCCGATACGCTGGAAGCGCGTGCGCGCGGCTACACGGCGTCGCGCTTCTCGTTCAACACTGGCGACGGGCGTTGCCCCGCATGCGAAGGGCAAGGCGTGCGCACGATCGGGATGAGCTTCCTGCCCGACGTGAAGGTGCCGTGCGACGTGTGCCACGGGCAGCGCTTCAACCCGGAGACGCTCGCGGTCACGTGGCGCGGCCGGAACATCGGCGACGTGCTGACGATGGAGATCGACGAGGCGGTGGAGTTTTTTGCGCCGATCTCGAACATCGCGCATCCGTTGCAGCTGATGAAGGATGTCGGCCTCGGCTACCTGACGCTCGGCCAGCCGTCGCCGACGTTGTCGGGCGGCGAGGCGCAGCGCATCAAGCTCGTCACCGAGCTGACGAAGGTGCGCGACGACATCACGCGGCGCGGCCAGAAGGCGCCGCACACGCTGTACGTGCTCGACGAGCCGACGGTCGGCCTGCACATGGCGGACGTCGCGAAGCTGATTCGCGTGCTGCACCGGCTCGTCGATGCGGGGCATAGCGTCGTCGTGATCGAGCACGATCTCGACGTGATCGCGGAAGCCGACTGGATCATCGATCTCGGGCCGGAAGGCGGTGTGGGCGGCGGCACGATCGTCGCGGCGGCGCCGCCGGAAGCGCTCGTGCAGGTGAGCGCGAGCCATACGGGGCAGGCGCTCAAGCCGGTGCTCGCGCGAACGGGCGCGGGCGAAGGGGAAGCCGAGCGCGAGGGCGAAGCGCGGGTAGGGTGAGCGCGGCGCTTCGTGTTGAGAGCCTCGGTGCCAGGGGGATTGCCTCCTGGCTAACGGGCTCGGTTCTGTTCTTTCAAGCCGTGGGGTAATGGCTCCGGTGTGGCGCCGTTACCCCGCTTTCGATACGTGAAACCTCGCGCTATCGGAGCTTCGTTTTCTGGTGTCAACCGGCGCCGTCAAGTCTGTCCGCGGCTCGCTCGATCGCGTGCCCGTCACTTAAAACACATTCCCCACGCGTTTTCGCGCTGTCGCATCCATGCCGTGGTCGGGTTCGGCTGCGCGTCGAACTGTTGCGCCAGACCGGCCAGCGTCCGCTCGCCTTTAGCGTTGCAAGCGCAGCACTTTTGCATCGAACCCCGCCGGGTGTGACCATCGGGTTCTCTTCTTCATCGTCCAGGTTCCCGGGCCGGCATTATCGCGGGCCAACGGATCGAGCGTTCCACCTACACACCTGCCCGGATTTGCGAGCCCACGCCTGAATCAATCGCGAATTCCATTATGTGTGTGCGCGCTATCGGTTTTGATACGTGCGTCATATTCATAGAAGAAATGACCGCAACGGGGCAGTCGCACGTTCTCCATAATCGACATTCGAGATTACCTGCCTATTCGACGCTTTTTCATGAAAGTTTGAATCCGGTCAGCCCGGCCATTCGCGAGGTTGAGTTCGATGTCGCGTTTCCTTTTTTCGATCCCCGATAAAAACCCGCTCGCCAAAGAGGCGAGCTCGCGCGTTCCGGTCGATGGTGCCGTGCTGGTCGTGCGTCATGCCTGCCGACAGGCAGATTGGGCAGATCCCGGGACGACAGTACGCGGCGCGTGTACCACCAGACAGACCCAATGACGAAGGATACGAAAGTGAGCAACATCCGCATTGATCACATTGCCTTCCTGACACCGGGCAATTACGCCGGTGAAGACGCGGCGGCGGGATTCGAGCAGACGCTCGAACTGTTCGGCGCGGGCGAAGCGCTCGGTTACGACAGCGCGTGGGTGCGGCAACGCCACCTCGAGCGCGCCGTCTCGTCGGCTGCCACGTTTCTCGCGGCGGCGAGCCAGCGCACGACCCGGATCGGATTGGGCGCCGCGGTCATCCAGATGGGCTACGAGAATCCATTCCGGCTGGCCGAGGATCTCGCGACCGTCGACGTGCTCTCGCGCGGGCGGCTCAATGTCGGGCTCAGCGCGGGCGCACCGAATCACGGCGCGCTGCTGGGCGAGCGGCTGTTCGACACCGATCCGGATCTCGTCGACTTCTCGCACGCGCGTGTGGCACGCCTGCGCCGCAATCTCGCCGGCGACTGGCTCGGCGACGACGACACGTTCGTCGAATCGGCCGCCGGCCGGGTCCGGCCGCGCGTGAGCCCGTTTGCGCCCGGCCTGACGGGGCGACTCTGGTACGGAGGCGGTTCCAGGCGATCGATCGAGTGGGCCGCCAGGAACGGCTTCAACCTGCTGATCGGCAATATAACCACGGGTGAGGGCACCGATAGCCATATCGACGCCCAGTTGCGGCAACTGGATCTGTATCGCGACCATTGGCATGAAGCTCACGCTCCGCGGATCGCGCTGGGGCGTGTGATCGTCCCGACCGACGGCGCGAGCGCGAAGGAGCGCGAACGCTATCGCGCATTTGCCGACGCGCGTCATGCCCGCACGCTGGCGCCGCAGGGCGAGCGGCGCACGCTGTTCGCGCCGGATCTCGTCGGCAGCTCGGACGAGATCGTGGAGCGGCTGCTGGCCGACCCGGTGGTCGGACAGGTGCGGGAGCTGCGCCTCGAATTGCCTTACGACCTGCCGTTCGAGAATTACCGGCAGATCCTCGAGGACTTCATCACGCGTATCGCCCCGGCACTCGGGTGGCAGCCGGTTGACCGGCGCGAGCCCGCCGCGGCCTGATGCGATCGACATGACATTCCATCGAATGGCGCACGTGATCGGAGTCGGCGACGGACCGGATGCCGCCGGGCACGCCGCCCCTTCGATCTCGTTGCAACTGGACCGAACATGACAACCGCTTCTCCATCCCGGCTCGCGGCAATCGGCCGCCCGCGCCGCTTCGGCAACAAGCAGACGCATCCGGTACGCCGCTTCGGCGGCATCGCGATCGCCGTTGCGCTGCATCTCGTCCTGATCTGGGCGCTCGTGAACGGTCTCGCGACGCGGGTCGTCCAGATCGTCCAGCAACCGATCGAGGCACGCATCATCGCACCGGTGAAGCCGCCGCCGCCACCGCCGCCACCGAAGCCGGTCGAAAAGGTCGTGTCGAAGCCGCGGGTGACGGCGCCGCCGCCGCCGTTCGTGCCGCCGCCCGAGGTGCACGTGCAGGCCCCGCCGCCCGCCACCATCACGCACCAGGACGCGCCGGTCCAGAGCGCACCGGTGCACGAAGCGCCACCCGCGCCGGTGCCGGTTGCCAAGCCGGTGAATCGCGAGATCGGCGTGGTCTGCCCGAATTCGGACGAAGTCCGGTCGTCGATCGTCTACCCGGCGGAGGCGCAGGACAACAACATCACGGGTGACGTGACCGTCGAGTTCACCGTCGATCCGGACGGCCGCGTCACGAACCTGCGGGTCGCGCAGCCGGCCGACCCGGTGCTCAATCGCGCGGCGCTCAACGCGGTCAAGCGCTTCAACTGTATCGCCCAGGGGCAATCCGTGCGTGTGCGGGTACCGTTTTCCTTCAACCTGAACTGACGGGGAAGGCAACGCGGCAGACGCCGCCTGCTTCCCGGATCGATCCGAAATAGATATGGAGTGCGTATGAGAAAGCATTTTCGGGCCGCGCTGGCGGCAAGCCTGATGATCGCCGCCGGCGTGAGCGGCACGCTGGTCGCCCCGCAATCCGTGCTTGCCCAGGAGAAGGCTGCGGCACGGGTCGAGACAGCATCCGGCGCAGCGCCGATCGTGGCGGCGCCGGCTGCGTCGAACGGATCGGAGCGCCCGGTGCCGCCGCCCGAACCCGCGACGTCGGCCACCGTCGAGAATCCTTACGGTCTGAGCGCGCTGTGGGCGAACGGTGACTTCGTCGCCCGCTTCGTGCTCGGGCTGCTCGTGGTCATGTCGCTCGGCAGCTGGTACGTCATGGTCACCAAGTTCATCGAGCAGGCGCGTGCGAACGGCCGCGCGAAGTCGGCTGACGAGCAGGTCTGGAATGCGCCGACGCTGGCCGAGGGTGCCGCCCAGCTCGACGATGCGTCGCCGTTTCGCTTCATCGCCGAGAACGCGATCGAGGCGGGCGAACACCACGACACCGCGCTGCTCGATTCGGTCGACCGCAACACCTGGATCGAGCTGAACATCGAGCGCTCGATCACCAGCGTGTCGAACCGACTGCAGGACGGCCTGGCGTTTCTCGGCACGGTGGGCTCCACCGCGCCGTTCGTCGGCCTGTTCGGCACCGTGTGGGGCATCTATCACGCGCTGACAGCCATCGGCATCGCGGGCCAGGCATCGATCGACAAGGTTGCCGGCCCGGTGGGCGAGGCGCTGATCATGACCGCGATCGGCCTCGCGGTCGCCGTGCCGGCCGTGCTCGGCTACAACTTCCTCGTGCGCCGCAACAAGTCCGTGATGGAACGCGTGCGCGATTTCGGCGCGCAACTGCACACGGTATTGCTCGCGGGCGGCAGGCGCGCGGCGGGCCGCATCGCGACGCCGGCGGCACAGTCGCCGCAGGCGCTGGCGGTTCAGTCGTAAGCGGGGCGCGTCATGGCAATCAGTGTCGGCGGTGACGACAACGACGAGGTGATCTCGGCGATCAACACGACGCCGCTCGTGGACGTGATGCTGGTGCTGCTGATCATCTTCCTGATCACGATCCCGGTGGTGACGCACACGATCCAGGTGCAGTTGCCGGCGGAGCGGGTACAGCCGCTGCAGACCCAGCCGAAAAGCATCGAGATCGCGGTGAACCGGCAGGGCGACCTTTTCTGGGGAACCGAGCACGTGAACCTTCCGACGCTGGTGTCGCGGCTGAAGGAGATTTCGACGCAGGCGCCGCAACCGGACGTGCACGTGCGCGGCGATCAGGCGACGCCGTATCAGTACATCGGCCGGGTCGTCGCGGCATGCGAGCGGGCCGGGGTCGTCAAGGTCGCCTTCATCACGCAGCCGCCCGCGCGCGGGGGCTAGGGAGTTCGAACGATGGGTATGAACGCAGGCTCCGGAGGGAGCAAGGACGATCCGGACGTGATGGTGGACATCAACACCACGCCGTTGATCGACGTGATGCTGGTGCTGCTGATCATGTTGATCATCACGATCCCGATCCAGATGCACTCGGTGAAGATGAACCTGCCGGTGGGGAACCCACCGCCGCCGCCGCATCCCCCACAGGTGGTGCAGATCGACATCGGTGCGGACGGGGCTGTCAACTGGAACGGCGCGGCAGTGAGCGGTGGGGCCGCGCTGGACGCGAAGTTCCGCGCGGTGGCGGCCGAGGGCGACCAGGACGAGATCCGGCTGCGCCCGGACAAGTCCGCACCTTACAAGGCGGTGGCCGAAGTGCTGGCCTCGGCCCAGCGCGAAGGCGCGACGAAGATCGGCCTGATCGGCAACGAGCAGTACATGGAGTGAGCGGCTCGAAAGAACGATGGCGCGGATAGAGTCGTATCCCGCCGGGTCGCACGCGATCGCGCGATCCTCTCGGGTGCCGCTGCACGCGCAATCGCCGCACTGTCACGCAACTTCGCGCAACCCCGCGTGAATCGCATTCGCCGGCCGGACGACGTAAACGTGTTGTCCAGGCCCGGCGCTCCCGCACGAGCAGATCACCTGCCACGGTGCAAGCGAGTACGCCGGGCGACTGGCCATCCATTCGCATCGAGAAACCGACGCGTTCCTCCTAAGCCGGCCACCCCATCAGCGGAGACTGCTCGAAGCGGAGCAGGGCCGCCGGGCTGCGATCGTTCCGCCATCGCAATGATGTCGACATCGTCACGATACTTTCCGGCCCATCGGTTCGAACATGCAATGCGACAACTTGTCGAGCGAAATCGATATTTCACAAACGTGCGCATATTCCTTTTCATTATTCAAATCGGGCATCGTCAATATCAACCAAATTAACGGGTGCCATTTCCATTCGCCACGCAATCGCAACATTTTCTGCGTGATTGCGTAATCGTGCGCAAGGTCGCTAATTGTCGGATGAATCGATAAATGAAAATGCGTATTTGTTATTTAACAAACTATTACACCAGGAGGATGATTCGTCACGCACTGATATCAAAACAAACGAGAAGCGTGACGCGAGAATGAAACAACACTTCGCGGCGCGCTGAAATGAGGGCCTTGAAGTGGTTTATCAGAGAAACGACATTGCGCGCGTGAGGATCCCCCGTTGCCGCTCGCTGGCGCTGGCCGCCTGCTGGATTACCGCCGGCAGCGCCGCGTGGGCACAGGGCACGAAGCCGGAACCGGCGCCTGCCGGCGATACCCGGGACGTCGTCGTCACCGTTCAGGACGTCGTCGTCACGACCGGCACGCGTGAAAGCGCGCGGAAGGTGCGCGATGCCGCCGCCCCGGTGGAAGTGATCAGCGGCGACGCGCTGCGGCGCACCGGGCAGGGCAACCTGCGCGACGCACTTGTCCAGCTCTCGCCGTCGATCGCGCGCCAGGCGATGCGCGGCGATGCGGGCAACCTGACCAGCGCGCTGACGCTGCACGGGCTGAGCCCCGATTACGTGCTGGTGCTCGTGAACGGCAAGCGCCGCCATTCGACCGCGAACGTGTCGCTGAACCGCGGGCCGCAGCAAGGATCGACCGGTGTCGACGTCGACCTGATCCCGGTCACGGCGATCGATCATGTCGAGATTCTCCGTGACGGCGCATCCGCGCAATACGGCTCGGATGCGATTGCCGGCGTGATCAACGTCATCCTCAAGTCGAATTACCAGGGCGGCGAGGTGTCGAACACCACCGGCCAGACCTATCAGGGCGACGGCCTCGCGCAGAACAATGCGGCCACCATCGGGCTGAGGCTCGGCGATGCCGGTTATGTCGACCTGAGCGCCGAATACAACCGGCAGAATCATACGGTGCGAACCGACGCCGATCCGCGAACCGGCCGGAACGACAACCTGATTCTCGGGTCGCCTTCCAGCACGCGGGAATCGGTCGCCTTCAACGCGGGTTACCTGCTCGAAGGCGGCGCGAAGCTGTACGGCTTCGGCACGTATGCGCACCGGAGCGGCGGCAGCTACCAGAATTTCCGGTTGCCGTCGGTCCTGCCCGCGCTCTATCCGAACGGCTTCACGCCGCAGGAAACGATCAACGAAAACGACTTTTCGCTGACCGCGGGCGTGAAAGGCGACCGGCTGCTCGGCTGGGCATGGGACATCAGTTCGACCTACGGCCGTGACAACATCGGCATCGGCATGGTCAATTCGGCGAATACGAGCCTGTTCGCCGCGACCGGATCGACGCCGACCGGCTTCCGCCTGTCGACCTTCACGAACACGCAGTGGACCAACAACCTGGACCTGTCGCGTGCATTCCACCTGCCGCTGCTGCCCGCGCCGCTCAACGTGTCGGTCGGCGCCGAGCATCGCCACGAAAGCTACACGGTCGGCGCGGGCGATCCCGCGTCGACCTACGGTGCGGGCAGCCAGGCGTTGCCGGGCCTGTCGCCGCTCAGTGCGCTGTCGAAATCGCGCGAGGTGCTCGGCACCTACATCGATCTCGCCACCCGGCTCGCGCCGAACTGGCAGGTGGATCTCGCGGGGCGCTTCGAGCATTACAACGACGTCGGCAGCACGACCAACGGCAAGGTCTCGACGCGCTACGACATCACGCCGCGCATCGCGGTCCGCGGAAGCGTCGGCACCGGCTTTCGCGCGCCGTCGCTCGCGCAGCAGTACTTCACGAACCTGAACATCTCGCCGCTTTCCGCCTACGGGCAACTGGCCCCGAACTCGCAGGCCGCACGCAACCTCGGCGCGACGCCGCTCAAGCCCGAGAAGTCGACCAACTTCGATATCGGGCTCGTGCTCAACCCGCTGCCGAACCTGAACGTGACGATCGACGCGTACCAGATCAACATCCGCGACCGGATCGTGCAGGGCGGCACCTATAGCGGACAAGCCGCGATCGATGCGCTGACGCAGGCCGGCATCACGTTGCCGGCGGGCTTGCCGTCGGTGACGGCGAACTATTTCACGAACGGCGTGAATACCCGCACGCGCGGCCTCGACATCCTGGCCACGTATCACAGCAACTTCGCGAGGTGGGGGAGCGTCGACTGGGATCTCGGCATCAACTTCAACACGACGAGCGTGACGAGCGTGGGCCGCGACACCAACGGCAACACGCTGTTGAACGCGCAGCAGGTCGGCTACATCACGTCGTCGACGCCGAAGAACAAGATCATCGTCGGCGGTACCTGGCACCGTGACAAATGGGCGCTCAGCCTGCACGAAACGCGTTACGGCAAGACCTCCGGCGAAGAGAGCTACTGGAGCGGCCCGAATGCATTTTCGACGACGCGCTTCGCGCATTTCACGAACGCGGCGCGCTACGTCACCGACGTCGAGCTGCGCTATGCGATGACACGCAAGTTCGAAATCGCGGTGGGCGCGAACAACCTGTTCAACGTGTACCCGAGCAAGCTGCCGTCCGAGAACCAGTTCCTGGGCACGCAGTACGACATCGTGTCGTCGCCGATCGGCATCAACGGCGGCTTCTATTACCTGCGCGCCCGCTACCTGCTCTGATGCGCGCGGCTCTCTTACTTCCTTCAATTCTTCATTCCATCACGCCATGAACCGACCGGCAGAGGTTGACCATGCAGTGATCGACGTCGACGAAACGTCGCTGTGCGCCGATCACATTCTCGATTTGTGCAGAGGCAATGCGCTCGCGATACGCATTCGTGCGTTCACGCCGCCGGCGGTCGTCCGGCGAGCGGAGGAGCAGCTGTTCGCCCATCCCGACCGGGGCGCGCTGGGTCACGCAGCCGAATTTACGCGGCTCGGCATCGCGTACGCGGAGGTGCGATCCGAAGAGGTGCGGCAGGCGTATCACCGGCATGCGCGCGCCAACATCGAGCGCGTTCGTACGTTGTTCGGCGAGCTGGCGTCGCCGGTCGACCGGTTCCGCACGCTGCTCGACGACGCGTGGCCCGAAGGGGCACGGCTGCTGAGTGTGGACGGGAGCAAGTGCTTCGTCGGCGTGTGCCGCTACCTGACGCCCGGCGTGGATCTCGAGCCGCACATCGACAACCTGGAATGGACGCTGCCGGTGGGCACCGGATGGGCGCTGCAGTATCAGCTGTCGGCCAACATCTATCTGCAGGTGCCGCCGCACGGCGGCGAGCTGGAACTCTGGCGCGTCGCACCCGATGCGCGCGAATACGAAGCGCTCAAGGGCGACCGCCACTACGGGATCGGCCGCGAGCAGGTGGGCGCGCCCGACCTGGTGATCAAGCCGGAGGTGGGCGACCTGATCTTCCTGAATCCGCGTTTCATCCACGCGGTTCGCCCTGTCCGGGGCGCCGACCGGGTCACGTTGAGTGCCTTCGTCGGCATCAAATCCGTTACCGAACCCTTAGTTTACTGGAGCTGACCATGTACAAGGTTTCATTGCAGGCACAAGGAAAATTTCAGGCGCACGAGTACGTCGGCAAGACGGCACTGCTGCTGATCAGCGTCGGCAAGGAATATCACGAAGGCGAAAAGCTGGCGGCGACCGTCGACAAGATCAACGTGGCGGGGTTCGGGCAATGCGTGATCGGCGTGGCCGATACGCTGCAGCGCCACAACTATGCGACCGGCTCCGCGCGCAGCAACTATCAGAAAAGCCGCGACCGCGGCGACGCGTGGCTGCGGGACCACGAGGGAACCCTCGCGAAACTGTCGATGCGGCGCGAGATCCTGCGATGGGACGACCTGCTGCGCCGCGACGACTATTCGCAGTACTACCATCTGATCACGAACGAGTACTACTCGAATCCCGAATACCGTTACGCGATCAACGACACCATCGGCGTGTTCGCGGAGCGGAACGGGCTCGTGCAGGGCACCCGCGAACACGAGGACGCGTTCTATCGCTCGCTCTTCTACATTCTCGAGGAATGCCCGATCATCATGCCGATGTGGGCGCGGGACGGCATCGATTTCATCATCTACCCGAAGCAGATGACCGCCGCGATGAGCAAGACCCGCGAGATTTTCGTGCAGAACGGAAGCGATGCCCGCGCCAACTGGCTGGCGGTCAAGTTCAAGAAAAAATCGCAGTCGCACGCAGACGAGGAAACCGAGGCACTGGCGCATGACTAATTCATCGAGCAAGGTTCGGAAATACGTCGGGCTGACCGGCATCTGTATCGCGAGCTTCCTGGGATGTATCGATCTCACGGTCGTCAACACGATTCTTCCGGCGATCGGCCGTGATTTTTCGATCCCGATCCAGACGACGCAGTGGATCACGTCCATCTTCATGGTCGCGCTGTCCGCGTTCATGGTGCCGGTTGCGACGCTGGCCGACAACCTGGGCCGCAAGAAGCTGCTGATCGTCGGCCTCGTGATCTTCGGCGCGGCTTCGTTGCTGGCCGGTATCGCGCATCATTTCTGGCTGCTGGTCGGGTTCCGCTTCCTGCAGGGCATCGGCTGCGCGATCCTGTATACGGTATCGGGCGCGATCGTCAGCTATACGTTCGACGAGAACGAACAGGGCAAGGCGCTGGGGATCCTGTTCGGCGCCAACGGCGTCGGGCTGGCGCTCGGCCCGATCATCGGCGGCCTGTTCGCCGGCGCGCTCGACTGGCACGACGCGTTCCTGATCAACATTCCGTTCATCGCGATCAGCCTGGCGCTCTGCGCCTGGGCGATACCGGAGTTCAAGGCGCAGGCGCGCAAGCGCATCGACGTGACGGGGTGCCTGCTGCTGGTCGTCGGCCTGACCACGCTCGTCAGCTATCTGTCCGTCGACGGCGGCCGGCTCAATCTCTGGTTGCTGCCGGTGTCGCTCGTCGCGCTGGCACTGTTCGTCTGGCATGAGTTGCGCACGCGCGACCCGATCGTCGAGTTTCATTTTTTCCGCGAACCGAGGTTCCTGTCCGCGCTGCTCGCGACGTTCTTTCTCGCGTTCTTCTACTGCATCGTGCTGCTCACCCTGCCGATCTTCTTTTCGACCCAGCTCCACAAGAGCGACATCACCATCGGGCTGTATCTGCTGCCGGCGACCATCACGTTTTCCATCGCGTCGTCCTGGATCGGCGGCCGCAGCGAACGGCTCGGCCCGTCGCGGGTGATCGTGACCGGCCTGTCGCTGTTCGTCGTCGCGTCGATTCTGCTGTCGATCGTCGCGGGGCAGCCCGACGCAGCCTGGTTCGTCGTGCCGCTGCTGCTGTTCGGCATCGGCTGGGGCGCGATACTCGGGCCCTCGACGCTGGTGGCGCTGGGTGCGCTGCCGCGCGAAAAGGCGGCCGTGGCGATGGGCACGTCGTGGACCGTGCACAACGTGGGCGGCGCGAGCGGCATTGCGTTCGCCATCTTCCTGATGCGGCAGGTCGACGATTTCCGGCATGGCTACCAGACGCTGATGCTGGCGCTCGCGGCCATCATCCTCGCCGCCGGCGCGCTGTACCACGTGCTGTCGCGTGAGTCGGTAGCGGTGGCCATCGACTGATCGGCCGCCGGATACGCATCGCTCGCGGATCGTCGCGCGAACGGGTTCCCATCAATAGCAGGCGGATGTCCGGGCGGTTGCCGGGCATCCGTCGTCTTGCCCGACAGGCGCTCGGCCTCGATCGCGCGGGGCGCGCTCGCGCATGCGTGCTTTCCAGACAGCGTCGACCCGACGCCGCGGGCGATTTCCGTGCGGCGTCCATGCGACCCGGGCCGACGAGAAACCGGGCACGGTGCCCGAAAAGTGGCAGACACCTCGTCGAGCCGGAACGATCTGCATTTCGAACATGAATTCGGATCTCTAAACAGATGCCGTTTCAAGAATACGCACGGCCAGGCCGGCGATTGTGGGCGGGAAAAAAGATGAAGCAAAGCGTGGTGAGGGGGATTGCCGCAGCGTTGTTCTGCGCGTCCACGACGGTACCGGGAGCGCCCGCATGGGCGCAGTCGCAGCCGGCACCCGGCGCGACGACGTCGACAGTGGCCGTGCCCGCGGCGCCGGCGTTGCCGGCATCGGGCGCGCACGACGCGCTGACGGTCAAGCGTTTCGAAGTGACGGGGTCGTTGATCCGCAGCGCGGACAAGGTCGGCTTCAACCAGGTCCAGACGATCACGGCGAAGGACATCGTGAACAGCGGCCATACGACGGTCGCGGACTATCTGCGCAGCGTGACGGCCAATTCATCGAGCAGCTGGGGGGACGGCTCGACCGCGACGGCCAACTTCGCGGTCGGCGGATCGGGGATCGCGTTGCGCGGGCTGAGCGAAAAATACACGCTGGTACTCATCGATGGCCAGCGCGCCGCGCCGTATGCGTACGCGGCCAACGGCACCGATCAGTTCTTCGACCTGAACACGCTGCCGCTCAACATCATCGACCGGATCGAGATCGTCAAGACGGGTGCGGTGTCGCAGTACGGCTCCGATGCCGTCGCCGGCGTCGTGAACATCATCACGAAGAAGAACTATCGGGGCCTGGAGCTGACCGGCAGCTACGGCGGTGCGACGAACGGCGGCGGCGGCGCGGGCACGACCCGGTTCGGCTTGCTGGGCGGCTTCGGCGACATCAACGCGGATCGCTTCAACGTGACGGCGGCGCTCAGCTACTACAAGAACAACGGCGTGCTCGCTTCCGACCGGAACATGACGGAGAACCAGAATTTCTCGAACTATCCCGGCGGCCTGTCCAACCAGTCGACGTCGTACTGGGCGAGGGCGAACGGCAACGTGCCGCTCGACCCCTGTGCGTATGGCGGCAAGGTCGCACCCGGCAACGCGAATTCTCAATCGTTCGGCGCAGGCGGCACGATCTGCCAGCGCAACACGGCAGGCGCGTCGTCGCTCTCGCCGTGGACCGAGCGCCTGAGCGCGAAGCTGCACGGCGAGTTCAGGATCGACGACGCGATGCAGGCGTTCGCCGATCTGTGGGAGAGCAACAACACGACGGTCGCGAACCGGGGCGTCGGCCGCCTGACGACCAGCACGCAGACCTACGATCCGGCGACGGGCAGCGTTGCGCTGGTATCGAACGTCGTGCCGGCCGGTAATCCCTACAATCCGTTCGGCGTGCCGACGCAGTTGCGCTATGCGTTTCCGGCGTCGCAGTCGGTGCATGTCAGTTCGAATTACTGGCGCGCCGCGACGGGCGTGAAGGGAACGTTCGCGGTGCCGTCCGCGGGCGACTGGGACTGGAGCGCGTCGTATGCGCATTCGCAGGACACGGTCTCGCAGAACTATTCGAACCAGATGAGCGCCAGCGCGCTGACGAACATCATCCGGAACGGCACGTTCGATTTCTCCAATCCGTCCGCGACGCCGAACGGACTGAACGGCCTTTACCAGAGCACGTCGAACCAGGCGATCACGAAGCTCGACGTGCTCGATGCGACGCTGTCGAGCCCGAACCTGTTCAGGCTGCCGACGGGCAACGTGGGCCTCGGGCTCGGCGCGCAGTTCATGCATCAGAGCCAGTACATCGGCACGGGAGCGGGCTGGGCGAGCGGCCAGCTGACGTCGCCGTCGATCCAGTCCGTCGACGGCGAGCGCAATGTCGCGGCCGTCTACTATCAGCTCGACATTCCGCTGCTGAAGACACTGACGTTCAGCCAGTCGGGCCGCTACGATCACTACAGCGACTTCGGCGGCGCGTTTTCGCCGCGGTTCGCGCTGCGTTTTCAGCCGGTGCGGGAACTCACGTTGTACGGTTCGTACAATCGCGGCTTCCGTGCGCCGACGCTGATCGAGAACACGTCGTCGCGGACGTTCGGCTCGCAGGGCGTGGTGGACGCGCGAGATCCGAACAATCCGGGTTCGTACAACATCGTCGAGGAAATTCGCGCGGGCAATCGCGGCCTGCAGCCCGAGCGCACGAAGAACTATAACGTCGGCTTCCAGTTTTCGCCGACACGTACGACCGATATCGGTTTCGACTGGTACAAGATTCACATCGACAACGTGATCGGCACGGACGACGTGCAGGTCGTGGTCAATCAGAACGATCCGTCGCAGGTGGTTCGCAATGCCAACGGCAGCATCGCCTATGTCACGCTGCCGTATCGCAATCTGTCGTCGCTGGACACCGACGGCTTCGAGGCCACGTTCCGCCAGACGGTCGCGACGAAAATCGGTACCTTCACGTTGTCCGGCGATTGGGCGTATATGTGGCACTTCAAGATGCCGGTTGGCGGCGTGGAAAGGGATTACGCCGGCAACAACGGCGCACTTCACCAGCCGTTCGGCGGCAGCTCGCCGCGCTGGAAAGGGAACACCGACCTGAGCTGGAACCATCACCAGTGGAACGCGACCCTGAGCTGGCTCTATGTCGGCCCGTACGCGCAGGCCATTCTCGCGCCGGGCACGTACCCCGGCATGGCGGATGGCGTTGCGTCGTACAGCCAGTTCAACCTGATGATCGGCTACACGGGATTCAAGCACTGGACGCTGTACGCGGGGATCGACAACCTCTTCAATCGCAAGCCGCCGTTCGATCCGGTATGGATGGCGGGGCCGACCGGCTACGATTCGTCGCTCTATACGTATGTCGGGCGATTTGCGCAGGTGGGGGCGACGTACCGGTTCTGAGGGCCGTCGCCTTTGCCTTTGAATGGCAACGGCGGACGGTCACGCGCCGCGCGGCGGCTTGCTGCCGAGCCGCTTTCGATCAACCCGGCGGCGCGACGGATGCGCCGGTGATGCCATGCCGTCGCAGCGCATCCGCGACGAAGCCCGACGCCTTCATTTCCTCGACGAACGCATTCAGCGCCGCGGCGGCGGCTTCGCCGCGACTCTTCGGCACGCCCATTGCCTGCCGGATCACCATGAACCGTTCGTCGAGCAGGCGCAGGCCGGGCGTTTTCGCCGCATCGGCCTCGAGCTGCTGCTTCACGCCCGCCGCGACTTCCAGCTGTTGGTCGACGAAGGTCTGCACGACGGCTTGCGACGACGGTGCACGCACGATCTGCGCGGCCTTCAGCTCGCGTGTGAGGAACAGGTCGTACGCGCTGCCCTTGCCGACGGTCACGCGGTTGTGCGGCTGGTCGACGTCCGCGTTCGTGCGGATCGGCGACGCGTCGCGCACGAGATAGAACCCCTCGATCAGCACGTACGGCGCCGTGAACGCGACCGTTTCGCCGCGCAGCGGGTCGACCGCGAAGAAACCGAAATCGGCACGCTCGTCGGTCAGCGCCTGCACCGATTTGGCCGCGGTGTCGAACACCACGAGTTCCAGCTCGGCCGACAGGCGTTCGGCGAACGCGCGCGCGAGGTCGATCGACACGCCGAACGGTTCGCCGGTTTCCGGGTCGCGGTTCGCGAGGATCGGGTTGCCGAGATTGATCGACGCGCGCAGCTTGCCGGTAGGCGTGAACGCGGAGAGGACGGAGGGCGCGAGAGGCATGGGTGGCTCGTTGCGGTCGTGGGGTCAGGGTTCCGGGCGTGTCGATGCGAGTCGAAGCACGACAGTGCGCCGGCATCGAGCTTATCACCCGGCTTTCGTGACGGGGCCGCATCGAGCGTCGCGAGCCAGCGTTCGTCGCCGACCCGGAGAGAGGCGATACATCAGCCTTTCCGTCACGGCGCAGCCTGACCGTGGGCCATGAAGTCATGGAAAGGCAAATGACCGAGCGGCTGCGAGCGCGCTTTTGAAGTGGAAAAGGGGCTGGAAGCGCTTTTTGCTTTACGCCCGTGGCGGCTTCCGGTTTGCCGTGTCGTTCCACGTCGCGGGTGTCCGGCCGGGCGCGGCGGGCCTTGATCGGTCCGGCAACCGCTAGAATTGCGGTTTTAGCCCGGAATACGTCCATGTCTTTTGCCTCGCTCGGCCTGATCGATCCCTTGCTGCGTAACCTGCAGGACCTCAATTACCAGGCTCCTACGCCGGTGCAGGCCAAGGCGATTCCTGCCGTGCTCGGCGGCAAGGACGTGATGGCCGGAGCCCAGACGGGCACCGGCAAGACGGCGGGTTTCGCGCTGCCGCTGCTGCAGCGGCTGGTGCAGCACGGCCCGGCGGTGTCCAGCAACCGCGCACGCGTCCTGGTGCTGGTGCCCACGCGAGAACTGGCCGAACAGGTGCTGCAAAGCTTCATCGCTTACGGCAAGGGCCTCGACCTGCGATTCCTGGCCGCGTATGGCGGCGTGAGCATCAACCCGCAGATGATGAAGTTGCGCAAGGGCGTGGATGTGCTCGTGGCCACGCCGGGCCGGTTGCTGGATCTGAATCGCCAGAACGCGGTGCAGTTCGATCAGGTTCAAACGCTGGTGCTGGACGAAGCCGACCGCATGCTGGATCTCGGCTTCGCGCGCGAACTGAACGCCGTTTTTGCCGCGTTGCCCGCCCAGCGCCAGACGTTGCTGTTCTCGGCCACGTTTAGCGACGAGATCCGCACGATGGCGGCGAGCATTCTGCGCGGCCCGGTCAACATCAGCGTCAGCCCGCCCAACGCCACGGCCAGCAAGATCAAGCAGTGGGTGGTGCCGGTGGACAAGCGGAACAAGCCCGACCTCTTCATGCACCTCGTGGCCGAGAACAAGTGGGAGCATGCGCTGGTGTTCGTCAAGACGCGCAACGGCGTGGATTACCTGGCAGCCATGCTGGACGAAGCGGGTTATGCGGTCGACACCATCCACGGCGACAAGCCGCAACCCGCGCGCTTGCGTGCGCTGGAGCGCTTCAAGACGGGCGAAGTCCAGATGCTGGTCGCCACCGACGTGGCGGCGCGCGGGCTCGATATCGACGATCTGCCGCTGGTGATCAACGTCGATCTGCCGATCGTCGCGCAAGACTATGTGCACCGGATCGGCCGTACCGGGCGCGCGGGCGCCAGCGGTGTCGCGGTGTCCCTGGTATGTGCCGACGAAGCGCCGCAACTGGCCGCGATCGAAGCGCTGATCCGGCAAACGCTGCGCCGTGAAGAAGAGCCGGGTTTCGAGGCCGAACACCGCGTGCCGGAAACCAGCGCGACGGGTCAGATCATCAAGAAGCCCAAAAAGCCGAAGAAGCCGAAAGTGCAGCAGGCGGTGCCCGCTGCCAGACAGGTGCCCGGTAAAAAGCCGCGCCCGCAAGCGCAAGGTGGGGAAAGCAGGCACAAGCCTGCGGCGGCGCACGCAAAGCCGGCCGGTAACGAACCGGATTACACGATCGGCAGCCCGTTCAGCGTGCAGAAACCGCGCGGCAAACCGGCGGGCAAGCCGGCTGCGGGATCGCGCAAGCCGGCCGGCAAACCCGCCGGTGGCCGTGGCAAGCGGCAGCCTTGACGTGTCGGGACGAGTCACGCCGGTCATTGAACATGGCGGGCGGTTCGGGGCCCGCCGGCAGCTTCAAGGAGGTTGCATCGACGGGATGAATCCGGCGTAACGCCAGGCCATTCGCGTCGGCGATCTGGCAATATGCATCGACGGACTTCGGACACGGGCACCCCATGCACATCGCCATTCTGACCTTTCAGGGCTTCAACGAACTCGATTCCCTCATCGCACTGGGCGTGCTCAATCGCATCAAGAAGCCCGACTGGCGGGTCACGCTTTCATGCCCGGAGCATTTCGTCACGTCGATGAACGGGGTGACCGTGCAGGCGCAGTCGACATTGGCCGACGCATGCACGGCGGATGCCGTCATCGTCGGGAGCGGCATTCGAACCCGGGATGTCGTCAACGACGCGACGCTGATGGAGCAGTTGAAACTCGATCCCGCCCGGCAACTGATCGGTGCCCAGTGTTCGGGCACGCTGGTTCTGGCCAAGCTCGGCTTCCTCGACAACGTCCCGGCCTGTACGGACCTCACGACCAAACCGTGGGTAGTCGAGGCAGGCGTCGAAGTCCTCAATCAGCCGTTCTTCGCTCGAGGTAACGTCGCAACGGCAGGCGGCTGTTTTGCTTCGCAATACCTGGCCGCGTGGATCATCGCGCGCCTCGAGGGCGAGGAAGCCGCGCGCAGCGCACTTCATTACGTTGCGCCGGTCGGGGAGAAGGATGAGTACGTTTCCCGTGCGCTGTCGAACATCACGCCTTATCTGCCGTAATGCGATAAAAAATCGCACTGCGTTCATCGCGGGTCATGCGGTGTTCGCGATGGCGGCTTCTTCGGCGCCCTCGGTTCGCAACCGCATGGCGGCATCCGTGGTTTTCGTTTTCCCTTGCTTGCGGATGTCGGATACCACCGAATCGGGAAGCGTGATGGGGTCCAGATCCGCGAGGTTCAATGCACGTCATTTGCGACGATGGACGCCAACGCTCGAGCGCCGTCGTGTTGGGCCGTGTCTTCAGTGGAAAAGATGTGGTGACTGAATGCGATCAGTTTGAAGCCGGACCCCGTGGGACGAGGGACGGTGATACCCCAATGCCAGCCACCGTCCTGCTGGAACACGTGGAGGGCAGGGGGTGCCTGATTCAGTGCTGATGAAAAAGTCGTCATGGCGTGCTCTCCCGTCATGGGGCGACTGCAGGGCAACTACATCGGATGCGCGAACCCAGTCTACGGGCACTTTTGCTGCAGCGCAATATCCGGATGACGCGAACATGCCGATGTGCCGCGCGCCACAATTTTGAAATACAAATATGCAGCGTCGTCGATGGCTGGCATATTGATGTGACGATTAAGAATGTTCGGAGGCTTCATGGACCGCAGTTCGCTTGTGTGGGCGGGGGTACCGCATAGCAGCGATGGCGTCGTGTTCCAGGCTCGGGTCGGCCGCGGGCTTCAGCGCTTTCATGTTTCCCGGTTGATTCTCGAGAAGGCATGCGACCTCGAGCGACTGGCATCCGATGCGCGACAGCTCGAATGCTTTTACGAGCATCTGGCCTCGATCCTGGCAGTCGCCCGGAAGATGCGCTCGAATGCGAAAGCCGATACGGTTTCGCTGAAGGTTTCCGATTTTGCCCGAACGGGCAGCGTGCGTGCCGGGCAGGATGCCCGGGCGGGGATGCGATGAGTATCGCGGAGGCCTCAGATGTTGTCCGCGCGCCAACGACGCGGTGACACGCCGGTGACGCGCGTAAATGTTCTGGTGAAGTGGCTCTGATCCGCGAAGCCGCAGATATCCGAGATCATGTGCAGCGGCATGGATGACGTGCGCATGTACGTGATTGCGCGCTCGATGCGCTGATTGATCAGCCAGCGATGGGGCGGCAACCCGGTCGTCTGATGAAAGGCTTTGACAAAGTAGCCGCGAGACAGGCCGCACGCTTTTGCGACATCGGCAATCGAGACGTTCCCGGTCAGGTGCTCGAGAAGAAATCCTTTCGCCATTCGCTCCTGCCACGCCGTGAGCTTGCCCGTCGACTTCTCCCGCCGCTCGCTCACGCCGCCGTACTGGCGCGCGACATGCGTCTGAAAGGCGAGCGCGACGTGGTCGACGAAGAGCCGGGAGGCATGCCCGGGCTGCGCCAAAGCGGGGAGCAGGGCCTGGCCCAGGCGATGAATGATCGGGTCCACCTTGCTCAAATGCGGCGGCAGGTAAAGCTGTGGCCGCTGCCTGCCTCCGAGTTCATCGACTGTCTCCTCCAGCGTTCGGCGGGGGAGGTGAAAATGGATGCAGTCGAACGTTCCCTTCAGGTCGGAAACCCATCTGCGATCGAGGTCATGGATCGTGACGGTTCCTGCTTGATAGGGGACGAAACGAGCGACACGTCCGTCAAGCCACAATTCCTGTTCGCCGAACGCGCGCAATTGCAACACGACGAGATCGGCGTCTTCAAGTTCGTATGGCGCGGTTCGGCCAATATCTCTGCGAGATGTCTTCAGCCGACTGATGCTGACCTGTGAGTGCGGCAACGTCTGCGTGACGACGCTTTGCCTGAGGTCGGCCGGCATGAAATCAGATGATGCGTTGTCCGACTGTGCGGCAGTCATAAGTCCGCGGGAACGTGAAGAATGGGGCGGCGAAGTATATCAAAGCAAAATTTGGCTGGCGTGCGTCGTGTGTCGCCGATGTAGTGGCGGAGCGTGAATACGGCGTGACGTGGGCCGCGCTCCTGTCCCGGCCGGGTCGATGTCGGCGATTGGGCGTACGGACAATCGATCAGCGCGTAAAGGACGTTTTTCCCTCGTTTCAGGTGGAATGTCGTTATTTGAGGGTTCCGGATAAAATGAGACTTTCCGGGTTCTCAGTTAACGACTTCGTCATGCATCGAATCGGATTCTTCGTCTGCCGTGGCTACGATGTGCTCGATCTGGGTGGGCCGCTGTCGGCCTTCAATCAGGTGGCCACCGCGGCGGGCCACACGCCGTACGACCTCCAGGTCATCTCGCAGTCCGGCGGCCCGGTTCCCGGCAATACGGGCGTTTCGATCGAAACGCGGCCGATCGGACGGCGTACGTTCGACACCGTCATTTTCGTGGGCGGGGAGATCGAGCCGATGCGGGCTCCGGAGAACATCGCCGCTGCCAGGAAACTCGGCGCCCGGGCCTCACGGGTGGCAAGCGTGTGTACGGGGGCGTTTCTGCTGGCGGAAACCGGCTTGCTGGACGGCGTGAGAGCCACGACGCACTGGCTGTACGCGGCTCAGTTGCAGTCGCGCTTCCCGCGTACCCGGGTCGAAGGCGACAGTATCTATATCGAGGAGGGCCGCATCTGGACGTCGGCGGGCATCGCCTCCGGAATCGACCTGGCGCTCGGCATGATTGAACGGGATATGGGTGCGGAGATTGCGCGTGCTGTCTCCAGGTATCTGGTCGTTCCGTATCGCCGACCGGGCGGCCAGTCCCAATTCTCGGCGATGTCGCAGATGGAGCCGGAATCGGACCGGATCCGCATCGCGCTGAATTTTGCCCGGGAGCACCTGGCCGAAGCGTTGCCCGTCGAACGGCTCGCCGATGCAGCGCGATTGAGTGTGCGGCAGTTCGGACGCGCATTTCGCCGGGAAACCGGTGAAACACCTGCGAAGGCGGTCGAGCGCCTGCGAGTCGAGGCGGCGCGGCTGCGCCTGCAGAGTGGTAGCGAACCGATCGAACAGATTGCGCTGGCGGTGGGGTTCACCGATCCGGAGCGGATGCGCAGGGCCTTCATCAAACTGCATGGGCACCCGCCGCAAGCGATTCGACGCGAGAGCCGATCGAACGGCGTGCGCTGATCGGCTGCCGGCCGATCAGCGCACTGTGCATGAATGTCCGTCTAACGGACTAGTCGTGCTGCGGGCAGGTCATGATCCGATTCGCCGGATGCTCATTGGTCATTCGTCGGCAGCGGACCGTAATCGTTCCACATGTCGCGATGCAGCTTCCACGCGCCGCCCTGCTTCAGAAAGATGAGCGTCTGCTTGCCGCGGTATTTGAGCTTTCCGTCGTGGTCATGGATCTCCGTATCCGAAACCTCGGTCACGACCCGGTCGTTGCCGTAGAACTCGTAGTTGCTGAACGATACGGTGACAGGCTTCGATCCGCCATACCCTTTGGTGAGGTATTCGGTGATCGCGCGGCCCCCCGTTACCTTGTCGCCGCCGGGCGGCAAGAGTGTGCCGTCGCGGGTATAGAGGCGACCGATTGATTCGTAGTCTCCTCGCGCGAAGGCATCCGCCCATCGTGCATTCTCGGCTTTGATGGCCGCTTCGGGCGGATGTTGCGAACCACCGGCAGATGCCGGCGTTGCAAACGCGAAAAAGGTGACGCAGGCTGCTGCAAGTGCGGTAGCGAAAGTACGATTCTGTTGCATCGGGTGATTTCCGGTTATAGATCGAATTGATAGGACTGCGAAAATTGGCAGGGCGGGAAGGCAATGTCGGAGCCGGTGATCATCGAGGCCTGCAAACGGCCCGTGCACATTGCCGGCGCATGTTTCACCGAACGCCTGGAATGCGTGCGAGCCCCCTGGAGGCGCCGGGCAATTCCTTGTCGACCATCGCGACGACTTCCGGCCGCGCGTCCCTCGGATGGCCGGAGTGGAACGGCGGCGCGGGATCGTATTCGATCACGAGTTGCGTGAATTCGGCCGCCTGTCGGCCGCGCAGCTTCTCCGCCACGCGAAGCGCGAAGTCGATGCCCGCCGTCACGCCGCCGCCGCTCATGAACCGGCCGTTGTCGTCTTCCACGAAGCGGTCGGGAACGGGAATCGCGCCATATTCGGCCAGCTTGTTAACGAAGGCCCAATGGCACGCGCTTCGCTTGCCCTTGAGCACGCCCGTTGCAGCGAGCACGAGCGATCCGTTGCAGACCGACGTAACGTGCCTGGCGCTTTCCGCCAGGCGCCGAATCTGCGCCTGGTACGCGGGTCGCATCGGCGCCGTCAAATCGGACCCGCCGGGGACCAGAATCACGTCCGTCTTCTCGATGTCGGCCAGCCGCTCGGTCTTGCCGTACACGACGCCGAATTCGAGCGTCACGTTGCCGCCATCGAGGCTCGCGTAGCGGACGTTCGTATTCGGCAGCCGATGGAAGATCTCGCTGGGGCCGGCGAAGTCGAGCAACGTCCCGCCGTCGTAATTGACGATCAGGATGTTGAGCGGTTCATTCGGAGCAAGTTCGCCCTTGCTGCCGGCCTGCGCAAGAGCAGGGGTGGTGTGCGCGAGCAACGCGCTGCCGCCCAGGATGGCGCCGAGGGTGGCGGCGCCCCCCAGCTTGAGGGCATCGCGGCGCGAACGGCCCGCTCTCGTGAGCGGTGTTCCGGAAGCATTGTCTTCGCTACGGTCGGTCAAGATCGTTTCTCCTTGCACTTCGGCCCCTCTGCGAGCGCAACCAGATTGGGCCGGATTGAATGGCCGCCGCGACGAACGGCGTGGCGGACGTGAGATCGGGATGGGGATGAGCCCGCGTGATTTGCAGGGCTCAGGCATCGCGCGCCGCAGGCTTAAAGCTGCGACGCGCCGCCATCGACGACCAGTTCGGTGCCGACGACATACGACGATTCGTCGCTGGCGAGATAGAGCGCCGCGTACGCGATGTCCGTGGCGTTGCCCATGCGGCCCACCGGAATGGTTTCGGCGAATTCGGCCTTGCGGTCGCGAACCCATTCTTCGGGCATGCCCCACCTGGTGAGCAGCGGCGTGTCGATCACACCGGGCGCGATCGCGTTGAAGCGGATCTTGCGGTCGAGAAACTCGTAGGACCAGCTGCGGGCGAGCGATCGTACGGCGGCTTTCGCTGCCGCGGTCAACGAGATGCCATGCTTGCCGGTCTGCGCGACGAACGATGTATTGAGAATGAACGAGGCGCCTGGCCGCAGGTCCGGCAGCACCGCCTGAAGCGTGAACACCACGCCCTTGACGTTGATGTCCATGATCTCGCCATAGAGCGCGTCGTCGATGTCGTTGACCGCGGACGGGAACGCCCAGCCCGCGTTCGCGAATACGACATCCAGGCCGCCGAACGTCTCCTTGACCTCGGCGGCAATCGCACGCATATCGTCGAGCGAACGGACGTCGCCCTTGAGAACGAGCGCATGCTCGCCAAGCTCGGCCTTCACGCGCTCGAACACCGTCGCATCGCGGCCCGTCACCGCTACGCGGGCGCCTTCCGCAATGAACAGCTTCGCGGTTGCGAGGCCGATGCCGCTGGTACCACCGGTGATTAATGCTGACTTGTCTTTAAGCCTCATCTTCTGCTCCATTTTTACGTCGTGATTGATCGGGCCGAAGGCTTCAAACGCAATTGCGTTTGTGTGCCTTTTCCGGCTCGATCTTCCACGTGCAGTATGGAACGCGAGGCGTATGGCGCAAAGGTCGTATAACCCTCAAAAAGCGCCACTCGGTTCAAGCGGGTGAATAACGCGGCTCGGCGTTTGGCGGGGGCAATGCCCGTTCGCACGCTTCATGTGTGGTCTCGCTGGCGGCGAGTGACATGTGAAGCAGGCGTGCGCGAAGGTCGGACGCGCAGCGGTCGCGATGCGGATGTCCGCGCGATCGCAACGAGTGGCCGGTATCTGGATGCCGTCTGCTTCATTCCTCGCGCTCATAACGCAAACGGTATCCCCCATTCGTTCGCTCGATGCGTGCGAACCCGCGTTCCCCCAGATGCATGCCGGCGATCAACAGTCCCTCCGAACTGACCTGATCCAGAAGCCGTGACCGCGTAGCAGCGGCCAACGACGCATCGTGATCGAAGGCAATCGACACCTCCGGGCGCTGAATCTGGATATGCGGGAAATGAACCACGTCTCCCCACACAAGAAGCCCCTGATCGCGGGATTCAAGCACATATCCGGTGTGTCCATCGGTGTGCCCCGGTATCGGCAGTGCGTTGATGCCGGGGAGCACTTGTCCGTCGTCGAAAAGACGAAGCCGGTCGCCATAAGCATCGAACACCCGACGCGCCACCAGGAAATTTCCGCGTGCGCGTTCGCTGGCGCGACTCAGATTCCCGTCGTCCTGCCAGAACCCGACCTCGCGTCGATGCACGACCAGTTCCGCATTCGGGAACGCGATCTCTCCGGCACCGTTCACGAGCCCCCCGACATGATCGGGATGCGCGTGGGTCAGCAGGATGGTGTCGATCGCAGCGGGCTCGATACCGGCCAGCGCCAGGTTCGTCCTGAGTTGGCCGCCCCATTGCCTGAACCCGCCCGCCCCGGCGTCGATGAGCACGGTGCGGCCCGCGCCGCGTACGACGTAGCAATTGATGTGTACGGCTTCTGGCTCTTTCTGCCCGGCGTCACGTTGCATGTTCGACGCGTCGGCCGGATCGATATTCGACAGAAAGTCGAGACTCGCGGTGAGGTAGCCATCGCTGATGGCGGTAATCGTGAAATCCCCGACTTGCTGGCCGGGAAAGGTAAGCGTGGCCATCGTGCTTCTCCGGATCGGTGAATGGTGGGCTAGTTGCGGGCGTGAATGTTCGACGCGGTGTAACCAAAACACCGAATGCGCGCGGTGAGGCCGGTGCGCTGAACGATCGCACGATCCAGCGCTTCCATGAACCGGTCCATGACCGCCGACGTGCGGGGCGCCCCGGCGCGATACCGAATGTCCGCGTAGACAGGATGCCCGTGCCCGTGCAGAACCGGCTGAAAAATGACGTGGACGTTCTTGAGTTCCGCGCCGAGCACATGCGTACAGAGCTCGACGCAGTCGCGCGACAGCTCGGCAAGATTTTCGTCAGCGGGCATCCGCTGTGCATCGATCGAGAAAGTGACGTTCGGCATCGTGGGCTTACTCCTGGGCAGTTGAAAGGGCGCGTGCGCTCGTCAGTTGCTCCGTCATCGGCGCGTAAAGGTGAACGCCTTCCGCGCGTTCGTCGACAAGCAGCGTGCTGTTGCGCGGCACGACGGCGAGCCAGCGTCGTGCCGGAAACTGCTCCAGCGCGACGGCTTGCATGGCCAGCGGGTCGAGGCCCAACCGGATCAGCGGATCAGGGCCGCCGGCGCACAGCGCGAGGTGTTCGCCTTCCTCCACCGCCGGGGCCAATCCGATAGCGCCATAGAGATTGCGATGCCAGTCGGTGATGTGCTGCTGCCACTTCGCAAAATTGCCGCCGCCTTTCCGGCGATATTCGTCGCCGGTCAGGACATCGAGACCGTCGATCGTGTGAATCGCCAGATAGACGGGGCAACCGCTGCCGATCGCCTTGAACCGCTGCGACGTGTGAAACCCCGTCACCGAGATCAGGGCAGGCAGCTTTTCAAGGCTGTAGAAGTCGTTCCATTCGGCTTCGCTGTCGACGTCGGCGAAGCTGCATTCCACGGTGTAGATCATCGGATCGTCCTTTGAACAGGGTGCACTTCCGTCAGCGAGCGCTTGATGGTCAGTGCGGTAACGTAATGCTAAGCTCGCATTTGCAGCCCATAAAACGAAATAAAGTCAGCCTTCAGTGATATTTGCTCAAGCTGACGTCGAACCCACCCTGACCGGCGAGCCACGCATGCCCCGCAAGATCCCGAGCAATTCCGCGCTGCAGGCGTTCGAAGCCGCGGCCCGACACGGCAGCTTTGCCCGAGCCGCTGATGAACTCGCGCGAACCGAGGGCGCCGTCAGCCGTCAGATCGCCCGGCTGGAAGCGTTCCTGGGTGTCACGCTGTTCGAGCGGATCGGCAACCGGGTACGGCTGGCACCGAACGGTGCGCGATACGCCGTGCAGGTTCGCGAGATTCTGGACCGGCTGGAACGGGACAGCCTGTACCTGATGGGGCAACCCGTCGAAGGCGCGAGCATCGATATCGCCGCCATTCCGACCTTCGCCACGCGCTGGCTGATCCCCCGACTGAAACACTTTCAGGACCGGCATCCGAACGTCACGGTGCATATCGCCGAGCGCATGGAACCGTTCCTGCTGGCCGGGAGCGGTTTCGATGCCGCCATTCATTTCGAGCATCCGGCATGGGCGGGGATGCATCTGCATCCGCTGCTGGAGGAAGTGCTGGTGCCCGTGTGCAGTCCGGCGTTGCTGGCGGGCGCCGGGGCGAACCCGTCGCTGGATGCACTGCCACGCCTTCACCGGCGGCAGAACCCGGACGCGTGGCAGGCCTATGCGCAGGAGTCCGGCATCGTGCTGGGCAATTCGGCGGTTGGCGCGCGCTACGATCTCCATTCGATGCTGATCGAAGCGGCGCTCGCAGGCCTGGGTGTCGCGCTGGTGCCGCGTCTTTACGTCGACGCGGAGCTCGAGCAGGGGCGGCTGGTCGCACCCTGGCCGGCGGGCAGGTCCGTCACGAAAAACTTCTGCCTCGTCCTGCCCGAACCGATCGAACTGGCCCAGGGGCCGTTGCAGGCTTTCGCGACGTGGATGCTGAATGACGCCCCGGGCCTGGCACCGTACGGCAGCGCGCGACGCACACCGCGAGGCAGACGTCAGCGCGGCGCTTCCTCTCCACGTTGATTCGCCGCACGCAGGCCGCGATCGGGTGCGCCTCGCTCGACGAGACACCGCCTGCCGAATGCGCCCGTCAGTCGGGCGTATGCGCCCAACCGACTGGCCTGCAAAGCCCCAAGACCGACCGTGCTATCGGTACTGAAAACCGGTTCCACTCGTGCAATGCGGTTTTTTCCACATGATCGTTTGGTCTCCTTTGCATCTTTGATGACCATTGCTCCATGACGGCAACGCGATAAGGCACGTAGGGCGGGGCGACGTGACGGTGTAAAGACGTAACGGTTGGAATCACAAGGCGTCGAGGAAGATCGATCGATCTAGTGGTTGATGCACCCGTTGTCAACTGACTGGAGGGCCCTGTCTAACAACCTGCACAGCGTTGTTGAACGTGATTCACTTCGCGTGCTGGTGCGAAAACGTTCGTTTGTGTTCGTTTTTATTCGTTTTCCGGCGTCGGAGCACGTCGGGCCAAGCCGTCGCGCCAAGCCGTCGAATCGGTACGGCCGACATCCCGCGCGCGGGCGACGCTTCAGTGCCGGAAGCGTCCTGCATCAGCGAATTCCGCATCCTCATCCTCGAGCAACTGACATGTACGTAAAAAATGGAGAGAAAGATGAGCAGATCGATACGAGCGAAAGCAGTGGCGACCGTGGTGGCAATCGCAATGAACGCGGCCCCGGCCGCGAGTGTCGGAACCGTTCTGTCGCTGGCCGGCGCGCAGGCTGCTACCGCCGCGACGACCGCCGTTGACGACTATGCGGCGACCCGGTACCCGATCATTCTCGTGCACGGGCTGACCGGCACCGACAAGTACGGTGGCGTCGTCGAGTACTGGTATCGCATTCCGGAGGACCTGCAGGCGCACGGCGCGGCGGTATACGTTGCCAATCTGTCCGGCTTTCAGAGCGACGATGGCCCGAACGGGCGTGGCGAGCAATTGCTTGCATTCGTGAAGCAGGTGCTCGCGGCGACGGGCGCGCAGAAAGTGAATCTGATCGGCCATAGCCAGGGCGGCCTGACATCGCGTTATGTTGCGTCCGTTGCGCCGGAACTGGTCGCGTCGGTGACGACGATCAGTACGCCGCACTGGGGCTCGCAATTCGCGGACTTCGTCCAGCAACTGCTGCAGACGGACCCGACCGGCCTGTCGTCGACCGTGCTCGGCGCATTCGCGAATGCGCTCGGCACGTTGACGAGCAGCAACTTCAATACGAACCAGAATGCGATTCAGGCGTTGTCGGTGCTGACGACGGCAAAGGCCGCCGCATACAACCAGAAATTCCCGAGCGCAGGGCTCGGTGCGCCGGGCTCGTGTCAAACCGGCGCGTCAACGGAGACGGTCGGCGGCAATACGCACCTGCTTTATTCGTGGGGCGGCACGGCGATCCAGCCGACAGCGACGGTGGCCGGCGTGACAGGGGCCGTCGATACGAGCGTGAGCGGGGCCATCGATCCGGCGAACGCGCTCGATCCGTCGACGCTGGCACTCCTCGGCAGCGGCACGGTGATGATCAATCGCAGCGCCGGTCCGAACGACGGCGTCGTGTCGCAATGCAGCGCGCGGTTTGGCCAGGTGCTCGGCACGTATCACTGGAATCACACCGATGCGATCAACCAGATCCTCGGCGTGCTCGGCGCGAATGTGGAGGATCCGGTTGCGGTAATCCGCACGCACGCGAACCGCTTGAAGAATCAAGGCGTGTAATCGATGACAGGGAGCAAGCGCGGCATCGCGCGACGCCGGCATGTCCGGCGTCGCGCCTGCTGCGATCCGGGCGCGATCGGGCGGGTCGCCGTGCATCGAGCGATTGCTTCAGCGCGTCGTCGATAACGGTCACCAGGGCGTGGCTTATCTGTGCTTCGGCGCGGTCGATACGCGCTTCATCGCGGAACCGTTCCGGAGGCGCCGGCGAGCTGTCGTGACGGCTATCGGCCATGCGGCCGCGTCAATCTCGAACGCGTCAGGATCTCATCCTGCGGGCGCAGGGCGCAACGACGTCGATTACCCCCGCACTCGCGAGTGTGGTGCCGGTCTAGAGCCACCGCTCTGGATTCCCGTTGCGCTGCCGCATAAAACGATCGTCATCCGCAGGGAGTGCGCGGAGAAAATCGCTTCGTACTCCATCTAAAAAATTCATCGCGATCCGGGAGTATGACCGCCCAGCAAGGAATGCCGGGCGTTTGACGATTTCATTCCCGGCTCCCAGGGGACGCGCTCGATCGTCAGATTCGCGATCCGCATTCAAGCGACGAATGTGTGCATCGCAACAATCCATTTCATTCACGGCAATCGTAACGGTAAGGTGAACGCACGTTCGAATTTGATCGAGCGATGCGAAACCACCCTGTGACGATGCCATGACAACGAACCGCGATCGACCTGCCAAAGTGTCAGCCCCGCCTTCCGGTGTCACGCCGGCGGGCGGCAATGCGCGTGCGGCGGGCCCGCGCCTGCCGGCCAGGCTGGTGGGCCCCATCGTGCTCGGCACGCTGCTCAACGCGCTGAACTCGTCGATGATCGCGGTCGCGCTCGTCAGCATCCAGCAGGCGTTCAACCCGCACGGGCAGGAACGCATCGACACCATGTGGCTCGTGTCGGGCCTTTATCTCGCGACGGCCGTCGGCCAGCCGACGATGGGGCGGCTCGCCGACCGGTTCGGCGCGAAGCGGATCTTCTGCATCGGCCTCGCGATCGTATTGATCGCGTCCGCGCTCGCGCCGTTCGCGCCGTCGCTCGGGTGGCTGATCGCGTCGCGCGTCGCGCTCGGCATCGGCACGTCGGCCGCGTATCCGGCCGGCATGGCGATGATCCGCACGTGGTCGCAGCGGCACGCGAACGGCGCGACGCCGACGGGCGGACTCGGCGCGATCTCGGTTGCGGCACAGGTGGCCGTCGCGTTCGGGCCGCCGCTCGGCGGCGCGCTCGTGCAGTTCGCCGGCTGGCGTGCGATCTTCTGGATCAACGTGCCGATCGTGCTGCTCGCGTTCGTGCTGGCATGGTTGTGGATTCCGGCCGACGTCGTCCCGCGCGGCGCGCAGCAACGCCGCACGCTGCGGGGCACGCTGAAGGAACTGGACCTGCCGGGCGTCGTGCTGTTCGTCCTGACGCTCGCGAGCCTGCTGCTGTTCCTGCAATCGGTCACGCACGATCCCGACTGGCTGCTGCTCGTCGCGACGCTGGTGCTGTGCCCGGTGCTGGTCGGGCACGAGCGGCGGGCCGCGACGCCGCTGATCGACATCCGCATGCTCGGCGACAACCGTGCGCTCACGAGTACGTACCTGCGTTGCGTCGGCACCTACGCGGTGTTCTACGCGATCTTCTATGCGCTGCCGATGTGGCTGCAGGAGGCCAAGCACCTGTCCGCCGCCGATGCCGGCCTCGTGATGCTGCCGGTCGCCGGGATCGGCACCGTGGCGACGATGCTCGCGACCCGCCTCGCACACCGTCACGGCTCGCGGCCGGTGCTGATCATCGGCTCCGCGATGCTGTGCGTCGGCAGCGTCGTGATGAGCCTGCTCACGAGCGCGATGCCGGTCTGGTCGATCGTACTGCTATCGATCGTGTTCGGCGTGCCGAACGGCTTCAACAATCTCGGCAACCAGGCCGCGCTCTACCAGAGCGCGCCGCATGACCGGATCGGCACGGCTTCGGGGCTGTACCGCACTGCGCAGTATGTCGGCGGCAGCCTGTCGTTTGCGCTCGTCGGGCTGGCGCTCGGCCATCCGGCGAGCGATCGCGGCCTGCGCGAGCTGGCCATCGTCCTGGCGGTCATCAGCGTGCTGCTGCTGCTCAACGCAGCGTCGAGCCGGCACCTGGATACCGCCGCTTCTTCCATCCCCCAACAGAAGTGAGGTTTTGACATGTCCACTCCGACGCTCAATCGCACGGTCGCCCTGGTCGCCATCGATCTGCAGAACGGCATCGTGTCGCTGCCGGTCGTGCCCTACACCGGCGCGCAGGTCGTGGCGAAGACGGTCGAGCTCGCGACCGCGTTCCGCGCGTTGAAGCTTCCCGTGATCTACGTGCACACGAGCTACCAGCCGGACGGCGGCGTCGCGCTGAAGGTCAGGACGGATGCGCCGTCGGCGCCGCCGAATCTCGACCCTGAATGGAGCGCGTTTGCGCCGGCGCTCGGCGTCGGGCCGTCCGACATCGTCGTGACGAAGCACCAGTGGGGCGCGTTCACCGGCACCGACCTCGACGTGCAGCTGCGCCGGCGCGGCATCACGGACATCGTGCTGACCGGGATCGCAACCAACATCGGCGTCGAATCGACGGCGCGCCAGGCATACGAGAACAACTACAACGTCGTCGTCGTCAGCGACGCGGTCAGCACGTCGTCCACCGACGCGCAGACCTTCGCGCTGACGCAGATCTTCCCGAAGCTCGGGCAGGTCGCCGCGACGGCCGACGTGGAGGCGGCACTGAAGCAGGCGTATTCGCGCTGAACGAAGCGGCGTGTTCGGCGTGCACCATTCAAACAGAGTCATTTACCGAGGCATGACGATGATCAAGACCGATGCATGGGTTCTCTACGCAGGACCGGAACCGAGCAGGAAGCAGGCGCCCGTGGCGGGTGAGCTGCGTCGCGAGACCTTCGAATTCTCCGATCTGGAAGCCGACGAGGTGCTGGTCGAGCCGCTGTACGGATCGTGGGAAGCGAACCTCGACCACGCGCTGTCGCGCAATCCGGTCGACATCTGCCGGCAGCGCCGCGAGGACAAGATCGTGCTCGGCAACGGTGCGCTGGTGCGCATCGTCGAGCGCGGCAGCGGCGTGAAGACGCTGAAGGAAGGCGAGATCTGCATGGTGATGCCGTTCGGCAAGCGCGACGAATACGGGTTCGCCGAGCTTGTCTACGCGTACGACGCGCCGGGCACGATCGGCGTGATGGCGCAGCGGACCAAGATGCGCGCCGACAACCTCGTGGCGGTGCCGACGGACAGCCGTCATTCGCTGCTGCAATGGGCGACGTACGGCCGCTACTTCACCGCGTGGGACAACTGGAAGGTGGCGTCGACGTGCTGGCGCTCGCAGCTGCCGGACGTCGATCCGGCCGACTACCTGGTGTTCGGCTGGGGCGGCGGCACGACGCTCGCCGAACTTCAGCTCGCGAAGCGCGAGGGTTTTCGCGTCGCGATGACGGCGAGCAATGACCGGCGCCTCGAGGAGCTCGCGAAGCTCGGCATCACGCCGGTCGATCGCCGCAAGTTCCCGAACCTCGCGTATGACGACGAGCGCTACAAGACCGATCCGGAGTACCAGGCGAGCTATCGCGAGTCGGAGCGCGTGTTCGCGGAGACGATCGCGGAGCTGAGCGGCGGCCGCGGCGTCGCGATCTTCCTCGACAACCTCGGCGGCGCGCTGTATCGCGCGACGATGCGCGTGGTCGGCCGCACCGGTATCGTCACGACGGTCGGCTGGAAGACCGGGATGCGCCTGTGGAACCTGCGCGCGACGGAATGCATTAATCGCCGCCTGCACATCCACACGCACGCGTGGCGCTACGACGACAGCATCACGATCCGCGATTTCCAGGAAACGAGCGGCTGGATCGGCGAGGAGCCGACCGAGATCTTCGATTTCGACGAGGTGCCGAAGCTCGCGTCCGACTACCTGAACGGGAAGATCCAGACGTATTTCCCGATCTACCGGATCAACGCCGTCTGAGCGGCAGGTCGCGCGCCGCGCCCGCATCGCTGCAAGACGATTAGTCATGCAGATGATGGCGGTGTGCGGCGCGCCGTGCAATCCATCTGACTGGAGAACGGCATGGCCACTGTGGAAATGGGGAGCGTCGACGCCGGTGCGGCGTCGGACGCGTCCAAACCGGCGCCGCTCGACGGCATTCGCGTGATCGACGCCGCGACGTTGTTCGCGGGCCCGCTCGCGGCGACGATGCTGGCGGACTACGGCGCCGACGTGATCAAGGTCGAGCATCCGGACGGCGATCCGGCGCGCAAGTACGGCGCGCGTCGCGACGACGTGCCGTTGTGGTGGAAGGTGCTCGCGCGCAACAAGCGGGCGGTCACGCTGAATCTCGGCACGGCCGACGGCCAGCGGATCTTCCGCGAAATGGCGGCGCAGGCGGACGTGGTCGTCGAGAATTTCCGGCCCGGCACGCTCGAACGCTGGGGGCTCGGTTACGACGTGCTGTCCGCGATCAACCCGCGGCTCGTGCTCGTGCGGGTGACGGGCTTCGGCCAGTTCGGCCCGTATGCGAGCCGCCCCGGCTTCGGTACGCTGGCCGAGGCGATGAGCGGGCTCGCGTCGGTCACCGGCGAGGCCGACGGGCCGCCGCTGCTGCCGTCGTTCCCGCTCGCCGACACCGTCGCCGGGCTGAACGCCGCGTTCGCGATCATGACGGCGCTGAAGGCGCGCGAGCACACCGGGCGCGGCCAGGTCGTCGATCTCGCGATCATCGAGACGATGCTCGCCGCGATGGGCGCGCAGGTCGCGAGCTACGACCAGACGGGCCGGGTGCCCGAGCGCACCGGCAATCGTTCGCCGAACAATTCGCCGCGCGGGGTGTACCGCACGTCGGACGGCAAGTGGGTCGCGCTGTCGACGTCGGCGCACAGCATCGCGGAGCGCGTGATGCGCCTCGTCGGCCGTGCGGACCTGATCGACGAACCCTGGTTCGCGAACGGCGCCGAGCGCGCGAAGCATGCGGACGAACTGGATGCGGCGGTCGGCGGCTGGATCGGGCAGCGCTCGCGCGACGACGTGATCGCCGAGTTCGAGCGCGCGCAGGCGGCGGTCGCGCCGATCTACGACGTCGCCGACGTGCTCCGCGATCCGCAGTACGCGGCGCTCGGCTCGGTCGTGTCGGTGCCCGACGCGGAGCTCGGCGCGTTCCGCACGCACAACGTGCCGTTCCGGCTGTCCGACACGCCCGGCGCAATCCGCTGGGGCGGACCGGCGCGCGGCACGCACAACGACGAAGTATTCGGCGCATTGGGGCTGGAGCGGCACGAGATCGCCGATTTGACCGAACGGGGCATTGTATGAAAACCAGCGCAACCTACCGCAGTTACCTCTACGTGCCCGCGCACAAGGCGCAGGTGGTGGACAAGGCGTATGCAAGCGAAGCCGACGCCATCGTGCTCGACCTCGAGGATGCCGTGCCGGCCAGCCACAAGGCCGAGGCACGCGAGGCGGCCGCCGCGATTCTCGCGGAAGGCCCGCCGAAGCCGACCTACGTGCGGATCAACCCGATCGGCAGCCCGTGGTGTCGCGACGACGTCGACGCGATCGCGCAGCCGGCGCTTCAGGCGCTGCGCCTGCCGAAATGCGACCTGCCGCAGCATATCCAGGAAGTGGCCGGCTGGCTCGACGCGCTCGGCAGCGATGCGGGCATCCAGATCCTGATCGAGTCGGCGTACGGTGTCGAGACGGCTTACCAGCTCGCGACCGCGTCGCCGCGGCTGGAGCGCATCGGGCTCGGCGAGAGCGACCTGCGCGCGGACCTGCAGATCGGCGTCGACAACTTCACGCTCGAGGTGTGCCGCGCGCGCTGCGTCGTGGTGTCTCGCGCGGCGGGGCTCGCCGGGCCGATCCAGACCGTCTATCACACGCTGCCCGATCTCGACGGGCTGAGGGAATCGACGCTGCGCGCCAAGTCGATGGGGTTTCTCGGCCGCTTCGCGATTCATCCGTCGCAGCTCGCGGTGATCAACGAGGTGTTCACGCCGTCGGAAGACGAGATTCGCGCAGCCGAGCGGGTGCTCGAGGCGGTCGATGCGGCAGCGGGCAAGGCCTCGGCGTCGTCGGTCTTCGTGCTGCCGGACGGCCGCGTGGTCGCGCCGCCGCTGATCGCCAACGCGCGCGTGACGCTCGCGCTCGCGAACAATCTTCGACTCAGTGGAGCACTGGCATGAGCACACCCGAGACGCTTTCCGCTCCGGCGGCCACCGCCGATCCGGTCGCACCGGACCGGCCCGCGCCGCCCGACGGCATCGTCGGCGCGCTCGGCCGCTTCGCGGCGGAGGTGCGCGCCGGAGGGCTGGAATACCGGCTGCGCGTCGAGGCCGCCGCGCGCGTGCTCGACGTGGTCGGCAACAGTCTGATCGCGCACGACGAACCGGTCGTGCAGTCGGTGCTGCAAGTCGCGCGGCGCTGGGCGGGCACCGGCCCGGCGAGCGTGATCGGCGCGCCCGACCGGCTGCCGGCCGCGAGTGCCGCCCTCGTCAACGGCACGCTCGCGCATGCGATGGATTTCGACGATTCGCACATGCTGTCGGTGCTGCATCCGAGTGCGTCGGTGATTCCGGCCGCGCTCGCCGCCGCGCAGGCGAGCGGCGCGTCGGGCGCGGCGCTGCTCGATGCGATCACGGTCGGCACCGAGGTGTGCATCCGGCTGGGCGTCGCCGCCTACAACGAGCGGCTCGGCAATTCGGTGTTTTTCGAGCGCGGCCAGCACGCGACGTCGATCTGCGGCACGGTCGGCGCGGCGGCGGCCGCGGCGATGCTGCTCGGGCTCGACGCCGCGCAGATCGCGGCGGCGCTCGGCATTGCCGCGAGCATGGGCGCGGGCCTGCTCGAAGCGAACCGCACCGGCGGCTCGGTGAAGCGGATTCACTGCGGCTGGGCGGCGCATGCGGGCGTGAGCGCGGCGGAACTGGCGGGCGCGGGCGTCACCGCGCCGCCGACCGCGCTCGAAGGCCGCTTCGGCTTCTTCCACGCGTGGTGCGGCGACCTCGCCGACGTCGACGCGGTGCTGCGCGACCTGGGCGACGAATGGGAGACGAGCCGGATCATCTTCAAGCCGTATCCGTGCAACCACTTCACGCATCCGGGCATCGACGCCGCGCTGCAACTGAAGGCGCAAGGCGTGACGGCGGACGACGTGGTGTCGGCCGAGCTGCGGGTCGCGACGTCGACGCTGCGCACGATCGGCGAGCCGGCGGAGTTGAAGGCGAATCCGCCGAACGGTTATGCGGCGGCGTTCTCGGGGCCGTACACGGTCGCGGCGGCGCTGCTCGGCGGCGGCGGTCTCGGCGTCTGGTTCGACGATTTCGACGATGCGCTTGCGCGGGACCCCGCACGGCGCGCGCTGGCCGCGAAGGTGCGTTGCGTGGCCGATCCATGGTGCGATGCGCGCTTCCCGCATTTCCTGCCGGCCGTGCTGCGCGTCGAGCTGCGCGACGGGCAAGTGCGCGAGGCGTGGATCGAGTCGAGCAAGGGCACGAATTCGCGGCCGCTGACCGAACAGGAACTCACCGCGAAATTCGTGCTGGCGGCGAGTTCGGCGCTCGGCATGGAGCGCGCGCTCGCGCTGCGCGACGCGGTACGGTCGCTCGCCGACGATGCGCCGCTCGATGCGCTCGCGGCGCTGACGTCGGGCACTGAAGGAGGGCACCGATCTTGAATGCACCCCGCTGGAAAAAGCGGCCGCCCGGCTCGAACTGGGGCGACTTCGGTCCCGACGATCAGAAGGGACGGCTGAACTGGCTGACGCCGGACAAGGTGCGGCAGGGCGCAGCCGAAGTGCGGGAAGGGCTGTCGTTCTCGCTGAGCCTGCCGCTCGACGTGCCGCGCGGCGGCGGGCTGAACGCGCGGCGGCGGCCGCCGGCGATCATGCCGGCGCTGCTCGGCGACAAGCCGTATTTCGGCTATCGCGCGGATGAACAGGTTGCGAACGCAACCGATGTGGTCTGCGACGATTCGTTCTGCATGCACTCGCAGTTCTCGACGCAATGGGACGGCCTGTCGCACGTGGGCGGCGTGTTCGACGCGGACGACGACGGCGTGCCTGAAATCGTGTTCTACAACGGCTTCCGGATGGGCGAGCATCTGCGGGTGCCGCAAGAGGGCGACGCGACGGGCGGCGCGCACGCGCTCGGCATCGAGGTGATGGCGCAAACGGGCGTGCAGGGGCGCGGCGTGCTGATCGACCTGCGGCGTCATTTCGGCGACGCGCGCACGAAGGTCGGCTTCGCGCAACTGATGCAGGTGATGGAGGCGGACCGCGTGCAGGTCGAGCGCGGCGACATCGTCTGCATTCACACCGGCTTTGCGGATCTGCTGCTGCATGACGACGGCGGATCGCCGGCGACGGTCGCGAGCGCGTGCGTGCTGGACAGCAGCGATGCGCGGCTGCTGCAATGGATCGACGAATCGGGGCTGGCCGCGCTCGTGGCCGACAACCATGCGATCGAGGAACGTCCGCAGCATGCGCAACCGCTCGCGCAACCGGGCGCGCTGATGCCGCTTCACGAACTGTGCCTGTTCAAGCTCGGCATTCACCTCGGCGAGCTGTGGCACCTGACGCCGCTCGCGAACTGGCTGCATGCACACGGCCGGAACCGGTTTCTGCTGACCGCGCCGCCGCTGCATATCCGCGGCCTGGTCGGCGCACCGGCGAACCCCGTCGCGACCGTTTGAGCTTGCGGGCGGCCGCCGGGGCGGCGGTCGCCCGCATTTTTTTGCAATGCGACCTTTTTTCAAAAATCGCGAATCAAATGGCCGATTGGCACGGTATCCGGAAGAATCGATGCGAAACGGACCCACTAATTTAAAAAATTAACCAATACCGCTCGATACCTAAAAATATAGATACGTCAAGATTGGACTATTCTTGTGCATTGCACTAAATATCAGGGGATTGCTCCGATTGCGGAATTTAGCGATCGCAATCGGAGGCGGTGTTTAACCTGTTTAGTGGATGGTCGCAAACATGAATCTACGTTCGATCGATCTGAACCTGCTGGTCATACTCGATGCGCTATTGACGGAGAAACAGGTCACACGGGCCGGCCAGAAGGTCGGCCTCACGCAGCCGGCCGTCAGCAACGCGCTGGCGCGGCTGCGGTTCCTGTTCAAGGACGAGATCCTGGCGCGCACCGCGGTCGGCATGGAGTTGACGCCGCGCGCACAGGCGCTGGCGATGCCGATTCGACAGATCATGCAACAAATCGAGGAATTATTTGAATCGGATTATCAATTCAATCCTTTTACGTCCGAGCGCCATTTCACGTTGCGCATGTCGGATCTCACCGAATTGCTTTTGCTGCCGGCTCTGCTGCGCTGCATGCGCTTGACCAGCCCGAATATCGGCATGGACGTCGTGCACATGAGTGCCGCCAAGACCGCCGACGCACTCGAATCGGGGCTGCTCGACCTGGCGATCAGCGCCGGCCTCGAACATTCGGGCACGCTGTCGTCGCAAATCGTGTTTCATGACCGGATGGTCTGCGTGATGAGCCGCAGCCATCCGGAAGCGGGCACGCCGCTGACGCTCGAACGGTTTCTCGCGCTCGACTTCCTCAACGTGACGATCAACCCGGTCGACCACAGCCTGGTCGACAACCTGCTAGCGAACATGAACTGCACGCGGCGCATCGCGCTCAACGTGCCGCACTGGCTCGTCGTGCCGAACATGCTGGATGCGCTGCCGTACGCGGTGATCATGTCGGAGCGGCATGCGCTGAGCCTCGACGATGCGCGGCTCGTGATCCGCGACCTGCCGCTCGCGATGGAGCCCGTCGCGTGGTCGCTGTACTGGCACCGGCGCTATGACGGCAGCAACGCGCACGCTTGGCTGCGCAGCCGCATCGTCGAGGTCGCGGAAGCGCTCGAACGGCACGGCGTCGCGGCGGAAGCTTAGGGATCGTTCACGCAGGTCAGCCGACGACGAGCAGCGGCGGCAGCGTCGCGACGTCGGGCTGCTCGTCGAGCCGCCACAGGTAATCGAGCGCCGCGCGGATCTGCGCCGGGCTCCAGTGCCGCCGGCAGTTCTTCGCGAACTTCGCCTCGTAGTCGTCGCGCCGCATCGGCCGTGTCGGCGAGCCGGGCAGGTCGTCCACCTGCTTCGTGCAGGTCGACCCGTCTTCGCACACGGCCGTCACCCGGTTCGGCGCGTGCGCGGGATAGCGGGCGGTCAGCGCCGGGTCCTCGCGCACCGTGATCCGCTCGATCAATGCGCGCAGCGCCGGATCGTGCAGCGCGTCGGACCGGTAGCTCTCGGTCGTGATGTCGCCGTCGAGCATCGCGCGCGCGACGATGTACGGCAGGCTGTGATCGGCGGTCTCGTGCGTCGACGGCGCCCATTTTTCGCGGTCGCGGCCGGCCGTCACATAACCGACTTCGGTCGTGTCGATCTCGATGCGCCGGATCCGGCGCAGGTCGCCGACCTGCGCGGCGACGTCGAGCGCCGCCGGAATCGCGGTTTGCGTGAGCCCTTGCGCGGGATAGAACTTCACGAAGCACTTGCCGATCCGGAACGCGCCGCCGCGCCCGCCGAATTCGCGCGTGTCGACGGCGAACGGCCCGGACACCTGCGGAAAGAATCCCGCCATGCCTTCGAAGATCGGCGCGGGGCCGGTCAACCCGGCGCGCGCGAGCTGCGTCGAGAACACCGCGTTGCGCGCCGCGTCCGCATCGGCGAGCGCCTTCCAGTTCGACAATTCCTGGACGCGCGTCTGGTTCAGCGCGAGATGGCTGTTGATCGACAGGTTCACCGCCTGCACCAGCTGCGGCGCGGGCATGCGCATCAGCTTGCCCGCGGCGAGCGCGACGGCGGGCAGGCTGTAGCACGTGTGGTCCCAGCCGCGCGGGCTGATCGCGGCGGCGTCCATCAGCCGGCACGCGATCTCGTAGGCGATCGCGATCGACAGGATCAGGTCGCGGCCGTTCGCATGCTGCGCTTCGGCGACCGCGAGGCACGCGGACATGTTGTCGCTCGGATGGCCGGTCTCCTTGCCGGCGTACGCGTCGTTGAAATCGTAGTAGCGCAATGCGGTGCCGGTCGCGAACGCGGCGAGATCGGGGCTCGTGCGCTGGTTCGTGCCGACGATCGTCGACACGCCGCCCGGCGACGCGAGCGCCGCGTCGCGCGCGATCCGCACCGGACGTTCGTCGTGCGCGGCGATCGCGCAGCCGAGCGCGTCGATCAGGTGCGCCTTGATCGTTTCGATCGTCGCGGCGTCGAGGTCGCGATACTGCAGCCCGGCCGCGTAGTCGGCGAGCTGCTGCGCGAGATCGGGGCGGCCGGGGCTGACGCCGGCGGCCGGCAGTGCGCCCGCGCGGGCGTGAGCGAACGGCAGCGCGAGCGCCGCGCCGGTCAGCGTGGAAAGGAAGTGGCGGCGGTTCATTGTGCGAAGACTCCGAAGGTTCCTGAGGCTGGGGAGAGGCGAGGTCAGAACAGCTTGCGCAGGCCGAGTGCCATGCCCGCGCTGCTGGCGCGGTCGCCGGCCAGCGTGTAGTGGAGGAAGTTGTAGTTGTAGTTGTCGAAATCGAGCGCGGCGCGGCGCGCGTAGCCGCCCGCCAGGTACAGCGTGACGGCTTTCGACAGGAAGTAGTTCAGCTGCAGCGTGACCTGCTGCGGGTTGGCCGGGTGCGGGGTGGGTGTCTGCGCGTTCGGCGCATTCTGCGCGCGGATGTCCTCGTAATAGAACGCGCCGATCGCCTGCAGGTAAGGGGTGATCGCGTAGCGCACGCCGGCCCACCAGAACATGTAGCGCGTCACGACCGACGGCGCGGCGACGCCGCTCTGGCCGTGCGTGACGCCGGCCAGCAGCTGCGCACGTCCGACGGACGCGATCGCGGCGGCGGCGTAGCGGCGGAAATGCGCGAAGCCGCCCGGCTGCGGCGTGTTGACGTTGTCGAACGCGGCGGCGAGCGAGAATGCGCCGCCGGCATAGTCGAAGCCGGCGCCATAGGCGGCGCTCGACTGGAACGCGCCGGGCGTGCCGCCGAACGAATAGTGTGTTTCGAGCGTCAGCGGGCCGATCTTCGCCAGGTACTTGGCGACGTTGTTCTCGCGGAAGTTGACGCCGACGATCGCGCCGGCCGGCTCGTACAGCGTCGAGTACGCGCCCGTCGGCGAATAGCGCTCCATGACGTCGAACAGCGTCGTGTACTGGTGGCCGAGCCGCAGCGCGCCCCAGCGCTCGTGCTGCAGCCCGACCCATGCGGAGCGGTCGAAGCCGCCCGCGCCGGTGCCGGTACCGTTGTTCAGGTTGATGCCGCTTTCGAGCCGGAACGCGGCCTGCCAGCCGCCGCCGAGTTCCTCGACGCCCTTCAGGCCCCAGCGCGAGCCGCTCTTGCCGCCCGACGCCATCCGCACGAGCGATGCGGACGACTTGTCGCCGGGCGCGGCCTGATGGGTGAGGAATTCCGTATAGATGTCGGCTACGCCATACAGCGTGATCGTGCTCTGCGCGCAGGCGCTGGCCGATACGAGGCCCAGTCCGCACAGTGCGGACATCCGCTTGCCCATGGTTTGTCTCCTTCCAGGGTTTGTTCTTTGTTTGAGTTCGGCGCCGCGCCGGTCGAGCGGTGCGGCGGTGCTGCGGGGCGACGCTATCCGGGCCGGGTGGTGAACGGACGGCATCGTGACGGGGCGCGTGCGCGCACCGCGCGACGCGCGCATGGACGCGCGGCGATGAAGGGCGGCGCCCGCATTACCGGGGCACGCCGTCGGCGCGCGCCTGTACCGCCGCGTGACGTGCGAGCACGCGCTTCGCGCGGGCGACGCCGGGCGCGTCGACCATCCGGCCGTCGACGCGCAGCGCGCCGCGCCCGTTCGCGCGTGCGTCGTCGTAGGCGGCCAGCACCGCGTGCGCGTCGCGCACCGCGGCGTCGTCGGGCCGAAACGCACGGTTGAGCGCGCCGACCTGCAGCGGGTGGATGCAGGTCGCGCCTGCATAGCCGAGCTCCGCGGACGCGCGCGCGATGCGCTCGAACGCGTCGAGATCGCGCAGTTCGTCGAGGCCGCCGATGAGGCCGAGCGGCAGGATGCCGGCGGCGCGCGCGGCGATGATCAGCAACTGTTTCGGCACGCGCAGCACATCGGCGCTCGCGCCGCTTTCGCAGTTCAGCGCGAAATCGCCGCCGCCCAGCATCATCGCGACGACGCGCGGCGACGCCTGCGCGATCCGGTCCATTGCCTGGAACGCGCGCGGCGTTTCGACGATCGCGACGATCCGCGTGCGGCCGGGCGGCGCGCCGGCTTCTTCTTCGAGCGAGGTCAGCAGTTCGTCGATCGCCTCGATGTGCGAGCCGCCGCGCACCTTCGGCAGCACGACGCCGTCCACGCCGGCCCGGACGGCCGCGCGCAAGTCGGGCACGAGCTGGTCGAGCGGGCCGTTGGCGCGCACCAGCAAGTCGCGGCCCGGCGCGCGCAGCGCCGGCACGGCGTCGGCCAGCCCGTCGCGGGCGGCTGCCTTGCATGCGGGCGGGACGCTGTCCTCGAGATCGAGGATCAGCGCATCGGCGTCGCTCGCGGCGGCCGATGCGACGAAACGAGGGACATGCGCGGGGACGTACAGCAGCGAGCGCCAGACGGGTTGTGACGATGAATTCATCTACGGTCTCATAAAATGAAAGTCACTTTCATTTTTGTGATGGATGACCGCATTCGTCAAGATTATCGTTAACGCCTAGTATCAAGGATCATTGCAGAATGATGACCGAGCGAAGCTCTGCGGATTCATGTTGCTGTCATTGATGATCTGCGTATAATGAAAGTGACTTTCATTTTTCGATGCTGGCCATCGTGACGTGGCACCGACCTGACACGAACAGCCCGGCATCGCACGAGGTGGACATGAACAAGGTGGAGACAAGCAGTCCGGCAGAGGGCGGCGTGGCCGCGGTCAACCGCGCGCTGACCGCGCTGCTGGCATTCGGCAACGCGCCCGGCGGGCTGATGCTCGCGCAGGTGAGCGAGGAGACGGGGCTCAACATGAGCACGCTGTTGCGGATGTTCGAGTCGCTCGAGCAGTTCCGCTTCATCAAGCGCCTGCCGGACGGGCGCTATGTGCTGGGGCCCGCCGTGTTCCAGCTCGGGATGATGTATCGCGAGTCGTTCCAGCTGCGCGAGTACGTGATGCCGATCCTGTCGAGACTGTCGGCGGAAACCGGCGAGACAGCCGCGTTCTACGTGCGTGAAGGCGACCAGCGCGTGTGCCTGTTCCGCATCCAGGCGCAGCGCTCGGTGCGCACGCACCTGCGCGAGGGCGACCGCTTCCCGCTCGATGTCGGCGCGGCCGGGCGTGTGCTGCTTGCGTTCAGCGGCACGCGCGGCGGCGACTACGAGAAGACGGCCGAACAGGGCTACGCGGTATCGATCGCCGAGCGCGATCCGGAAAGCGCGGCGATCGCGTGCCCGGCATTCGGCGTCGGCCGCGTGCTCAGCGGCGCGATCTCGCTCGGCGTGCCGCGGTATCGCTTCAACAAGAAGGTGCTGGCCGACTACCTGCCGCGCGTGCAGGCGGCCGCCGTCGAGCTGACGCATGCGCTCGGCGGCGATCTGCCCGCCGCAGGCGCGGCATTTCGCGCGGCCGACCAGCTCGGCGCGCTGCTCGAGTAGCGCCGCGCGCGGCTGAGCGCGCCTCGAAGTCCGCCTTGCACGACGCATACACCAACCAGGAGACAAGCATGTTCGTTCCCGACCCGCAGGCCGCTCACGCGGCCGGCGCGCACCGTCGCGCGTCCACCGGCCCGATTCATCCGAAACCGTTCGACGCCGACGCGCAGGGGCCGCTCGCGGGCGTGCGCGTCGTCGACCTGTCGCGCCTGATGGCCGGCAACATGCTGAGCGTGCAGCTCGCCGATTTCGGCGCGGACGTCGTGAAGGTCGAGAGCGAGCGCGGCGATACGCTGCGCGCGGTCGGCGCGGGCGGGATCAGCACGAACTGGAAGGTATACGGGCGCAACAAGCGCAGCGTGTGCGTCGACCTGCGCGCGCCCGAGGGCATCGACATCGTCCGCCGGCTGGTGCGCGACGCGGACGTGTTCGTCGAAAGCTTCAAGCCCGGCGTCGCCGAGAAGATGGGGCTCGGCCCGGACGACCTGCTCGCGATCCGCCCCGAGCTGGTGATCGCGCGGATCTCCGGCTGGGGGCAGACCGGGCCGTACCGCCACAAGCCGGGCTTCGGCACGCTCGCGGAAGGATATGCGGGGTTCGCGGCGATCAACGGCTTCGCCGATCGCGAGCCGGTGCTGCCGCCGATGTTCCTCGGCGACATGACGGCCGGGCTGTCCGGCGCGATCGCCGTGCTGGTCGCGCTGCATGCGCGCGACGCGCACGGCGCGGCGGGGCAGGTGATCGACGTGTCGCTGTTCGAGCCGCTGCTGTCGATCCTCGGCCCGGCCGCCGCGAACTACGTGATGACCGGCAAGATCAAGGAACGCACCGGCAGCCGCTCGTCGAACACCGCGCCGCGCAACGCGTATCGGACCCGCGACGGCAAGTGGCTGTGCCTGTCGAGTTCGACGCAGGCGATGGCCGAGCGGCTGTTCCGCGCGATCGGCCGCGCGGAGCTGATCGACGATCCGCGCTACGCGACCAACGTGCAGCGCGTGCAGCACGCGGAAGCGCTCGATGCGATCGTCGGCGAATTCATCGCCGCGCGCGATCTCGATGCCAATCTCGCGTTCTTCGAAGAAGCGGGCGTGACGGTCGGGCCGATCCAGGATATCGCGCAGATCGTTCAGGATCGCTATGTGATCGAGCGCGAGGCGCTCGTCGAGCTGCCGGACGACGACGTCGGCAGCCTGCCGATGCACAACATCACGCCGCGCCTGTCGGCCACGCCCGGCACGTTCCGCCGGCCCGCGCCCGCGCTCGGCGAGAACAATCGCGAGATCCTGCTGCCGCTGCTCGGCGAACGCGAATACGAGCGGCTCGCGGGGCTGGGCGTGATCCGCACGCGGTAGGCACGACGTGCGACGCGGCCGCGAAGGACGGCCGCCGCACCCTGGACATTGCATGGAGGAGACAACCATGAAGCTACGCTGGACCCATCGGCCGCCCGGCTCGAACTGGGGGGATTTCGGCCCGGACGATCAGAAAGGGCGCCTGAACTGGCTGACCGCCGACGCGGTGCTGCGCGGCGTCGCGGAGGTGCGCGAAGGCCGCGTGTTTTCGCTGAGCCTGCCGCTCGACGTGCCGCGCGGCGGCGGGTTGAACGCGCGGCGCCGGCCGCCGGCGATCATGCCGGCGCTGCTCGGCGACAAACCTTACTTCGGCTATCGGGCGGATGAACAGGTTGCGAACGCAACCGATGTGGTCTGCGACGATTCGTTCTGCATGCACTCGCAGTTCTCGACGCAGTGGGATGCGCTGTCGCACGTCGGCTCGCTGTTCGATCCGGCGGGCGACGGCGAGCGGGCCCGCATGTTCTACAACGGCTACCGGATGGACGAGCACATCCAGGTGCCCGAAGCGGGGGCACCGCGCGGCGGCGCGCGTGCGCTCGGCATCGAGGTGATGGCGCAGACGGGCGTGCAGGGGCGCGGCGTGCTGGTCGACCTGCGGCGCCACTTCGGCGACGAGCGGCGCAAGATCGGCTACGCGGAGTGGATGGCGGTGCTGCGCGCGGACAACGTGATCGTCGAGCGCGGCGACATCGTGTGTGTGCATACGGGCTTTGCCGATCGCCTGCTCGACGCCGACGCGCGCGGCGAACCCGCCGCGCCGGACGTGTGCTGCGTGCTCGACGGCAACGACCCGCGCCTGCTCGAATGGATCGACGCGTCGGGGCTCGCCGCGCTCGCGGCGGACAACCACGCGGTCGAGGAGCGACCGCGCGATGCGCGGGCGCGCGAGCGGCCCGGCGCGCTGATGCCGCTGCACGAGCTGTGCCTGTTCAAGCTCGGCATCCACCTCGGCGAGCTGTGGCACCTGACGCCGCTCGCCGACTGGCTGCACGCGCACCGGCGCAACCGCTTCCTGCTGACCGCGCCGCCGCTGCACCTGCGCGGGCTCGTCGGGTCGCCGGTCAATCCGGTCGCCACCGTATGAACGCCGGCGCCGCGCGCATGTCGCGCCGGCGCCGGGTCTGCCGCTTCGCCGCTTCGCGCAGGCCGCGCGGGCGGATCATCGAGGAATCGCCATGTCCCATTCCCATGCGGCGTCGATCGCCGCCCGCATCGACCGCCTGCCCGCGACGGCCAGCATCTGGACGCTCGTGCTGTTCCTGAGCGTCGGCGGGTTTTTCGAGGTCTACGACCTGTTCCAGATGACCTACCTGCCGCCCGGGTTGATCCGCGACGGCATCTTTCACGCGGGCTCGCACGGCGTGCTCGGCATGTCGGACCAGGGCGCGCTCGGTGCGGCGACGTTCGCCGGGCTGTTCGTCGGCGAGATGTTCGTGTCGCGTCTCGCGGACCGCTTCGGGCGGCGCGCGTTGTTCACCGGCGCGCTGCTGCTCTACACGGCGGCGAGCCTGGCGATGTGCGTGCAGACGCATGCGCTCGGCATCCTCGTGTGCCGTTTCATCGCGGGCTGCGGCATCGGCGCGGAGCTGATCACGATCGGCGCGTTCCTGACCGAGCTGGTGCCGAAGGCGGTGCGCGGCCGCGCGTTCGCGCTGTGCTTCGCGGTCGGCTATCTCGCGATGCCCGTGCTGGCGCTGGTGTCGTGGTTATGGGTGCCGCACGATCCGCTCGGCATGTCCGGATGGCGCTGGGTCGTGCTGCTCGGCGGCAGCGGCGCGGTTTTCGTCTGGTGGCTGCAGTCGCGGTTGCCGGAGTCGCCGCGCTGGCTCGCCCACACGGGGCGCGAGGCCGAGGCCGAAGCCGTGCTGCGGCGGCTCGAGCAGGCCGTCGAGCGGGAATCCGGCCGGCCGCTGCCCGCAGTCCCGACGCCGGTCGCAGCGGCCACGGCCACGGCCACGGCCGTGCGGCGCGCGCCGTCGATGTGGGATGCGCGGCATCGCGGCCGCACGACGATGCTGATTGCGTTCAATGCATTCCTGAGCATCGGTTTCTTCGGCTTCAGCCAGTGGCTGCCGACGCTGCTCGCCGCGCAGGGCGCGAGCGTCACGAAGAGCCTCTGGTATGCGTTCGTGATCGCGTTCGCGTATCCGGTGTCGCCGTTCGTCGCCGGCCTGCTCGCCGACCGGATCGAGCGCAAATGGCTGATCGTCGCGTCGGCGTTCGGCGTCGCACTGTTCGGCACCGCGTTCGCGATGTCGGCGCAGGCGCCGTTCGTGATCGCATTCGGCTTGCTCGTCACGCTGTCCAACACGGTGCTCGCGAGCAACGGCACCGCGTACCAGTCGGAAGTGTTTCCGACCGAGATCCGCGGGCGCGCGCTCGGCTTCGTGCATTCGATCGGCCGCCTGACGGGGATCGCGAGCAGTTTCATCGTCGCGCTGCTGCTCGAACGCGCGGGGGTGTCGGCCGTGTTCGTGCTGATCGGCGGCAGCATGCTGATCGTGATGGTGTCGATCGGCGTGTTCGGGCCGCGTACCAACAACCGGGCGCTGGACGAGATCGCGGACGGCGCCGAGCACGCGGCGGCGTTGCGCGGGCTCGCCGAAGCGCCGACCGGGCGTGTCGATGGGCGGCGAAAATTGGGCTAGCATCCTGATCCATCGCGGCAACCGGGCACCTCGCCCATCGACCATCGCCATGAAACCCGTTGCCGTCGTATTGCACGGCCCGACCAGTGCAGGGAAGAGCAGCCTGGCCAGGGCGCTCCAGCAAGGGTCGGACGTGCCGACGTTTCACGTCTCGCTCGACGCGTTCGTCGAGATGTCGCGCCGACGTGACATGCGATCGGACGAGGAGCTGAATCAGGCGCTGAGACTCCACCAGCTCAACCTGCAGTCGACGCTCGCGCGGATCGCGGCCAGCCATTTCGAGATCGTGCTGGATCTCGTACTCCGGGATCCGGCCGCGCTCGACGCATGCATTGCCGCGCTGTCGCCGCGTCAGACCTTCGTCATCGGCGTGACGTGCCCGCTGGATATCCTCGAACAGCGCGAACGCGCGAGGCCGGATCGCGGCGAGGGCATGGCCCGCTCCCAGTTCGGGCATCCGGCTTATTCGCGGCCTTACGCGCTGCGCATCGACACGTCGACATGCACGCCGGAAGAGGGCGCGCGCCGCATCCGTGCCCACGTCGACGCGCTGCGCGAGTGATCGTCGTCGCGCTTGATCCTGACAGGCTGCGTTCTCCCTTAAACTCGCCGGCACCGAATGTCATCGGCCACGCGGATGATGTCGTTCGCACGCGACAAATCGCATTGTGCCGACAAGCGGGAAATTCGCGATGAAACCGATTCCGAAGCGTTTGTGCCGATAACCGGTTTTTCATGTTTCGAACGAATTGAAAGCGAATTTCAAGCGGATTCACGCGCCGACAGGCCGTGCGAAGCGGTTCCAGCGGGTAAACGCCAGGTTATAGGCCCGTCGTGTCCAGACAGGGGATTCATGGATTGAATGCGCGCCGATTCAAAATATAAATTTCGGAAAGACTTTGGCACGGGATATGCTTCGCAGTTCTTATCCGAATGGATCATGCGCCGGCTATTCGTCGGAAAAATCAGGCTGGAGCATGAACCGCCCGGATCTGACAAGCCGATTGTTTAGAGGATGAACAGTTTGTGAATTCTGCGCGGCAGTGCGAAGCTGCCCGCGGAACAGCGTCGTACACGGATTGAGTTGGGTGACTTGAAACGCAGGCCGTAACTCCTAGCGACGGCCACTACTGACAGTTCAGGATATGACATTACTGATTGGGGTCCCTCTGGAGACGGCCAACGAGGAACGGCGCGTAGCGACGGTTCCCGACGTGGTCGAAAAGCTGATCAAGCTCGGGTTCTCGGTGGCCGTGCAAAGCGGTGCCGGCACCGGCGCGAACTTCAGCGACGACGACTACCGCACGGCCGGGGCCGAAGTCGTGGCGACGGCCGCCGATCTGTGGGGCCGCAGCGATATCGTCCTCAAGGTGCGCCCGCCGAGCAGCGAGGAAGTCGCGCTGTTGCGTGAAGGCAGCACGCTGGTCGGCTTCGTCTGGCCGGCGCAGAACCCTGAACTGATGCAGCAGCTGGCCGCGAAGCGGGCCACGGTGCTGGCGATCGATTCCCTGCCGCGCACGCTGTCGCGCGCGCAGAAGATGGATGCGCTCACGTCGATGGCCGGCGTGAGCGGCTACCGCGCCGTCATCGAGGCGGCCCATGCGTTCGGCCGTTACTTCAACGGGCAGATCACGGCCGCGGGCAAGGTGCCGCCGGCCAAGGTGTTCGTCGCCGGCGCGGGCGTCGCCGGCCTCGCGGCCATCGGCACGGCCGCCGGCCTCGGCGCGATCGTGCGCGCCAACGACACGCGCGCGGAAGTGGCCGACCAGGTCAAGTCGCTCGGCGGCGAATTCGTCAAGGTCGACTACGAGGAAGAGGGCTCGGGCGGCGGCGGTTACGCGAAGGTGATGAGCGAAGGCTTCCAGCAGGCGCAGCGCGCGATGTACGCGCAGCAGGCCAAGGATGCGGACATCATCATCACCACCGCGCTGATTCCCGGCAAGCCGGCACCGAAGCTCATCACGGCCGAGATGGTGCAGTCGATGAAGCCGGGCAGCGTGATCGTCGACATGGCCGGCGAGCAGGGCGGCAACTGCGAGCTGACGGTGCCGGGCGAGGCGGTGGTCCGCCATGGCGTGACCATCGTCGGCTACACGGATCTCGCGTCGCGCCTGGCGCGACAGTCGTCGACGCTGTATGCGACCAACCTGCTGCGCGTGATCGAGGAGCTGTGCAAGGCGAAGGACGGCACGATCAACGTCGACTTCAATGACGACGCGATCCGCGGCCTCACGGTCATCAAGGAAGGCAACGTGACCTGGCCGCCGCCGCCGATCCAGCAGCCGGTCGCGGCACCGAAACCCGCCACGCCGCCAGTCGCGGCAACCGCGTCCAAGGGGCACGGGCACGGCAGCGGCGAGCCGATGTCGGCGAAGTCGCTCGCGATCGTGTTCGCCGTCGGCGCACTGGCGTTCCTGCTGGTCGGCCAGTTCGCGCCGGCCACGTTCCTGGCGCACTTCACGGTGTTCGTGCTGGCCTGCTTCGTCGGCTACATGGTGATCTGGAACGTCACGCCGTCGCTGCATACGCCGCTGATGAGCGTCACCAACGCGATCTCGTCGATCATCGCGATCGGCGCGCTGGTGCAGGTCGCGCCGCCGCTGGGCGAGGCCGCGGCCGGCGACCGGCCGTCGGGGCTGATCCTCGGCCTGGCGGTGGGTGCGCTGACGCTCACGGCCGTCAACATGTTCGGCGGCTTTGCGGTGACGCGCCGCATGCTGGCGATGTTCCGCAAGTAAGGAGACGACAACAATGACTTCCAACCTGACTACCGTCTCCTACATCGGCGCGGCCATCCTCTTCATCCTCAGCCTCGGCGGGCTGGCGAACCCCGAGACCGCGCGCCGCGGCAACCTGCTCGGCATGATCGGCATGCTGATCGCCGTGCTCGCCACCGTACTCGGCCCGCGCGTGTCGGCCGAAGGCATTCCGTATGTCGTGGCCGCGCTGGTCGTCGGCGGCGCCGTCGGCCTCGTCGCCGCGAAGAAGGTGCAGATGACGCAGATGCCCGAGCTGGTTGCGCTGATGCACAGCCTGGTCGGTCTCGCGGCCTGCCTGGTGGGCTTCGCCAGCTACATCGATACGTCGGTGCAGTTCAGCGGCGCGGAGAAGGCCATCCACGAAGTGGAGATCTACGTCGGCATCCTGATCGGCGCGGTGACCTTCGCGGGCTCGGTCATCGCGTTCGGCAAGCTCTCCGGCAAGATCGGCGGCAAGCCGCTGCTGCTGCCGGCACGGCACTGGCTCAACCTCGCCGCGCTGCTGATCGTGATCTATTACGGTCGTGCGTTCCTGCATGCGGAGACGATCCAGGACGGCATGACGCCGCTCATCGTGATGACGGTGGTGTCGCTGCTGTTCGGCGTGCACATGGTGATGGCGATCGGCGGCGCGGACATGCCCGTCGTGGTGTCGATGCTCAACAGCTACTCGGGCTGGGCGGCGGCGGCCACCGGCTTCATGCTCGGCAACGACCTGCTGATCGTGATCGGCGCGCTGGTGGGCTCGTCGGGTGCGATCCTGTCGTACATCATGTGCCGCGCGATGAACCGCAACTTCATCAGCGTGATCGCGGGCGGCTTCGGCACCGGCAGCGGTGCGCCCGCGGCGGCAGGCGCCGGCGCGCAGCCGGCCGGCGAAGTGGTGGCGGTGAGCGCGCTGGAGACGGCCGAACTGCTGCGCGATGCCAAGAGCGTGATCATCGTGCCCGGCTACGGGATGGCGGTGGCGCAAGCCCAGCACACGGTGCATGAACTCACGAAGGTGCTGCGCGAGAAGGGCGTCGACGTGCGTTTCGCGATCCATCCGGTGGCCGGCCGCATGCCGGGGCACATGAACGTGCTGCTCGCCGAGGCGAAGGTGCCTTACGACATCGTGATGGAGATGGACGAGATCAACGGCGATTTCCCGGAAGCCGACGTGTCGATGGTGATCGGCGCGAACGACATCGTGAACCCGGCCGCGCAGGAAGATCCGGCCAGCCCGATCGCCGGCATGCCGGTGCTCGAGGTGTGGAAGGCGAAGACGTCGATCGTGATGAAGCGCAGCATGGCGTCAGGTTATGCGGGCGTCGACAATCCGCTGTTCTACAAGGACAACAACCGGATGCTGTTCGGCGATGCCAAGAAGATGCTGGACGAAGTCTTCGGTGCGTTGAAGGCCTGACGAGGCGCACGGGCGTGGGCGTATGGGTGCGCGGGTCGAACGGTCAGCGGCCGTGGAGTCGAACGGCGGGTTGATCGGGGCCCGGCACGCCCGCCATGCGTATCAGGAAGATCACGGAAGTGCGAGACGGGATCGGATGTTTCGCACTTCCGGGAAAAGAGCGCGATCGATCGTCGGTGCGCGGATCGACGAACGATGCCAATGATGGCGTTGGAGCGGGCGGCGGCTCCATCATCGGCGTGACGATTGCCGAAGCCTGGCCGGCCGCCGGAATGGTGCTGGTCGACCGCTGTCCCGTGTGAACGTGCTATCACGCCTATCCGCACGAATCAGGCACCAGCTCCTTGCCTGCCGCCGATACCGCAGCTTGCCGCAAACGGTACCGGCGCCTCTCCTCTCCGTTCCGCATGTCACGCAGCCGCGCCGGTGGTTCCCACACGACTGCGTGTGACGATGTCGTCTATCCAGCCGCTCCCAGTTCCGCGAAACCGGTGATCCTTGCGTCGCATGCGCGCGCCAGCGCCAGGTCGTGACTCGAAAAAAAGACGGCACGGTCTGCCGCCAACGTCCTGAACAGGTCGACGAGCACCGCTCGCGATGCGGCGTCGAGCCCGTTGCCCGGTTCGTCGGCGATCACGACGGTGGGCGCGCCGAGTGTCGTCGCCGTCAGGAACAGTTTCTTGCGCGTGCCGAGCGACATCTGCTCGAAGCGCTTGTCCATATGCGGGGCGAGCCCGAATCGATCGGCCAGCTCGAGCGTGCGGGTGTCGACGACGGTTTTCTTGGCGGCCGCCACGAGATCGAGAAACGCGCGTCCGGTCTGGAACGGATACGTCAGGCAATCGTCGGGTACATAGGCCAGCGCGGATTTCGCCGCGAGCGGCGCGGTGCGCAGGGAATGGCCGCCGAGCCAGACTTCGCCTTCGTCCGCATCGATCGTGCCCGCGAGAATGCCGAGCAACGTCGATTTGCCGCTGCCGTTTTCGTCGCACAGCGCCACGCACCCGGCGCCGGATGCGAAGTTGAGCCCTTGGAAGATGACGCGCTTGTCGAAGCGCTTGCCGAGATTGTCGAAGCGGAGCATGGATCGGGTAATCAAACGAAAACTTGCCAGGCCAGCGTGACCCAGACTACGGTCAGCGCGATGCCCAGCAACACGGATTGTCGGGACGCGTAGCGTTGCGGCAGATAGTGTAATGCGACGAGCGGTGCGCCCGAGCACACGAGCGCCGCCGCCATCTGCGATGACAGCACGCCGTGCGTCACCAGCAACAGCGGGGCGACGGCGGCGAACGGCAGCGCCAGCGCGGCAACGGTCAGACAGTCGGCCCGGCGCTTCTCGAAGGTCGACAGCGGCAACGACTGCATGAAGTGCGATGCATGCAGGTGCGCCGCCTGCAAATCGCGATACGTCGTCTCCGCGATCAGCGCGATGACGGCCTGCGCGATCAGCGTCAGCGGAACGGCGCGCTGGTCGAACCCCCAGAGCGCAAGCAGGAAGCATGTCGAAGCGGTGACCGCACCCATCATCAGGCAGTGCCCGGCGGTGCTCGCGGCGCGATCCCGCAGGATGCCGATCTGCAGCCTCGCGATGGGCGGCAGCCCGTTCCGGACACGGACGCGGATCGTATCCGCGATGCGACGCGAGAACGCCCCCGGCATTTCCGAACGGGCGGCCCGTGCAGGGGCCGTATGCGTAATCGTGAAAGCAGCGAGCAACAATGCCACGGTCAGCCACGCGGGACGTAACGCCCCCTCGGCGTGAAAGCCGCCGATCAGGAAGACATTCGCAACGATCAACGCGATTGCATTGCGCAGGTTGCGCGACAGCGCGGTCAATTGCCATCCGAGCGTGATCAGGAACAGGTCGAGAACGAACAGGTAGTTGATCGCCTTTTGCGGCAGGAAGGCGAGCGCGATGGCGGCGGCAAGCACGGGCAGCAGCAGCGGCGTACTCGCGACGATCACGACGATCGTGTCGATGGCGCGACGGCGGCCGCTGGAGACGGGCAAGGACGCGAGGAAGGTGACGAACGGCCCCCCGGTGATGGCACGACGCTGCGCCAGCACCCACAGGATGCCCACGGCTTCGAGCAGGTGCACCCACGCGAACCGCCATTCGATGCCATGCGACGGTGCCAGCGCCGCGAGTACCGGCGCACCCAGAATGCGCGTCTGCGAAAACACCGGCATCGCCGGCAGCAACAGCATGGCCAGCAGGAGCAGCGCCTGCCAATGCCTGCGCAGCAGGTTTGACGTCGCGAGTGCGTACCACCTCAGTCGGCAAGACAACATCGCTTCCAGCTCCCTTTCACCGAGCAAACGAACCCGGCATCCTGCCACGGTGGTCGTCGCCGCACAACCATCCCCGCCTTTGGCGGCCGGGGCGACACGCACGAGATCACCGTGCCGCATGAGAAACCGATGCTGCGAATCGCCGCGTCGGCGGGCGGGGCACGGTGGCACGAGGCATCCGTCAGCGTAGCGGATTCATGCGCACGACGCCGACGCGAATCGTTCGGCAGATGCGGGACAGGTGCGCGGCAAGTCGAGACACGTGCGTCATACGGCTCGGGTATGCTGGACGAATGCCGGGCGGATGAACGGGCAGGACCGCAACACGGCACGCCACACCACACCACACGCGATCGCATCGCAACCACCGGCCGCACCGGGCCGATTTCAACTCAGGAACAGGGATTCGACATGGCGGAACTGGACAACGAGCTGTATGAGCGCATCGGCGCGCTGAGCGACGCGGGCGATGCGTTGATGGAAGACGGCGACTACGAAGGCGCACTGGAGAAATTCCGGGCGGGATTCGACCTGCTTCCCGAACCGAAGACCAACTGGGAGGCCGGAACGTGGTTGATGGCCGCGATCGGCGACGCGAATTTCCTTCAAGCGGACTACGCGGCCGGGTGCGAGAATCTCGGCCAGGCGATGCACTTCCCCAACGCGATCGGCAACCCGTTCCTGCACCTGCGGCTCGGCCAGTGCCAGTTCGAACTGGGCAATCTCGACCGCGCGGCCGACGAACTGATGCGCGCATACATGGCGGGCGGGCCGGAGCTGTTCGAGGACGAGGATGCCAGGTACTTGCGATTCCTTGCCACGCGTGCGGAAGGCATCGAGACGCCCTGACGCGCGCTGTGGGTGCCGGCTGGCGGCCGGAATCGCGAGCAGGCTTTGGCGGCCGCGCCGCGCCGCGCCGCGCCGCGATGCCTGGCGTTTTCTCCACGTGTGCACGACCTGCTCATGAGCCTGACCTTTCCCCTCGCCGCCCAATCCGATGCCGAAACACTGGTCGCCATTCGCATCGCCGCGATGCGCGACAGCCTCGAGCGCATCGGCCGCTTCGATCCGCGGCGTGCGCGCGAGCGCTTTCTCGCGTCGTTCGACCCGGCGTTATGCCGCTTCATCGAAGCCGATGGCGTGAACGCGGGTTTCTTCGTGGTTCGGCCGCAGGAAGACCACTGGTTGCTCGACCATCTGTACATCGTGCCCGCGCACCAGGGAAAGGGCATCGGCGCGGCCGTGCTGCAGCGGATCTTTGCCGAGGCGGACGCGCAGCGCGTGCCCGTGCGTGTCGGCGCGCTGCGCGGCAGCGATTCGAACCGCTTCTATGCGCGGCACGGCTTCATGCAGGCCGACGAAGCGGAGTGGGACATCTACTACGTGCGCGAACCGGGTTCGGCGACGGCGTAGATCGCACATGCCCGCGCGTCGTGACGACGCATGCGGGGTGTGATCCGGGTGAGCGCATCAGCGTTTTCCCGGATATCGAATGCGCGGCGCATGCCGATGATGCAGAGAGAATATAACTACATGATCCGAGGCCAATCATGACGACATCTGCAACAAACGGACCGAATGCGGTATCGCCTGAAACGACCGGGGCGGCAGCGACATCCGACGACGCGGATGGCGTGCCGTCGATCCTGCTGGTCGACGACGAGCCGAGCGTGCTGTCGGCGCTCCGGCGCGTGTTCCGGCCCGCCGGCTACGAGATCCTGACCGCGGAAAGCGGCGAGGCCGCCCTCGAGGTACTGGCGTCGACCGAAGTCGACCTGATCGTGTCCGACATGCGGATGCCCGGCATGAGCGGCGCGGAGTTCCTGGCCCGTGCCCGGGCGCTCTACCCGGACACGATGCGTATCCTGCTGACCGGTTATGCGGAGATCGCGTCGGTCATGCAGGCCGTCAACGAGGGCGGCGTCTATCGCTACCTGAACAAGCCGTGGGACGATCACGACCTGCTGCTGACCATCGAACAGGCGTTGGAGCAGCGCCGTTTGCGGCACGAGGCGGCGCGGCTCGCCGCGCTGACGGAAGCGCAGAACGAAGCGCTGCGCCGTTTCAACACGGAACTCGAAACGCAGGTTCGCGCGCGCACCGAGGAACTCGGGCAGACCGTGATGTTCCTCGAAGCCGCGCAGCGCGACCTGAAAAGCAGTTTCACCGCGATGGTCCAGGTGTGCGCGAGCATGATCGAGATGCGCTGCGGGTCGGCCAGCGGTCACGCGATGCGGGTCGGCGAGATTGCGCGACGGCTCGCGCTGGCCTCCGGGATGAGCGAGCTGCATGCGCAGGACGTCTACTTCGCGGGGCTGCTGCATGGCATCGGCAAGCTGTCGCTGCCGGACGAATTGCTGCACAAGCCGCTCACGCGGATGACGGCGGAAGAGCACGGCCTGTTCCAGCAGCATCCGCTGCGCGCGCAGATGGTGCTGACGCCGGTCGCGCAATTGCACAAGGTCGCGTCGATCGTGCTGCACCAGTACGAGCGCTTCAACGGGCGCGGTACGCCGGACGGGCTGGCCGGCGACTCGATCCCGCCCGGCTCGCGGATCGTCGCGATCGCGCGCGATTTCGAGGGGCTGCGCAATGGCGACATCGGTGCGCCGCATTCGGTCGAGCAGGCGCTCGACGCAATGCGTTCGCAGGCCGGCGTGCGTTACGACCCGCGCATCGTCGAAAACCTGGCCGAACTGATGCGGGACCCGGCAAGCCTCGGCATCGCGGCGTCCGTCGCGGAGATCAAGTCCGCGCAGCTGCGCGAGGGGATGCAGCTCGCCGACGATCTGCGCACGCATCGAGGCGTGCTGCTGATGACCAAGGGCAGCGTGATGTCCGCACACCAGATCGAGCTCGTGCGCCGCTTCGAGACACGCGAGGGGACGGCGTTCGACATCCTCGTGCTGGCCGGCCAGGCGGCGAAGCCGGCGCAGGGCGTGCCGAATGCCGGCGCGGCGCCTGCCTGAGCCCGGACGCGCGGCCTGACGGCCGCGGTGCGCACGCGCGCCGCGGCAATGCACTCACCTCGATTCGAGCGCTCGATCATGCACGGCACCTACAATCTTCCGCTCGTCCTGCTGTCGGTCGCGATCGCGACGCTGGCCTCCTATACGACACTCGACCTCGCCGCCTTCATTTCGCTGCTCGACAACCCGAAGCTCAGGCGCATGTGGCTGGGCGGCGGCGCGGCGGCGATGGGGACGGGCATCTGGTCGATGCATTTCGTCGGCATGCTCGCGTTCTCACTGCCGATTCCGCTCGGCTACGCGTTGCCGGATACGGGCGCGTCGCTGGCGATTGCCGTGCTCGTGTCGTACTTCGCGCTGTATGTCGTCACGCGCGCGCGGCTGGGCTGGCGGCGGCTGCTCGCGGGCGGCGTGCTGATGGGCGGCGGGATCGCCGGCATGCATTACGCGGGGATGGCCGCGATGCGCATGGCGCCCGGCATTCGCTACGATGCCGTGCTGTTCGCCGCGTCGATCGGCATCGCGGTGATCGCGTCGACCGCCGCGCTGTGGATCGCGCAGGCGCTGCGCGCGCGGCAGGCGCGCCATGCGACCGCCCAGCGCGTCGGCGCGGCCGTCGTCATGGGCGTCGCGATTACCGGCATGCACTACACGGCGATGGCGGCCGCGCATTTCGCGCCGGACGCGCGATGCGGGGCCGCGAACGGGGTCGACACGCCGTGGCTCGCGACGACCGTCGCGCTGTTTACGACGGGAACCCTGGTCGTCACGCTGTTGCTCAGCCGATTCGATGCGCGCACAACCTTCCTGCGCGGGATGACCGATACGCTCGAGCGGCTCGTGCGCTTGCGCACCGTCGAACTGGAACGCGCGCTGCACCGCTACGAACAGACGACGGCGATGCTGCAACGGACACGCGAGAACATGGCGACCGAGATCGACGAACGCAAGGCCGCGCAGGCGCGGCTCGAACAGGAGAAGGAGGAGCAGCGGCGCCTGTTGCATGCGCTCGAGGAAACCCACGTGCAGCTGCTGCAGTCGGAAAAGCTCGCGTCGATCGGTCAGCTCGCGGCCGGTGTCGCGCACGAGATCAACAATCCGATCGGGTTCGTCAGCGCGAACCTCAATACGTTGAAGACGTGGGTGCGCAGCCTGCTCGACGTGATCGCCGCGCATGAAGCCGCGCTGCCGCAGCTCGACCCGGCCGCGCGTGATGCGCTGACGGCACTGGGCCGCGCGGCCGACCTCGACTACGTGCGCGGCGAGATCGCGACGCTGATCGACGAGTCGATCGACGGCGCGTTGCGCGTGCGGCGCATCGTGCAGGACCTGCGCGATTTCTCGCGCCCGGCCAGCGACGAGTGGAGCGTGGTCGATCTTCGTGCAGGGCTGGAAAGCACGCTCAACGTCGTCCACAACGAACTCAAGTACAAGGCCGAGATCGTGCGCGACTACGGCGACGTGCCGCAGGTCGAATGCCTGCCGTCGCAGTTGAACCAGGTCTTCATGAACTTGCTGGTGAACGCGGCGCAAGCGATTCCCGAGCGCGGCGTGATCACGATCCGCACGTCGAGCGACGGCGAGCAGGTGTCGATCGCGATCAGCGATACCGGCACGGGCATGACGCCCGATGTCGTCCGGCGGATCTTCGATCCGTTCTTCACGACGAAGCCGGTCGGGCAGGGCACGGGGCTCGGCTTGTCGGTGTCGCACGGGATCGTCGAGCGCCATCGCGGCACCATCGACGTGACGAGCGAACCCGGGCGCGGCACGACCTTCTGCGTTCGGCTGCCGATCCGGCGGGCCGGCGGAAACGCGAACGAAAGCGCGAACGAGACTGCGGCCGTGGCGGAGGTTAGCGCCGGTCCAGCAGCGTATCGCTCAGGACACTGAACGCCGCGGCCGGCAGCTCGTGCAGATGCTCCACCACGCTGCTGACCGGATAGAACGCTTCGACCGAATCGTCGAGAATCCCGACGCCGATCAGTTCGACGCGCCGCTCGCGCAGCGCATCGACGCGTGCGCGCAGGTCGGTGCGCAGGATCGCCGGGTTGCCGTCGCCGGTTGCCGGATAGCCGTCCGACAGCACCATCAGGATCCGCCGCCGCGCACGCTGCGCCAGCAGCCGTTCGGCGGCCCAGATCAACGCCTCGCCGTCGGGATTCTCGTGGCCGCATTCGATGCACGCGAGGCCGCTCGGGTTGTCGGAATCGAAGCGCTTGTAGACGCGCAGGTCGAGCCGTTCGACGAAGCGGTTATAGCCGAACGTGTCGCGGCCGGCGTCGATCCAGCGCTGGTAATGCGCGCGCATCGCGGCGTCTTCGACGGAGCTGTAGCCGAGCGCCTCGCACGCGAAGCCGAGCTGCATCAGCGCATCGCACAGCGCCGCCGCGCACAGCCGGGCGAGCTCGATCTTCCTGCCGGCCATCGACCCGCTGCAATCGATCAGCAGGCTGACGGCCGCGTCGCGCCCGGGCGCGGCGCGCCGGACACGGAACGGCGTGCGGTAGCCGGGCGACGTGACGAGGCGGGCGAGCGCCATCCGGTCGAGTTCGCCGCGCTCCTGTTCGCGCTTCCAGCGCGTCTGTTCGTCCACTTTCAACGCGCGTTCGAGTCGCAGCTTGAGCGGCTCGGTCTGCGCGCGGGCCGCGCTTCGCTGGCGGTGCCAGCGCGCCGCGTCGCCCTTGCCGGTGAAGTCCGTCACCGTGTCGAATGCGGTAGTCAGCGGGACCGACAGCAGCGGCCGATGGTCCGCGGACAGGCGGATCGTGCCGGGTGCCGCATCGCCCGGCGTCGGTGATGCCGTGGACGATTCCGTGTCGGCGATCGCGCCCGCGCCCGATTCGGCCGAAACCGGCGCACGTGCATCGTCCGGCGCGCCCGGTCCGTCCGATTCGAATTCGGCGGCGACGCTGTCGCTGTCGATCGTGCTGCCCGGATCGGCCGTGAACATCATGTTGTTCGCACCGGCCGAGGCCAGCGCGCGGACGCGCTCGACGATCCGGTGCGCGGTACGGATGCTGTCGGCCGTCGAAGTCGCGGCACGCGCTTCGTCGACGAGATCGTCCGACGCGGCGAGCGTCGCGTCGAGCGACGGGATGCGCTCGATCGTGGCTGGCGGTTCGTCCCACAGCGCACGCTCGATGCGCCATACGAGCCTGTCGCGCCACGCCATCCGTGGCCAACGTCGAAGCGTATCGGCGGCCGACGCCACCCGCATTTGCCGCAGGAACGTCATCGCGCCGGGATAGCGCGCAACGAGGTGGCCGGCCGCGCGCCGGTCGTCGATCGCCTGCGCAATCGCGCGCACCGCGGGCGACGCCAGCTCGGCAACGGCATCGATCGCGCCGAAGCGGACACGCGCCGCGTGGAGATCGACGAGGCCGACGATCGCGTCGTCGTCGACGTCGCCCGCGAGCAGCGTGTCGGGCAGCACCAGCAGGTCGCGCTGCGCGAGCGGGCCGTGGCGCGCGAACCGTACCTCGATGCCGTGTCGTTGCGCGAGCGTGCGGGCCAGCCGGGTCAGGTGGAGCGCGCGCGCATCGTCGTCCCGGTCCATCGCGTCAGGCCCCGACGTCGATGTAGTGGCGAATGATGCTGCGGATCAGGTCGGCGTCTTCCGCGCCGACCTTCGCATAGATCGTCGGGCCGGCGGCCGCTTCGGGATCGCCGGTGCGCAGCATCAGGTCGGCCCAGTCGATCAGGCGCCGCGTCGAGAACGCGCTGGCCAGATCCTCGCGGACGAACGCGGCGCGGCAGTCCGCCGCGATCGCCGCGAGCGTGCCGGCCATCGCCTCGGTCATGGCCGCGCCGAACGTGCGCTGCAGCACGCGCGCCTCGTCGGACGGCGGCAGGTAGTCGAGGCGGTACACGCGCCAGCGGTCGAGAAACGCCTCGTTCATCACGTTGGCGCCCTGGTACAGGTGGCGGAACTGCCCCATCGCGCCCGCCGCGTTGGCGGTCGCGAACAGCCGGAACGACGGATGCGGGACGACGATCTCGTTGCCTTTCTCCTTGAGCAGCAGGCGTCCGGCCGGTTCGAGCACGGCGGTGAGCACCGCGAGGATGGCCGGTTCCGCGAAGTCGATCTCGTCGACGATGAGCCACAGCCCTTCGCGCATCGCGGTCGGCAGCACGCCGTCGACCCAGCGGGTCTCGCCGCCCTTGACGGTCCAGAACCCGACGAAGTCGCCGACCGTCGTCTGCCCGTTCATGTTCGAGCGCAGCACACCGTGGCCGCCCAGCGCGGCGGCCTGCTCGATCAGGCTCGTCTTGCCGGTGCCGGTGTGGCCGATCAACAGGATGCGCCGGTTCTCGACGATGTCTTCCAGCACGTCCGTCGCGCGCGCGGTGAACAGGTAGGCGGGGTTCCGGGGCGGCACGAGCGGCCCGCCCGGGCCGCGCGGCATCGGCACGCCGCCCACCTGCACGACGTGCGCCGCATCGCCGGTGGCCGCCGGCCGCGATGCGTGCGCGTGTCGGAGGTCCTGCATGAACCGGTCGCGATGCGCGGGGGCCGCATGGTCGCCCGTTTCGCGCCGGACGAAACCTTCCTGGATCCACTTGTGCAGCTTCGCATCGAGGTTGTCCGCGTCGACGACCGTATCGACCGACGTGCTGCCGTCGGGACGATGATGCTGGATGCGGTACATGTGCGCGCGTTCGGAGCGGCTGACGATCCATTGCCCGGCGGACGGGTCCGCCAGTTGCCGATAGACGCCGAGTACCGACGGGGCGGAGGGAGTGGGGTCAGCGGGTGCGTTCATGGTGGCGAGCGAGAGTGGGCGGCCGGCGCTTCATGCCTTCGATGCGTCGCGACGATTGTATATTTTTGGCGCGAAGGGCGACATGCGCGCGGGAATCGTTTCGTTTCCTTTCGTTTCGATGCGGCGCGGTGTGTAGCAGGCGGCGCGTCGGCCTGCCGTCATCACGTGATGGCCAGGTGTAATGCGCCGCAGCATGATCTTTCGGCACCCTCGCCACGGAATCGAAACGCTTTTTCGGTATCGATCCGTCTGCAACGCCGCGACGCGTTGCAGTCCGTCGGCAACCTCCATGCGCGTCATCGTCGCTCGACACCTCGCCTGACGCCGACCTCCGGGGCGTGCGACGAAGCCAACCCGTCACGTTGGATCGTGGGCCGTCACGCCTTGATCAACAGGGTGGAATTTCAGTACCGTAGCAGGCTTGATCGCCAGGCTCTCATCGCGCCTCCCCGGGTAGCCCGGCGTGACATCCAACCATGCGCCGGTCGTCGATGCCGGCGAAGGAGTGTTGAACGTGACGGTGACAGGAACGGACGAGCGGGTGATCCGACGTGCCAGCGCGCTGGATGCGCCGGCCGTGCTGGAGATCTTCGATGAAGTGATTGCGTGGTTCGTCGACATCGGCAACGACGGGCAATGGGGGCGCGAGCCCTGGTCGACGCAACCGAAGCGGATTGCGCTCGTGACGGAAGCCTGTGCGCTGCCCGACGCGTGGGTGGCGGAATCGCCCGACGGCCGCATCCTGGGCGCCTTGATCCTGGGCGAATCGATGCCCTACGTGCCGCCCGCGACCGAGCCGGAAATCTACGTGAGGGTGCTGGTTGCGTCGCGCGATGCGCGGGCGCGTGGTGTCGGCCGGCGGCTCATGGCCTTTGCGGATGAGCGCGCCCGGGCTGCCGGGGTGCAGCGCTTGCGGGTGGATTGTTATGGGGGCGGGACCGGCGCGCTGGTGCGCTTCTACGAGTCCTGCGGGTATGAGCGAATGTCGACCTTCGACGTGGACGGGTGGCCGGGGCAGTTGTTGGGGCGCAATCTGTAACGGTGCGGGTCAGCCGCTTCGCATGCGACGCATCAGCCGACGCTCGATGCGCCGCCCGTGAAAAGGCTGCGGTACCGGTCGGCAGTGTAGCTTTGCCGAATCCGCCACGTGGTATTCGCCCGTTTCCGCGCGGCGTGATGTGGACGGGTGGCCGATTCCGCTTTGCCGCTCCCGGTTTCCAGTGTGATGACGGTTTGAACGCGCGTGCCGGTCAGCCGGGCAGGCCGGCACGGCGCCTGTCGAGTCGGGCGCTTGTCCCAACCGTTCCGTCAGCCGGAAACGGCCGGTGGTGCGACAGACGCCCGGTGGGCCGACGAGCCGGGATGCGCGGGCGTCTCGTGCACATCGTGCGCAACCGGCAGCGCAACCCGCACATAAAGAAACGCACGCCGCTCGCGATCGGGCAACACCTGCGGCCCGTAGCTGATCGTGACCGTGCCGTCGCGGATCTCGCCCGCCTGCGCGAAACGCCAGGCGCCGGGGTCGCTGTCGAGCAGGAATTCGGCGCGCGCATACGCGAGCGGTTCGAACCGCTCGGGAATCGCGACCGGGCGCCCGTCGAGCTTGTCGAGCAACGCTTCGGCCACGTCGAAGCCGTAGCCGTCGCGCACGATGTCGCAGATGAAGCTGCCGGCGATGCGCGGATTCAGTTCGATCACGTGCGGCACGCCGTCGTGCACGATGCAGTCGAGGTGCACCGGCCCCCATGTCAGCCCGGCGGCCGCCGTTGCGCGCGTACCGACGTCGATCAGCGCGCGCAGCGTCGGCGTGTCGAGATCGAGTTCGGACGTATAGCCGCGTTCGAGAAAGCCGGCGCCATGCCGCTTCAGCTTGCGCATCGCGCCGACATAGCGCCCGTCGAAATACTCGACGCAGTATTCGCTGCCGCCCAGGAATTCCTCGATCACGATGCGCTCGGTCGCAAGCGCCTGTGCATCGACTCGAGCGGCGGCGAGCGCGTCGAGTTGAGCGCGCACGTCGGCGATGTCCTCGCAGCGCCGCACGCCGTCGCTCGCCGAGCCTTCCGACGGCTTGACGACGACCGGGAAACGCAGCGGAGCGGCCGCGGCTGCGAGTGCCGCCGGCGCGGCCAGCGTGCCCGTGACGAATTGCGCGGCCGGGATGCCGTGCGCGGCGAGCAGTGCCTTCTGGTTCGACTTCGACACCGCGTGCGCGACGTGGCGCGCATCGGGGCCGGGCAGGCCGAGCGCGTAGGCGACCGATGCGGCGGTGCGCGCATAGGTGTCGTGCGCAGTCGTCACGCGCAACGTGTCGATCTCGTCCGGATAGCGCGCGCGCAGCCAGCCGGCGAGCAGTGCGGCATCGGGTTCGAGATGGATCGTCTCGACGCCGTCCGGAAAGACGCCGTCCAGACTGTGACCGGGCGCGGTGATGACGGTCACGGCCGCCTGGCGGGCGAGCGCGCCGCGCACGAGCGCGAGGCTGCTGCCGGTGGCGCGTGCGCCGATCACGATGAGTCGCTTCATGCTGGATCCTTGATCGGTGAAGAAGGGGGCGTCGCGTGCCGGTCAACGTGCGCGCCGGCGCAGGCGCTGTGCCTCGAGGCGCGGCAGCAGATGCTGGACGACGCGCGGGAGCGTGTAGATCGGCAACTGCGCGCACGTGAACACGAGCGCCATGGTGGGCGTCGCGGCGAGCCCGAGCGCGGCCCACATCAGGCCGACGTTGCGATTGGCGACGATCAGCGCGACATTGAGCCGTGTGCGGACGTCGCCGGGCGTGAGCCCGTACGCGATGATCTGGAAGCCCGCGTTGACGGCGAACGCGAGTGCGATCGCGGTCAACGCGCGGTGCGGCGCGTCGATGATCGATTGCTGCATGCCGGCCATCGTGCCGAGCGCGAACACCAGCAGCGCGGCGACGACGGTCGCATCGATCGGCGTCGCATAGCGGTCGAGCCGGGACCCCGCGAACCGCCGCACGAGCAGCGCAACGCCCTCGGCGCTGCCGATCAGCAGCGCGAGCCGCAACGCGAGATTCAACGGCGAGATCGACACGGCCGCATCGTGGCTGAACCAGGCCGTCAGCAGCGGCGCGGTGAGCGGGACGAACACCATCGACGCGAGGGTCGCGACGAGCGCGACGCTGGCGTTGAGCGACAGCATCCGCGCGATCGTCGACGTGCCGCTCGACGGCGGCGCGCAGTACGCGATCACGAGCGCGACGACCCAGTCGTACGGCATGCCGGCGAGCCGCGCGGCGATGCCGAGTGCGACCGGGCACAGGATCATCGTCGCGGCGGGCAGCAGCAGCGACACGGCCGGCCGCCGCGCGACCGCGCGCACGGCGCTCGGCTCGACGCGCAGCAGCGTGCCGAGCACGAACAGGAACACGGTGACGGGCATCAGCGGCCGCGCGAGGTCCGCGAGCGGCGGCACCAGCAGCCCGAGGCCGACGCCGCCCGCGAGCACCGTCGGGCCGCGCCGCACCAGCGCGGCAATCAGCGTGCGCACGGGGGCGCCTCGGGCCGGTGGTGAACGGCGGCGAAGCCGGGGCAGGCGGCGGATGGCATGCAGTTTCCTCGAAAGGGGGCGGGCCGGTACGGGATATCCGTCAGGCTATTCCTGATTATTGGCGAAGTAAAATGATATAAACTGCATCGGTAACAAGAGATAGTGATATGAACATTCCTCTGCTCGAAACCTTCCGGGCCGTCGTTCAGGAAGGCAGCGCGCTGCGCGCGGCCGAACGGCTCGGCTGCACGCAGTCGAACGTCACCGCGCGCCTGCGCCAGCTCGAGGAGTCGCTCGACGCGCCGCTGTTCGACCGGCACGGCAAGCGGCTGGTGCTGAACGACGCGGGGCGCCGGCTGATTCCGTATTGCGACCGCATCCTGCGCCTCGTCGACGAAGCGACGCAGGTGGTGCGCGAGACGCCGGTCGCGCGCAGCTTCCGGCTCGGTTCGATGGAAAGCACGGCGGCCACGCGGCTGCCGGCGCTCGCCGCCGCGTTGAAGGCGCACGATCCGGCGCTCGGCCTCACGGTGCAGATCGGCAGCGAGCCGGATCTGGCCGACGCGCTGCTGCGCGGCCGGATCGACGCCGCACTGACCGCGCGCGCGGTCGTCCGGCCCGGGTTGCGCTACGAGCCGGCGTTCGCCGAAGAGATGGTGCTGGTGAGCGCGGCCACCGTCACGCGACGGCAGGTACTGGCCGACAACACGGTGCGGCTGCTCGCGTTTCACGACGGCTGTCCGTATCGCGCGGTCGCGGAGCACTGGCTGAAGGCGCGCGGCATCGCGATCGGGTCGGTGGCGTCGTTCGGCACGTTCGGCGCGATCCTCGGCTGCGTGGCAGCCGGCATGGGCGTCGCGATCCTGCCGAAGCGGATCACGACCGAGCACGTGGCGCGCAAGGAGCTGCGGACGCACGCGTTCGACGATCTCGACAACGTGACGACCTATCTCGTCACGCCCGAAGAAGCGCCCGCGCTGCCCGAGCTCGACGCATTGCGCGCGGTGCTCGGCCGGCAGGCGGGCGCGCTGCTCGCGCGTTAGCGGAGTACAACGCAAGCGCACCGCACCGCATGCGCGGCGCCGATCGCACCAAGCGGAGACACTAGGCGGACTCGACCGCCCGTTCGTCCGCGAAGAAGTCGGCCTCGATCTCGCGGATGCGCCGGCAATCCTCGAGCAGGCGCTCGAACGTCGGGCTGTAGAGGCCGACCGTGCCGAGCGCCGTCTGCAGGTCGGTCGTCACGCGCAGCGTGTCGCCCACCTTGGCCCATTGCTTGAGCCCGACGAACGACGGCAGCGCCTGGATCGCCTGCCAGGTGAAGTCCTGCCGGAGCACGCCGTTGCGCGACGACAGCAGCAGCACGTGCCCGCAGTAACCGCGGAAATCCGTCGGCGCGGCGGCTTCGCCGAACAGCCGCTCCGGATGCAGCACGGCCTCGACGGCGGCCGATACGTGGTTCTCGCCGCTGACCGCGCTCGTCAGCCGCGGATCGAGGCTGCCGTGCAGCCGCGCGTTCAGCTCGACGATCGTCGGGCCGTCGGCCGTATCGAACAGTTCGAGATGGGTCGGCCCGAAGCGGACTTCCAGCGCGTCGAGCACGTCGGCCGCGTAGTCGAGCAGCGGCGCGTAACGCGGGTCGGCGTGATTCAGCACCAGCATCTTGTCGAGCCGCGGTGCATGCGTGCGGTCGCGGTGCACTTCCCACAGGCTGACCACCCGATGGCGGCCTTCGAAGGATACCGAATCGACGATATATTCCTGCCCCTCCGAATAGCTCTGGATCACGATGTCGTCGTTCGGCTGGTTGTAGAGCGAACGGGTGGCGAGCACGTCGCGTGCGGCGGCCTCGACCTGGTCGAGTGTCCGGCAGATCTTCACGCCGGCCACGCCCGCGCTGCGGGCCGGCTTCACCACGAGCGGCAGCCTGCCGTGCGCGCGCGCCCAATCGAGCGTGGCGTCGACCGACGTGCTGTGGAAGTGGGCCGGTGCGCGCAGGCCGGCCTGGCGGATGCGCTCGTTCATCACGTACTTGTCGCGGCGCGCGGCCGAGGTCGCGAGCGGATTGCGGTACGGCACGTCGAGCCGCTCGGCCAGCGTGTCGGCCAGTTCCAGCGCCGCGTCGAGGCCGTGCAGCACCGCGCCGATCCGCAGGTCGGCCAGCTGCGCGAGCGTCGCGTCGAGGTCGCCGCGATGCTGGACCTGGCGGATGTAGTCGGACGGGACGAACTGGTTCCGGTAGATCTCCGGCAGATCGGGGTCGCTGATCACGTGCGCGCAACGGATGCCGTAGGCGCGAAACGCGGGCGCCAGATAAGCGGCTGTCGACGCGCCGTCGACGATCAGGACGGTATCGATGAAACGATGCGGCATGGATTCCTCGCTGGGCTGTGGGATCGGTTGAAGGAGGCGGCCGGTGCGGGATCAGGCCCGCGTGCCGGATTCGGGCGCATCGCCGGGCCAGCGTGCGGCCAGCACGATGCAGACGGCCACGAGCACGGCCGCGACGGCGAATGCGTGTGCCGCGCCGGCCACGATCGCGGCGCCTTGGCCCGCGACCAGCGCGCCGAGCGCCGCGACGCCGACGGCAGCGCCCACCTGGCGCGCGGTATTGAGGATCGCCGACGCGGTGGCCGAGCGGCCGGCCTCGACGCTGCCGAGCAGCGTCGACGTCAGCGCGGGAATCGCGATGCCGCCGCCGATCGCCATTGCCGCGAGCCCCGGCGCGAGCAGCGCATACGGGGTATGCGCACCGAGGGTCCGCCACAGCCACACGTAGCCCGCGAGCGATACCGCAAGCCCGACGATGACGGTCGCGCGGAATCCATGGCGCACGGCGAGGCGCGCGCTCGCGATGTTGGCGAGCATGATGATCGTGAGCGGTGCGAGCGCGAGCCCCGATTCGGTCGCGGTGAAGCCGCGCGCATTCTGGAAATAGAGGCTCAGCGAGAAAATCAGCCCGTAGAACGCGGCATTCGTGATCGCGCCGATCGCGAGCACGCCCGGCACGCGCGCGATCCGGAAGAACGCGAGCTGCAGCATCGGCGCGGCCACGCGGCGCTCGATCGCGACAAACAGCGCGCCGAGCGCGACCGACGCGGCCAGCGCGCCGGCCGCATACGGGTCGCCTGGCCCCTGCGCGCCGGCCCGGATGATCCCGCCCGTCAGCAGCGCGAGCACGAGCACCGCGACGAGCTGGCCGGCCGGATCGAACAGCCGCGTGCGTGCGGCGGCCGAATCCCGCACATGGCGCACCGTGACCCACAACCCGGCCGCGCAGATCGGCAGATTGATGAAGAAGATCGCACGCCAGCCGAGCGAATCGATCAGCAGCCCGCCGAGCGTCGGCCCGGCCGCGCTGATCGCGCCGCCGGTCGCGCTCCACCACGCGACGGCCCTTACGCGCGCGGCGGCATCGTTCGCGCACGCATGTGTGATGAGCGCAAGCGACGTGGGCAGGATCATCGCGGCGCCGACGCCCTGCGCGACCCGCGCGGCGATCAGCGCGGCCAGCGACGGCGCGAGCGCGCAGCCGAGCGATGCCAGCAGGAACAGCGCGAGGCCGTACGCGAACAGCCGGCGGCTGCCGAAGCGGTCGGCCAGCGTGCCGGACGTCAGCAGCAGCGCGGCGAACGACAGCGTGTACGCATCGACGATCCACTGCAGCCCGTGGACGCTCGATCCGAATGAATGGCCGAGGCTCGGAATCGCGACGTTGACGACGGTCACGTCGAGCTGAACGATCGCGAAGCCGAGGCTCGCGGCCGCGACGGTCGGGAGGATCGCGCGCAGCGACGTGCGATGCGGCGGTGCGATGGCGGCCGGCGCGCCGCCGAGCGCCGGAGCGCGTTCGCTCATTGCGGCCTCCGTGCCGGGTGGCGCGCAAGGCAGTACGCGGGCAGGGTCACGTCGTGACCGGACGAACGGCGCAGCAGGCGGAATCGGGTCATCGGGCAGATTTCCGTAGGGCGGAGGAAGGGCGCCGGCTGCCGATCGACGGCCGGCCGCATCGTCGAATCCGACAGAAAACTAGCATCGACCTGCTAACGAATATAAATAATAACCAGCGATTTTTTAACCACTTTTCGTGTTAAGGCGTGGTGCGATCGACGCTGCCTGACGCCGCCGGGATTGCTGAACTTATATCGAAAATTTTTGTTTGCAATCGACTTAATATCATTTCGCAATGCAATGTCGGTCTCCTAGTCTTGTCGAGCGCTGCGCCCCGAGGACGGCAACGCGCGGCGGCAGTGCCATGCCGCTCTTCGAACCCCGATCTTTATACGAGAGACCTATGACCTATCTCGCAGATGAACGCATCGTCTTGACGGCAGCGGAGTCCGGTCACATCCGGAAGACGCTCGGCGCACTGGCCTACGATCCGGCCGGCGGCGCGGGCTACATCAGCGCGGTGCGCAAGCTCGCCTACAACGCGTTTCCCGACCGGATCGTCGACGCGTTCGATCGCGCGAAGGCACCAACCGCCGACGCGCACGGCTCGATCGAGATCGACAACCTGCCGATCGACGACGACGTGAAGGGCAGCCCGAGGTTCGAGGAGACCGGCCGCTCGTTCAAGGCCGGCGTGTTGAGCGAGAACGTGCTGGTCGCCCTGAGCACGCTGGCCGGCGAGCCGTATTCGATCGCGCACGAAGGCCGCGAGCTCGTGAACAACCTCACGCCGCACAAGGCGACCGCACGCGACTATACGGGCCTCGGCTCCGAGGTCGAGCTCGATTTCCATATCGAGAACGCCGCGCAGGCGCACATGCCGGAAGGCGACACGTCGCCGTTCGCGTTGCTGCTGCTCGGCGTGCGCAGCGAAGCCGGCGGCGGCCCGTACACGCGGCTCGCCGACGCGCGCCGCGCGCTGCAGCTGCTGTCGCCGGACGACATCGCGCAACTCTACGGCGAGCACTACATCATCCGCGTGCCGTACCGGTGGCGCGGCGCCGCGCCGACGCCGCGCGACAATACCGACCTGAGCGCGGTGCTGTCGGGGCCGCTCGACGCGCCGCGCGTGACGGTCGCGTTCTATCCGGACATGGTGCTGGCGGTCAATGCGCGTGCGCAGGAGGCGCTGGCCAACCTGTATCGCGCGGTGCGCGAAGTGTCGTTCGGCGTGCAGGTACAGCCCGGCAAGCTGGTGCTGATCAACAATCATTTCACGCTGCATTCGCGCGACCGTTTCGATCCGCAATACGACGAGAACGACCGGGCATTCCGCTGGGTGCAGCGCGTGTTCGTCGCGCGCAGCCTGTGGAACTTCCGCGCGTTCACGCCCTTGCAGGCGCGGGTCTTCGATCCGAAGGCGCTGTATGCGGGCGACGCGCACGCGACGCGCCCGTCGCCGGTCGCGCAACCGGCGACGCAACGCGCGGCCGCCGCCGAACTCGAGGCGACGCCCGCGTGAGCGTACCGGGAACGCCGGGAGGAGAAGGGCGGCGAACGGGCGGTGAGCATCGTTCGGCGCCGCCCGCGTTCGGCACACGCTTCGTCAAACATCAAGGAATCCGGAAGACATGAGAAGAACAGCAATTCCCGCAGCACGCATCGCTCACACGCTGGCCGCCGTCCTGATCGGCGTCAGCGTCGCCGCGCAGGCCGCGACGTTCGACCTGAGCCCTGAGCAGCCGGGCCGGCAGCGCGGCACCGTGAACCCGGCGGTTGAGCAGGCATTGCCGGCCGGCTACCGGTTTGCCGAAGCGGGCACGTTGACGATCGGCATCGCGCCGAACCTGCCGCCGCTCAGCACCTATGCGACCGATGCGCGAACGGTCGTCGGCTTCGATCCCGATCTCGCCCAGCTCGTCGCCGACAGCATCGGCCGCAAGCTGAAGATCGTGCCGCTCTCGTGGGCCGACTGGCCGCTTGCGCTGCAGTCCGGCAAGGTCGACGCGGTGATCTCGAACGTGACGGTGACCGAACAGCGCAAGGAGAAATTCGACTTCTCGACCTACCGGAAGGATCAGCTCGGCTTCTACGTGAAGAACGGCAGCCGGATCGCGTCGATTCGCGAGCCGAAGGACGTTGCCGGGCTGCGCGTCGTGACCGATTCGGGCACGAACCAGGAAAAGATCCTGCTCGAATGGAACCGGCAGAACCTCGCGCGCGGCCTCGCGCCGGTCGAGATCCAGTACTACGCGGATGCGGCGGAGCGCTGGGTCGCGCTGCAGTCGGGGCGCGTCGACACGATCTTCAGCGTGAACTCGATGCTCGCGTACCAGGCATCGCTGCGCGGCGACGCGAAGCTGATCGGCACCGTGAGCGGCGGCTGGCCGCGCACCGCGGACATCGCGATCACGACGCGCAAGGGCAGCGGCCTCGCCGATCCGCTGACGGTCGCGATCAATGCGCTGATCGCGAACGGCAGCTACCGGAAGGTGCTCGGCCGCTGGAGTCTCGACGCCGAAGCGATCGACCGGTCGCAGACCAATCCGCCGGGGCTGCCGCGCACCTGAACCACCCGGGCGCCGATCGCCGCGATGCTCAGGTGATCGGCCACTGCAGGATCACGATCCCGTCGTTGTAGTCGGCATCGGCGCCGTCTTCGGCGCCGAGCCAGCCGAGCCAGACGGTGTCGCCCGCGGACAGCGGCGCGAGACGCGCGTCGGTCGCGGATTTTCTGCCGTTGGCGAACGCGTCGATCCGGATCCTGCCGCCCTTCGAGTTCAGCGTGAACAGTCTGACGCCGTCCTCGCTGTTGCCGACGAACGACGCGGCCGGTTCCGGCGCATCGTCGATGAAGAGCCTGAGGTCCTGCCGGTCGGCGGCATTCGCGTAGAAGATCGCCTTGAACGCGGTATCCGGCGGCAGCGTGAAGTTGCCGTTGCGATCCGACGACGGCTTGAAATCCGGCTGTTTCGCGGCCGGCTGGCCGGCGCCGATCTCGATCGACGTTTCCCAGCGGAAATAGCCCGACACGGTGCCGTCGCGGTCGAACACGGCGAAATCGGCCGTGCACGTGGTGGCGCCCGCGGCCAGCACGTCGCTGCGCCAGTAGTGGTCCTTCATCGGATGGCATGGCGGATGCAGCAGGTCGTCGGCATCGGGTACCGGCGCGGCCGCGTCGCGTACTTCGGCTTCGAACGGCGCGACGATGCCCGCATCCTTCAACGCGAACCGGACGAACAGCACGCTCGCCTCGGCGCGCAGTGCCAGCGCGGTCTCGCGCAGGCGCAACTGGTCGCCCGGCGACAGCCCGGCGAAGAGCCGGCTGTCGTTGTGGCCGAGCTGCGCGGCGTCGCCGGGGCTCACCACGTAGAGGTGCCGGCCGTCGATCACGGTCGGCGCGTCGGGGTCCCGGCTCGCCTCCGGGTAGGCCGACAGCAGCGTGACGGCGTCGACGATCACGAGCACATCGGAACGAAGACCAGGCATGAGCGCTTCCTCCGCAACAAGGGGTTGATGCGGGCAGCCGCCGCGCGGCCGCCCGCCTGCCGCGATCAGTTATGGATCGAGATGAACGGATCCCACGAGAAGCAGCCCTGGCTCTGGCAGTTGCGATCGATGATCTGGAACTGGAAGTGGTAAGTCACGCGGCCGACCTTCAGGCATTCCGACGACCAGTAGTAGTTCGCGACCTTCTGGCAGGTCGGCACCTCGGGCTTGCTGGTGTTCGGCACCGGGATCGACGCTTCCGCGACGCGCGGCGTCGGCGTCGAGATCAGTTCGTTGCCGACGTTGCCGATGAACTTGTAGAACACCACTTGGTTCTCGAAGCCCAGCGACAGGCTCGTTTCACGCCAGCGGATCAGGTCGCCGACCTGCGCCTTCAGGTCGAGTTCGCCGCCCGCCTGCCCGGACACCACGTTGTCCTGGTTGGTGACCATGTACACGTGCTTCCAGTCGATCAGCGTCGGGCTATTCGGATTCTTGCTGGGATTCGGATATTTTTTGAGGATGGTTTCGGTATCGAAAGAGACGAGCACATCGGTAACGCGTGACATAGAAGCTCCCGTTTGAATGAATGGGAATTATTGTTGCGCGAATTTCGTCGCGCAGCCGCCATTGCCTTGTCCTGCAAGGCTCGTCGCCGTTCGACGCCCGTGCTGGCGAGATGGCGAAGGCAGATTATCCCGTTCGGTTGTTTCTGGAAGCTGTAAAAGTAAACAGGGTATTTAATTTGTTTCTGGCGGTAATTTTAAAATCGGAATCAATCGGATTCATGCGTGACATAAATATGCCGACATTGAATCTGTTAATTGAATGGCCGATTATTTTCGGGGGGCGGCGGGAAGGGGCGTTCAACGATAGGTCCAGAGCCGGTGCAGCAGGAACGTCGTCGGCGGAATCAGCAACGCGATCGCGACGATGCTCATTGCGCGGGACACGTCGAGCGCTTCGGCCGCACGCGCGAGCAGCAGGGTTTCGACGAAGCCGGCGAGCGTGACCGCGAGAAAGCGCACCGCGTTGCGCGTGCGCACCGTCGACGAAAAGCTCCACAGCGTGTTCGCGAGATACGAGAACGCCGTCGCGCAGAGGAACGCGATCGTGTTCGCCGTCACCAGCGTCGCGTCGAACCGTGCGAACAGCGCCGCCGCGACCAGCGTGTGGAGCGCGGTCGAGCAGAGGCCTGACACGCCGAAGCGCACGAGGCGCGTACGCTCGGCATCGAGCAGGCCGATCATGGCCGTCGCCGCGCGTCAGCGTTCGCCGATCCGCGCACGGGTCGGCTGCACGCGCCGGCGAGCGCTCTGGCGGCGCGCATCGCGCGCGACCCGCAGTTCGACCACCTTGCCGTGCGTCTGGTAGCGGCGGCGGATCAGGTAGACGGGCCGTTGCTTCGACTCGTCGTAGATCCGCCCGATGTATTCGCCGACGACACCGATCCCGATGAGCTCGATGCCGCCGATGAACAGCGTGACCGAGATCAGCGACGCGTAGCCGAGCACCGGATTGCCGAACAGCAGCGTGCGGAGAATGATGAACGCGCCGTACAGGAACGCGAGCGCGGCGATGCCGACGCCGATGTAGGTCCAGCTGCGCAGCGGCACGGTGCTGAAGCTGGTGATGCCTTCCAGCGCGAAATTCCACAGCTTCCAGCCGGAAAATTTCGAGTGCCCGGCACTACGCGCGTCACGCTGGTATTCGACGATGACCGTCCGGTAGCCGACCCACGCGAACAGCCCCTTCATGAAGCGATGCCGCTCGGGCAGGCTGCGCAGCGCGTTCACGACCTTGCGGTCCATCAGCCGGAAATCGCCGACGTTCTCCGGCAGTTTCACGTCCGACAGCAGGTTGTGCACGCGATAGTAGATCGCGGCCGCCGTGCGCTTCGCGAACGAATCGCACGCGCGGTTGCTGCGCTTCGCGGCGACGACTTCCGCACCGTCGCGCCAGTGTTCGATCATCACCGGAATCAGGCTCGGCGGGTCCTGCAGGTCGGCGTCGAGCGGGATCACCGCGTCGCCGAGGGCTTCGTCGAGACCGGCCGTGAGCGCCGCTTCCTTGCCGAAGTTGCGGGTCAGGTCGATCACCCGCACGCGCCGTTCGCCGGCGCCGATCCGGATCAGCCGCTCGAGCGTGTCGTCGCGGCTGCCGTCGTTCACGCAGACGATCTCGAACCGGATGCCGTCGATGGACGCCATCAACGGCATCACGACGTCGAAGAAGCGTTCGACGGCCTCGCCTTCGTTATAGAACGGCACGACCAGCGATACGAGCGGTATATAGAGTGGTTCCCGCATGATGATTTCCCCTGTGATGTCGCTTCACCGATGCACGCCGATGGTCGGTCGGCCGGTGCGGCGCAATCCGTACGCCGGGCGGTGGTGCGTTCTTGCCGAATGGGTGAACGCGGTGTCGGTCGAGTGGTCGCGTGCGTCCGGCATCGACGGCACGTCGCGCCGGTCCCGGGCGATCCGGCTGACGAGCAGCCCGAGCGACGCCAGCGTGACGAGCGGCATGAACTGGAACGACAGATGCGGCACGACCGCGAGGCCCGCGAGCGGCATCAGCCACAGCAGCGTCAGCCATTCACGGTCGAAGCGCCGCCAGCCGTGCGTCCACGCATAACGCGCGTACCACGCGATCACGAGGCCGTACCAGGTCAGGTCGTAGTCGTACAGATAGGGGCTGACGAGCAGGCACGCGCACGCGAGCGTCGCGGCGCGCAGCGCGTACGCGCAGTCGCCGCGCCACGCATAGACGACGGCGATCGCGGCGACCGCGGCCGACAGCAGTTGAAGGCCGCTGGCGACGAAGGTGGGCAGGCCTGCCATCGTCGCGAGCGCGAACACCGACGGCATGCGCGCGAGCTTGGCCTGGCCGGTGCCGACGATCGTGTAGACGCTGTCGATCACATGCGTGAAGGTGATCCACGGGCCGAACCCGAACGCGAGTGTCGCGAGTGCGGCGCTGCACGCGATCGTCGCGGCCCACGCGGCCAGTGCGCGCCATTGGCCGGCGCACAGCAGCGCGAGCGGGAACAGCACCGCGAGCTGCGGCTTCATCGTCAGCAAGCCGAAGCAGATCCCGGCGTGCACGGGGCGGCGGGCCAGCGCGAGCAGGCCGGCACCGGCGAGCAACGCGGTGAAGAGGCTGGTCTGCCCGACGATCACCGTGAGGAACGCGCCGGGGAATGCGAACGCGCACAACCATGCGCCATCTCGCTGCACGATCGCGCGGATCGTTGCCGAAAACAGCGCATAGGTGAGCCCGAGCCACAGCACGAGCGCCAGCGTGTACGGCAGCCAGCCGAGCGGCAGCACGAGCAGCAGCATCGAGGGTGGGTAGAGCCACGGCAGCGTGCCGTCCGCGAGCGTCATCGTCGGGATCGCGAGCTTCTGCACTGCGAACAGCGCGGGAAAATGCCAGGCATCGGCCGCATGCCCGTGCGCGGCGAGCCACGCGGCGCTCCAGATCGGCGAGAAATCCTGCGACAGCGGCTGCAGCGCGCCGTTGTGCGACAGGTACACGCGGGTGACGTAGATGCAGATGAACAGCAGCTCGCTCGCCAGTGCGGCGCCCGCATAGAGGCGCACGCGCTCGCGATTGAGCCAGTGCGGGTAGCGGCGCGGGCCCGCGATCGGGAGTTCCGGATGCACGTCGGTATCCGGGTGCGCGTGGCGTGCGGAAGGTGACGATCTCATCGTGCGCTCCGGGATTCGAGCGCCGTGCGGCGCACGACGATGAACAGCACCGCGAGCAGCACGATCGGCCCGATCTGCGGCAGCTTCATCAGTCGGTTGAACATCTCGAAGATCGGCAGCAGCCACGCCAGCACGATGATGCCCTGGTCGCCCGGCAGCCAGCCTTTGTCGAGACCGTGCGCGATCAGGCAGAAGATCGCGATGCCGAGCCACGTCAGTTCGTAGTTCCACAGATACGGCGTCGTCAGCAGCGTGGCGACGGCCAGCACCGCGCCGCGCAGGCGCATGTCGGGCGTGCGGCGCCATACGTCGACGGCCGCGGCGAGCGCGAGCAGCGCGACCGCCGCTTGCGCGACCAGTGCGGCCGTCACCGGCATGCCCGCGAGCCGCAATGCGGCGAACGGCGTCGGCGACGCGAGCCAGTATGACGGGAGCATGAAATGCTGTTCGCGCACCGTCGACAGTGCCTGGCTCAACCCGTGCAGCGCACCGGGGCCGGCCAGTGCGATGCCGGCGGCCGCGAACAGCGCGGCGGTGATCGCGGCCGCCGCGAAGGTGCGCCACGCACGTGCCGCGATCAGCACGACGGGGAACACCACGGCCAGCTGCGGCTTGATTGCGAGCAGCCCGATCAGCACGCCGGCCGCGACCGGACGCTTGCCGAGCAGATGCAGCGCGAGCGCGGCGATGCCGGCGGTCAGGATGCTGTTCTGGCCGAACAGCGCGGACATGCACACCGCCGAATACGCGACCACGACGATCGCCGCGGCGTGCGGCACAGGAAGATGCGCGCGCAATCCCGACAACCGCGAGACGGCGAACGCGTAGCATAAAAGACTGCCCGCGAAAAAGAGGAAATATGCGGGCAGGAAAGGCACAAGGGCAACCGGAGCGATGAACAGCAACATCGTCGGCGGATAGAGCCAGGGAAGCGACCGGTGCTGCAAATACGTGTCGAAATGCGCGAGCTCGGCCTGCAGGAATAAGGAGGGGTCGTAGGCCGATGCGGCATGGCCTTGCAACACCAGGTGCGATGCGGTCCAGAAGACGGAGAAATCGACGCCCGGCCGGACGGCGACATTCGACGTGAAGCCGCTGGTCACGAAGCCCCAGACAACCAGCAACGCGGCGAAGAGCATCAGCATGATGCAGCTGTACGGAATGATCCGGTCGGCTGTCAGCCACTGAGCGCGGCGTGTTGCCCGCCCGCGCATTTCACGATTGGCTGTGTACATGATTCCCCGTATTTGGTAGAGGCCGCTTGGTCAATCGCAGCCGTTTGATCTTGTGGTGCCTGCGGATCGAGTCGCTCTGAAATGGCGTTGTCCGGTGAGGTCATTGTTGGAGAAAAAATGGCGCGTTGCAAATCACCCGCTGAATGCCGGGATTTAGTCTGGCCTAAGACGCACGTGAAAACCGCATTTTCAGGTATGAGAAATCCGAACTGCGGGCTTTCGTGTTTCTGCCTTGAAACATTCCGTCATTTCGACCGGTTCCGCGCCCCGGCGATCTCTCGGGACGCGAGCGCCGTCGAGCGTCCGGGAAAATCCCAAGAAAAAATTTTCGATCCTTTGCGCAGCGCGGCGGCGGGCATTCAGGCGTGAAACGCTCGCCGGGAAACATATATCAATTTTGAAACATTTCGCACACTGCACCCCGGACCGGGGAGAGCGGGCATCACCGGAACCCTTGATGCGCCTCGATTTCGCCTCGGGTGGCCTGCTCTTTGCGTAAGCGTTGGCACGGCAGTCGACGATGTGACGACCGGGCGGTTCCGGCAAAAGACAGACGGAACCCGGCACTGGAATCACAGGCGGAAAGAAGGGCCGGAGCGCATCGGGGAACAAGCAGCTCCAGGTCGATCAACCGCGCAAGCCTTCGTCGGGTGACCAATGAGACCCGGTATCGTCAGGGCAATAAAAAGTCGGCATGGCCGCATATGGGGAATAAAAATGAAAGACCACAGCACATCACGGTTCGAGAACCGGATTAAAAACATATTGCAGCTTATCCGGGAGTTTGTCTCCCATTCATCTGGATTCCATGCGTCGAACGGCAGTCGTGCCGTTCCGGTCGATCGGATGGTCCGGTTCATCCGGCCGGTCGCACCGTACACGCCTTTCTCGTTCACTGCGTCACTGATACCCATTCGCACGGACAGGGGTGCATATCCCCGCTCCCGCGGCTGAGCGACGCGTCCCGATTTTTCGAGTAGTGCCGGTGGTGCCCAACCCCGACGTCCTGACCGACGAAGGGAATTTCGTAGCAGTCCGAAAGGAGAATGCTCATGACAAGAATCATCGAAAAGATCGCGTGGTTCGTCCAGGATCAGGACGGCGTGACGGCCATCGAATACGGCCTGATCGCTGCCCTGATCGCGATCGGCATCGTCGTCGCGTTGACGACGGTCGGTACGGATCTGAAGACCGTGTTCAGCACGATCGCCGCGGATCTGGACTCGGCGGTAGCAGGAATCTGATGGACGGTACGACGAACGGCTCGTCCGAATCGTTCGTCGGCACCACACGGCATCAACGACATTCCTCGACGTATCGATGCACGGTCATCCGACCAGCCGGCACGCGAGGGCTTTGAAAGTGACCACCCAAGGAGATCAACATGTCCAAGTTCATTCAACAAGCCAGCCGTTTCGTTCGCGATGAAGACGGCGTGACCGCCATCGAATACGGCTTGATCGCCGCACTGATCGCAGTCGGCATCATCCTCGCGCTGTCGACCATCGGGAAGGACCTCAAGACCGTGTTCAGCACGATCGCGGCCGACCTGGACTCGGCGGTGGCGGGTATCTGATGGAGCATGCCGCGGACGGCTCGGCCGGTGCAGCGCTCGAGCCGTCCCCGGCGATCCGATCAACCGGGAACCGGAGACCATCATGCAAGCCAGGATGCGTGTCGTACGTCGCTGGATCGGCGACGAGCAGGGCGTGACGTCGATCGAATATGCGTTGCTCGGCGCGATGTTCGCCGTCGCGGTGCTGGGGACGGTCGTCACGCTGAAGGGTTCGCTTGCCAATGCGTACGAGGTGATCGCAACGGCCGTGACGGCCGCCGTGGCCACCGCGCTGGCAATGGTTTCCTGATCCACCGATTCGACTGCGAGGTTCGCCATGCTACCTGTTGCGCCGCCTTACCCGGTTCCGTTGTGCGTGACGCTGCTCGCGGTCGCCGCGGCCAGCACGGACATCGCGACCCGCCGCATTCCGAACCGTCTCGTCCTGCTCGGCCTGGCCGGCGCGCTGGTTGCCCAGTGCCTGTTGCACGGTGTCGCGGGGGGCGCGCTCGGATGGCTCGCCGGTGCCGCGACCGGCTTCGGCCTGCTGTTGCCGTTCTACCTGTTGCGCGGAATGGCGGCCGGCGACGTGAAGCTGATGCTCGCGATCGGCGCCTGGGTCGGCGCGGAAATGACGTTTTACATCGTGCTGGCCACCTTCCTGGCCGGCGGGATCGGCGCCATCGCCTACGCGCTGCTGCGCGGGCGGATGCGCCAGATGTGGGCGAACGTGCGCGCGTTGATCGCGCGGCGCTCGCCAGGCGCGAGCGCCGAGGCCACCGGCGGCCCCGTCGAAATCGCATCGGTCGGCACGCTGCCGTACGGCGTGGCGATCGCGGCCGGCACGCTGGGCATGCTGTTCGCGTCGTGCGCGTAGCGCGACGGATCTGCAACGAGGACGGAACGATCATGAACACGAATCACACCGAACCGAGACGCGACGCACAGGTGGCACGCCTGCCCGATCCGTTGCCGTCGCGGGAAGCGCATACGAAGCTGGGCGCGCAGTTGCCGGCGGCGCCGCGCTCGCTCGACGATACCGGGTTGAGCATGACGTTCGTCGCCGGTCTCGTGCTGAAGTCGACGCTGATGCTCGGCCGCCCGTCGTACGGCGACCTGGTCGAACGGCACTGCCTGCCGCTCGCCGTGCTCGACGACGTCTTCGCGTTCCTGGTGCGCGAGCATCTCGTCGAGCTCACCCATCGCGGTGCGACCGATCTCGACGTGACGTTCCGCCTGACCGACGCGGGCCGCGTGCTGGCGCTCGAGGAACGGGCGCGCAGCGGCTACAGCGGGCCCGCGCCGGTGACGCTCGACGCGTATCTCGCGTGCCTGAACGCGCATTCGGTACGCAAGCTGCACATCAGCCAGGACGAGGTGTGGGCGGCGTTCGAAGGCATCGTGATCGACACGGCGGTGCTCGATGCGGCCGCGGCTGCGCTGAACGCGGGCCGTCCGCTGCTGATCTACGGGCCCGCCGGCAGCGGCAAGACCTTCCTCGCCGAGCGGCTCGGTTCGCTGATGCGGGGCCGCGTGCCGGTGCCGTACGCGATCTGCGCGGCCGGCGAAGTGATCCAGATCTACGACCCGCTCGTGCACGTCGATGCGGGAACGTCGTCGGGCGGCCAGTCGGTCGATCGCCGCTGGCGCCTGTGCGAACGGCCGGTCGTGATGTCGGGCGGCGAACTGACGCTCGACGAGCTCGACCTGCGTCGCGACGAAGTCGCCGGCTTTTACCAGGCGCCGCCGCACATGAAGGCGAACATGGGCATGTACGTCGTCGACGATCTCGGCCGCCAGCGCGTCGAGCCGCGCGACCTGCTCAACCGCTGGCTGCGTCCGCTCGATCGCGGCGTCGATTACCTGACGCTCGAATCCGGCAACCGCTTCGTGATGCCGTTCGACGTCTGGCCGGTGTTCTCGAGCAACCTCGCGCCGGAGCAGTTCTGCGACGACGCGTTCCTGCGCCGGCTCGGTTCGAAGCTTCACGTGGGCGCGATGGCGATCGACGATTACCGCGCCGTGTATGACGCAGCCTGCGCATCGCTGGGGCTCGTATCGGCGAGCGATGCATTCGACTACCTGCTGCATCGGCTGCACCTGCCGACCGGCAAGGCGTTTCTCGCCTGTTTTCCGGCGGACCTGCTGCGTCTCGTGGCCGCCGGCGCGCGTTACCGCGGCGATCCTCCCGAGGTGACGCACGACGCGCTGTACGACGCGTGGGTGAGCTATTTCGGCGCGGCACCCGAACGTGACGGCGTCCATCCGCCGCCCGTCGAACGCGGCGGACGCACCTTCATCACCGGTTGAGCCGTTTCTTTCACGATTCGTCGAGGAGCATTGCCATGAAAAACAGTCGAGCGGTCATGATGCTGGTCGTCGCGATGGTCGCGGGTCTTGCCGCGGTCGTGTTCGCGTCCCACTGGCTGGTACAGACATCCACGAGTTCGGTCACGCCGGTCGCGGTGGCCACCACCGACCTGAACCTGGGCGAACCGCTCGGGCCGAACCAGATTCACATGGTCAGCTGGCCGTCGGGCAGCGTGCCGACCGGCGCGTTCACCGATACGAAGGCGCTCGAAGGGCGCGTCGTGCGCACCAGCCTCGCACGCGGCGAGCCGGTGATCGAGACGAAGCTCGCGCCGGTCGGCACGAAGGGCGGGCTGTCCGCGGTGATCGCCGACGGCAGCCGCGCGATCACGGTGCGCGTGAACGACGTGGTCGGCGTCGCGGGCTTCGCGCTGCCGGGCAACTACGTCGACGTGATCGTCAACACGCAGGAACAGCAGGGCAAGACCGACGGGCAGAGCATCTCGAAGATCGTGCTCGAGCACATCCTCGTGCTCGCCGTCGCGCAGCAGGTGAGCCGCGACGACACGGCGCCGAAGGTCGTCAACGCGGTGACGCTGGAAGTCACGCCCGACCAGGCCGAACGGCTCGACCTCGCGCGCAGCGTCGGCACGCTGTCGCTCGTGCTGCGCAACCAGGTCGACCAGAAGACGCTGAACACCGACGGGGCGACCAAGCTGACGCTGCTCGGCAAGGAGCCCGCACCCGAAGCGCCCGCGGCGCCCGCTCGCGTACGGACGGTACGCGTGCACGTCGCATCGCATGCGGCGCCGGAAGCGCGGCGCGACTGCGTCGGCGTGCTGACGGGCGTGAAGGGCAGCGTCGAGTGTTTCTGAAGCAGATCAACACAGTCACATAAACGGCCGCCTGCAACGTGCGGCGGCCCTGGAAGTCGATAACCGGCACGGTGCCGGTCTCTCGGGGGATCAGACGAAATGAAGATCAAGCCGCAATGCACGGATACCGGCCCGCTGCGCACACGCGTCGCACGGGGCACGATGATGGTCGCGATCCTCTGTTCGGGATGGCTGACGGTTTATGGCGCACTCGCGCAGGAAGGCATCGAGTCGGCGGTGCTGACGAAGGGCGGCGCCAGCGCGCCGACCGCCGTCGGCAAGGGGCCGATGCAGATGACGATCAGCATGGCGCCGGTGGTGGCCGCCGCGCCCGCCGCGTCGGCGGGGCCGCTGCGCGGGCCGAATTGCGTCGGCGCCGTGCGCGAGTCGACCAGCGTCAGCGTGCCGCTCGGCAAGTCGCTGCTGGTGCCGATGCCGGAGCCGGTCCGCAATCGGACGATCGGCAATCCGGCGGTTGCGCAGGCCACGATGGTGTCACCGCAGACGCTGTACATCCTCGGGCTCGCGGTCGGCACGACCAACATGATCGTGCAGGGCAAGAGCGGCGCATGCCGCGTGATCGACGTCGCGGTCGGCGCGGATGCCGGCGGCCTGCAGGCGTCGCTGCTGCAGCTGATGCCGAACGAGCGCGACATCCGCGTGACGACGGCGGCCGGCACGATCGTGCTGTCGGGCACCGTGTCGAGCTCGCAGGCCGCGCAGCAGGCCGTGCAGATCGCGCGCGCTTACGGGGACAGCGCCGGTGACCCGGCCGCGGGCGGCAAGCAAAGCGGCGGCGGCGTGCTGAACATGCTGGCCGTCACGTCGCCGCAGCAGGTGATGCTCGAGGTGAAGGTGGCCGAGGTGTCGAAGACGCTGATCAACCAGATGGGCAGCGCGCTCAACATCCAGGGCGGGTTCGGTTCGTGGAGCGGGGCGCTGGTCAGCAACCTGCTCGCGGGGGTGGCGAGCGGCGTCGCCTTCAGCAAGGCGAACAACAAGCCGTTCAACCTCGCGGCCGACGCACAGAACACCGACAACCTGGTCAAGATCCTCGCGGAGCCGAATCTCGTGACGATCAGCGGCCAGGAAGCGACGTTCCTCGCCGGCGGCAAGATCTTCATCCCGATTCCGCAGAGCAGCGGCAACGGCACGTCGTCGATCACGCTGCAGGAAGAGGAATTCGGCGTCGCGCTGAAGTTCACGCCGACGGTGCTCGCCAACGGCCGGATCAGCCTGAAGGTGGCGCCGGAAGTGTCGGAGCTGTCGCAGACGGGCGTCACGCTGAGTGCCACCAACATCGGCGGCACGTCGATCCTGCCGCTGATCACGACGCGGCGCGCATCGACGACGGTGCAGATGAGCGACGGCGAATCGTTCGCGATCGGCGGGCTGATCAAGGACAACGTGACGGGCGCGCTGAAGGCGCTCCCGGGTGTGGGCGAAGTGCCGGTGCTCGGCGCGCTGTTCCGCAGCACGTCGTTCCAGCAGGATCGCACCGAGCTGATCTTCCTGATCACGCCGCACCTGGTGAAGCCGCTGCAGACCGCCGACGTGCCGCTGCCGACCGACAGCTTCTCGAAGCCGAACGAAGTCGACGTGTACGCGACGGGCAACATGGAAGGCCGCGGCGGTGTGCGCAAGCCCGGCGCACAACCGGCGAACGGCGCGGCAGCTGCCCCGCAGGCACCGGCTCAGGCACCGGCTCAGGCACCCGTACCGGCGCCGCAACCGGATGCCGCGGCCGCCGCGGCCGCCGCGCTGCCCGCACCGCGTGTGCCGCAAGGCGCGGACGCGCAGCCGCCGGTACCGGCCGAACCGCAGAAGACGCCCGCGCCGGTGGCCGCTGCCGCGCCGCGGCCCGACGCGGCCAATGCGGCGAACGCAGCCAACGCAGCCCGTGTCGCGCGCATTGAAGCCACCGCCGCGCGTCTTGCCGCGGCCGGCCCGGCCACACCGGCCCAGCCGGCGCACCGGCTCCCGGCGGCCGCCCACGCGCAGGTCGCACGCTCGGAATCCGAGCCCACCGATCGTTGATGCCATCCAAGGGGACACTCATGAAATCCGCCTACTTCGTATTCGTGCGCCGTGCGGCGCTCGCCGCACCGCTCGCCTTCGCGCTTGCCGGCTGCATGTCGTCGACCCCGGTGTGGGACACCCGCTTCGGCGAATCGGTCCGCGCCGTGACGCAGGCCCAGATCATCGACCCGCATGCCGCCGAACACGCGGCCGCGACGACGGTGGTCGACGGCGGCGCGGCAGCGTCGGCGCTCGACAACTACGAAAAGTCGTTCAAGCAGGTCGATCCGCCCGCCAATGCGTTCGTGATCGGCATCGGCAAGGCCACCCAGTAACGACGGCACGCTCAGGGAGAACGCCATGAACAGCGCAGCCCGCTATCCGAAAGTCATGCGTCGCAGCCTGCATCGCCAGCGCGGTGCCGTCGCGATCATCGTCGGTCTCGCACTGGCGGTGATGATCGGGTTCGTCGGTCTCGCGCTGGATCTCGGCAAGCTGTACGTCACGCGCAGCGAACTGCAGAACAGCGCCGATGCATGCGCGCTGTCGGCTGCGCGTGACCTGACTTCAGCCATCAGCCTGTCGGTGGCCGAGGCGGACGGGATCGCCGCCGGCCACCTGAATTTCGTGTTTTTCCAGAACAAGTCGGTGCAGATGTCGACGAACGCGAACGTGACGTTCAGCGATTCGCTGTCCAACCCGTTCCTGACGAAGAGCGCGGTCACGACGCCGGCTAACGTCAAGTACGTGCAGTGCACCGCGACGCTGAGCAACATCGCGCACTGGTTCATCGAGGTGCTGAACGTGCTGCCCGGCACGAAGCTCGCGAACGCGGCGGAGGTGTCGGCCAGCGCGATCGCGACTGTCGGCGGCGGGCAGACGACCTGCGCGATTCCGGTGTTCGTGTGCCGCGCGGCGGGCGCACCTGCGTACAAGGTCGGCGACTGGATCACGTCGCCGTCCGGGTCGTCGTCGACCTACGGCCCCGGCAGCTTCGGCTGGGCCGCGCTCGACGGCTCGACGAACGAAACCACCCTGGCCGGCGAGCTGTCGGGCAACACCTGCAACATCACGAGCCCGCCGGACCTCAGCACCACGGGCCTGAAGTCCGCGTCGCTGCGTGCCTGGAATACGCGCTTCGGCATCTATACGAACGGCGCGAACGGGTCGAGCGGCCAGCCCGACTTCACCGGCTACGCGTACGTCGGCCCTAACTACGGGCCGCCCGGAACGGCCGGCATCAAGGGCGACGCGTACACGCAGTTCGTCGCCGACCGCGCGAGCTTCAAGCCCTACCAGGGCGACGGCGCGCCGCCGTCAGGCAGCGGGATTTCGACCAACGGCACCGCGACGGCGAGCAATTACCAGACCTTCGGCGGCGACCGCCGCGTTGCGCTCGCGCCGGAGGGCGACTGCTCGACGCTGAACGGCAATAGCGGCAAGGTGCACGTCACGCAATGGGATTGCGTGCTGATGCTCGATCCGCTTCCGTTCAGCGCCGGCAGCGGCGCCGTCGTGGCGCACCTCGAATACCTCGGCTCGTCGGTCTCCGGCAACAACCCGTGCGCGACGCACGGCTTGCCCGGCAGCGGCAGCGCGTCCGGGACCCAGGTTCCGATGCTCGTTCAATAGCGGAGAGATGATCATGAAGAAGCCGCCGTTTCGCCGTTCGCGCACCCGTGGCGTCGCCGCCGTCGAGTTCGCGCTCGTGCTGGTACCGATGATCATGCTCGCGACCGGCGTGGCCGAGTTCGGCCGCGCGATCTACCAGTACGAGACGCTGACCAAGGCGACGCGCAATGCGGCGCGCTACCTGTCGGTCTGGCTGCCGACCGACAGCGCGTACCCGGTGTCGCAGGCGCAGTGCCTCGTCGTCTACGGCAGCACGACGTGCGGCTCGTCGGGCACCGAGCTGGTGCCTGGGCTCACGACGTCGATGGTGACGATCTGCGACGCGCAGCGCACGACCGGCTGCAGCGACACGTCCGATCCGTCGCAGTTCGCGAACCTGCCGACCTACGACTCGAACAACAACACGGCAAGCGGGACGGCGACGGGCGCGATCAACGTCGTCGAAGTGAAGATCTCGGGCTACAAGTACAAGCCGATTCCCGCCTACCCGTGGCTGCCGTCGATCACCTTCAACAACATCGTCACCGTGATGAGGCAAGTGTCATGAACGCACGCCATGCCCCCCAGTCACGCCGCCGCGCCCAGCGCGGCTCGACGATCGTCGAGTTCGCGCTGATCGCGTCGGTCCTGATCATGCTGCTGATCGGCATCTTCGAATTCGGCCGCGTGCTGTTCTACTGGAACACCGCGAGCGAAGCCGTGCGTCTCGGCGCGCGCACGGCGGTGGTGTGCGACGTGAACGCCGCCGGCGTCGCGAAGCGCGTGAGGGCGCTGCTGCCGCTGCTGTCGAACGCGAACGTGTCGGTGAACTACTCGCCGGCGAGCTGCGACGTGAATTCGTGCGCGTTCGTGACCGTCAGCGTCACGAACGTCACGGTCAAGACGATGATCCCGTTCGTGAATGTCTCGGTCAGGATGCCGGCTTTCGCGACGACGCTGCCGCGCGAAAGCCTGACTTCCGCGACCGGCGGCGCAAACTGCAATTGATCGAACAGGCGAGGCACACGACATGATCAACATCCTCGTAGCTTCCGACGATACCGCGCGACTCACGCAGATCGCGCGCCTCGTGGCCGACTGCGGACGTTATCGCGCCACGCGCGCGACCGGCCGCCCGTCGCAGATCGAACATCGTACCGACGGGCTCGACGCGTTCGACATCCTGCTGGTCGACGGCACGTCGCTCGAGCCGTCCGAACTGTCGGCGATCGAGCGCATCTGCCGCGCGCACGCGGGCCTGACCTGCATTCTCGTGACGGCGGACACGTCGCAGCACATGCTGCTCGACGCGATGCGCGCGGGCGCGCGGGACGTGCTGCAGTGGCCGCTCGATCCACAGGCGCTCGGCAATGCGCTCGAGCGCGCGGCCGCGCAAAGCACGCGGCGCGACACCGACGATACGCGGATCGTGTCGTTCATGTCGTGCAAGGGCGGGGCCGGCACGAGCTTCGCGGCCAGCAACATCGCATTCGAGATCGCGGAAGGCTTCAAGCGACGCGTGCTGCTGATCGACCTGAACCAGCAGTTCGCCGATGCGGCGTTCCTCGTCAGCGACGAAACCCCGCCGTCGACGCTGCCGCAACTGTGCACGCAGATCGAGCGGCTCGACAGCGCATTCCTCGACGCGAGCGTCGCGCACGTGACGGAGAACTTCCACGTGCTCGCGGGCGCAGGCGACCCGGTCAAGGCCGCCGAGATGCGCGAGGACGCGCTCGAATGGATCCTGGGTGTTGCCGCGCCGCGCTACGACTTCGTGATCTTCGACGTCGGTGTCTGCATCAATCCGCTGTCGATGGTCGCGCTGGATCGCAGCGACCAGATCCAGCTGGTGCTGCAGCCTGCGATGCCGCACGTGCGCGCGGGCCGCCGGCTGCTGGAGATCCTCGTGTCGCTCGGCTACTCGACCGACCAGTTGCGTCTGATCGTGAACCGCGCGACGCGCGCGAGCGACCGTACCCGCACCGCGCTCGAGGAAGTGCTCGGCCTGCAGGCGGCCTGCACGATCCCCGACGATGCGGACACCGTGCTCGAAGCGATCAACCAGGGCCATCCGGTGTCGCGGCTCGCGCGCGGCACGGCGGTCGTGCGCGCGTTGCAAGGCTGCGCGAAGCAACTCGTCGACGGGGAGGTGCGCGCGGGGCACGGCACCACGCACAGCGAACCGCTGATGTCCCGGCTTTTCGGCCGCAGGGCCACGCCGAAGCTCAAGTCCATGTAAATCTTTCGGGGAACCATCATGTCATTGCGCGAACAGATGTCGTTGCACCGGGCCCAGCCGCACGCGGCGGGCAGCGAACCGGCCGGCCCGGCGCATTCGTCGGTGCGCGACGCATACCAGAAGCTGCGCCGCGAAATCCACCTGGCCGTGCTCGAACGCGTCGAGCTCGAGCGCCTGTCTCGGATGCAGCAAGAGTCGGTCCGCATGGAGATCGGCGCCCTGATCGCGCGCATCCTCGACGAGGAGCGGCTGCCCGCGAACGACATCGAGCGGCGGCAGCTCGCGATCGACGTGTACGACGAGATGTTCGGCTTCGGCCCGCTCGAAGCGCTGCTGCGCGACCCCGGCATTTCCGACATCCTCGTGAACACGTACAGGCAGGTCTATGTCGAGCGCGCCGGCCAGCTCGAACTGACCGACGTGACGTTCTACGACGATGCGCACCTGATGAAGGTGATCGAGAAGATCGTGTCGCGCGTCGGGCGCCGCATCGACGAATCGAGCCCGATGGTCGATGCACGCCTGCCGGACGGCTCGCGCGTGAACGCGATCATCCCGCCGTCCGCGATCGACGGGCCGCTGATGTCGATCCGGCGCTTCGCGGTCAATCCGCTGAAGATGGACGACCTCGTGCGCTACCACAGCCTGACGCCGCCGATGGCCGAACTGCTCGATGCGCTGTCGCGCGCGAAGGTGAACGTGCTGGTGTCGGGCGGCACCGGCAGCGGCAAGACGACGCTGCTCAACATCCTGTCCGGCTACATTCCGCGCAACGAGCGGATCGTGACGATCGAGGACGCCGCCGAGCTGCAACTGCAGCAGCCGCACGTGCTGCGGCTCGAAACGCGCCCGCCGAACATCGAGGGCAAGGGCGAGATCACGCAGCGCACACTGGTGCGCAACGCGCTGCGGATGCGCCCCGACCGGATCATCCTTGGCGAAGTGCGCGGCGCCGAAGCGCTCGACATGCTCAACGCGATGAACACCGGCCACGAAGGCTCGCTCGCGACGATCCACGCGAACACACCGCGCGACGCGCTGACGCGGCTCGAGAACATGATCAGCGTCTCCGGCCTGACGCTGCCGCCGAAGACGATGCGCCAGCAGATCGCATCGGCGATCTCGGTGGTCGTGCAGGCGGCGCGGCTGACGGACGGCAAGCGCAAGATCGTCAGCATCCAGGAACTGACCGGGATGGAAGGCGACATCATCAACATGCAGGAGATCTTCACGTTCAAGCGCTCGGGTGTGGATCGAGACGGCTCGGTACGCGGCCACTTCTGCGCGACCGGCGTGCGGCCGAAGTTCGTCGAGCGGCTGCAGGCATTCGGCATCAACCTGCCGGATTCGCTGTACGACCCGTCTCAGCGGTACGAGACGAACTGACGACAGGGCGCTGTTCGCTGCCGGGGAGGCTTCATGAACACGATCTTTTACGGTTTTGTGATTCTCACCTTCGTCGCGGTGGTGCTCGCGATCGAAGGGGGCTATCAATGGTGGAACGCGCGGCACGGCTCCGCCGCGCGCCGGATCGAATCGCGCATCCGCTCGATGTCGGCAGGCGGCAACGTCCAGCAGGAACGGCTGTCGATCCTGAAGAAGCGGATGCTCGACGAATCGAAGCCGTTCGACCGGTTGCTGCTGCGGGTGCCGCGCGTGCACCGGCTCGATCTCGTGATCCAGCAATCGGGGCTCGACTGGACGCTGCCGAAGCTGATCATGCTGAGCACGGTGTTCACGGCGTTCGCGTGGCTCGTACTGAGCTTCGCGACGCTGCCGCAACTCGCGGTGCTGCCGCTCGCACTGTTCGCCGGATGCGCGCCGATCATGTACGTGCTGCGCTGCCGCGGGCGCCGGATGCGCAAGCTCGAGCGGCAGTTGCCGGACATCTGCGACATGATCGCGCGCGCGTTGAGGTCCGGTCACTCGTTCACGAGCACGCTCGGGATGGTCGGCGACGAGTTTCCCGACCCGATGGGCGGCGAGTTCCGGGTCACCTTCGACGAGGTCAACTACGGCGTGCCGTTGCACGACGCGCTGATGAACCTCGCCACGCGCGTGCCGGTACAGGACCTGCGTTACTTCGTGATCGCGGTGCTGATCCAGCGCGAGACGGGCGGCAACCTGGCCGAGCTGCTCGACAGCATCGCCGCGCTGATCCGGGAGCGCTTCAAGCTGTTCGACAAGGTGCGCGTGCTGTCCGCGGAAGGGCGGCTGTCGGCATGGATTCTCGGGCTGCTGCCGTTCGGCACAGCCGCGGTGATGGCCGTGCTGAACCGAGAATTCCTGTCGGTGCTCTGGGAAGATCCGGCCGGGATCAGGATGGTCGGCACGATGCTGGTGTCGATGTTGTTCGGCCTGTTCTGGATCCGCCGCATTGTCCGCATTCGCGTCTGACGCGCGAATCGTATAACGAACCGTTGCGAGGCTGTCATGCAAAACCTGAGCGTAGTCCAGGCCGTGATGCTGGGCGGCTTGTTCATCTTCGTGGCCGGCGGCGCGCTTGTCGCGATGCTGCTGTTCGCGCCACGCAGCATCCAGCGCCGGATCCAGCAGGCCGGTGGAACCGGGGCGGGCGCGACTGCCGTCGCGGGCACCGGCGACGGCGACGACCTGGCGTCGCGCTGGGTTGCGAAGCTGGTGGAGCTGTCTACCCCGATCTCGAGGCTGTCGGTGCCGAAGCAGGGCTGGGAGAATTCGCCGCTGCGCATCCGGCTCATGAATGCCGGCTGGCGCAACCAGAGTGCGGCCGCGCTTTATTTCACCGCGAAGACGGCATTGGCACTCGGGTTGCCGTGCGCGGCGCTGCTGGCGCTGATCACGACCCGGCTCGGCGACGAGCGCGAGATCCTGTCGGTCATCCTCGTCGCGCTTGCCGGCATCGGCTACTACATCCCGAACATCGTGCTGTCGCAGCGGGTCAAGGTGCGCCAGCAGAAGATCTTCGAGGATTTCCCGGACGCGCTCGACCTGCTGACGGTCTGCGTCGAAGCGGGGCTCGGGCTCGACGCGGCGCTGATGAAGGTGAGCGAGGAGCTGCGGTTCAGCAGCGAGGTGGTCGCGAGCGAACTCGACCTGCTGCTGCTCGAGATGCGCTCCGGTTTCACTAAGGAGACGGCGCTGCGCAATCTCGCGCTGCGTACCGGCGTGGAGGACATCGAGGCGTTCTGCGCAATGCTGATCCAGGCCGACCGGTTCGGCACGAGCATCAGCGAATCGTTGCGCGTGCTGTCCGACATGCTGCGCACGCGGCGCCGGATGCGTGCAGAGGAGCGGGCCGCGAAGATCGCGTTGAAGCTGCTGTTCCCGTTGATCTTCTGCATCTTCCCCGCGCTGATGGTGGTGCTGCTCGGGCCGGCCATGATCCACGTCTATCGCGTGCTGCTGCCGACATTCGTTGGCATCGCACAGTGAACGACGAGCCGGAATTGCGCCGGAATCGACACTGAAGGTTCAGCGTGCCGGGCGGCCACCCCCGCCGGCCGGCACGGCGACAGGCTTCATGGAGGCTCCCTCCCCAGGCGGCGCCGCGAGACAGGTTGACCATAGCGGCGTCAATGCATCCTGGACCCATGGTCGGCCATGGAAGTAGCCGTAGTCCACCGCCTGATCGGCTGCCCCCTACTGCTAACCTGAATGCCGGCGAAGTTTGCCGGCATCACGTTGTACGCGATGCAGCGGTGTTCGCGCGGCATCACGGCCGCCCTTCGCTCGGCACTTCGGCCGCCTTGCTGAGCTCGCCCATGACGATCTGCGCGATCACGTTGGCCGGTGCGCGCCCATCCGGCGCGGCCGCCGTGTTCGCCCACGTGACGATCGTCGTCTTCGTGACTGGGTCGTAGCCCATGAAGGTATTGAAGCCCGGGATCTCGCCCGTATGTCCGTAGAACGTGCCGAATTTGGCCAGGCCCAAGCAGTAGCTGGCCGACCTCGGGTCGGACGAATCGATCGGCGTGCAACTGGCGAGCCGTTGCGCCTGAAGGTTGGCGTTCAGGTAGCCGCCGCCCACCATCCGCTGCACGTATGCGGCCAGTTCCGTCACGGTTGAAATGCCGGAGCCCGCCGTCCACGCCCACGACGTATTCACGCGGGTCACGTTCGTCGGTTGCAGCGTGCCGTTTTTCGCGTCCGCCTGGCGTTGGGGCGACAGCGCGTCGCTGTCGGTCGTCTCGGCATTGGTGCCCCATTGATAGCCCTGCGGCGCCGGTGCCGGCAGCGACGTATCCTGCTGCGGCGGGAGCAAGGTATTGACTAGGCCGAGCGGCGCGAACAGGCGCGCGTTCATCGCATCGGCCGCGCTCATGCCGGTCAGTTGCTCGATGATGAGCCCGAGCAGCACCGTGTTCGTATTCGAGTAGCGAAAATCCGCGCCGGGCGCGAAATAGACCGGCTGGCCTTCGGCGATACCCAGCAGTTCCGACGTCGTCCACACCTTGTCCGGCTGCGCGTCGAGCGTCTGGTTGAACGCGAGATTCGTCGAATAGTTGTAGAGGCCGCTGCGCATGGTCAGCAACTGTTCGATCGTGATCGTATTGCCGTTCGGCACGTTCGCGACGAACTTGCTGACGGTGTCGCCGAGGCTCAGCCGGCCTTCCTGCACGAGTTGCAGGATCACCGTGCCGGTCCATGTCTTGGTCACGCTGCCGACGCGAAAGTGCGCGTTCGTCGGTATCGGCGTGTTCGTGCCCCGCACGGCCGTGCCGAACGATTCGAGCCAGTTCCCCTGCGGCGATTGCACGTAGACGACTGCGCCGGGTGTCTGCGTATCCGCGAGCAGTGCGTTGATCTGGGGGCGCGCCGCGTTCGCGAACGCCGGCACGCTCGAGCCCGGCGAACTGTCGCCGCCGCACGCGGAAACGGCGATGCCGATGACCACGGCCGGCGCGACGGCCACCATGCCGTGCGCCAGCCGCCGCGATACGTTCGACAAGAACCGGGAGGTTGCTGAAGGATTCATCGCGCGGGTCCTCCGTGGTCGTGACGTATTGCCTGCGTTGTCTTCTCAAAAACTATAGGACAGGCGCGCCGGTGCGGGCAGCATGCATCATTCGTCCGATGAAACCGACCGGGCTCGTTCGTCCGGTCGCGGCCGTCACTGAAAGTGATGCACGTACCGCAGCACCATCCGCGTGCCCTGCGGCCGGTTCCGCGCATAGGTCTCGAAATACGCGTTGAACATCAGGTGATCCTGCTGCGAGAAGCTGTACATGGCCCCCGGGCCGATCGCGAACACGGCCTCCCGCGTGCCCGGCACGTCCTGCCCGTTTTCCTTCATGTCGGTGGTCTGGCGCAGCCAGTAGCCGTTGAGCCCCAGCCGCAGGCCGGGGCGCACCTCGTACTCGGTCGCGAAGTTCGCGTGGATCGCCTGGCCGGCCTGCGTCGACGTCACGTCCGGGCCGAGCGACGTGGCCGGCCGATGGTTGGTCGTGTTCCACAGATAGTGCAGCCGCCACGACACGGTCCATTTCGGCGTGAGCCACAGCGTTGCCGCCCAGTACGGGTCGAACGACCAGGCATGGCTGCCCGGGTTGATCGCACGCGACGGATCGTACGCGCCGGTCGGCGCGATGAACTGGAATTCCACGCGCTGCGCGAAGCGCGGGCCTTGCGCGCCCATCACCGGATCGAACTGGACGAACGGGCCGATCAGCAGGTCGCCGAAGCCGGCGCGCGCATTCAGCGCGACGTTGCCGATGCCGTCGTCGGTCCGCGCCGATGCGACCCACGGCAGGATTACGTCGAGGCCCGGATGCATGCCCGCGAACGTCAGCGGCGACTGATAGACGAGCTGGCTCAGCCCCGCGAACAGGTCGATGTCCTGCTTCGGCAACCCGACCTTGTTGCCCGCGTTGTCGTTGACGCGGCCGGCCGTGTAGTACTGCAGGTACTGCGTGCCGTACCAGCCGGAGCCGGCCGGCGGCATGCCGTCGAGGAAGCTGGTCATGCCGAGGTTGACCGCCGGCAGGTCGGTTGCGCGGGCCGGCGCGCTTGCGGCCATGCCGGCGATCGAGAGGCCCGCGACGACGAGCAGGCGAGAGCCGAGTTTCATGTTCACCACCTCCTGGTTGTTTATCGGTATAACTAATCAAACGGTGCGAAAAAGATCGGGGTGATCGGCGATCGCACGATACTGGCCGGCATGGAACACGAGCGGCGCCTTGCCGAACGCGTCGAACTGTTCGATCTGGCCGATGAAGAGCAGGTGATCGCCGCCTTCGTAATGGCCGACGTTGCGGCACACGAAGCGCGCGCTCGCGCCGTCGAGGCAGGGCACGCCACCGGCGTCCGAATCCGCGTGCGGCACGCCGTCGAACTTGTCGGCGCTGGGCGTCGCGAAGCGGCGCGACAGGTCGATCTGGTCGTGCGCGAGGATGTTGATCGCGAAATGGGTGGCCGCGACGAAATCCGGGCGGCTCGGCGCGACCTTGCGAAGGCTCCACAGCACGAGCGGCGGATCGAGCGACAGCGACGAGAACGAATTGGCGGTGAGGCCCACCTTGCGTCCGTCGGCCGCGCACGTGGTGATCACGGTGACGCCGGTCGGGAACTGCCCGAACGCGGCGCGCAGCTGCATCGGGTCGAGGGTCGGGCGGTCGGTAGCGATCGTTTCCATGCCGGTTACTCCGAACGCGCACTGTGTTCGCGGATGAACGCCGCGCAGGCCGACGGCTCGAACCACCACGGCGAGAACCGGCGCGGATCGTCGAAGCCGTCGACGATCGCCGCGGCGAGCGACGGCAACTGGCCGGCCGCGCCGAGCAGTTCGAGGATGTGCGGCGGCGGCGGGGTGAGCAGCGAGTTGGTCCAGCGCACGACATGCTGCGCATAGGCCCAGTAGCCTTCGAACGTCTGCTGCATCCAGTCTTCACTGAACGGCGCGGCGTCGCGTGCGACGATCGCATCGAAATATGCGTTCGCGCATTTCGCGGCGTTGTTCGAGCCTTGCCCGGTGATCGGATCGTTGACGACCACCGCATCGGCCATCCCGAACACCGTGCGGCCCGACGGCAGCCGGAAGAACGGCTTGCGCACCGTCGGCGCGAAGCGCCCGGCCAGCGTGCCGTTCGAATCGGTGAGCTCGACGTCGCGACAGCGCTCGAATTCCCACGGCACGTATTGCCGCAGGAACGACAGGCTCCGGTCCAGATGCTGTTCGGGCGTCTTCACGTCGGCCCAGCAATCGAGCGGGCCGCCCGGAATGCCTTCGAACACCATGATTTCGCACGGGCCCGTCGTGGTCAGCGCGGGGAACACGAAATACTCGCCGATGCCGGGCAGCAGGTTGAAGCGCACGCGCGAATACGGCTGGCTCGGCGTCATCCCTTTCACATAGGTGAGGGCCAGCGCGCGTTGCGGGCGGTCGAACGCGCTGCGCGCGTCGTCGCGGCCGAGCAGATTGACGATCTCGCCCTTGCCGGCCGCGAGCAGCACGAGGTCGTGGCTGCGCGCCAGTTCCTCGAGTTCGGGCACGCCGATGTCGCCGATGCGCACGTCCGCGCCGCGGCGGCGCACACTGTCGAGCCAGTCGGCCATTTTCACGCGCTGGTCGACCGACTGCGCGTAGCGGGTCAGCCGCGACGACCAGTCGATCGCCTTGCGGCCGCCGCCGTCCGGATGCGGTACCGCGATGCCGATCCCTTCGACGGACGGGCACGCTTCCTCCCAGGTGTTCAGGCCGAGGTCGCGTTCGATCTGCAGTGCGGTATGGAACATGCACTGGCTCGACATGACCTTGCCCGTGCGGATCTGTTCGGCGTCGCGATTGGTCGCGAGCGTCACGTGGTAGCCCTGGCCGAGCAGGGCGAAGGCGAGTTGCAGGCCGGACTGGCCGGCGCCGACGATGGCGATGCGTCTCATGGGGATGTCCTTGGTTGGCCGGATGCCGGCCGGAATGATTGCGGGAAGCGGCGGCGGGGAACGGTCACTCCGCGAGCCGCGGAATGGCCGGCACCGCCTGTTCGGGGCCCATCGCGGAATAACCGCCATCGACCGCGTAGTCGGCGCCCGTCACGAAGCTCGCCGCGTCGCTGCACAGGAACGTCACGACCTGTGCGACCTCGGACGGATCGCCGACGCGGCCGAGCAGGTGGAACGGCGCGGCGACGCGATCGGTCTTCGCGCGGTCGCCGTGCGTCAGCTCGTCCATCACGCGCGACCACGTCCATCCCGGCGATACCGAGTTGACGCGAATGCGCTCGGGCGCGAGATCCATCGCCATGCTGCGCGTGAGCTGGCGGATCGCCGCCTTGGACGTCGGGTACAGCCAGCGGCCGGTCTGCGCGCACTCGGCCGAGATCGAGCTGAAGTTCACGATCGCGCCGCCGCCGCGCCGGGCCATGTGCGGATGCACGGCCTTCGCGAGCATCGCGGCCGACACGACGTTGACGTCCATCGCGGCGAGCCAGTCGTTGCGGGTCGCCTGGATGCCGTTGTCGACGTAGCTGCACGCGAGGTTGACGAGCACGTCGATCGCGCCGAACCGCTCGACGATCGCCGATATCGCACGTTCGATCGCGCGATCGTCGGTGATGTCGAGCGCGACGAACATGGCCTTGTCGCCGAGCGAACCGGCGACGCGCGCGCCGTTGTCCGCGTCGAGATCGAGTATCGCGACGCATGCACCGGCGCGGCTCAGGTCCTGCGCGACCGCGGCGCCGATCAGCGTGGCGCCGCCGGTGACGATCGCGACTTTGCCAGCAAGGGCAGTCATGGGGTGTCTCCGTGAATCGTGGGGTGAGGGAGGGGGCGCGTCAGTGCGCATCCGTCGACGGCTCGCTGTCCTGCCAGCGGCGCATCAGGCCGTTCGACGGCACGGTTTCGTCGAGCAGCTTGCGGGCCGTTTCGACGCCCGCGACCGGCAGGCCGGCCGGATCGAGCAGGCCGATCTGCACGAGCACGCTCGCCTGATCCCAGTAGATATGCTCGTGATAGAGCTTGTCGCCGCGAAACTTGACGATCGCGACGAGTGGAATCTCGACGCGCTTGCCGGTGGGTGCGACGCCCGGCAGCATCCAGTCGATCTCGGTGGTGTGCGTGAAGCAGAACAGCAGCTCGTCGACGACCTGGCTCGCGCCGATCGTGCGCGAGATCGGGGTGATCGTCGTGTCGGGCGGATTCGCATGCACGAAGTGATGCGTGTAGAAGCGCTTGAGCTCGTCGTGGCCGACGCCGCCCGTCAGCGTCGGAACATGGTTGACGTACGGCTCGGCGACCATCGTCGCCATCGTGGCATCGACGTTGCGCGTGGCGAATTCGTGTTCGAGATGCGCTTCCCACAGTGTGGACAGGTCGTAGTGCGGGCCGAGCGCGGCGCGGAACGCGGCGATCGCGCGCTGGTGGGCCATGACCGCGGCGGCCTTGTCGAAATGATCGCCGCCGACGCGGGCGAACGCGTGATCGACGCCCGGATACACATACACTTCGACGCCGTCGCGGCCGGACAGCGCGTCGGCGATGCGCTGCTGCGCGTCGGGCGGGCAGAAGCGGTCCAGCCCCGCGATCTGCAGCACGAGCCGGCCCTGCAGGTGCGCGGCCTCGTCCAGCGCCTGCTCGATGCCCACGCCGTAGTAGCTGACCGCCGCGGCCACGCCCGGCAGCCGGCACGCGGCGAGATAGGCGAGCTTGCCGCCGAGGCAGTAGCCGAGCACGCCGGCTTCGCCCGTGCATTCCGGCTGCTGCCTGAGCGCGTCCAGCGCGGCACCGATGTCCTCGACGCCCTTGTCCTCGTCGAACTCGCGATACAGGGCCATCGCGCGCTCGACATCGGCTGCCGCATGGCCGAGCTCGATCCCCGGCGCCTGGCGCCAGAACAGGTCGGGCACGAGCACCGTATAGCCTTCCTCCGCGTAGTAGTCGGCGGCCTCCCGCATCGTCGCGTTCGCGCCGAAGATCTCGTGACACAGCACGATGCCCGGCCCCTTGCCGCCGGCCGGCGTGCTCAGGTAGGCGCGAAACGTTCCGCCGTCCGGCGACGGAATCTCGATGTGACGTCCTTTCATCTGTCCCTCCGTTGAATTCATTGCTGCGACGAGCCCAGTATTGGCGGACGAAACGTGCGCTTCTATCCGCTTTCTTCGGCCGGTATCCGCGAATTCCGGAAACCTGCGGCACCGGCCGCCGCGCGTGGGCAGGCGCGCGGCCGACTGCGGGTATGTGCGGATGCGGAAAGCCCGCACAGTTTTCTACGATGCGCGAACGGTCCGTTTCTTGCGTCGTTTGCGCGGGACTTGCGTGCTTTGGCGGCCGGACTGTCCGGATACTCCGGGCGCTATCCGGATCGTGCGGCGAATGCCCCCACACCGGGAACGCATGCACGGCGCGAGTGCAACCGAGCATGACGGGAGAACATCGATGGCGCAATTTTCCGGAACGGGCTGGCTGGCCGACACCGCCTGTTTCAATCACGACAATCTGCTGCTGCAGTCGAACGATGTCGACGAGGTGCGCGCGCGTGTCGCCGACGTCTTCAAGCCGCACCGGCTCACGCCGACAGGCGAATCGCGCGCGCTGCACAGCTGCATGCATCATGCGCGTTGGGGCAACCTGTCATTGAACCTGCTCGATTACGGCGGCGGGGTCAGCATCGAGCCCGGGCCGCTCGAGCACTTCTTCCTGTTGCAGATCCCGCTGCGCGGCGACGCGGAGATCGAGTGCGGATCGGCGCGTTTCGTGTCGTCGCCGGGCACCGCGTCGTTGATCTCGCCGACGCTGCCGCTGAAGATGCGCTGGGGCGACGCGTGTCCGCAGGTCATCGTGCGCATCGAGCGCGAAGTGATGGAGCGCCATGCGCAGCGGCATTTCGGCGACGACCGGCGCGCACCGGTCGAATTCGAACCGGCATTCAGCCTGTCGTCGTCGCAAGGGGCGTGTCTCGCGCAGTTGCTGCCGGTCCTCGCCGGCGCGATCGCAACGGACGCGCATCCGCTGCGTCATCCGCTCGCGTTCGAGCCGCTCGAATCGACGCTGCTCAACCTGCTGCTGCACGGCCACCCGAACAGCGCGCGCAACGGCACGCGGCACCTGCCGGTGGCGCTCGCGCCGTTCTATGTGCGGCGCGTCGAGGATTACATTCGCGCCCATCTCGACGAGCCGCTGACGATCGAGCGGCTCGCCGACCTCGCCGGCGTGAGCCCGAGCACGCTGTTCGCCGGCTTCCGCCATCGCCACGGGATCACGCCGATGGGCTTCGTGCGGCAGTTGCGGCTGCAACGTGTGCGCGAGGAACTGCTGGCCGACGAGTCGCCGGGGCTCGCATCGGTGACGGACATCGCGCTGAAATGGGGCTTCGCGCATCTCGGGCGATTCGCGATCGAGTACAAGCGGGCGTTCGGCGAGTCGCCGTCGGCGACGCTCAGGATGCGGCGCGTGCGCGCCTAGACCCTCCGGCGGCAGCCCACGGCCGTTCCCGGGGCGCATGCAGCCTGGCGTTCCCGTCTTTCATCTGCCTTCCTCGCGGGCCGCCGCACGGATCGATCCCGCGCCGGCCCCGCCTCCAACGCGCCAAACGCCGGCTTTTCCCGCCGGCGCACTTTTTTTAAAGACTCCGTTACGTTCGCCCGGTATGATCGCTGCGCTCGCGAACGACACCATTGGCCGTTGCATGCCGACTCGCGCGCAACCAGCATCGCCGGCATGACAACACGGGGCGGGCGCCGGCGGTGCGTCGCGCCGCGATCGGGCCGCGATCGGGTCGAATCGGCCACCAGCACGACGGAGCATGGAACGATGGTAACGGGGACGGGCGCGGCGAAACGCGCGATGGCGATCGCCGCCGGAGGCGCGTTGTACGTGGCGGCAGCGGGCGGCGCGCACGCGCAGGCATCGGGTGCGGCAGCGCCGCCGGCGGCCGTGCTGCCGGAAATCGACGTAACGGGGAAGGGCGACCGCTCGTCGAGCGGGCTCGTCGGGCTGCGCACCACGGCCGGCACGAAAACCGACACGCCGGTGGCAGAAGTGCCGCAGACGATCAACATCGTGACCGCGCAGCAGATCGAGATGACCGGCGCGACCGACCTGAACCAGGCGCTGCGCTACGTGCCGGGATTCGCGACGTTCGGTGCCGACAGCCGCACCGACTCGTATGCGGCGCTGCGCGGCTTCACGCCGACGCTGTACGTCGACGGCGTGGCCGCGCCGCATACGGCCGTGATCGCGGACTGGCGCGTCGACCCGTACACGATCGACTCGATCGCGGTGCTGCGCGGGCCGACGTCGGTGCTGTACGGCGCGGGCGAGCCCGGCGCGATCGTCGACGCGCACACGAAGCTCGCCGACGGCGAACGCGTCCGTGAAGCCGGCGTGCAGATCGGCAACGACGCGCGCAAGCAATTCATGGTCGATGTCGGCGATACGCTCGACCCGGACGGCCGGTACGCGTTTCGCTTCGTCGGCGTGGCGCGCGACGGCAACGCGGAAACGGGCCCGAACGGCGACCGTCGCGTCGCGCTGGCGCCGTCGTTTCGCTGGCGGCCGAATGCCGACATGTCGCTGACGCTCTCGGCGACGTTCCTGCAGGACAGCGGCGACATTTCGTCGAACTTCCTGCCTGCGTCGGGCACGGTGCTGCCGAACCCGAACGGCCGCCTGTCGCAGGACATCTACATGGGCGACCCCGGGTTCAACGACTACCGGAAGAAGCAGTGGTCGCTCGGCTACGCGCTGGAGCACCGCGTGAACGCGATCTGGTCGCTGCACCAGGATGTGCGCTGGTCGCACCTGTCGCTCGACGACGCGACGGTGTTCGGCAACGGCTTCGCGCCCCGCAGCACCACCAACATGATGCGCACCGCGGGGCTGTTCCAGCTCAACTACAGCCGGCTCGACATCGACAACCACGCGCAGGCCCGCTTCGGCACGGGGCCGCTCGAACATACGCTGCTGCTCGGCGTGCAATACGACCGGCAGACGACGACCAACAGCGTGTGGCTTGCGATCGCGCCGTCGCTCAACCTGTATCACCCCGTGTACCGGCCCGTCACGGACGCGATTTTCTCCGGCCCGACGTCGCTCGGCCACGTCGACCAGTACACGGCGATGAACACGTTCGGTGTATACGCGCAAGACCAGATCCGCTGGAAGCGCTGGACGCTGACGCTCGGCGGCCGCGAGGATTTCGTCAATGCGCGGTTCGACGACCGGACGGCCGGCAAGCAGGCGCGGCAGGACGTCAGTGCATTCTCCGGGCGCGTCGGGCTCACCTATCGGGGCGACGGCGGGCTGTCGCCGTATGTGAGCCATTCGACGTCGTTCGATCCCGTCATCGGCGTGCGGTTGTATGGCGGCGGGCTGCCGAAGCCGACACGCGGCACGCAGACGGAAGCCGGGTTGCGCTGGCAGCCGCCGGGCCGGAACCTGATGCTGAGTGCGGCCCTCTACCAGATCGACCAGACCAACGTCGTGACGCCGACGCCGGTCAATCTCGACCCGACCGGCACGACGTCCGTGCAGACCGGCAAGGTCCGCTCGCGCGGGATCGAGCTGAGCGCGGTCGGCAAGGTCACCCGCGAGCTGTCGGTCGTCGCGTCGTACGTTCATCAGGACGTCAAGAACGTGCAGGCGAACGACGCGTCGCTGAACCACTGGCCGGTGGCCGTGCCGCTGCCGCGGCAGATGGCTTCGATGTGGGCCGACTGGACCTGGCGCACGGGCGCGCTGTCGGGCCTCGGGCTCGGCGGCGGCGTGCGTTACCAGAGCGCGTCGGCGGGCGCGCCCGACAACTCGCTGACGGTGCCGAGCGTGACGCTGGTCGACCTGGCGCTGCACTACGAGATCCCGCACTGGCGGTTCGCGCTGAACGTCGCGAACCTGTTCGACCGGCGTTATGTCAGCGGTTGCCAGTCGTACAACGTGTGCGTGTTCGGCAACGAGCGGACCGCGCTGGCCAGCGCGAAATACAACTGGTAGCGCGAGCGCGCGGAACGCGTCCTAGGCGTCGCGTTGCGGCTCCCGGCGCGCGGCGCGTTCACCGGCGTGGCGCTGGCGCCGCCACTCGGTCGGCGTGAGGCCGAAACGTTCGCGGAATGCGGTGGCGAAATTCGCCGGCGTGGAAAAACCGATCTCCTTCGCGATGCTGGCAATGCTGAGCGACGTCGAATCCAGCAGATCCTGCGCGATCCGCAACCGCTCGTGCCGCAGATACTCGAACACCGTCTGGCCGAGATTGTCGCGAAACGCCCGCGACAGCCGCTTTTCATGCGTGCCGACCGCGCGTGCCAGTTGTTCCACCGTCGGCGGATCGTTCAGCGTCCGCGCCAGGTGGCGGATGGCCGCGCGCACGATGATGTCGTCGTCCTTGCCGGTCACGAACACGCTTTCCGTGTCGACGGGCCGCTCGCGCGTCGCCCGCGCGAGCTGCACGCGAATCCGCGCGAGCACTTCGGCCGGCTCGAACGGCTTCACCACGTAGTCGACGCAGCCGATCTCGAACCCCTCGAGGCGCTCGTGCAACGCGCCCGCCACGGTCAGGAAGATGACAGGAATCGCGCACGTCAGCGGATCGGCGGCCAGCAGCCGGCACGCGGTGAAGCCGTCCATGCGCGGCATCCGGACATCCATCAGGATCAGGTCGGGCATGAGCGCCTGCGCGCGCTGGCACGCCTGCAGCCCGTCGGATGCAATGCTGATCCGGCACCCGGTGCCGCGCAGGATGTCGATCAGCAAGCGAAGCTGGTCGGGCTGATCGTCGACGATCAGGATATGGGCGTCGCCCAATGCGGAGGTCGATGGATGCATCGTGCACCTGTTCTGGAATGGCTGCTGGCTGCGTTCCTGCGGGTGGCCGGCCCGGCTCGGATAATCGTTGGAAACTGCTCTATGGCAACGCACAAGCGCATCGATATTCGGATTTCGCGCGAACCGCGCGACAGACGACCGGTCGGCGTAATACCCGGCGTTGCTTGTATTGATCGCTGATCCGGTAAGGACGCGAAGCGTTGCCGTCGCCGCGCGTGGAAAAGGGTGCGGCTGACCGTGTCGATGCGAGCCGAATTGTAGGGGGATATTTCGATTCTTGCCAGACGCATTGACTCTATTTACTTCATTCAAGTTCTCTGATTCTTAATCAGATATTGCGATTTGCGTTGGCGGTGTGGCACCCTGATGCCTGTCCATTTCCGCCATTTTCATTCTTGCCCGCACGTGATCGAGCGGCTCGGTGGTTTTTCTGCAGAAATATTTTCGCCGGAATTTATTTTTAATCCGCTTCGGCAAAGCATTTGTCCGCTCGACAAAACATCTGGATTAATTCCGGCGCCGCGAAATCGTTTGCGAGATGCGCATTTTTAACGCAACTTATTGAATATATTGGATTTTACAATCTATAAAGAATGTCGCCTTCAATAATTTAAGTGCGTGTCTCATAATTCGTCCGAACTTTGAACGCAGGGTTGCACGGGGCAGCACAAGGCACGGAGGGTTGTGACGGACGTTGCGTGATTCGGGGCCGTGGCATCAATTGATGCTCGTCCGAACGCATGTCCGTAGCGCTCAGGCGCACGTCCGGTTGCCGTCGATGAAATAAAAGAAGCGGGGTTGGTCGCGGTCGGCGCGACATCAAATCAGGGGTGTCCATAACGGCGGGTTGAATCTCCGGATTCAATCGATGGGCGAATTCGCCCATATAAAACGATATGCATTCCTAATGCATTAAGCGGATTAACGGAACGGGCCGTCACACCAACGGCGTGCCCGGGCTTTCGAACGTCCCGTCGCTACGGGCGGGCGATGCGTGTCGCCTTCGGCACGCTCGGGCCGGGCATCGAAATCGGGTTCCGCACTGAAGTCGTAATCGTAATCGCAGTCGCAATCGCAGCTGAATCCTTCAAGCAAATTAAGTAGTCCGTATACAAACCAGACGCTACAAAACGGAGCAGAAGACCATGAAGAGGAAGCAGATTTCGGCGCTTGCCGCCGCCATGTTCACGGGTGCAGGTGTCCTGATCGCGGGGGCCGCGCATGCGGACAACTTCGTCGACCGCGGCAACCCGGACAACGCGCTGAACGGCCAGTGCATCGACGGGACGAACCCGCTGTGCGTGTCGACCAAGAGCGGAAGTTACGTGGCGGTGAGCACGGCAAACGTCACGATGGGGACGAACGCCAGGGCCGGTACCAGCGGGATCGCGATCGGTGACCAGTCGAATGCGAGCAGCAAGGGCGGCACCAGCAGCGGGGGCGCGATTGCGATCGGCGTCGGTTCGCAGGCGCTGGCAAACTCGGCCACGGCGATCGGCACGGTAGCCGTCGCGCAAGGCAATACGTCGCTCGCCGTCGGCCGCCAGTCGGCCGCGGTCGGCGACTTCTCGATGGCGCTCGGCAACGTCGCCGATGCGCGCGGCACGAGCTCGATCGCACTCGGCCACTCGGCGCTGGCAAGCGGCGACCGTTCGGTTGCGATCGGCGGTGCGAACCCGACCTCGAGCGACGGCGTGTCGGCCGGCGCGTCGTACGACGCGGCGACACAGACGCGCGCCGGCGGCACGCAGTCCGTGGCGATCGGTGCGGGCGCGCAGACGAACGACAACAACCAGGTGGCGATCGGCTCGGGCAGCGTCGGCGCGAACAACGGCGGCACGCCGGTGTTCGGCGGCACGGCCGCGCCGGTCGGCGGCGCGGTGTCGTTCGGCGCCATCGGCGCCGAGCGTCAGCTCAAGAATGTCGCGGCGGGCGCGGCCGATACGGATGCCGTCAACGTCCAGCAGCTGAAGAACGTGAACGGCACGCTCAGCACGAGCATCGCCAACGTCGACGCGCGCGTGACGTCGGTCGGCAATTCGCTGTCGACCACGATTTCGAACGTCGACCAGCGTGTGACCAGCGTGGGCAACAGCCTCAGCACCAGCATCGTGACGGCGACGAAGAACGTCGTGAAATACACCGACGATTCGCACGCGGCGATCGCGCTCGACGGCAGCAACGGCACCACGATCGGCGGCGTCGCGGCCGGCGTCGCCGACACCGATGCGGTCAACGTCGGCCAGCTGAAGGGCAGTGTCGCCCCGCTGCAGACGTCCATTTCGACGGCGGCGTCGAACATCACGAACCTGCAAAGCAGCGTCACGGACATCAATACATCGCTGAGCACGGCAACGACGAATATCGGCAACCTGCAGGCGGCCGACGCGCGCAACGTCAAGTACGACGGCCAGAGCGGCTTCGATTCGGTGACGTTCGCCGGCACGAACGGCACGACGCTGCACAACGTCGCGGCCGGTGTCGCCGATACCGACGCGGTGAACGTCGGGCAACTGAACGGCGGCCTGTCGTCGCTCAGCACGAGTGTGACGAACAACCTCAGCACGACGCTCGGCAACCTGAGCACGTCGATCACCAACCAGATCGGCGACGCGACGAAGAATGCGGTGCAGTACGACGATGACGCGCACAGCGGCGTGACGCTCGGCGGCAAGGGTGCGCAGTCGCCGGTCGGCCTGCACAACGTGGCGGACGGCGTTGCCGCGAGCGACGCCGTGAACGTCGGCCAGCTCGGCAAGGCAACCGACTCGCTGAACCAGTCGATTACGAATGTCGGCAACCAGGTGACGACGAACACGGGCAACATTGCGGCGCTCCAGCAGGACGCGCTTCTGTGGAACACGAACCTCGGCGCATATGATGCCAGCCACGGCGGCAACGGCCCGCAACGCATCGGCAACGTCGCGGCCGGCGTCGCCGACACCGATGCGGTCAACGTCGGTCAGCTGAACGGCAGCGTCGCGCCGCTGCAATCGTCGATCTCGACCGCCGCGTCGAACATCACGAACCTGCAGAGCAACGTCACCGGCATCAACGCATCGCTGAGCACGGCGACCACCAACATCAGCAACCTGCAGGCGGCCGACACGCGCAACGTCAAGTACGACGGCCAGAGCGGCTTCGACTCGGTGACGTTCGCCGGCACGAACGGCACGACGCTGCACAATGTCGCGGCCGGTGTCGCGAACACCGACGCGGTGAACGTCGGGCAACTGAACGGCGGCCTGTCGTCGCTCAGCACGAGCGTGACGAACAACATCAATACGACGCTCGGCAACCTGAGCACGTCGATCAACAACCAGATCGGCAACGCGACGAAGAACGCGGTGCAGTACGACGACGATGCGCACAGCGGCGTGACGCTCGGCGGCAAGGGCGCGCAGTCGACGGTCGGCCTGCACAACGTGGCGGACGGCACTGCCGCGAGCGACGCCGTGAACGTCGGCCAGCTCGGCAAGGCAACCGATACGCTGAACCAGTCGATTACGAACGTCAGCAACAACGTGACGACGCTCGGCAACCAGGTGACGACGAACACCGGCAATATCGCGGCGCTCCAGCAGGACGCGCTCCAGTGGAACGCGAACCTCGGCACCTACGACGCGAGCCACGGCGGCAACGGCCCGCAACGCATCGGCAACGTCGCGGCCGGCAAGAACGGCACGGACGCGGTCAACGTCGACCAGCTGAACGCGGCGATCCAGGACGGCACGAGCCAGCTCGATGCACTCGCCGTGAAGTACGACGATGCGAGCAAGAAGCAGGTTTCGCTCGGCGCGGGCAACGGCGGGAGCCCGGTGCGCCTGACCAACGTCGCGGAAGGCAACGTCGCGGCCGGCAGCACGGACGCGGTGAACGGCGCGCAACTGCGCCGTGCAACCGACGGCGCGGCGGCCGCGCTGGGCGGCGGTGCGACGGCGAATCCGGACGGCTCGATCAGCGCGCCGGACTATAAGGTCGGCGGCGGTTCGTTCAACAATGTCGGCGACGCGCTCACGAATCTCGACGGCCGCGTTCTCAACAACACGACGACGCTCGAGAATCACGAAACGCGCCTCGGCAATGCGGAAACGAACATCGCCGGCAACACGGCCGCGATCGCGGGGCTGCAGCAGGACGCGCTGCAGTTCGACCCGACGCTCGGTGCCTACAACGCGGCGCGCGGCGGTGCACCGACGAAGCTGACGAACGTGGCCGACGGCGACGTCGCCGCGGGCAGCACGGACGCGGTGAACGGCGGCCAGTTGTCGGGCGTGAAATCGTCGCTCGAACAGCAGATCACGCAGGTGTCCAACCAGGCGGGCGAGGCCGTGAAGAACGTCGTCAAGTACGACGTCGACGCGAACGGCAACCGGTTGAATTCGGTATCGCTCATCGGCGGCGACGCGAATGCGGCCGTCGTGCTGAAGAACGTCGCCGCGGGCACCGCCGATACCGACGCGGTGAACGTCAAGCAGCTGAAGGGCGTGCAGTCGAGCCTCAACCAGCTCGGTGCGCTCGCGGTGCAATACGACGACGCGTCGAAGAGCTCGATCACGCTCGGCGGCGCAGGCGGCACGCGCATCACCAACGTGCAGGCCGGCACGCTCAGCGCAACCAGCACGGATGCGGTGAACGGCTCGCAGCTCTACGCGACCAACCAGCAGGTCGCGAAGAACACGACCGACATCACGAACCTGCAGGGGAACGTGAACAACATCGCGAACGGCAAGGCCGGCCTCGTGCAGCAGCAGGATCCGAACGGCGCGATCACGGTCGGGAAGGACACCGGCGGCACCAGCGTGAACTTCTCCGGCACGTCGGGCGACCGCGTGCTGACCGGTGTCGCGGCGGGCGTGAAGGACAACGACGCGGTCAACATGGGCCAGTTCAACAACGCGCTGAAGAACGCGGCGGCCAACGACCAGATCCGCGCGGCGGCGACCGATGCGAACACGACGTGGATCGCACGTGCCGATGCGGGTTCGATCGGGTCGACGGCAACCGCAACCGGCAAGAACGCGGTGGCGGTCGGCCAGGGCTCCGTGGCCGATCGCGACAATTCGTTCTCGGTCGGTGCGAAGGGCAGCGAGCGCCAGGTCACGAACGTCGCGGCCGGCACGGCGCCGACCGACGCGGTGAACGTGCAGCAGCTGAACGACAACCTGTCGACCGCCACGTCTCAGGCGAAGGGCTACACCGACCAGCGCATCGGCCAGGTGTACAACTCGTTCAACGACCTGAAGAAGGACATGTACGGCGGCGTGGCATCGGCAATGGCCGTGGCCGGCCTGCCGCAACCGACGGGCGCGGGCCGCTCGATGGTCTCGGCGGCGACGTCGAACTATCACGGCCAGCAGGGTTTCGCCGCCGGGTACTCGTACGTGACGGAAAGCAACCGCTGGGTCGTCAAGGCGTCGGTGACGGGCAACACGCGTTCGGACTTCGGCGCGGTGGTGGGCGCGGGTTACCAGTTCTGACGTTGTCCGCGCAGTATCGATCGAACGGTGGTGTCGGGCAGCGGTCGTGATGCCCGGCACCGGCGGGCGATCCGTGGCCCGGGGTGTGTCTGTCGACCCCGGGCCATCGACGCTTGAGGCGTCGCGAAGAGCGGTATGGCTACGCCGGGCTCGTCCGGCAGGCGATGCCGTCGATGGATGATTTATTCGCCGATTGTGGAGATAATCGGCGCTGGCGCAATGCACTCCGCATTGAGCGTGTCCGAGCACGTCTTCAAGTCCCGTATTGGCGCCGACAACGACAAAATGAAAACGATGAAACCCGAGAACAGGATGCTTCCCGCGCAGCGCGTCGCGTTGCCGCGTCACATTGGGCTGCCTGCCTTCGCGGCGAGCGCCGCGTTGCCATCGGCTTTGCCGGCCGGTTACGGCGGCAGGTGCCGCTAGCGCCCGGACAATCCGCGCCATGGGTTCGACAAGAGAACCGGCGCCCGAATCGATCGGCCGGGCAACCGGTATCGAACGGCGATATCAATTGGTGCACCCGTGAGCGTGCATCGGGTCACTTGAAGACGCATCCGGGGTAAAGGCACATGATCGGGAAAATTGCATGGCTGTCCGTCGTTTCGCTTCTGGTCGCGGCATGCGGGGATCGTTCCGGTCAGGCCGATACCGCATCGAATGCGCAGCCGGCGGCCGCGTCGGCGACGCAGGCCGTTACCTCGCAGCGCGAAGGGCGCGACTCGCCTGTGCCGCCCAGGCCGGGCCAGGTGCTGGAGGGCATTTACCAGAAGGACGCGCATGGCGAGGCGACGATGGAGATCGCCAACGGAAGCCAGGCCACGTATTGGTACGGCCACGCGTTCGACCTGAACGGCGGCCGCTACTTCACCGGCTTCGCGTACGAGACGCCGAACAAGTACGCCGAACAGGAGAAAACCGCCGAGCCGGCGCCCGATGCCAGGGTGACGATCACGGAGGCGACCTTCGAATGGATCTCGGACGGCGGCGTGGCCGGCTGGAACATGGTCGAGTCGGAACGCTCGATCGGCGAGTTTGGCCGCTACGAAAAGGCTGACACGATCGACGACAAGGAATCCGCCGTGAGCACGACCCTGCCGGACGGGCGGATCGTGCTGGCCGTGCCGACCTGGTACCTGGCTTCCGGTACCCGGATCAAGTCGTTCGGCATGTTCGTCTATCGGCGCACCGATGCGTCCAGCAATCCTGACGATACCGACTGGACCTATGCCGGCAACGTATTTCGCGGCAACGACAGCGGCGCGGCATGCGATGCCGCGGGTACCGGCAACCGGATACCGTGCGTGGAAGGCTCTGCGACGCTGACGTTCCTGCCGGCAGACGGCCGGGACTGGCCGCGCCTTCGCGTGGCGATGACCGGGACGGGCATCGACAACGCCGGCCGGAAAAAGACCGACGGCGCCGCGGATGTCGTCGAATACCGGTTCAATCCGAAGACGAAGGTTTACGAAGCGGTGAAGACGTAGGGCGGCATGGGGCGTGTCGCTTTCAACGAAGGTTCCACCTGTCCAGAAAGAGGATCCAATGGAGATGGCTCTCTCGAGCAATAAGGTGGGCGGCTGCCGGAAGTGATGTGGTTCAGCCAAATCACGGACAGATACAAATGCGAATGGCGCGATCCGCCGCGCTCGCAACCGCGCCCCGATCCGCGATTTCTCGCGGGTTCGCGCGCTGTCGAGCCAGGCGGCGAATGCGAATTGTCGAATGCGAGCCGCGGCTCGTATTCTGGGTGCGTCGGGCGGAACGGCATGGGGCCTCCGCCGATCGACGCATGACGGAGACTCGCAATGACTGCCATGACGCAAACCATGAAGCTCAATCACCTGAGCTTCCCCTCCGCCGACACACTGGCGACGGCCCGATTCTTCGAGCGGCATCTCGGCTTCACGATCGCGGGAAGCTGGGACAAATCCTGGATCCTCAAGCGCCCGGGCTTCGACGTAGTGATCGATCACGCCGGCGACGATGAGACCGCGTGGCCGACGAATTTCCACGTCGGGTTCGAACTGCCGAGCCTCGATGCCGTTCGCACGTTGTTCGAACGCTTCAGGGAAGAGGGCGTCGAGATGGTGACGGACGTCTTCAACAACGGGCGCGGTTCGCGCTTCTTCTGCCGCGCGCCGGGCGGCGTGATGTTCGAGCTGAACACGCGCGCGGATGCCGCGCCGGAATATCAAGGCACGTTCGACGACTGACGCCGGCAAGCGTCATACCGCGTTCGGGTGCCGGCGCGGGCCGCCATTTCAATGACCGTGCAGGTCGGGAAGGCTGCGCATCTCCATCACGTGCAGATCGCCGCAGCGCGCGACATGGCCGTGCCGCACCACCCGCGATGCCGTTGCACCGGACTTCAACAGCAAGAAACGGAGTGTCTGCCTGCAAACGGTCGCCTACATTGCCGTGACTGACCTCACTCACGGGATGTGAAGAAGATGACCTTACTCGACGGGAAAGTCGCCATCGTCACCGGTGCCTCCACCGGAATCGGCCGGGCGATCGCATTGATGTTCGCGGCGCATGGCGCGTCAATCGTATTGGGTGCGCGAAGCGAATCCGCGTTGAATCAGGTGGCCAGCGAGATTCGTCGTCACGGCGGGCAGGCGTTCGCCTGCGCCGGCGACGTCTGTCACGTCGATACGCATCGAAGGCTCGTCGCGACGGCCCTGCGCGAGTTCGGCGGTCTCGACATCGCGATCAACAACGCGGGAACCGTCGGGCCGCTCAAACCGCTCGCGGACATCTCGCTCGACGATTGGCAGCACACGCTGTCTACCAATCTGACGGCCGCCTTCCTGGGCGCAAGCAACCAGATTCCCGCGATGCTCGAACGCGGAGGCGGCTCGATCGTCTTCACGTCCAGCTTCGTCGGAACCAGCGTCGGGCTACCCGGCATGTCCGCGTATGGTGCGTCCAAGGCCGGCTTGATGGGACTGGTGAAGGGCATCACCGCCGACTACGCGGCACGGGGGATTCGGGCAAACGCACTGTTGCCGGGCGGTGTGGACACCGCGATGGGGGGAGACCCCGAGCAAAAGGAATGGGCGGCCGGGCTCCACGCGATGAAGCGCATCGCCCGCCCCGACGAGATCGCATCCGCGGCGCTGTTTCTGGCGAGCCCGATGGCCAGTTTCGTTACCGGCTCGGCCCTGTTCGCCGACGGAGGCAATGCGGCCGTGAAGTGAATTCGCATCGCCGCAAACGCGCGTCGCGCCGCGCTCAACCGCCGGCGCGAACCAGCATGTCGATGACCGCGCGGGTGCGCGACGGCCGGGTGATCTCCGTCCAGTGCAGATGCGCGTATTTCGGGTCGTCACGCAGGCCGGCGAACTTGACACGATTCCTGGCGAACGTGGTGTACGACCACAGCAGCACCGACTCTCGCGAAAATGCCATCCGCAGCGACTCGCGGTTGCCGTGCGAAAGTTCGGTGCGCATGAGCCCGCGGCTCAACGTGCGCCAGAGCACGCGGGAGAACACCGTCCGCCGCCCGAAGTTGAGCCAGATCACGTGAGTGGCTCTCGACCAGAGCACGTCGCGCACGGCGCTGTAGTTCCCGTCGGCGACCCATCGGTCGCCGGCCGTCGCGGCCAGCACGGCGCGCTCGAACTGTTCCGGCGGCACGGCTGTCCAGTCGGGGCCCCAGTAGAGTCGATCCAGCTCGATGTACGGGCAGCCTGCTGCCACCGCCAGTGCGCTGGAAAAGGTGGATTTCCCCGCTCCGCTGGTTCCAACGACGACGAAGCGCATGGGTTTGATCGCGGTTGAATGTTGAAGCCGGGTATTGTGCCTCATGCACGAAGCGGTCGCTCGACTGCGGTTCGTCATTGAATATCGGCCATGGCCCGGTTTGCCCCCCGCACTCCCTGCATTGTCGGAGCGGGCGGAGCCGGGAGCCCCTCGCCGCTCCGCAACGGTCATTTGAATTCGGCGTCTACCATTCGTTTCCCGCACCTTTGTACAATCAGCCGCTTCAGTCCTGCCGCCCACTGCCGCGGCAAACCCCGAAAAAAATAACGTGAGAGAAACGATGGCGACCGAACCCGGATTTCAGACGCGCATGTACGCGGATAGCGCCCGCGACGGGAGCTCGTCATGTGCGCCCGGATGGGCAACGACCGGGTGCGCGTCCCGATCGGATCGAGGGCTGGCATGAGCGACAAACCCGTTCTTGCCGCCGGTGCGCCGTGCGAACCTGCGGCGTCGGCTGCTTCCTTGATGGCGCTGGCGTGCCTGGTCGTATTCATGGCGCAAATGGCGACGACGGTGTACCTGCCGTCGCTGCCTGTCGTCATGCGCGAGTTGAAGATGACGCAAGGCGGTGCCGAGTTATCCATCTCCGCCTATGTGATCGGTGCCGCGCTGCCGGTGCCATTCTGGGGCGCTGCCGCGGAACGCTGGGGCCGGCGCGGCCCGCTGCTGATTTCGCTGCTGCTGTTCATTGGCAGCAGCCTGCTGCTCGCCGGCTGCACGGTCGCACCGGCACTGCTCGTGTTGCGCGCCATCCAGGGCATCGGCGGCGGCGGCGCGGCGATCATCGCCCGAATCATCGTCCGCGACAACTGGCGCGGCGATGAACTGGCGCGACGCCTCTCCGTGTTGTCGATCGCCTTCATCACGGCCCTGGGCGGCGGCCAGTTCATCGGCGGGCTCATCGGCCGATACAGTCATTGGCAAACGGGTTTCGTGCTGATGGCCGTCGTCGCCGCGCTGGCGATCGCGCTGTCGTACGCGTTGCCGTTGAAGGCGGGAAGCCGTGCCGCCAAACCGTCGGGCCTGGCCGGTACTTACTGGCTCCTGCTGCGGCGCCCGGGCTTCCTGTGGCCAGCCTGCGCGGGCGGATTGGGGTTCGCGACGACCGTCACCTTGCAGGAGGTGAGCCCGTTCGTGTTCCAGGAGCATTTCAAGCTGGCCGTGACGAGCTTCGGCAGTATCGGCCTGCTGCTCGGCGTGGCTTATTTCAGCGGGGCGATGCTGGTCAACCGCCTCGTGAGACGGCATGGCGGCGCCCGGCTGATGCATGCCGGTGCCGCGTTGCTTGCGTTCGCAACCACGTTGATGCTGGTGTCGTGGCTGAGCGGCCTGCTGACCCATTTCACCGGCCTGTGGATCTTCATCGCGCTGTATTGCCTGGCGATCTTCGGCCAGGCGGTGCTGTTTCCGAACAGTATGGCGACCGCCGTCAGCGATGCGCATGAACACGGCGCGCATGCGATGGCCTTGTGCGGTTTCCTGCAGCAGGGACTGGCGGGCATCGCCGCGACGGCCGCGGTGCTGCAGCACCATGGCGGCGCGTGGACGCTCGCCGTATTCGTGCTGGGGGCGCTGACGTGGCTGGTGGTGCAGGTCAAGGTGCGGGGCAAGTAGGCGGCCGACGTCAACGGACGGTTCATCGGCCGTATGCATCTCTCGCGAAAACAGCGGCGTGCGGCCGCGCATCCGCGTCACGCTGCGCGGATAGGGCGATGCAGAGGCAGTGTGACGCACTCATGCTGCCGGATGAGCCGTACCGCTTAAACGAACGATTCGTAGAAAACTTGTTCTCATGCGTCGTTCGCGAGGCTTTTACTACGCATTAAAAGGCGGTGTCATCAAGGGCGAGAATCGGAAAGCCACTAAAAATCCCGGTGGTGCGCCCGGAATGGCAATAATCAAAATCAATATTTAATAAAGCAAATAGCATCTGCCGCGCTACCTCGAGCTTCACATCTTCCATTCCGTCCGACCCGCGCCACGCACGCCTTTCCCCAGTAACGGCGGGCCCGGCACGCGCATTCCGCCGATGCGGCGTTGCCGAAACCGGCATCGCAGCCGACGAGATCATTTCAGATTTCTCACCAAATCATGACTCGATTAACATCGCCGACAGAAAATATTAACCTGTCAGAAAATATCTTGTAATTATAAAAATGACCTCCTAGCATCCCTCTGCAGTTCGTGACATGTCCTGGATCAAAGTCTGTACTTGATGCATTCCTCGAACATCACCCATACATAACCGGGGGATTACATGAAGAAACTGTCTCGCCTGCTGTCCATCACCGCGATTACCGTCGCGAGTCTCAGTGCTTTTGCCCAGGCCGGCGACCAGTCGGCCACGGTCGACAAGGCACTGCAACTGATCCAGCAGAACCCGTCCGCCTTCAGTCTGGCCGCTGGCGGCGCAGCACGCACGTTGAAGTTCGCAGGGCCGCAGGCGAGTGCGCCGACGGACGGCGATCAATTCGAGGTGCGCGACGTGATCGTCGATCCCGACGGCACCGAGCACGTGCGTTTCGACCGTTTCTACGCGGGCCTGCCCGTGATCGGCGGTGACGTGGTCGTCCATTCGAGCAAGGGGCAGTTGAAGCAGGCGAGCGTGACCCAGCTCGCGCCGATCAATCTCGCCGGCACGATCGGCAAGGTCGGAAACCGCTCCGTGATACGCAACGCGCCCGACATCGGCAACGCCAGGGTCAAGCGCATCGCGACCGCGCGCTTCAACTCGGACGTGCGCCGCGTCGACGACGCGGAACTCGTGGTGTTCGTACGCGACGTCACGCCGACGCTGGCCTACGCGGTGCGCGTATACGGCAAGTCGAACGACGTGCACGGCGATGCGGTGCTGTACTACGTCGACGCACGCACGGGCGCCGTGCTCGATGCGCAGGACCTGATCAAGACCGCCGCCGCGACCGGCACCGGCCGCTCGCTGTACTACGGCAACCTGACGCTGACCACCGACCAGACAGGCACGAACGCGTACCGGATGCTCGATCCGAATCGCGGCGGCGGCTCCGTATACGACGGCCGCGGACTGATCGCGGAGGACGTCGAGCAGGCGACCGACCTGCCGATCTTCACGAGCAGCACGAACGTGTGGGGCAACAACGCGACCACTGACCGGCAGACCGTCGCCGCCGACATCGATTACGGTCTGGCGTTAACTTGGGATTACTACAAGACGACGCACAATCGCAACGGTATCTTCAACGACGGGCGCGGCGTGAAGAGTTTCGCGCACGTGGTGTTCGACACCGGCAGCGGCACGACCGGCGCGAACGCGGCATGGATGCCGTCGCACATCATGGTGTACGGCGACGGCCAGCCGGGCACGAGCCTGCCGAAGCCGGTCGTGTCGGTCGACGTGGCCGGACACGAGATGAGCCACGGCGTGACCGAGGCCACGGCGAACCTGAACTATTCGGGCGACGCGGGTGGGCTGAACGAAGCGACTTCCGACATTTTCGGCACGCTCGTCAAGTACTACGCGAACAACCCGAACGATCCCGGCAACTACGTGATCGGTGCGCGCGTGGTGAGCGGCGGCCTGCGCAAGATGTACAAGCAGGATCTCGATGGCAGGTCGTTCAGCTGTTACCCGTCCGGCGGATTCTCGTGGTCGAATCCGCGCCACGATCCGCATTTCACGTCGGGTGTCGGCAACCGCCTTTTCTACCTGCTGGCGGAGGGCCCGACGGTGCCGTCGACCGATACCGGCCTGACGAAGGCGAAACTGGTCTGCAACGGCGACACGACCTTCACCGGGTTGGGGCGCGAGAAGGCCGGCAAGATCTGGTACCGGACGCTGACCGTGTATCTGAACGCCAACTCCAGCTACCCGAACGCGCGGCGTGCGTCGATCCAGGCGGCGAACGACCTGTACGGCGCGAATTCGGCCGAAAGCGCGACGGTCGCTCGCGCATGGAGCGCGGTCGGGGTGAATTGATGGCGTGTGTGCCAGTGCGTTGAATGCCCGAGGATCGATCGCGTGGCGGCATTTCGTGTCGGAGAACGGAGAGCCGATCGAGGCCACGCGACGCCCGGGCAAATGACGGACGCGTGTTGATCGACCGCCTGCAATTGCTGGCGGTCGATCTCTGGAATCCGGTTTTTATCCCGCCAGCCACGTAGCCCGCTTTTCGGCACTGCGTGCCGACATGGTTGCGCCTGCCGCACCTTCCTCGATAACCGCGCCGCGTTCCCCGGCTGTCCGTGACGAACCTGGAAGAAACCTGACGGTGAAGCGCGGCGGAATCCAGCCGTATCACCCATCGCCCACACCCGTCGGTCGATCGGCAAACCATCGGCCGATCCTTCGATATCCCGCCCCGTCTCGTTCCGGCACTTTTCCCAGAAAAAATATCTTCCGGGCAATCGTTTGCGTGCCGCCGCGCGGCGTTCAGTTTATTCATCGCATGCCGATATCCGGAAGGCGCGCCTGATCGAAGCGGCATCGCCCCGCGGTTTCGATCGGGAACGGCATCCACGCATGCGACGGATAGGGGAAGAAAGGTTTTGGCGACAGTTTTAGGGTGCATCGTTCAACGGCACAATCACTGGCTGGTCCTGCTTGCCGCGCTGTTGTGCGGGGCCGGCTCGTGGGTCACCGCGCGTTTGTTCCAGCGCACGGTGAACACCTCCGGCACGCAGCGGTTCGGCTGGCAGGTGCTGACGGCCATTTCGGCCGGCGTGGCGATCTGGTGCACGCACTTCATCGCGATGCTCGGCTTCGATGCCGGCGCGCCCGTGCAATTCGACCTGCCGCTCACGCTCGTGTCGCTGCTCATCGCGGTCGGCGGCAGCACGATCGGCTTCGTGCTGACGACCTGCCGCATCGTCAGGATCGCGCCCGCGCTCGGCGGCGCGATCGTCGGCGTCGCGATCGTGCTGATGCATTACACCGGCATGCTCGCGTGGCGGGTCGAGGGCATCGTGTCGTGGGACATCGGCTACCTGGTCGCGTCGGTGCTGCTGGCGATGACCCTCGCGGCGCTCGCGCTGCACCTCGCGCTGCGGCCGTCGCCGCACGCGGTCAACCAGATGGCCGGCGTGCTGTCGCTCGCGATCCTCGCGCTGCATTTCACCGGGATGTCCGCGCTGCGCATCACGCCGCTGACGCTCGACGGCGCGTGGACCGACGTGAACACGCTGCGTCCGCTGGCGCTCGCGGTCGCGGGTACGTCGCTCGTGATCGTCTGCACGGGGCTCGTGAGCTACGTGATCGACAGCAACGTGCGGGCCGAATCGCTCGAGCACCTGCGCCGGCTGGCACTGAGCGACATGCTGACCGGCCTGCCGAACCGGGCGAGCTTCAACGAGCGGCTGGACCTCGAAATCGCGCTGGCGCAAGAGCAGGGCACGAAGCTCGCGCTGATCGGCATCGACCTGAACCGCTTCAAGGAAATCAACGACCTGCGCGGCCACCACGCCGGCGACGAGGTGCTGCGCATCCTCGCGCGGCGCATGTCGAACCTGCTGCGCGAAGGCGAATTCGTCGCCCGCATCGGCGGCGACGAATTCGCGGCGCTCTGCCGGATGGGCGACGACGCACGCCTGATGGACCTGCTCGAACGGCTCGAGCCCGCGCTCTACAAGCCGGTCAGGCTGGACGACTACGAGGTCGTGCCGGGCGCGAGCTTCGGTGTGGCCATCTACCCGGACGACGCAGCCACCAAGGCGATCCTCATCAACAACGCGGACCTCGCGATGTACCGTGCGAAGGGCAGCGTCGCGCAATCGATCTGCTTCTACGAGCCGGCGATGGACCTGATCGTCCGCGCGCGCCGCAGCCTCGCGGCCGACCTGCGCCGCGCGGTGGCCGACAACCAGCTGAGCATCCACTACCAGGTGCAGACGTCGCTGACGACCGGCGAGATCCGCGGCTACGAGGCGCTGCTGCGCTGGCAGCATGCGACGCTCGGCACGATACCGCCCACCGAGTTCATTCCGCTCGCCGAGGAAAACGGCGTGATCCTGGAGATCGGCGCGTGGGTGCTGCGCGAGGCATGCGCGCGCGCGGCCACGTGGGAGCCGCCCTATACGGTCTCGGTGAACGTATCGGCCGTGCAGTTCATGCACGCGGACCTGACGGCGCTCGTGGCGGAGGTGCTCGAGGAAACCGGCCTGCCGGCATCGCGCCTGCAGCTGGAACTGACGGAATCGACGATCTTCGCCGGCCGCGAGCGCGCGCTGGATACGCTGCGGCAGATCAAGGCGCTGGGCGTGAGCATCGCGCTCGACGATTTCGGTACCGGCTATTCGTCGCTCGACACGCTGCGCTCGTTCCCGTTCGACCGCATCAAGCTCGACCAGTCGTTCGTCGCGGACGCGGAAGCGAAACCGCAGGATCGCGCGATCATCCGCGCCGTGCTCGCGCTCGGCAAGAGCCTGGGCATTCCGATCCTGGCCGAAGGCATCGAGACGCGCGACCAGCTCGTGCTGCTGGCCGACGAAGGCTGCGACGAAGCGCAGGGCTTCCTGCTCGGCAGGCCCGCACCACTCAACGAGATTGTCGGCAGCGGGCAGATCGCGCTGACCGGCAGCAACCGCGCCAGCGCGCCGGTTCCCGCGTCCGGATCGGCCGTCACGGCCGAGCTGGATCCGGGCCCGCGCCGGTAAGCGACAACGCCGGATACGGCAATCCGAACGCAGGTTGCAGCAGGCAGGCTCACATGAAAACCCACTACGCACGGATGGTCAGACTGGCAAGCATCGCGGCGCCGGCCCGGAACCCGGACCTGCTCGCGGCGCAATTCCGGGTATTCGCCGGCCAGCTACCGGTGATGTACCTGATCCTCGTCTCGAGCACCTGGAGCCTCGCCGTCACGCACCTGCGCAGCACGCCGTGGTGGCTGTCGGTCGCGATGCCGGCCGGGATGACGCTCGTGTCGCTCGCGCGGCTGCTGCACTGGCGCCGCGCGCGGCTGGTGGAGCCGACGCCGGACACCGTGTCGCGTGCGCTCACGATGACGAACTGGCTGGTGATCCCGATCGCGGTGACGTTCACCCTCTGGGCGCTGCTGCTGTTCCCGTACGGCGACGCGTGGCAAAAGGCCCAGGTCGCGTTCTACATGGCGATCACGGTGATCGGCTGCATCTTCAGCCTGATGTACCTGCGCACGGCCGCGCTGATCGTGGCTGTGATCGTCAACGCCGCGTTCATCGCGTTCTTCCTCTCGACGGGCCAGCCGACGCTCGTCGCCACCGCGGTCAACATGGCTTTCGTGTCGGCCGCGCTGATCGCCGTCATCTCGGTCAACTACCGGGGCTTCGTGCGTACCGTCGACGCGCAGGCCGAATCGCGGATGCGCGAGCAGGCGCAGACGCGGCTGATGCGGATGATCGACGACATGCCGGTGGCCGTGATGACGGCCGACCCGGAGACGTTCCGCATCAACTACCTGAACACGGCGTCGCGAAACCTGCTGCGCTCGATCGAGCATTTGCTGCCGATTCGCGCGGACGATGCGCTCGGCGCATCGATCGACTTCTTCCATCCGCACCCGCAGCACCAGCGCCGCCTGCTCGCCGATCCGGCGAACCTGCCGCATCGCGGCCGCGTGCGGCTCGGGCCGGAAGTGCTCGACCTCCAGGTCTCGGCGGTGCGCGATGCCGAGGGGCGCTACATCGGCCCGATGCTGTCGTGGTCGATCGTCACGCAGCAGGCCGAGGCGGAAGCGCGCATCCACCAGCTCGCGCATCACGATTCGCTCACCGGCCTGCCGAACCGCGCGACCTTCCTCGCCGAATTCGACGCGAGCCTGCGCCGCTCGGACAAGACGCTCGGGCTGCTCTTCATCGACCTCGACGGCTTCAAGCTGATCAACGACGCGTGCGGGCATTCGGCGGGCGACGAGGTGCTGCGCCAGGTTGCGGAACGCCTTCGCGGGCAGTGCCCGGAAGCGAGGACGATGTTCGGGCGCATCGGCGGCGACGAATTCGCGGTGCTGCTGCGCGACACCGACGCGGACGGTGCGATGGGCGCGGCCGCGCGGCTCGTCGACACGCTCGTCGCGCCCTATGCGCCGTCGCCCGAGCGGCAGTTCCGCATCGGCGCGTCGATCGGCTGCGTGCTGGCGCCGCATCACGGCAACGACGCCGGCGTGCTGCTGTCACGCGCGGACATGGCGCTCTATGCGGCCAAGAAAGCCGGGAAGGGGACGTACCGGATGTTCTCGCCGGACATGGAAACGAGCGCGCAGGAGCGGATCGCGCTCGAATCGAAGCTGCGCGTCGCGCTGGACGAGAACCAGGGGCTGTACGTGTTCTACCAGCCGATCGTCGATGTCCTGACTCGCAAGGTGACGACGCGCGAGGCCCTGCTGCGCTGGCATCACCCGCGCTCCGGCTGGATTTCGCCGGGCTACTTCATTCCGGTGGCCGAGCGCGGCGGCCTGATCGACCGGCTCGGCCGCTTCGTGCTCGACCATGCCTGCCGGGAGGCGGCGCGCTGGCCGGACGGCGCACGCGTCGCCGTGAACGTGTCGGCGGCGCAGCTCGGCCACGGCACGATCGTGCCGGCCTTCGCGGCGGCGCTGGCCGGCGCGGGCCTCACGCCCGACCGGCTGGAAATCGAGGTGACGGAAACCGCGCTGCTGCATGACGAGGGCAAGGCGATCGCGGACCTGCGCGCGCTGCGTTCGATGGGCGTGCGCGTCGCCCTCGACGATTTCGGCACGGGCTTCTCGTCGCTCGCGCATCTGCGCGCGTTTCCGTTCGACAAGATCAAGATCGACGGCAGCTTCGTGCGCGATGCGATCTCGCGACCGGACTGCGCGGCCGTCGTATGCGCGGTGGCCGATCTCGGCAAGCGCCTCGGCGTGACGACCGTCGCGGAAGGCGTCGAGACGGAGGAGCAACTGGCGTGCATCACGGATGCCGGCTGCCGCGAGGTGCAGGGCTTCCTGATCGGCAAGCCCGCGCCGGGCGAGCACGATGCGCCGGCCATTCGCTGGATCGAGCGGGCCGCGCTGGCTGCGCAGTCGACGGGCAGGCGGGCGTGAGCGACGGCGACGCGGCCGGACTGCGCGATACCCGGATCGATTGAAGGCCGAAAACGTGCATTCCGGGATGACGATTGCGCGCGCCGGGCGGGTTGCGTTGCGGGTCAGGAATGCACGTCCGAGATCACGCGTCGAACGGCAAACGCCAGCGGATCGACCTCGTGCACCCCGATGCTGAGCCTCGCATCGAACGACGCCGCAAGCTGCTCGAGTTGACCGAAAGCGTATCCGGGGTCCGCGGTGACGATGGTCACGAAGGCCATACCCCGACGATATCCCGCCTTGACTTCGATGCGAACGCCGCCCGGAAAGCGCTGGTGAAGCGCTTCGCGAACCAGGCCGATATCGATCTCGCCGGGTTCCGCGCGCCGGCCTTTCCGAGGGGTGACATCACGCACGAAAAAACAGGCGCTGACGCGCACTTCCGGGCCGTCGATGGCGCCGACATGCGCACCTTGCCGATAGGCGAGCACCGCGAGCCGCTTGCGCCGCTCGATTCCCGATACCAGGACACACGTGCCGGCGACGTTGGTCTGGCCTTCCGCGATCATTTGCGCGAATCGAACCGCCCGCTCGCCGGAATCCTCACGCGAGCCGAAATGCAGCGCAAGCCTTGGCGTTCGACCGATTTCCGCGCCGAGCCGCTTCTTGACCGACAGCATGGCCGCGTCGTCGATGTCGTCGAACACGAGTTCCGCGGCGAGCGGGCGACCGGCGCAATAGCCGGTGAGCAGTTGCCGAATCTCGACGAGTTCACCTGGCGCGCCATCACCCTGCAGCTCGAGCGTGACGAGGACGACCTCTCCATGCAGCCAGGTCCTGGCGGCGGGATGGGGCTTCCGGGCGGCCAGATCGCGTGCGTCATCCGCGCCTGACGCACGCACCGCGGCCAGCAGGAACACGTCGTGGGCGTGGATGCCGCCGGGCACCACGTATGCGCCTTTCTTCCAGGCCAGCGCACGCAATTCCGGAAACAGGTCGTCTGCCTCGTATCCCGTCGCGATCACCGAGCGGCCGATCGCCGCCAGCTCGCGAGGCGACCCTCCGCCCGACAAGCCCGGCCCCGCGACCGCTTCTTCCTTGAACAGGCGCTTCCACTCGGACGAATACTCGGCATCGGGCGCCCATGACGGCAGCAGTTGTGCGAGGTAGGCGTCCGCATCCGCGATGGTCTCGAATTTAGCGACCATCACGCACTCACCGCTGTTGTTGCCGGAGAAGGCCTGCCACACGCTGACCGGCGGCGTTGACCGGGTTCGACCGGCATCTGCGCCGCGACGTGCACAACCGCGCCGCGCACTGGGCTGCTCGAGATGCGCACGCGCGTTGCGCCACCCGTGCAGGATGTCCTCCGCACTGGCGGCAGGCAGGCCGCCGTCCTGGAACGAACAGCCCTGCATGCGTTGATCGGGCGTGATGGAGACGAAGTCCAGCCCCGCGCCGCAGTCGCCACTGCCATCGGCTCCGTCGAACAATCTGGATACGGGCACCGCGTCGCCGAAGCACACCGACAGGCAGCAGGCGATCGGCGAATCCTGCACGATGGCCGCAAGCTGCGCGCGCCCCCTCGGCGAAAGGTGCCTGCGCAAATCGGGGCCGATGTAGGACAGCAACGAGACATCCTGACAACCCAGCGCGGCCAGTTCGGCCAGCAGGGCGGGGAGGCCCGGCAGCACGGCGTCGTCGACGATCAGGTTGGCGCCCCACCTTTGCCCGTATTCCGAGAGGACCGTGCCCGCGTCGCGCCAGCGCACGTCGTCGTAGAGCGAGACGCGGGCCTGGCCGAAGCGGCCCGCGTAGGGCGCGAACGTGTTGCGCCGGATCAGCGTTCCATTGGTCGTGACGTTCAGCGCAAGCGGCGTGGTGTGATGGAGGATGTCGATCAGCTCGGCGAATCCACGGAACGCGAACGGCTCTCCGCCGCCGAAGGCGACTTCCAGCGTGCCTGCCGTGGCGAGGCCGCGAAGGACGCCGGCGGCCGACTGGACGGACCAGGCGCTGTCGCGCCGCACATCACGCGAGCAGAAGTCGCAAGACAGATTGCACTTGTTCGTTATCCCGAACATCACGACTCGGGGTGCGAGGCGCCGCAAGTGGCGGGTCGCCGCGTTCTCGATCCGGACGTGCGTTCCTGTCGCGGGGTGAAAGCGCAGCAGCGCGCCGTCCAGCGGATACGCCCTGAATGCGTTGCGGTCAAAACCAGTGGAAACCGGCATCGGCGAGGCCCTCTGTCCTTTTGTCGAGGATCCCCGTGAACCCGGTGGCAGCACGGGAAACCGTCATATTTGAAGCAACTCGCGCAGTCACCATCCGTTGCCCGGCCGGGCATGAATGGCAGGCGCGGGGAATGGCGCAAGGCGCTTCACGCTCGGGGAGAAAGAAATCCTCGAGCGCGTCGCGCCCGAAAGGGAAATCATCCCGGCGTGCAGCCGGCAGCCGACACGCGCGGCCGCCGTAGAGTCGCACCGATTATAACGGCGGCCCGATCACGGTCCGGCCTGCGAGGTCAGATGCGGTCGAAGTCGAACGGCGTCACGTCCGGCAGGCCTTCGACCCGTTGTACCTCGACGCTGCACCCAGTGCGGAGCGTGTCGATCGTGCGGCGCGCCTCGAGTGCCTTCTTTGAAACGACCCATCAAGCCGGACGGCAAGCGGATCGCGGAGAAGTGAACTGCGATGCTTGCTCGAGGTCATTGCGGTGCATGCGCAGCCGCCGTAGGATGGCGGGAGACGTGCGTTTCACATCACGTCATCTTGGCGACATCTTTCTCACGTACATCTATTGCACTTCGCCAGTTGGCGGGGTGCCGATTTTTCAAGGAAGACCGACCATGGCGGCAAAACGCCTTCGCATCAACATGATTACCCGTCGCCAGTCGACGTTCGACGGCCGTCATCTCGACACCGAGGCGGTACGCCGCTACGACGCGCAAGTGCAAGACGCGATTCCCGCCCAATTGAAAGGCACGCAGGGTGCCGAGGCGGAATGGCTGCCGCGCGTGAAGGTGAGCGAGCGTTAATCCGGATACCCCGATTCCGCCGTCCGGCCGCGCGCCCCTGTTTCGATCGATGTGAAACGCGCCCGCCGGACGGCGGGCGCATGATGACGCGCGACGCACGCGTCTCCTCGTTCGCGAATTACTGGCTGGTGGCCAGCTCCGCTGCGGGGACCTTCACGACGGGCCGCAGACCGATCACGAGCGGACGTGCCTCAGTGGACAGCGCGCTCACGTCGCCGCGATTGGCGCGCACGATCAGGCCCGCCACCGCATTCAGTGCGCTCATGAACGCGCCTTCGAGCCAGCCGCCGAGGTGGCTGTAGCTGTCGCTGGCAATGAAGAAGCGGTTGTCGAGCGACGCGGCGAGCGCATGCGTGTGATACCGGAAGCACAGGTTGCTCTGGTGATGGTCGCCCGTCATGTCGAGCTTGAAGCCGCCGGCTGTCTTGTTGGTCGTCCAGTCGAAGACAAAGCGGTCCGCCGTGCGTGCTTCCGCGAGCAACTGATAGAACCACCACGGTTGTGCGTTCGACGCGCCCGCATACTTCACGTACCGATACGCGCGATTCACCATCGTCCGGTACATCCCGTCCGCCGTACCGGTCTCGGTTGCCGGGTTTTGCGGATACAACCCGAAATCGTGCTGAAGCCGGGTCGAATCGTCCTCCCACGTGTAGCTGGCCAGCAGGCTCGAATACTCGGGCGCCTGGCCGTCTTCGACGATGGGGCTCGGTACCACGTAGCTCGCCGCGAGGCCGCTGTCGGAGACGACGGCCTTGATCGGTTCGCCGCGCCATTGCGGAACCCACGGCTGGTCGAGCGCGGCGGTCTTGACGGTGGCGAACACCTTCGACGAGCGCGCCATGTGAAGCTGGCCGATCGCCGTGACGATCCGGGCGTTCGCGGCGGGGCTGCTATCGCTCAGCAGCAGCGGCGGATAGACCTGGTTGTACGTATGCGTTTCGAGGCCCAGGCCCGCGTCCCCCAGATTCTGGCTGGCGGCATGTTCGAAGCCGCTGCGGCTGACGATCGGCGTCAACTGATCGTGCGGGACGGCGAGGATCACGAAATCGTAGGCTTCGGAATGGACGGCGTTATGGCTGTCGTATGACAGCAGTTGCGCGCGCGCCGACGCGGTGCCGGAATGACAGGCGTTCGCGACGCGTTCCTGACGAACCTGGACGACCAGCTTGCCGGCGCCGACGTCCTGCGCCTTGAGGAACAGATTCCGGATGAACTCGACGTTTTCCGTGACCGGCAGCGTGTATTCGTTCGAATAGTCCCAGAGGATCAGCCGCATCATCTCGACCAGCGAGATGTTGTACAGCGGCTTGAAGCCGCCGGTGCCGAAGCCGAAGCGGCCGAACAGTTCGACGTAGTAGCTGATCGATTCATCGACGTCGAGCACACCGTCGACCGGCGGCAGCGTTCCCTTCTCGAACGCAACCGTCACGATCTCGCGGACGGCCGCACCGAGCGTCAGGCCATCGTATTGCGCGATGAACTCGGGCCAGTACTTCGTCTGAATCCGCTCGAGGGCATCGGCCGGCGGCGTAGCCGCATTCAGGATCGCCGCGATCTTGGCCGGATCCACATTGGCGATCGGATACATCGCGACATTCTCGCCTTGCGGGTTGCCCGCCAGCCCGCCGGCGACGACACCCAGTACCTTCAACGTCGGCGAATCCGGATCTTCCCAGTCTTTCGGATCGCTCCCGACATAACGGTCGACCCGATTGCCGAACACGAATTCGGTCGGCACCTTGCCGGGATTCGGAAATACCTTGATCGGCGCCGCGTCCCCGAATGCGGCGGACGCATAATGCCAGGTCAATCCGGCGATTTCCGGAAAGCGCATCGCGCCTACTTCGTAAATGGTGTCGCCGCTGGCGGGATCGCCGTTGTGAACGAGCGCCGCCGACACTCTTCCGGCCTTGAGCCCGCGTACCTTGATCGCCTTGATTCCCGGCCGGTCATGAAGAAACGAATCGGGATCGGCTTCGTAGATCTGCACGTCGATGCCGCTTCCTGCCGGCAGCGTCGCCGCGAGCCGGCCCAGTTCGTAGAGTGCGGCGATGCCGCCTGCTCCGCCGCCGACGATGGCGATCCTGTAGTTGCCGGCGGGCAGCGTACCCAACGGCGCGGCGGCGGCGACGGGATAGGACAGCAGCGCGGAATCGGGATGCCGGTAGTTGATCCCGCTCAACCGGGCTTCGCCAACGGTGGTGGCAATCTTCTTCTCGTCCTTCAGGCCGAGCAGCCGGGGAATGACGGTAACGCCCATTACGTTTCTCCATCGAGAGAGTGGAAACCGCGCGATATCGATCCCGCTTGCCGCTGGCACAGCGCGTCGGGACCGATTCAGGACAACGACAACGCATTGCGAACGAAGCTTGCGCAGTATGCGAATGCGGTTTCGCCAAATCAATCAATTTTTGTTTGAGAAACGATCGAGGAGAATGAGCGAAATGATGGAAAAGAGGCGGGCTTGGGAAAGGGGGATTTCGTGACGGTAAAAGTCACGGGATCCCGATCGAATCGTCGATCATCTTCGGATTGCCGAACACGCGACCGGTGAAGCACGCGATCAGCTGCGCAAGCACCGCTGATGGGTGACGCCTGCCTCGACATCCTCGAAAATGCGCCTCCCCGTGCTCGATGAACCGGGGAGGCGCCCCGCCAGCCTGACAGAGCCGTCAAAGGTCCGACCGCGCGCAACGGTCAGTTCGGCATCCCGAATCGCGGATCGATATACGCATCGATATTCTGCGACTGCTTGTACACGCCGTTGCGCACGTTGAACGCATTCGCGTTGCGCGTCGAGCCATAGATCGAATCGAGACCGTCGCCCTTGCGGAACGCACGCTTCGCGGCCGCTTCGTCGAGCAGGTGCGTGCCTTTCAGCAGCGGGAGGTATTGCTCCGGCGTGAGCCCGACGCGCGCGGACATGATCCTGACCGCATCTGCCTGCGTCTTCGGGTCGTTGATGTACGCGACGCAGCGGTACCAGACCTTGATCACCTTGGCCCAGTCGGCCCGGCGCGCGGCGAGGCTCGCGGGCGCGACCGTGATCGCATCGTAGATCAGCCCCGGCGCGTCGGCCGACGTGAAGATCGCGCGTGCGCCCGGCGCGCGCTTCAACGCCTCGTTCGCGTTCGGCTGCCATGCGGCGACGGCGGCGACATCGGTCGACGAGCCGAGCACCTGCGGCAGTTCGTTGGTCTTCGCATTGACCAGCGTCACGTCGCCATCCTTCAATCCGTGCTTTTGCAGCGCGGTTTCGAGCAACAGGTGATCGACGAGGCCGAGCTCGACGCCGACCTTCTTGCCCTTCAGCCCCTCGACGCTGCGCAGCGGTGGCTTCGCGATGATCATGTCGTTACCGGCGGAATAGTCGGTCAGCAGGATCATCACGTTCTTCGCGCCGGATGCGCCCGTCACGAGCGCATCGCCGTTGGTTGCCGCGACCGCGTCGAGCTTGCCCGCGGAAAACGCGTCGAGCGACGCCGAGTAATCGAACCATTCGAAATCGACGTCGACGCCGGCCTCCTTGAACCAGCCCTTGTCGAGCGCGACCTGGAACGCGACCCAGCCGGGCCAGTCGCTGTAGCCGATCTTCAGCGGCGCCGCCGCGTGAACGGCGGGCGCCGCGAGCAGCGCCGCGGCCGTGGCGGCGGCACCCAATGCACGACGGGCGGAACGGAAGGACAGCAGGCGGCGGAGTGCCGAGGCGGGACGGGTCATCGTGTTTCTCCAGGAGACCGGGATCGGGATCGTCGATACGGACCGTGCAGGAGCACGGTCCGGCTGCGTAGCCGGTTCCTGCGGATGCGGAACGAACGAAGCGGCCACGGAGAGGCGCGATGGCCGTTGCCATCGCCAGTCTCCCGGGCTTTTGTCCCGCCGTGTAGCGCGTGCGCGTCCGCTCTCGCGATCGGACGAACCCGTGCCGGGCTGCTCTCGGACCAGACGTTCGATGAACCGGAACCCTAGCATCCCTAAGATGCGACGCCGCCGCACCTCTCGGCGTCATGCCGAGCGAGAACCGTGCCAACGACGTGCGACGAGGGCGGCTCAGCGGCGGCGCGCGGCGCGTTGCAGTTCGATGAAGCGGGCGGAGAAGAGGGCTGTCAGCGCGCGCCGGAGCAGGTCGAGCTTGTTCATGAGCGGTTGGATGTCGAGTGAAGGTATCGCCATCGATGCAATGCCCATGCCATTGCGGATCGTGCCGTGCATGCGCATGCGACACGCACTGCGCCGGTGCGGGATCGCGTTCGCCTGGTGCGCGGCACGCCCGCCGCGAGGGCACGGGGCCGCCGCGATGTCGTGCATGCGGCGCACGTGCGGGCCGCCGCACCGCGTTGTGCAGCCGTTTCGTCGAGGCTGGCACGCAACTCGCTTGATCGTCGCCCGAGAGGTGCGAAGCAATTTGCATCATCTTCAGGATCGCTAGGGTTCCGGTCATGCGGCGTTCGCGCCGCACGATGCCTGGTCCGAGAGCAATCCGGTCTTGCCTTCGCCTCGATACGAGGCAGCGGCGAGGCTCCACGGAGGGATAAAAGCCCGGGAGGTCGCGATGTCGTTCGGTCGCCCTCTCACGCCTTTTATCCAACCGACCACGGAGCCGCCATGTCGCCGAGCCCCCAAGCCGTCCTCGCCCCACTACCGCACGTCGCGTGGGAAACGCTGATTCCCGCCGGGACCCACTGGTCCGGCATCCTGCGCCGCGGCCTCGCGCTGCGCATCGTCGATGTCGAAGGCGGTGCGAACCTGTCCGCCGTATTTCATCGCCAGGAAGACCCGCTCGAACGCTACAACATGGCCGATACGCTGAAGGCGCAGCACACCGCGCATCTCACGCGCGGCCATGCGCTGTACACGGACATGGGGCGCGTGATCGCGTCGATCACGGCCGACACGCTCGGCTGGCACGACCCGCTCGGCGGCGTCGGCGACGCGCGCCTGTTCGCACACAAGTACGGCACGACGACGTACCAGGCCGATCGCAACGCGATGATCCGCAACGGCCGCGACAGCCTCGTGCTCGAACTCGCGAAGTACGGGCTGTCGGCGCGCGACCTCGCCGCGAACGTCAATTTCTTCAGCAAGCTCGAGACGGGGGACGACGGCACGCTCGATTTCGTCCCCGGCCATTCGACGGCCGGCAGTGCCGTCGACCTGCGCTTCGAGATGAACACGCTCGCGGCATTCTCGACCGCGCCGCATCCGCTCGATCCGCGTGCGGACTATGCGCCGAAGCCGGTGAAGCTGATCGCGTACCGCGCGTATCCGGCGGACGCCGCCGCACCCGAAGACGATCCGTGCCGGCGCGCGTGCGCCGAGAACATGCGCGGCTTCACCAACACCGACCGCCTGTTCGCGTAAGGAGCCGCACCATGCCGATCATCGAAAGCCGCCTCGACCCGCGCGACGCGATCCACGACATCACGCTGAACGCGGGCGAACCGTGGCTGCACGACCTGAAGCGCGGGCAGGTCTTCCGCATCCTCGACCTCGAGGGCAACCAGGCCGTCGACACGCTGTTCTACCGGTCCGACGACCCCGAGGAGCGCTACAGCGCGCAGGACACGATCCGCGCGCAGCGCAACCTGTACCTGAGCGCCGGCAGCGTGCTGCTGTCGAGCCGGGGCAACGCGATGGCGACGATCGTCGCCGATACGTGCGGGCGTCACGACACGCTCGGCGGCGCATGCGCGGCCGAGAGCAACACGGTGCGCTATGCGCTCGACAAGCGGCACATGCACAACTGCCGCGACAGCTTCCTCAATGCAATCGCGCACTGCACGTGCGGCACGGGCGCGCGGCTCACCAAGCGCGACCTCGTCGGCAACGTCAACTTCTTCATGAACGTACCCGTCACGCCGCTCGGCGGGCTGACGTTCGAGGACGGCATTTCCGCGCCCGGCAAGTACGTCGAGATGCGCGCGGAGATGGACATCACCGTGCTGATCTCGAACTGCCCGCAACTGAACAACCCGTGCAACGGCTACAACCCGACGCCCGTGCGTCTCACCGTGTGGGAGGCCGAATGAGATTCGCCAAAGTCCTCGTTGCGAACCGCGGCGAAATCGCGTGCCGCGTGATCCGGACGCTGAAGCGGCTCGGCATCGCGTCGGTCGCGATCTACTCGGACGCCGACCGCGACGCGCGTCACGTGACGCTCGCCGACGAAGCCGTGCGGGTCGGCCCCGCGCCGGCGTCGGAGAGCTACCTGAACGTCGCGGCGATCCTCGCAGCCGCGCGCGAGACGGGCGCACAGGCCGTGCATCCCGGCTACGGCTTCCTGTCCGAGCATGCCGGTTTCGCCGATGCATGCGAAGCGGCCGGCGTGCGCTTCATCGGGCCGCGCGGCGACCAGATGCGAGCGTTCGGCCTCAAGCACACCGCGCGCGCGCTCGCGGCCGCACAGGGTGTCGCGCTGCTGCCGGGCACGGGCCTGCTCGACGACGTGGCGACGGCGCTCGCCGAAGCCGATGCGATCGGCTATCCGGTGATGCTGAAGAGTACGGCCGGCGGTGGCGGGATCGGCATGTCGTTGTGCCGTGACGCCGCGCAGCTCGAGGCGGCCTTCGAATCCGTCGTGCGGCTCGGCAACGCGAACTTCGCGCATGCGGGCGTGTATCTCGAGAAATTCGTCGAGCACGCGCGGCATATCGAAGTGCAGATCTTCGGCGATGGCCGCGGCGGCGCGATCGCGCTCGGCGAACGCGATTGCTCCGTGCAGCGCCGTAACCAGAAGGTGATCGAGGAGACACCCGCGCCGGACCTGACCGATGCCGAGCGCGCCACGCTGCACGCGAGCGCGGTGCGGCTCGCCCGCGCGGTCGGCTACGCGTCGGCCGGCACGGTCGAGTTCGTGTTCGACGCGAACGCGCGCCGGTTCTATTTCCTGGAAGTGAACACGCGGTTGCAGGTCGAACATTGCGTGACCGAAGCAGTCACCGGCATCGATCTCGTGGAATGGATGATCCTGCAGGCCGAAGGCGACCTGCCGCCGCTCGACACGCTCGCCGTCGCGCCGCGCGGCGCGAGCATCCAGGTGCGGCTCTATGCGGAAGATCCGCACAAGCAGTTCCAGCCGAGTGCCGGCGTGCTCACGCATGTCGCCTTTCCGGACGACGTGCGCGTCGACGGCTGGATCGACGCGGGCACCGAGGTCAGCGCGCATTACGATCCGTTGCTCGCGAAGCTGATCGTGCGCGGCGATACGCGCCGCGACGCGCTGGCGGCACTGCAGGCCGCGCTGGCGCGGACCGAGCTGTACGGGATCGAAACCAACCTCGACTACCTGCGCGCGATTGCCGGCTCGGATACGTTCGCGCGCGGCGCGCCGACGACGGCGTTCCTGTCGCGCTTCGCATTCGCGCCGCACACGATCGACGTGCTCGACGGCGGCGTGCAGACCACCGTGCAGCAGGCGCCCGGGCGCGTCGGTTACTGGAGCGTCGGCGTGCCGCCGTCCGGTCCGATGGACGATCGCGCGTTCGATCTCGCCAACGCGCTGCTCGGCAACGCACGCGACGCGGCCGGGCTGGAATTCACGATGGTCGGCGCGACGCTGCGCTTCAACACCGCGACGCTGTTCGTGCTCGGCGGTGCGCCGCTCGCGGCAACGCTCGACGGCGAGCCCGCGCCGTTCTGGCAGGTGCTGCGCGCTCGACCGGGCACGGTACTGAAGCTCGGCGGCGTGACGGGCGCGGGCGTGCGCGCGTGCCTGGCCGTGAAAGGCGGGCTGCAGGTGCCCGACTATCTCGGCAGCAAGGCCACCTTCACGCTCGGCCAGTTCGGCGGCCACGCGGGGCGCGCGCTGCGCAAGGGCGACGTGCTGCATCTGCACGCGGACGCGGGGCGCGGCGATGCCGGCGCGACGCTGGCCGAAGACGACATTCCCGCCTTGACGCATGCGTGGACGCTCGGTGTGCTGGACGGGCCGCACGGCGCGCCGGACTTCTTCACGCCGGACGACATCGCGATGCTCTACGGCAAGCAGTGGACGGTCCACTACAACTCGAGCCGCACCGGCGTCCGGCTGCTCGGACCGAAACCGCAATGGGCACGCGCGGACGGCGGTGAGGCCGGCCTGCATCCGTCGAACATCCACGACAACGCGTATGCGATCGGCGCGGTCGATTTCACCGGCGACATGCCGGTGATCCTCGGCCCGGACGGCCCGAGCCTCGGCGGCTTCGTGTGCCCGGTGACGGTCGTGCGCGACGAGCTGTGGAAGCTCGGCCAGTTGCGCCCGGGCGATACGGTGCAGTTCGTGCGCGCGGCCGCTGCGGTCGCGCAACCGACGCGCGACGTCGCCACGGCTGCCTCCGCCGCGCCCGGCGAATGCGTGCTGCATCGCGATCCGTCGGCGGGCGGCGGCATCGGTGTCGTCTACCGGCGCTCGGGCGACCGCAACGTGCTGGTCGAATACGGGCCGCTCGTGCTCGACCTGAACCTGCGTTTTCGCGTGCATGCCCTCATGTGCTGGCTCGACGCGCACCGGTTGCCCGGCATGCTCGACCTGACACCGGGCATCCGCTCGCTTCAGGTGCAGTTCGATGCACGCGTGCTGCCGCTCGATGCACTGCTCGCGCATCTGCAGACTGCGGAGCGGGAACTCTCCGACGTGGCCGACATGCGCGTGCCGAACCGCATCGTGCACTTGCCGCTGTCGTGGGACGACCCGTCGACGCGCATCGCGATCGAGCGCTACATGCAGTCGGTGCGGCCCGATGCGCCGTGGTGTCCGAGCAATATCGAGTTCATCCGGCGGATCAACGGGCTGGCGAGCATCGACGACGTGAAGCGCATCGTGTTCGACGCGCGTTATCTGGTGATGGGGCTCGGCGATGTCTACCTCGGTGCGCCGGTCGCGACGCCGATCGATCCGCGGCACCGGCTCGTGACGACCAAATACAACCCCGCGCGTACCTGGACACCCGAGAACGCGGTCGGTATCGGCGGCGCGTATCTGTGCGTGTACGGCATGGAAGGGCCCGGCGGCTACCAGTTCGTCGGCCGTACCGTCCAGATGTGGAACCGTCACCGCACCACTCGGGAGTTCGAAGCCGGCAAGCCGTGGCTGCTGCGCTTCTTCGACGAGATCCGCTTCTACGAAGTCAGCGAGGCCGAGCTGGCTGCGCTGCGCGCGGATTTCATCGCGGGCCGCGCGTCGCTGAAGATCGAGGAATCCGTGTTCGACCTGGGCGCGTACAACCGCTTCCTGCGCGACGAGGCGGAGTCGATCGCGACGTTCAAGGCCGCGCAGCAAACCGCGTTCGAAGCCGAGCGCGAGCGGTGGCGAGCGGCCGGGCACGCGGAGTACGTCGGCGAAGCGGAGCAGGGCGACGCGCAGGCGGCGCGGGAAACGGCCGCGCTCGACGATACGCAGCGCGCGATTGCCGCGGACGTGTCGGGCAGCGTGTGGAAGGTGCTGGTCGAACCCGGCGAGCGCGTGACCGAAGGGCAGGTCGTCGCGATCGTCGAATCGATGAAGATGGAGGTGGCGGTGACGGCAATGGAAGACGGCACGATCGAGACAATCGATTGCGCGCCGGGCGCGGCGGTCGTGGCCGGCCAGCGGCTGATGGTGCAGAAGACCGGCGCCGCCGAGGAGGTGGCATGAGCACGACACAACGTTCGCCGCTGCCCGGGCCGGGCTCGATCGCCGCGCTGCGTGCGTGCTACGAGGCGGGCACCCTGACGCCGCACACGCTCGTCGACGCGATCGCCGCGCATTTCGACGCGGGCGATCCGCATCATGCGTGGATCCGGCCGCTGACGCATGCCGAGATGACGACCTACGCCGACGCGCTCGCCGGACGCGACATCGCGTCGCTGCCGCTCTACGGCGTGCCGTTCGCGATCAAGGACAACATCGACCTCGCCGGCATTCCGACGACGGCGGCCTGTCCGGCCTATGCGTACACGCCGGATCGCAGCGCGCCCGTCGTCGAGCGATTGATCGCAGCCGGCGCGATTCCGGTCGGCAAGACCAATCTCGACCAGTTCGCGACCGGGCTGTCGGGGCAGCGCTCGCCGTACGGCGCGTGCCGCAATGCGCTCGATCCGCGCTATGCGTCGGGCGGATCGAGTTCCGGGTCGGCGGTGGCGGTCGCGCTCGGCGTCGCGGCGTTCTCGCTGGGGACCGACACGGCCGGTTCCGGGCGCGTGCCGGCAGCGTTTCACGGGCTCGTCGGACTCAAGCCGACTCGCGGCGTGCTGAGTACGCTCGGCGTCGTGCCGGCTTGCCGGTCGCTCGATTGCGTGTCGGTGTTCGCGCACTCGCCGGCCGACGCACGGTCGGTGTTCGCCGTCGCGCAGGGCGTGACGGAAGGTGATCCCTACGGGCGCGCATGGCAGCCGCTGCCGGATGTCGACCGGGGGCGTTCGCTCGGCCAGTGGGGTTTCGGCGTACCGCGTGCCGATCAGCTCGAATTCTTCGGCGACGAATCGTATCGTGCAGCCTGGGAGGCGGCGCTCGAACGCCTGCGGGCGACGGGCGCGCGGATCGTCGAGATCGATTTCAGCCCGTTCCTGGCCGCCGCGCGGCTGCTCTACGAGGGCCCGTGGGTTGCCGAGCGGCTTGCCGCACTCGGCGCATTCGCCGCGCGGGAGCCCGATGCGCTCCATCCGGTGATTCGCACGATCGTCGGCGGCGCGTCGCGCTTCAGCGCGGCCGACGCGTTCGCCGCGTTCGACCGGCTCGCGACGCTGCGCATCGAGGCGGGCCGCGCATGGGCCGGGCTCGACGCGATCGTGATGCCGACCTCGGCCACGACCGCGACCGTGGACGCGCTCGAAGCCGATCCGATCGGCATCAATTCGCGCTTCGGCTACTACACGAACTTCGTCAACCTGCTCGACCTGTCGGCGATCGCGGTGCCTGCCGGCGTCTGCAAGACCGGGGCGCACGCGGGCTTGCCGTTCGGGATCACGTTCGTCGGCCGCGCGCACGACGATGCGCGGCTGCTCGATCTCGCGCAGGCGTGGGGCGACGGCGATCAGGCTGTCCGTGAGTCCGGGGGCGCTGCAACGGCGGATGCGGCGCCGATGGATTCCACCGGCGTCGTGCGCGTGGCCGTCGTCGGTGCGCATCTGCGAGGCGAGCCGTTGAACGGGCAGCTCACGCAGCGACGCGCGCGTTTCGTCGCGGCGACGACGACGGCGGCCACGTACCGTCTCTACGCGCTGTCCGGCGCGGCATCCGGCGGCAGCGTCGCCAAGCCGGGGCTCGTGCGCGTGCCGGACGGCGGTGCGCCGATCGCGGTCGAGATCTGGGAGATGCCGGTCGACGCGTACGGCAGTTTCGTCGCGGGCATTGCGGCGCCGCTCGGCATCGGCACGCTGACGCTCGCCGACGGGTCGCGCGTGCAGGGCTTCCTGTGCGAAAGCGCGGCGCTCGACGAGGCGACGGACATCACGCGCTTCGGCGGCTGGCGGGCTTACCGCGCCCACGCCGCGGGCAGCGCCTCGCAATGAACGTCCGGTCGCGCGATGCCATGGGCGCTGCGCGACCGGCACCCGAAACGATACGGAGATTTCCATGTCAATGACCCGCAACACGACCGGATGGCTGGCCGTGCGCCGCGAACTGACGACGCGCGGCAAATGGACGCTCGGCCTGGCGTCCTTCCTGCTGCCGTTCGCCGTCTGGTGCCTGATCAGCTATGTGCCGTTCGTCTGGCATCCGCAGATGCGCATCACGAATCCGGGAAGCGTCGACTATTTCCAGACCGGCATGCAGATCGATCGCGACGTCTTCGACGACGAGCTCGCGCATGCACGGGAGATGCATGCGGCCGTGCCGGAGGGCGTGCGCGCGAATCCGGTCTACCTGCCCGCGCCGCACCAGGTGTTGCGCGCGTTCTACACCGCATTCACGACCCCGCCCGCATCCCGCGACGGCGTATGGCTGCACGAGAGCCTGTGGCACAGCATCCGGATCATTTTCTGGGGCTTCGTGATCTCGTCCGCGATCGGTGTGCCGCTCGGCATCGTCTGCGGCACCTTCAGCGCGCTCGCGAGACTTCAGGAGCCGTTCCTGGAGTTCTTCCGCTACCTGCCCGCGCCGGCGTTCGGCGCGCTGATGGTCGCGATCCTGGGCATTTACGACGCACCGAAGATCGCGATCATCGTGATCGGGACGCTGTTCCAGCAGGTGCTGATCATCGCGAACACGACACGCAAGCTCGAATACGGGCTGTTCGAGGCCGCGATGACGCTCGGCACGAAGAAGCTCAAGCTGCTCACCCACGTCGTGATTCCCGGTGTGCTGCCGGACCTGTATCGCGACCAGCGGATCCTGCTCGGCTGGGCGTGGACTTACCTGATCGTTGCCGAACTCGTCGGCACCAGTTCGGGCATCACGTGGTACATCAGCCAGCAGGCGCGCTACCAGCATTTCGACAACGTGTATGCGGCGATCCTGATGATCGGGGTCATCGGCCTCGGGACCGACATCGTGCTCGGGGTGCTCGGCCGCAAGCTGTTTCCGTGGGACCGCACGCTGAAAGCGTGATGCCCTTCGATTCGCAACCGTCAACCGATTTCCGCAGAGGGCATCATGCAGAATCCGCAAGCCGTTCCCGAGTACCTGATGCAGTCCGACGCGGTGCGCGAGCGCTTCGCACGACTGAAAACCCGCGACGTGATACTCGACGTGCGCCACGTCGGCAAGCGCTTCGCGACGCCGCAGGGCGAGTGCGTCGCGCTCGACGACATCAGCTTCCGTACGCACCGCCGCGAATTCGTGTGCGTGATCGGCCCGTCCGGTTGCGGCAAGTCGACGCTGATCCGCATCCTGGCGGGGCTCGAAGCGCAGACAAGCGGCGAAGTGCTGCTGGACGGCAAGCCTGTGCAGGGGCCGGGCGCCGATCGCGGGATGGTGTTCCAGGGCTATACGCTGTTTCCGTGGCTCACCGTGAAGAAGAACGTGATGTTCGGTCTCCGGATGAACGGGAGCAGCAGCGGCGAGGCCGAACGCGAAGCGCTGCAGTGGCTCGATCTCGTCGGGCTGACGCGCTTCGCCGACGTGTATCCGCACCAGTTGTCCGGCGGGATGAAGCAGCGCGTGGCGATCGCCCGTGCGCTGGCGAACCGCCCGCGCATCCTGCTGATGGACGAGCCGTTCGGTGCGCTCGACGCGCAGACGCGCGCGCGGATGCAGACGCATCTGCTCGACATCTGGCGCAATATCGACGTGACGATCCTGTTCATCACGCACGATCTCGACGAGGCGATTTTCCTGGCGGATCGCATTCTCGTTCTCAAGGCGAATCCGGGCGCGGTGCAGGAGTTGATCGAGGTGCCGGTGCCACGGCCGCGCGATTATTCGCAGGTCAATTCGCCGGCGTTCGTCGCGACGAAGGCGCGGCTCGAAGCGCTGATTCATCCGAAGGAGGCCGTGCCTGCCGATGACGACGACGGTGTGAAGCCGCACATGATCCGGATGACGGACGTGTCGGACAACGTCGAGTAGACCGGGACGGGGAACGGCCGGGCGATCGGCACGGGCGCGGTCGGGCGCGTGCCGGAGGCGACGTGTTCGGGCTCTGTCCACGTAGGTAGTCGTAGCCGACGGCCCAGGGCTGGCGCGTCTGGTCTTGGCCGCCCGCGTTGCGGCCTCGATCCTGATCGAGCCGCACCTGGAGGAGTTCGGCACGCGTTTTTTCGCGCTCGGCCTAGAACTGGTCATGGACGACAGCCTGGCCAACATCGTGGCGGACGGATGCGATGTCGGCATCCGGATCGGCGAGAGCCTCGCGCCGCACGTGATTGCCGTCTCCATCACGCCGTCACTGGAGATGGCGGCGGTCGGCACGCCGGCGTATTTCAGGGGCCATGGCGTACACGCGACGCCGGCCGATCAGCGGCGCCATTCATCCGTGCATCGGACGACTCGCATGTCATCGGTCGCATGATCCGGATCGGAGGCGATGATGCGGATGAAATGGACGCCGCGCACGGTAGTGCATGCGCCCTGGAAGCGCTCCCGCCGGGTCGGCCGATCGGAAATGCGAAGTCCGGCGTCGGTGCAAACCGGGTTCCGGAATCCGGTCAGGTAATACGTCCTTTCACCGCGCCCCGCTGGTTAAGCTACGGCAACAACAGCAAGTGCACGGTGCTGCTTGCCTGGCCGAGCTGAATGTCGGTCACGACCCCGTCGACGCATGGCCGAGCGCTGGACCGATCGGTCAGCGGGTCGGCGGGGCCGTACTCAGCTTCTCCGACAGCATCCGCTCGTACACGCCAAAGTGCAGATCGACCTCCTTTTGCGTGACCGGGGTGACCGTGATGTTGATCTGGTCGGGCAACAGGCCCAGCACAACCGCAACCGCGGCTTCAAGTTGCGGTGCACAAACCTTGTCCTCCGCCATCGTCGTGCCGACCAGCACGTCGTAGGTCTGTTCGTGCCGGCAGACGACCTCGACGAGTCGCGCCCGCGCGCTCATGTTGTTGTCGATCGCGAGCCTGACGACCTCGGTCACAGTGCGCATCGTCTCGGTCGGAAAGCCCTTCGTCGAGCGCAGCCGGATACGATGCCTGCCCAGCGTAAGCCAGTCCGTGTCGAATTCCATGGCGTCCTCCGCATGCAGTTCCAAGCCGCTGCGATGATAGGTTCCAGCACCGGAATTTCAAGTGCAAAAATCTGCCGACGCACCTTGAAATTTTTCGCGGAGTGCCTATCTTAGGTTTCGCTCAGGCAGATGCGCGGGCCTCCGGATCCCGCGCGCTGCGTGTTTCGATTTGTTTGCCGACAGTCTGGCAGGCGAACTGGAGCGCGTAGGCCCGTTCGCCTCCCGGCTGCATTCAAGGAGGATACGATCATGAGCGATCTTTACTTCGGAACCGACCTCTTCAGCGAGTTCGACCGCCTGCAGCAGCAGATGGCGCAACTCCTCGGCGGCTTTCCGTCCAGCATCCGCGCTGGCCGGCTTGGCGCGTTTCCTCAGATCAATATCGGTGCGACCGACGAGTCGATCGAGATCGTCGCCTTCGCCCCGGGCATCAACGCCGCCGAACTCGACGTATCGATCGACAAGGGCTTGCTGACCATCAGCGGCGAACGCAAATCGACACAGCCCGGTACTGGCAGCGAGACGCGTACGTATGCGCAGGAGCGCTTTGCCGGCGCCTTCAGGCGCGTCATCGAGCTGCCCGACACCGCCGATCCCGACAAGGTGCAGGCGCGCTACGAAAATGGCTGTCTGTCGATCAGTGTCGGCAGGCGCGAATCGTCCAAGCCGCGCGCCATCACTATCCAGTAATCCGAGGAGCCGATCATGAATGACACGACCCAACTGGCCGAACGCGGCCCGTCCACCGTGGCACGTCGCGACACGGAACAGCCCAAGCGCCGGATCACGCTCGTCCCGGCCGTCGACATATACGAGGACAGCCAGGTCGTCACGCTATGGGCGGATCTGCCCGGCGTGACGAGGGACAAGCTGGACGTCAAGGTTCACGACAACAGCCTCTCGATCGAGGCCGAGGCGGCGGTGCCGACGCCGGCAAATCTGCGGCTGCAGCATGCCGAGGTCCGCGAACCGCACTTCGCCCGGACGTTCACGCTGTCACCGGACTTCGATACGTCACGGATAGAGGCGAGCCTTCACGACGGGGTGCTGAAGCTGACAATCCCGCGCCGCGACGAGGCGCGCCCACGGCGCGTTGAAGTCAGGACCAGCTGATCCTTCGGCAACGGCAGGTCGGCAACCAGGGCGGCAGCGATCGCGCTGCCGCCTGCGCGGACCAGGAGCAGCGGGGGGCGGGTGTCTGATGTTACGCAGGAGTCCTGGAAAGGACACGCGATCGATCTCCGCGCCATTCCCGTGCGACGGATCGTGACCCGCCTGTCCGCACTGGAGGGCTACATCGCTATCGTCCGGATCGAACGGAACGATGAGGTGTCGGCCGACCGGCATCTGCCGCGTTTCAGCAAACGCTGGACAAGCGCGGGCGAAGCGCGGCGCGATGCGGTCGAGTACGCGGTGAAATCAGATTGAAGCTGAATCGGAGGACGCCATGAATACCGATTTGAAAAAGTGGAACCCCTTCAAGTTCCTTCGCGGAACTGCCCGCAAGTCCGATGCGGAAGGCGCGGAAAGCACGCCGACAGGCGAACAGTGGCGGGCTTCGTGGCCTGACATCCCGCGATTGTTCTCACGCGACCCGTGGCGTGCAATGGAGGCGTTCTTTCACGACCCGTTTGCAGGCGGTGGCGCGCTCGAACGCTGGTTTGGCGACTTCAGCTCGTCGCGCTTCCAGCCGCGCATCGACGTCGTCGATGAGGGGCAGGTGCTGCGCGTGACCGCCGAACTGCCCGGAATGGAGCGCGAAGATCTGAAGTTGAGCGTCGAGGATGGAGCAATCGTGCTGCGTGGAGAGAAAAAGCAGGATGTGCGCAGCGAGGAAAACGGCTGCTACCGGCTGGAGCGAGCCCATGGAAGCTTCATGCGCACGATCCCGATGCCGGAAAACGCTGATCCCGACCACACCCTGGCAAAGTTTGATAACGGTGTACTCACGTTGACCGTGCCGAAATCGGAACCGGTGCAGTCCGCCGGTCGCACGATCGATATCGGCTAGGGCAAGCACGCCAAGATCCCGCATCGCCGGGCTCGCTTCGGGTGCAACACGCTGCAGGAGGTGTCATATGCAAACGGACAACGTCATGGAGTATCACGGCTGCGAGGTCCGGCCGGTGGTAACCGTCACCGGAAACAGCCGCTACGCGGCAGCGGCCATTGTCACCGACCGGGCCGGCGAGACACGCACGCTCGGCGTCGATGGCGATTTCGCCAACGCCCAGGAGGCTCGCGATGAAGCGCTGGAGCTTGCCGTCGCATGGATCCAGCAACGCTCGGTCGTTTCGGAGCGGTATGTCCGACGGATCTAGCGTGCCGGTCGAAAGCCGAGGGCCGGGTGCGAAGCAGGCACCTGCGGAATTGATGGGCGATTCGCTCCCGGTTCCGGTGGCCACGACCGGTTAGCGACCGTGAATACAAGCGACGGGAAAGGGTAGAGTCAATACCGGGCCGATAACAAGAGATGTCATGACGTCACGGCTTATGATAGGGAATTGCGCTTACCTTGCTCATGCCCCTGACAGGGCGCCTCAATGGATTGCGGGAGCAAAGAGCCGCGATCGTTTTTTGATCAAACAATGAGTCGAGTCGACGATTGAGCACAAAGCCGCTAACCCTGGAAAACGGGAAATACTGGGCGACGTGTCGCGAGCGAACGGTTTTCGCTGCCACGGCAAATGGATATGGTGACGTCTTTCCCGGTGCAGAGGTGATCGTCAAGGACGGATGGGCTACCTTTACCCGTGACGGCGTCGAGGTGTGGAACTGCAGTGCACGCTATGCAGCCGCACACTTCGACGTTCAGACTGCTTAGGAAAATCCGCACATGAGCCAGCTTGTTCAGATTGCGCCCGGCGTCGTGTTCTCATCTGATGTGCTTGGCGTCGATTGGGCGCGGAAATATCGACAGGACGACGGCGATGCTCAGTCCACGAACCGGCAGGACTTGGCGGTAAACGAAAGCGATCAGGCAGGTCGCACGAGCATGCCGGCTCAGTTGTCGTTGTTGTAGAGAACCGCCGATCGCAGGCACCTTGCGTCTGTCGCGCCTTCGCGTTGCCGCCGACGTTCGCTCCTGCGTCAATGCCCGGCGCCGGCACCGGTTTCTTCCGCGAGTGAGTGCCGGGCCTGACCAAACGTCAACGGGTAGCGCGCACGCGAGCGCGAGGTCGCGCTTCCGTTCGGACCGCCTCTTACGCGTCTTTCAGCCAGGGCATCTCCACGGGTGACACGACCAGTTGCCGGAATTCGCGTTTCAGATCGAAGATGAACCCGACCAGGATCATGGATTCGGCGTAAGGAATCGGAAAGACGTGCGGATTTTCCGGAGTCCGCAGGGGGCGCTCGGGCGTGTCGGCGGTCGCCGCGGCGTTCTCGCGAACGCTTTCCAGTTCTTCAGCCATGGCCGGGTCACCGACTTTCAACACACGGTTGCGCAGGTCGCTGAAGGGCTCGATGCGTGCAGCGTCTTCGTGGTATTCGGGTACTTCGTAAACGAACCAGGACATTTTCGTCTCCCATGAGAAGGGGCGCTATTCTAACGCTGCCCGAGGATCCACCGAAAATCGGCCATGTCGTGCGATGGCGGTGGGTGCTGCGAGGAAGTGGGCCTTCGAGGTGTGATCACCAATGCGTCTCCCTGAGTCACCCGAAAACCGTCGCGACCATGAACCGATACATCGAATGGCGCTGGAAGCGCAGCAAAGTAACGCCGCCCGACCGGAGCAAGTGGCGGGGACTATGCCTGCCGTGCCGCTCATCTTGACGCACAAGCGTACACGCCACGAGTTGAACGTGAAGCGTCCCGTCAACGACGACGGCGAAACGTTCAAACATCTCGCGGTGGACAGCCTTCAGCACGATGTAACCGGACTGTACCGCGCCGCTGGTTTCGGTCGAGGGATTTCAAGCCACCCAAGATGCCGGACCTTCGCGAATCGCCTTATTGCACAGCGTCACTCAATCGAAACGGTGCAGTCACTTCTCGGCCACATCCATCTTGATCATTTCGCTCCATATCTCAAGATCTCGAAGAAGGCGAGGCGCAAGGCGATGGCCGATCTCGACGGATTTTTCGCTGATGCTTGATTGTCATCCCCGTTGGGGATATAAGTCCGGAAGTGACTTTGACCGTTGAATTGACGCATGACTACGAAGGAAGATCTCGCAGCACTTCCCCAGCAGGAACTGCTGCGCGTAGCGATGGATCGACTAGGTATGACGCGAGCGGAGTTTGCCGCGCGCTTGAGCATTGCCGTGCGGACGCTGGACAAGTGGCTTCTGCCGGCAGACTCGCCAGACTCGCGCACCATGCCCGATATGGGCCGATCATACGTGCTGGAAATCCTGCAGTGGCAGAAAATGCGGAAACCCGCTTGATTGTCCCCATTGGGGATATATACTGACGAATAGTGAACCTCGCCTTGAGAAGCAAATGCCGAATCAAACTTCCGCGCTGCTGAACACGATCGACGCCGACAAGGCGACACTCGACGCCGCGCGTCCGCTGCCACAGCACACCGTTGCCTCGCTGCGCGAAAAGTTGTTGCTCGAGTGGACGTATCACTCGAACGCGATCGAGGGCAACACGCTGACGCTGCGAGAAACCAAGGTGGTGCTCGAAGGCATCACGGTCGGCGGAAAATCCCTTCGCGAGCACTTCGAGGCGACAAACCATCGTGACGCGATCGTCTATGTCGAGGACATCGTGGCGAAAGCGGAGGCACTGTCGGAATGGCAGATTCGCAACATCCACAGTCTCGTGTTGAAGGGCATCGATGCTGAAGAAGCGGGCCGGTATCGCCGCGAAAACGTGGTGATCGCGGGTGCGAGTACAACCCCGCCGGATTTCATGCATCTGCCTGCTGAAATGGCCGCGCTGATCGACTGGTATGAGGCGGCCGGAGACAGGCATCCGGTCGAGCGGGCGGCGGAACTGCACACGCGATTCGTGAAGATCCATCCGTTCATTGATGGCAACGGGCGGACGGGGCGGCTGCTGCTCAACTTCGAGTTGATGAAGGCGGGCTATCCGCCCGCGATCATCCGCAAAGAGGATCGGCTTGCCTACTACGACGCGCTCGACAAAGCATGTGTTAGTGGCGATTACGGCGACATTACGCGACTGGTTGCCGAATCTGCACAACGCTCGCTTGACACATATCTCGACGTGCTCGGGCTGCGTCATACACCCGCACCGGATACGGCTCCGCCGTCGCCGGGTTTTCGGCCGTAATCAAATATGAACTGGTTTCAGAAGAATTTATAAGGAACGAACCCGTTATTGAGCGTTTGGACGCGCAGACGATCTGCATTTCGAGTCCTTCGTCTCGGTATCGGAAGGGGCGTTCAACGACATTCTGGATCAGATATCGCCCTCATACAGCAGGTCCTGAGCGGATCACGTTCTCGCGGGCGACGACACGTGCAATACGCACGCGCAGATCGAGCACATCGAAATGTCTGGGGCAGAATTCACCCGGTCTCGCCGTGCAAGCGCCGCGCGGCGACACGCGCGTCACGGAGCCACGATCGACCGCGATGGGCGCCGGCCGGAAACGTGCTGCCGACCCATCGAGGTCGCGCAGGGATAGCAGGGAGCCTTGATTTTGCTGCGTTTTATCGGCGTAGATCGAACCAGATCCGCCAAGGCTTACCACGCGGCATCTGAAACAATACTCAGCGGTATCAGTCGCTTGCTGAATGGCCCTTCCGCACTTCTGATACCTGCCCTGAATGAATGTGCCGCCTGATTGGAATAGTGGGTGGCCCTCGGAATAGGGCGCTATTGAAACAAAAGTCCGTGCCGCCGATAACTGTCAACATTGACAGGGATTGCTTCAAATCGAGTTCTTGCCGGCTCGACGACAGCACCACCTGATTGAAGACAGGCAGATGATCCCTCAAGCGTGACGCCATTTCGCCAACGTCGGCAGCTCGCGTTCGGTGGCCGTATCGTCCAGACGGGTCCAGCTGTAAAACGTGCCGTCCCATCCCGGAACGGGCAGGGGCGCCGCGCATTTGACGTCGGCGAGGCCCGGCCGATAGGCCTGCGATGGCCAGAACAGCGGCATGATGCTGCGCGCCTCCATGCCTTGGCGCAATTCGGCCGGACCGTTCGCGTCGGCCACGATATCGCAGTGAAACGACCAATCCTCTTCGTTCCAGGCGAGAAATACACTCGGCGCGCCCGCGGCGTCGAACATCAGCACCGCGTCCTGATTGGGGCGCCAGTAGTATTCGACGATGCCTTCCCGCGCGGCCACCTCGTCGATCAGTTTGACGATCCTCGGATCCCGGTAGGTCGACCCTGCTTCATGCAGGCTGATGTGCCCGCGAGCCGCGCAGTGCTTGCGTTTCGCGTTGTCCAGCACGGTTGCCAGCTTGCGTGGCATCTCGACGTCGGTTTTCTTCAGAAAGCAATCGATCAGTCCCGCGTTGAACGCGTCCACCGCCTCGCGCTCGTCGGCGACGCCGGTGAGCAGGATTTTCATGCAGTTTGCGTTGCGGATGGAGGAAAGAAGCTGGATGCCGTCGACCTCCGGCATTGAAAAGTCCACGACCACCGCGCCCACCGCCTCGAATCGGGCGGGATCGGTGAGCGCATCCTCGCCGATGGCATTGCCGCCTTTTTTCTCCGCACCGAAATAGTCCGCGGCCGTTGGTGGCATCTCCACGTCACGCGACGACACGAAGTCGAGCGCCACCCGGGGTTGCGTAAAAAAGCGGTTCAGGTGTTCGTCCGGAAATGCGCCCCGCAGTGCCTGCAGGAAATCCGGATTGTCGTCGACAAACACCACGGACACGGGATAGAGCACCGGCTGCCTGACGAAGGTTTGCATACGAGTGTCGATAAATCAGCAGAAAAAGATTCGATAACGGAGACGCGTTTCCAAAAAATGACGGCCGCGTTGCATGACCGCGCCAATTATCGGGCGAAAGTGGGATTTACATCAACCATTTGTCAACCACTAATTTGGCATGTATTGACCGAAGCGCTCAACAGAATTGCACGGCGAGAATCTGGCCATTCCTTCTCGTTGAAGGAATGCGCCGCTACCGCCAGTAGCGATTCAAGGAGTTATCCATGTTGACGCAAGACGCGATTCTTCACGTCCTTTCCAACGAAACGGCACATCAGTCCGAAAAAACCTTCCACCACGTGGTCGACATTTACCTCAAGGATTCCAATGCCTTCATGAATACCTATTTCGCACGCTACTTCGAATGGCAGGGCGTGTGCCGTGAACGCTGGTTTCACGAATGCATCCACAACAACCTGCTGGCGGCCGGCGGGTCGTTCGTGACGAAGCGCGCGCATCAGGAATACGTCCAGGAGACGTTTCCGTTCCAGCGGGTCGACTGCTTCCTCAATACGTTCGAGGTTCGGCAGTGTTCGGCGTATCTGCTGTTTCGCTTCTACGTCGACGGGCGACAGGTGTCGCTGGGGTACCAGCAGATCGTGTTTGCCGGGCCCGACAAGCGGATCAGCCGGTTTCCGGCGGGCATCATCGAGCGCGTCAAGGCGTATGAACTGATCCTGCCGTCCGCCGCGAACTGAAGGTGAGACTGCCTTACCCGATGCGATAGTGCCGGGTGGGCGCCGGCGGATCGCGCAATGCCTGGTCCGCCGGCGAACCGGGCTCCGGCAGCCGAATCGTGAACGTGGTCCGCACGCCGGGGATGGATTCACACGCGATGGCGCCGCCGAGCGCTTCGCATGCGCGACGACAGAAGCTCAATCCCATGCCGGCGCCGCACCCGTGCGACTTGGTCGAGAAGAAGGCGTCGAAGATTTGAGGGAGCACCTCGGCAGCGATGCCCGGACCCGTGTCGCTGAAACGCACCACGCAGTAACCGTTGCTGCGATGAGCGTCGATCTCGATCTGCCCACGGCCGCTTGCGTCGATCGCATACAGGGCGTTTTTCAGCAGGTTGAAGATGACGAAGATCACGAGCGAGTCGGTTCCGGAGAACCGGAGGTCCGGATCGATCGCGCCGACCGACACGCGGTCGCGTTCCCCCGGACGGAAGGGAAAGCGATCCACCGCGGCGTCGACACAGGCCCGTATCGGATAGGCCGCGAAGCCGTGGCGATCGAGGCGGTCCAGCGTAAAGGACGCCAGCGACATTTCGACCACGGTGCTCGTGGTGTCGACCTGGCGCCGGATCGACGATGCGAGCGTCGGCAGCCGGTCGAGCTGCCCCGGATACAAGCTGTCGGCGCACAACCGGTGCTCCACCGCCAGCCGATACCCGCGCAGCAGCGCCGGCAGGACGTTGCGCAGCTCGTCCGCATGCAGGCCGATCGCCGCCAGCGGCGTGGCCACTTCGTGCGCGACCGTCGCGGCCAGGAGATAGGGGCCCATCAGGCCATAGCGGACGATCGACGTCGCGAGAATCCCGAGACTCATCGCAATGAACAGTACCCCCACCGGATAGAACTCGACGCCGTAGTTCACCGCGTAGTCGGTGGCCGCGAGCGAGTAGAGGCCCAGGCTGACGAGACATTGCGTGAGCAGTTGCCGGACATCCCGCGCGCGCGTCTGTCGTCGTGCCTCGATCAGGAGCCAGCCGCTGCGGCCGACCAGGAGGACGGTCTGCACGACGTGCAGCGGATGCAGTGGGCCCGCCTTGGGATACGGGCCGAAGAAATGCAGGCGGAATCCATCGACGACCCCATTGCCCGTGACCAGCAATATGGCCAGCAGCACGCAGAGGCCGTAGGAGGCGAACATGAACGGCCGCTCGTCACGACGCGACACGATCTCCGTCACGAAATGATAGAAGGTCGTCGGCAGGAACAGGATGAACAGATAACCTGCTTTGACCAGCAAGTTGGCGACGTCCGCGTCGGTCGTCTGGAACAGGAAGGCCCACGTTCCCTGCCAGACGAAGGTCGCCGCGCACATCAAGGCGAACGGGACGGATACCCGCGTGAGGCCCTTGGTGGCCAGCACGTAGAGGCCGAACCCGAGAAACAACGCAGAGACGAACGCGGGCAAGATCGAGTACATGATGCGTGAATCCACAATGTTCACTGGTCGCGCACCACTGTACTGTACTGTCCTGGCCGGTGCCGGTTGCGAGAGTAGCACGCAGCGGCAGGCGAGCGAGCGCGGGCGGGTTTGTCCACGAGGGTTTCGCGCATCTCGATTGCGGATCGTGCGCGTGGCGGATCCTGAATAGGATAATCGATCGCCGTCGTGATCAGGAACTGGCCATGGGCTAAAACTTTGCCGCACGCGAACCATGCATTCACGATTGCATTCGTTATTGCGATCGCGCGAACTATCGCCGTGACAAATGGCGGGAACCGCGCAGTAACAAACGCTGCGGCCGATCGGGTGAAGCGGGAATTCGAACAATGCAACAATTTGCCGCAGCCAACTGTTCGATCAGCGGATGAACTGTTCTCGATTTTCAAGCGATTTTTCGAAGCAATCGCGCCGATCGAACACGAAATCCATAATAATCGACCGAACCGTTACATCTTTCCGGGAACCCGCGTTCCCTGTCATGGAAAAATGACGTCAGCCGGATAGCAGATGCATGCTTGCGGTAAACACCGCGGGCTACGCATTAACACCGAGTTTCGCGAATATTTCGCGATGCTCGAAAATCGCACGGATTATCGAATCAAATTCGATGCCCATGGCCGCGGCACGGCCATCATGGAATCAGCATGACTTTTTTGCGGTCCGCGACGTCCTGGATGACCTTAAACCTGTCCAGCTCGCGCATCGTCATCGTGATCCGTTCCAGCCATCGCAGCCTCCGGCGCTGGATTCCCAGCGGCCGATCAGCTTACGATGGGTCGAAAAGCGGATATTTCAATCTAGCCGCTACAAAATCTGTCATACCCGGATTCAGATGTCCACCTTCCAGCTATTTAGAGATGTCCGGTTTTAAGGTCGGTTTTGCTGCGTCTCTTTCCTCGCTTTAACCGTTACGCAGTGTCGAAGGCCGGCGCCTGAACGGG